>JAVBQO010000007.1:0-45669 GCA_031548885.1 Saccharimonadaceae bacterium (SeqCode)
GGCGTGTCCGCCAAAAATATTCGCGCCGCCGTTGCCACGCGGGGGGGGCGATATAAAAAAATAAAAACCCCCCTTTTTGGTGTTTTTGCGTCTGGGCGCGCCCGACCGTATTCCACCCGGCGATCTCCTCCGTGACAGGGAGGCGTGATGGGCCAACTTCACTACGAGCGCAGATGACCAGATTATAGTAGCAAATTTTGCGAATAGATACAATACGGTTGGGCGAAAATAGTTTTATATAATTACGATTATGCTATAATTTCTATAACATGATTAAGTCGATTCAAAGTGATCTGGCGATGTTTACCAAGCGTAAAAAACAAATTCTTAGCTTTGTAATCTGTGCCGTGATGATCGTGTCGTCCGTTGTTGTGGCGTTTTCGCAAATCGGTAATGACGTGCAGGCTGCTCCGGGCGATTATACGTACGACTATTCCATTGGCAATAGGGGTGCAATATCATATCCGTATGATATTGCGCGGTCGCCTGACGGCACGTTCTATGTGGCGGATTGGGACGGCTTGCGCGTGGTGCATATGGCGGCTGACGGTACGCTGTTGGGGCAGTTGGGTGATGGAACCAGCGGATCGGGACAAAATCAGTTTTCGACACCATCCGGTGTCGGTGTCGACAGCAGTGGGAACGTCTATGTCGCCGACACAGGTAATAATCGCGTTGTGAAGTACGATTCCGCTGGGAATTTCGTGATGCAATTCGGTTCTGGTAGTTTTGGACTTGGTCCTGGCCAATTGCCGCGACCAAACGATGTGACTGTTGATAGCGCTGGAAATGTTTACGTCACTTGCGGCGGATATTTTGCTGGGAATTACCGGTATGGCGTCAAAAAATTCGACGCCAGCGGTAACGAAGTCGGATCGTGGATCAGGCCATACTCTGCAGCACCTGGCGATTTCAATTGGCCGCAGGGCATCGCGGTGCATAACGGCGAACTGTATATTGCTGACTCGAACAACAACCGCGTCCAGGTTTTGTCGGCGACGGACGGTTCATTTGTCCGCAGTTGGGGCGGTGCTGGCACGGGTAGCGCGGCGACGGCTCGTCCGTGGGGAATTGATGTAGATGATACAACGGGCAATGTTTTGGTTGGCGAGAGTCAAAATCAACGAGCGCACGTGTTTACTTCTGCTGGTGTAAATATCACAACGTATGGCGATACAGCTCCTACTGCATTAACGAGCGTGGCGGGTGTGACGTACGACGGCGCTGGCGGCTCGTTCGTAGTTGATTCGTCGGCTCGATTGGTGCGCAAATATGACAGTGCGAATAATTTGGTAAACTCTTATTCAATCCAAAATCTAGATCCGACGGCGTTGTATGATCCACGGTTGCTCGCCCAGGATTCGAACGGCAATCTATACGTCTACAATAACAATTCGGAAAACCCTGGCACGGATGATGATCATCGCATCATTACGATTTTCAATCCAGCCGGGGATTATATTGGTCAGCGTGTTATCCAAACTTCGTATTTCAACGGCGAAACGGGCGAAAACTTTTCGATCAATCCGTATTATGGCATGCTGATTCTTCCGAATGGCGATATATATTTGACTGGCTTTGGCTCGAAATCAGATGGTGTAACGTCGAAAAGCTACTCCGTCATAAAATACGCTGCCAACAGTGATCAACCCGAATTCATACTGGAGAGCAATACTACCGAATATAGTTTGTCACTGTACACCGTACAATACGATGCGCAAAACGATAAATTTGTCGGATGTGGCTATGCGTACAACGCTACTGACAACCGAGCTTATTCGTTTGTTTCGTTCGATACTGATGGCTCGGCGCTACATTTCTTTTCGCCACGAAATGGCGCGACGACGCCGGACGGGCACGCGTTGAACACCGACGTGCGTTCGTTTGCAATTGATTCGAACGGCCAGTACGTTGTCATCGGCTTCACCTACGATCAGACGGAGGGTCAAAGCTACGCGGTTGCGCGCTACGATCCATCGACCGCGAATACCTTTACGACGTTGATAAGGCAAAGCGAATCGGTCGGCAATATTGACAAATATGTTTCTACGTCGGGCAGTATAGCGTTGGATGCTGCGAACAATATCTACCTGTACAATTATTTGGAAGTTTATGATAATGATTTGAATATAAACAACACCTATGCTGTGGGAAAATTCGATCCAAACGGGGCGGTTATTTCATACATTGCTGAACGTGGCAACGAAGAGGATCAGGTGGAATCGGGCTCGGATCCGGGGCGTTTGGTGGTGGATCGATATGGAAATGTGTACGTGCTGGACACGAACAGCAGCGCGTTGGTCAAAAAATACAGCATCGAAGCAGACATCCCTTCGCCGCCACTCGATGTAGCGGCGGATGCTACTGGCGAAAACACTATCGATGTCGTTTGGACGGCTCCGCAAAATGATGGCGGAGCGCCAATTACCGGATACAAAATCGCATATCGCGCCGTCGGATCGGCTAGTTGGCAATTTGTGACTGTCGATGGCTCGACGTTTTCGCGAACGTTGACAAGTTTACATGCTGACACCGAATACGAAATCCAGGTTTTCGCAATCAACGCTGCTGGCGAATCCGTGGCTTCGCAAACTGTGACAGCGCGAACATTCGCAAAAGGCACGACACCGATCATTCCGCTTCCACCAAATACGGGTCAGATTAGAGCCAGGTAGTTAACCTTATTTCGCAAAGCCAGTATTCGGCGCGAGTGGGGCAATCGGCATCGGTGGCGTTGGCGTTATTGGTGGATTGACTGGCGTTGAAGCGAATAGTGGCGTAGACACCAAACATAGTCCGAGTGGGTTGCATCGTCCGTAGCTGATGGTCGCTGCAGATGAAACTGCATTTACCAAGAAGCTATCGCTCGGCACACTATCATTGATAGTTACCGAATAAGTAACCGTTTTCGACTCGCCAACATTCAACTCGCCTGACCAGCTGAGGATATTGCCGTTCACTATCGCGCCGTTGGTCGCGTCGCCATTGTACGCTGCGTTATCTAGAACATCCGACATATCGTCAGTAAACGCAGCTAGGTTTGCCGACGTCAAGCTGACGTTGCCGGTATTCTTAACAACTATATTGTACGTAACGATATCGCCTGGCTTTGCTGCGTCGCTGTCACTCATTTTTGATACGATGAACGCGCGGGTTAGCGGCGGCAAGTTCACAGTTGTCGAAACAGAACAGTCGCTAATAGTTGGGCAATCTCCCGTGATTGATCCAGGGCTAACATAGTTAACAAGGGTGTGGTTGCCGGTCGGGAGGTTGTTGACGCGAAAAACGTACGTGATCGTTGCCGTGTCGCCGGCGGCCAGCGGCCCCGACCAAACGATCGTTTTGCTGCTGGCGTCAAATACTCCGCCGCCAGATATGCTGACGAAACTGGCATCATCCATGACGTCCGTCAGATCGTCCGATACGGATACTGGGCTCGCAACAGTATAGTCGACGGCGCCGGTGTTTTCTATCGTTAGCGTATATGTGACGTCTTCGTCCAAGTTCGCGATAGATTTGTCGACAGTTTTGTTCACAGTAAAATTCGGATTTTGAACGGTTATTTCGCTAGTGCAAGACGCGACATTGGCGCATTCGCCGCCGTTATCGAAAGGAGAGGCGACATTTGTCATTGCCAAATCGCCAATCGAAGGATTGTTGACAGTGACCGAATAGGTGATTACCTTAGTTTCGCCGACATCAAGCGCACCCGACCATTCGATGACTCCGTTTGTGATCGTAGCGCCACCGCTGATGTCGTTGTTGTATCCAGCGTCATCCAGGATGTCGGATAAGTCATCGCTGAACCCCGCCGGATTTAGTTCGGTAAAGGCCGTGTTCCCGTCATTAAAAATAGTAATGTTGTAGACAACGGTTTCGCCAGCATTCACAGTGGAGCCGGCATCAGAGGTTTTCGCAACGAGGTAATGCGTGTTTGATGGGATAACATCTGTGGTCACCGAGCAATTTTTGGTTTCGGCGCATGTCCCTCTGGCGTCGGCAGTAGTTACGTTGTTGACCATGGTTCCGTCGCCGCCGTCGGCCGTTGTGACTGAATAAGTAACCGTTTTCGATTCGCCAACATTTAATTCGCCCGACCAACTAAGAGCATCGCCGCTAACTACCGCACCGTTGGTGGCGTCATTGTTGTACGTGGCGTCGTCCAGTACATCAGCTAGGTCGTCGCTGAATGTTGCCAAGTTGCCGCCGTCAAACGGCGCGTTGCCGGTGTTCCGTATGGTGATAGAATACATAACGACTTCGCCAGATTGAACGCTAGCGGCGCTCACTGACTTTTCGAGTGTGAATTCGCGAACCTCTCCGGCTGGCCAGCAACTTTGTGCTGTCGAGCTGTTGTTGGTCGTATCGGGATCGTGGTCATTGCCAATGACGATCGCGGTGTTATTGATGCAGCCGGTAGTGGCGGCCGGCACTTGTGCGCTGACATTGATTGTTACGGGTTCGCCAGGTTCGAGCGTGCCGCCGATGCAGGTTAGTGAGTTGCCGCTCAGCGAGCAGCCCGCCGCCGAAGTCTGAGGATTCATTAGGACGGATGGAAACGCGTCATCTATAGTAAAGCCGCTGGCTGCGAAAGATGAGTTATTCGTAACAGTAATCTGGTAATCAATCTGCCCGCCGGGGGTATATATAGACGATGTCGTTTTGACAACAGACAAATCAACGTCGGCACCGATGGCCGCTGTGCCGTCATTGCCCGAGCTGGCTGGTCCGTTTGAAGTGGATAGAAGCTTGAATTGTGGGGTGGCGGTTGTGGAGTTGGCTATTTCTATCTGATAAACTTTTCCGGTAATGTTGTTGGATATGCCCAAGTTTCCATTGCCGTACACCCACTGTGCGCCGTACTGTTCGGCCGTGATGCCGATTCCAGCGATGGACCATGATTTGATAGAGCCTGCGCCTCCGGCCGGGTTGATGCGATAGATCGTGCGTGTTGTTCCGTAGACGCCCCATAAGTAACCGTCGATCCATACGAAATCCGCTAGATTAGGTAGGGTCGATGGGAGGTTAATCTTGGTGGCGACAGCCTGGCCGCCACTAAATGTTGGTGTAATATCGACGGACCAAAGTGCCGTATTACCAACGCCGTCGCCTTGTCGAACAAAAAGTGTATTCGAAAAAGCACCTTTACCAAAACAGCCCTGATTGATATCGTTGCCGCCAGTCGGCAGGTTTTTGATCAAACCCAGATCGGAATAATAGGTGGATCCGCCCTGGCCGACACGAATCAGCCGGCGACCACCACTCGATGTGTTTTGCACGCCGTATATATAACGGGTGTATTCGTTGAACCCGATTGCATTATAAGTGAGCCCGTTTATCACGCCACCTTCGGCAACAAACACTGTATTGCCACTGTTGTCCTGCACAGCCTTGAATAGGCCGGTTCGCCCGTTGCCATCAGATTGAGCCACGAAAGCCAAGTTCTCGCTCGCGGGGAAAGGGTCGCCATTGGCCGCGAAAACATTGCGATATAAAACAGCTGCCAATGAAACTACCGCGAGCAGAATCACGACGGACATAATTATCGGGTGCAGCCAGAATCGTGCTGATTTGATATTTATTTCCACATCACTTCCTTCCGTATATTCACAATAAATTATATAGGTGCCGTAGCTGATGGTCAATAGCACAAGCGGTATCGGCGGGCTTTCGCAGCGTGATCACTGGATTTTGATGTTCAATTTTGTTATAATTTTGCGCGAGATGGTCGCAATGGTGGCCGTCATTTGCCACCTTAGCTCAGTTGGTAGAGCATCGCTTTCGTAAAGCGGGGGTCTGCGGTTCAAGCCCGCAAGGTGGCTCCAATTACAATTTGCGGGTGTCGTATAACGGCTATTACATGACCTTCCCAAGGTTGGAACCAGAGTTCGACTCTCTGCACCCGCACCAAATATATGAACGTCAAAGAATCCATCAAAATCGTCGCTCGCAGCCGAACATTTCTGGCGCTGTGGTTTTTGACATTTGTGCAAATGATCGCGCTGATCATCATTGTTCTGTCGTTTGTGCATCGCAATGAATTGCAGATTCCGGTGCATTACAGTGCATTTTCTGACGCGCAATTTTATCGCGACCAGTGGTTTTATCTGCTGAATTTCGCGGCGTTTGGCTTGCTTGTATTTGTGATTAATAGTTTCGTCGGTCTGAAATTATTCAGCGAAAAAGGCCGCTCCATGGCCGTTTCGTTCATGTGCATCACGGCGGCGGTTTTCGCAATCAGCACGGTGTTAATTTTGGCGCTATTGCGCGTCACGAGTTTGTTGCAATAAATGACTGACCTCGAAATCCCCGTTGGCAAACGCACCAAACAATATCGATTTTTCGAAATTTTGCCCGGTGCAGTCAGCATCGGCGCCATCGTTTTGCTGGTTGTACTAAGTTTGATAAACCCAATTGTGGCGTCGATTTACGTATTGGCGCTGGTGCTGACGATGTTTGTGCGGGCGTTTGGCATCGCTTTTCGCACGATTCAGGGCCACTCGATTTTGAAAAAATCGCAAAAAACCGATTGGCGATCGTGGATGGACGATTTGGAAAATCCACGCCAGGCGCTGAAAAAACGGCAAAAACTTTTGACATCGAAAAAGTGGGGCGAACGAAATCATGTGCTAAACCTAGAGCGCGTTGGCGACGTGCCGGGCGAATTCCCGAAACCGTCACAGATCTGGCAGGCACCGATTATTTTCATTTACAACGAGAGTTACGATGTTTTGGGTCCGACGCTGCAGTCGCTATTGGACAGTGATTACGATCCGAAACGTTTGATTGTGACGATTGCGTACGAACAGCGTGGTGGCAGAGCGGCGCTCGAAACTGTCGAACAGATCAAAAAACACTTTACCGGAAAATTTGGCGCATTGTTGTTTTCCGAACATCCCGAAAATCAGCCAAATGAAGTCATCGGCAAAGGTCCGAACGCCACGCACGCTGGGCGATATCTGGCGAAATATTTGGAGCGCGAGAAAATCGATCCGAAAAACGTCATCGTCACGACGTTGGACAGCGATAATCGGCCAGATCCGAGGTACTTTGCCTATTTGACATATGAATGGATCGTGACGCCGAATCGCCAACGCGTGTCGTTCCAGCCGATTTGTTTGTTCACAAACAATATTTGGGATGCGCCAGCGCCGATGCGCGTCATCGCGACCAGCAACTCGTTTTGGAATCTGATTTCGTCGATGCGGCCGCATACGCTGCGAAATTTTGCGTCGCACGCGCAGGGCATGGCGGCGCTGATCGGCATGGATTTCTGGTCGACGCGAACGATTGTCGAGGATGGACATCAGTATTGGCGAAGTTATTTTTACTTTGACGGCGACTACATGGTTGTGCCGCTCCGAATTGGCATCGGTCAGGACGCCGTGTTGTCGGACACGTATCGCGGTACGCTGAAAGCCCAATTTGTCCAATTGCGGCGCTGGGCATACGGAGCGTCGGATGTGGCGTATGTGGCGAAAAATCTTTTTCGCAAAGACCGAACGGCGAAATTCTGGCCGGCTTTTGCGCGGTTCTGGCGATTGCTGGACGGCCATGTCACACTGGCGGCGATGGCGCCGATTGTGGCGGTTGGTGCGTGGGTGCCATTGATTTTGAACTCCGAAGCGTCGCGCAGTCTGATTGCGCACGAATTGCCGCTGACGATTGGTCGTGTTCAGCAAGTTGCGCTGCTTGGTTTGGCGGTGACAATTTTTACGAGCCTAGCGATGCTGCCGCCGCGCCCGAAACGCTACCGCAAAGCCAAAGGCGTATTCATGGTCGTGCAGTGGTTTTTCATGCCGATTAACGCCATCGTCTATTCCAGCGCCAGTTCATACACGGCGCAGATTCGTTTAATGTTGGGCAAATATATGGAAAAGTTCGACGTAACGCAGAAATCAGTCAAAAAAGATTCGGATACGAACAGCAAATCGCCGAAAAAAACTGCGAAAAATCCTCCCGCGAAAAAATAATTTTCTATCGGTACGACGGTCGCCCGCGGCGCGGTTTCGCTGTCGGACTGATCAGTCCGTAATTCGTGCCGTACAGAACGCCGGCAGTCGGATCGTAACGGCCGAGGATTTCGTGCGTTATTTTTGTCAGGTCGTGTAGCGAAACTTTTTGCAGCCGGTTCATGATTAAATTCTGTTCGACCGTTTTGGCCAGCCAAAATGCGCTGTCAGCCAAATTGTTGTGCAGTTCGTTCGTCAAATATCCGGCCAGATTCATCGCGAGTCGTGGTCGCGAAAAATGCGTTTCTGTCGCGTTGCTGACGACTGATATTTTGACGTCCGCCGTTTCAATTGTCGTGAAAATTGTGCCGCAATTGTCGCAAACGCGCCGCCGCCAGATCTGCGGTGTTTTCTTGCTTGGTCGTGAATTGGAAACGCGTGTTTTCGTGTGAATACAATTAATGCAGAACATGTCTACATTTTGACATCCAGCTATCAAAAATACAAGTGGAAAACATAATCGAAATTGCGAAAAAGTGGGGAAATCATCAATAATCGTGCGAAAATCGCCCAGAGCACTTAAACAATAGAAAACCTCCCGCAACAGGGGCGGGAGGTAAACGATTTCGACGTTTGTTGGCGTTCGCGATCTATTATTTGTCGTTGTGTTCGAAATAGATTTTGAACTGTGAAAGCTTCGTTGGCTTGTCGCCGCGGCCGCTTTGGCTGTTATTTTTCATAACGCTCACGATTATATCAAATAGTTCGGATTATGTCAAGTTCTGAATCATCGCAGAATATATCATAACCGATATACAAATCTGTGAAATCACGAAAAATATATGTGGAAAAGTGTTGCGAAAAAGTGGAAAATTCATATTCTGCTCTATGCGAAAATGATCCTTGATATACAATGAGCTTAGACAAATATAACGGGCCGCAAGGTGAGGAGAGGGCGAGAGGATGCAAAAAGAGAAAAAAGGTTTCGGTGTGATTGAGGTGGTGCTCGTAATTGTTATTGTTGGGTTGCTCGGTGTGATTGGTTGGATGCTATATGACAAGCAGCAGGACCACACCGACAGCACGGCGAATTCTGCGCAACAAGTCGAACAAAGTGAAACTGTGCCGGCTGTTGTGGAGCTTCAGTATACGCTCGATAATGCCGTCGGCGATATAAACAAAACTTTGGCGAGCCAGAGTTGTGACGGCAGTGGTGCTGGACAGGTCGTGAAAGCTGATTTCAATGTGGTTGACGGCACTGCTCCATTCGACTATCAGGGTGGAAAAAGCATTATCAATAATGATTTGACCTTTGCGTTCACGCAGTACGGGTGCGGCTCGCAGGGCAGCGTCGGATTGCTAAAAAAGACCGACGCCGGCTGGGTGCTTGTTAGCGAGAACGCGCGTATTTATCCGCTGTGCACAGAGGTAAGAGGACAAGGTTTCCCCGTATCTGTTGTCGATAAGTGCTACGCAGATGACAACGCCGCGGACCCAGAGGCGATATAGCGCCAAAGACAAACGCATTTGGGCGTTTCCGTTCATCAACAACAACGCGACAGGCGATATCTGTCGCGTTGTGATTTTGGCAACTTTTTCAAAAAATCTAATCCTGGTGGGTTGTGAGGGACTCGAACCCCCGGCCCTCTCGGTGTAAACGAGATGCTCTAGCCAACTGAGCTAACAACCCATTCCAAATATTTTAGCAGAGAAAAGGCAAAAATAAAACGACCAGTTTCCTGATCGATTTATTCTGGTGGGTCGACAGGGGCTCGAACCCCGGACCTCGTCCACGTCAAGGACGCGCTCTAGCCAACTGAGCTACCGACCCACATTGTGACTTTCATTCCAAACTAGATTTGGATCCATGCGATTTTCGCAATACGACGATTTTAGCAAAAACAGCGGTCGTGCGCAAGTCCGCATTTCGCAAAAGTGATTTTCACAAACCAAACCGCCAAAATATTTCACAATTTGGTTTGCGAGGACAGAGAAGGGTTTAGCGTGTGCGGCGAGACATGCATCGTCTCGCCGCACGCTGGCTACATTTCTGCTTCGAAAAGCGCAATAGCCAACTTGCAGCCGGCGTCGGTCCGCCCCATATCGCAGAGACGCCGAATCGCTTCGGCCTTTTCCGTGCTAGTCGGTTCGACCCCAGGGCGTGCCTGCGGCATGCCTTCAGGGTTGATCGCGAGTCCGATCAGGAAATCTGCAACACTCTGGCGAATCATCTTATCTCCTCTGTCCGGATTGGTGCCAATCGCGATTTGCGAAAGGCAAAGAGCGGCTCCTCACATCGCGAAAGTGATTTTCACAACGTTGAAGCTGATATACATATCAATTTATGGCAAAAATGTCAAGTGTAAAAATCTTACCGTAATAGAATAAAATTCGCGAAAATGCTAAAATAAACCCAAATCTAGGAGAAATTATGACCAACCAAAACGACCCCGAAAATCTATTCGCAATGCGCCACAGCCTCGCGCACATCATGGCGGACGCCGTTACGCATCTGTGGCCGGACGCGAAATTGGGCGTCGGACCGGTGGTGGAAAACGGGTTTTATTACGATATTGATCTGGGTGAGACGAAACTTTCCGAATCTGATTTCAAAAAAATCGAAAAGGAAATGCGCCGAATCATCAATCAAAAACAGGATTTCGTGCGATCGGAAAAATCGATCGATGACGCGATCGCGTGGGCGGATGCCGCGAAACAACCGTACAAAACGGAATTATTGAACGATTTGAAGCGCGCCGGCACGACGATTGCGAAAGATTTGGATGCGGCGGAACTGGGTTTGCCGTCCGACGATTCGGCGATCGAAACCGTGTCGTTTTACACGAACGGCGATTTCACGGATTTGTGTCGCGGGCCGCACGTTGCGAATACAACAGAGGTCGGTGCGTTCAAAATCATGCGCGTCGCCGGCGCGTATTGGCGCGGCAACGAAAACAATCCGCAAATGCAGCGGTTGTACGGCGTGGCGTTCGCAACGAAAGACGAATTGGACGAATATTTGCAACGGTTGGAGGAAGCGAAGAAGCGCGATCATCGCAAACTTGGGCGCGAACTTGATCTATTCGGGTTTAGCGATTTGGTCGGCGCAGGCTTGCCAATTTTCACGCCGCGCGGGACGGTTTTGCGCGAAGAACTGAGCAGATATTCGAACGAATTGCGCGAAAATTACGGTTTCGCAAAAGTTTGGACGCCGCACATCACGAAACATGAATTGTACGAAAAATCGGGGCATTGGGCGAAATTTGGCGACGAATTGTTTTTGGTGAAATCGCAGGAAACTAGCGACCAATTTGTGATGAAGCCGATGAATTGTCCGCATCACACGCGGATTTATGCTTCGCAAAGTCGTTCGTATCGCGATTTGCCGATCCGTTATTTGGAAACGACGACGGATTATCGCGATGAAAAATCGGGGGAATTGGGCGGACTTTCGCGCGTTCGGGCTTTGACACAGGATGATTCGCACGTTTTCGCACGACCGGATCAAATCGAAGACGAGATCGAGAATTTGTTGAACGCGGCGGGCGAATTGTACCGCACGGTCGACATGAAATTGCGCGTTCGCCTCAGTTATCGCGACGATTCGGATGCATATCTGGGCAATCGCGAATTGTGGGATTCGGCGCAAAAACAATTGCGAAACGCTGTTGAAAAGGCTGGTTTGGACTTTTTTGAACAAGACGGCGAAGCGGCGTTTTACGGTCCGAAAATCGATTTCATGGCGACGGACGCGATCGGCCGCGAACACCAAGTCGCGACGGTGCAATTGGATTTCGTGCAGCCGGAACGATTCGAATTGGAATATTCGGGCGATGACGGGTCCGCGCAAATGCCAGTGATGATTCACTGTGCGTTATTGGGGTCGATCGAACGATTTTTGTCGGTATTTATCGAACATACGGCGGGCAAGTTTCCGATTTGGTGCGCGCCGGAACAATTGCGAATTATTTTGGTGAATGATGACGAATCTTTGCGAAAGTTTGCCGGTGACGTCATGACGGCTGGACGGGAAAACGGTTTGCGGGTAACGCTGGACGACTCGAACAATTCCGTCGGCAAAAAGATCCGAAACTGCGAAACTGCGAAAGTTCCGTATTCGGTGGTGTTGGGTGAAAGGGAGGTAGAATCCGGTAAACTGCCGCTGCGCGTGCGAGGTGATTTGGCGGTTGATGGCCGTCCTGCGAATGACTTTACGCCGGAACAATTGATGAAATCGATTGCGAATGAAGCTCGCGCGAGAGTGAGTAAGTCGTCATTGTAAAGGAGTATATGTGAAAAAACCAATTATTGCAATCGACGTCGACGATACTTTGGCGCAGCATTTGGACCTGCGAAAACTTGGTTTGAACACTGATGCTGCGGACGTTTACAAAATGGATTGGTCAAAAATGCTGGCTGATCCGGCGCAGATTTCGCAACTGTTGACGAAGGCGACTGAGGTATTTCGCGACTTGTCGCCCATGGAAGGCGCATCGGAAGTGCTTCAGGAGTTGCACTCAGAATATGATTTTATCGTGATGACGGCGCGGCCGGAACGGCTGCGTGATGTGACCGAAAATTGGATCGATGCAAATTTCCCAAATATTTTTGCGAAAAAGTTTTTTAGCGATTCATCGAAATGGTCGGGCGGCAACGAAATGAAAACTGGCTTAGCCCGGGTGAAGGCCGAAATTTGTCAGCGCGAAGGTGCGGCATACTTGATTGACGATCAATTGGTGAATTGCGAAGCGGTTGCAAAAGTTGGTGTGCGACCAGTGTTATTTGGCGGCTTTGTGAGCGAGATTCCGGATGGGTTACTGCACGTTCGATCGTGGGCTGGTGTTGCGGAGATTCTGGAGCGCGAATGAACGACGGCGAATTTCGTGATCGGGTTTACGCGTTGGTTTCGCAAATCCCAGAGGGGCGTTTGATGACATACGGTGATATCGCGACACTGTGCGGTAGTCCAAACGCTGCCCGCATGGTTGGCGGAATAGCGCATTTTGGTCCGATGGAATTGCCGTGGCACCGCGTCGTGAATCGATTCGGCGGCCTAGCGGCGGGGTATTATGGTGGGAAATTGGGTCATCAGCAGGTTCTGGAGCAAGAGGGTTTCGAAGTCGAAGATTTCGTGATTGTTGACTTTGCGAAGCGGCGATGGTTGCCTGATGCGTTGGCGACGGACTTTTCACCATTTAACGATGGCGCCAAATAGGCGTGGTAAATCAAAAACCACTAATTGCAATTGTCGGTCCGACAGCCAGTGGCAAAACTGGCTTGGCGATTCGGCTTGCGAAAAAAATTAACGGCGCAATTATTTGTGCAGATTCGCGCACGGTTTATCGCGGAATGAACATCGGAACCGCGAAGCCGACAAATGATGAAATGGGCGGCGTAGCGCACTATATGTTAGATTTGGTTGAGCCAAACGACGCGTTTACGTTGTATGATTTTCAACGATTGGTGAACAAGTATATTCATGAAATTCGTGGAAAAGGTCAAGTACCATTTTTGGTCGGCGGATCGGGCATGTATATTGATAGCATTCTGTTCGATTATCAATTGGGTGACGAACCGGATAAACTTTTGCGCCAGAAGTTGGATAAAATGAATAACACAGATCTGTTATCGTTGATAAAAGAGCAACACACCGAAGTACCAATTAATTATGACAACAGGCGGCATTTGATACGTGCGATTGAGCAAGGCGGAGTAAATAAAAACCGACGAAAATCTATTATCAATAACGCTTATGTTGTGGGAATCTCAACTGACAAAAATGTTATTGAACAGCGAATTCGCGATCGGGTAAATATAATGCTGGACGCAGGATTTGTCGACGAAGTTCGAAATTTGGTAGAAAAATATGGTGATCAAGAGCCATTTCGTAATAATCTTTATGGTGAAGTTCAGAAATATTTGCGAAACGAGCTGACGTATGACGAACTAATTGAGCGCATGGTAATTGTTGATCGTCAGCTTGCGAAAAAACAAATGACGTGGTTTCGACGGAACGAACAGATTGAATGGTTGAATATTGACGCGGCAGAAAAGCGGATTTCGCAAATCTTGATATCATCATAAACTGGATGACAGCCGCAAATCCCTGTGCTATAATCTGGTTCAGGTAGAGCATATGATTGACGCATTATTTGGTTCA
Organism: Saccharimonadaceae bacterium (SeqCode); assembly: GCA_031548885.1. Classification (GTDB taxonomy): domain Bacteria; phylum Patescibacteriota; class Saccharimonadia; order Saccharimonadales; family Saccharimonadaceae; genus JAVBQO01. Next base: position 14,113 of record JAVBQO010000007.1, read on the forward strand.
AAAACTAGGGTAAAGTTGCTGCATCTGTTCCTGAATAATCCAGGACGATCATTTTACGTGCGCGAAATCACGCGAAAAATTGACGAACAAATTAACTCGGTGCGGCGCGAACTGGCGAATATGCTGAACGTTGGCATCATCAAAAGCGACAGCTCAAACAATCGCTTGTATTACGAAGTCGACCAAAGTTACGCGTTCTACAAACCGCTCCGCGAGATTTTCGCGGACACAGCATATTCAACTGACATGACGCCAGTGGAATCAAATGATTGGCAGCGAAAATTCAAAATGCTGGGCGATACGCGCATCGTGATTTTCGCGGGTAAATTGGTTCACGGATCGGATAGCGATATTGATCTGTTGGTGGCGGGCGATGTTAGCAAGATCAAACTTAAAAATCTGGTAAAGGCGCTCGAGAAAGAAGAGGGTAGCGGTGTCACGTTCACGTCGATGTCATACGAAGATTTCTACTATCGTCTAAGCGTGCGCGATCAATTCGTCAGTGATATACTGGGCGCGAAACATTCGGTAATTGTTGATACAGAAAACGTTCTGGAACAGCCAAAATAGGAGGATAAGCATGGAAATCGAATACAAAGGTGCGAATTGCGTCGTTATCAAAACGAAAAAAGCAACAGTCGTTGTCGATCCAACATCAAATGTTTCAGCGCGTGAGGCAGATAGCAAAGACGCTGTAATTTTGGCAACACAAGAAGAATTCGTACCTGCGAAAACAGCCGGATTTATCGTCGATATGCCGGGCGAATATGAAATTGGCGATGTATCGCTACGCGGTATCGCTGCGAAAAAACACATCGATCCAGATGGCAAAAACGCCACGATGTACCGCATGGAGTTTGGTGGCGTGCGTTTCGCAATCGTTGGGCACACCGACGCGCCGATTAGCGATGACGATTTGGAATCGATAGGTGTTGTAGATATCGCAATAATTCCGGTTGGCGGCGGTGGCTACACGTTGGATTCGCGTGATGCGGCGACGATTGCGCGGCAGCTTTCGCCAAAAGCGGTTATTCCAACGCACTTCGCCGACAAAGCGATTAAATATGAAGTTCCGCAAGACGAAGTCGACACATTCATCAAAGAAATGGGCGGCGTGCACGAAAAAATGTCGAGTTTCAAGATCAAAAACGGCTCGCTGCCGGAAACTCTGACGGTTTGCGAAATCACGCGCAGCGCTTGATATAGATGATATAATACGGTTATGTATTTCGAATCCAGGGTGGATGCTGGCGTGAAATTGGCCGAACAATTGATGCAGTTCAGATACGAAAACGCGGTGGTCGTGGCGTTGAGTCGCGGCGCGGTGCGCGTTGGCTATCAAATTGCAGCCAATTTGCACTGCACGCTGACGGAGTTGCTGTCTGAAACGGTCGAGATCGACGGCGAGAGTTTGGAATTTGCCACGGTGTTTCCGGGTGGCATAGTGGCGAAAAACGCCGAATTGTCGCAGTCCGAGCAGGAGTTCTATTACGCTGAGCATTTCGGCACGATTGAAAACGACGTGCGCGAGGCGAACATGCGGTTAAATCGCCGATTGTTGGGCGACGGCGGCGATTTGAACCCGGATCAACTGCGTGACCACACGGTCATTTTGGTTAGCGATGGCATGAAAAGCGGCACGATGCTTGAGGCCGCCATGGAATTTCTGAAACCAATTCGTACCACGCGTATTGTCGTGGCGACGCCGGTCGCCAGCGTCGAGGCAGTCGACAAAATGCACATTTTGGCTGACGAACTGCATGTGCTGAATGTGGCGTCGAACTTTATTGACACCGATCATTATTATGATGCAAATGACGAGCCGACAGAGGAAGAAGCACGCGCTTTGATCGGTCACACGATTTTGGGTTGGCAATGATTTTCGCAAACTTACAAAAACTGAGTGAAAACCGCCTTGCTGTTCACATCGAAATCCGCTACAATATTTACAACACCACGAGTCATAGATAAAAGTTTATATTTAGGGGAAGTTGATTTGCCATGCTGGACGTGTTTATCACATCGCGAGTTCGTCGCAAAATTATCGTTGTTTATGCGAAGTATCCGGATTTCAAGACGCACGTGCGCGGACTTGCGAAACTGATCAAGGAAGACCCAGGTAACATTCAGCGCGAATTGAAACGGTTGGAAAAATCGGGCTTTCTGATCAGCGAAAAAAAGGGTAACACGAAAATTTATTCGACCAACAAAAATTTCCCGATTTTCAAAGAACTGCAAAATATTGTTATCAAATCACAGCAAATTCAGGCGAATACTAAACGCAGCCGCGGCAACAGTACTGACGTCTAGCTGGTCCAATTGACTTGCAATAAAAATATATAAATCTACAATGGCGACATGGGAAATCCCGTTTCGCAACAAGATCTTTTTGGCTGTGGCGTCGCGTGCGCGGCGTTTGTGACCGACCAGACTTATGAGCAGGCCAGAACTTTTTTCGCAGAAGACAAGATCAGGAATGCAACGATGTATTGTCCGGATATAGTGGATTTTTTGGCTCAGCATGGGTTGGGTTACGATTATGCGAAATTATCGAATAAGGTTGATGATCAATACTGTGATTCATCGCGTGTTACTGGCGAGTTAGAATTTGGTCACTTGGCCAGAAGGGAAATGTCCATCGTATTTCTGCCGCCAAGCGATGACGATCCGGTCGGGCATTATTTAACCTGTTATGCTGGAAAATACATGGACCCATGGGCGAATCGCCATGAAAAGTATAATCTGAAAGTCAGAGCGGAATTCATTGATAAGTTGCCGCGAAATCCCAACTGGGTGATTTTCGCAAAATAAAAATCACCCGAATATCGGGTGATTCGTGCGTTGCGAAAACGAACTTATTTCGCCAGAATACCTTTTTTCTTCAGGGTGCGAATTGCCTGTGTTGACAGCGTCATGGTGACTTTTTGGCCATCAACGATGAACGTTTTTTTCTGAAGATTCGGTTTGAAAACGCGTTTGGTGCGGCGCAACGAAAAGCTCACGTTGTTGCCGTGTTGCTTGCCTTTGCCTGTCAATTCACATCGTGATGCCATTTTCTACCTCGATTTATAAAACTTATCCGTACCATACTACGGTTTTTTGCACACCAAGTCAAGCGAAAGCGTGGTGTATAATGGAGGAATGGATTTCGATTGGATGTATTTGGTGTTGGTTCTAGCCGTGATTTTGATATCGACGGTTCTGCACGAATTGATGCACGCTGTGACGGCGTATTGGCTGGGTGACCCAACGGCCAAGGAGCACGGCCGGATCAGTTTGAACCCGCTGAAACACATTGATCCGGTGTTGTCGATTGCGCTGCCGATGATTTTGGCGATTACCAGTATGGTAACGGGCGCGGCGTTGCCGATTTTTGGTGGTGCGAAACCAGTGCCATTTCGGCCGGATCGGGTAAAGTGGGGCGAATTTGGTGCGGCATTGGTCGGTGTAATTGGCCCGCTAACGAACTTGGTTTTGGCGTTTATTTTCTATGCGATTTTTGCGATGACGCAACCGACCGGTGGTATTTTGCTGCAATTTTTGGCGTTGGGCGTGCAGATCAACCTGGGATTTTTCATTTTCAATATGATTCCAATTCCGCCGCTGGACGGTTCGCGTGTGCTGTACGCGCTAGCGCCGGATTCGATTAGGCGCGGTATGGAGGCGATGGAACGATTCGGCTTGGTCGTAGTTTTCGCAGTTGTTTTGCTGTTCAACCAACCACTGGGGCAGTTTATGAGCGCGGCAATTAATTTTTTCATAAGCATTTTCGCCAAGATTTTTGGCGTCTAAAATGGTATAATAAAAGTGTCCTCCGGCAGGACGCATATGATTTCCTAACAAATCATAGAATCGGGATTTCAAATGATTCGTTACTGTGGTAACGATTTGCGAAAACCCACCTGTCGTTGACGGGAATTCTATTTGCTCCCCGGAGGACGCCTGAAATAATTGTCAAAATGGGTGGAAATGAAACAAAAAGTCGTCGTCCGTGCAATCGTTCGCAACAAAGGCAAGACCTTGCTGCTGCGTCGTCATGCCGGCCGGCCGTCGATCGTCGGCAAATACGAATTGCCGGGCGGCAGAATGCACACCGACGAGCAGCCAGTTGACGCACTGAAACGGACATTGATGATCCACGCCGGATTGGCGCCGGAAACAATCCAATTGTTCGACGTAGTGAGCTATGTTGATCCGGACGATCGCGAATTGCAATACGTATTTTTGCTGTATTTAGTTGGCTTGCCGAGTGGCGCCGAGAAAGTGACACTCAGTACTCAGTACGATCGATACATTTGGAAAAAGAAGTCAGAAATACAACAAAATGATGTGACAAACTCAACGATAACACTTCTGAATTTGGAAAGCGATTATCAAACGTATGACATTACGCGCGAATCGAATTTAAATATTGTTGACGAAAACACATCGAAAAAGGTCAAAATGATCGTTTATTCCGACGGTGGATCGCGTGGAAATCCGGGGCCGTCGGCGGCGGGCTATGTGATCATGAACGATCGCGAGGACGTCATCAACGAGGGTGGCGAGTACTTGGGCGTGACGACAAATAATATTGCCGAATATCAGGCAGTGTATTTGGCGCTGGAAAAAGCGCGACAATTGGGCGCGAACATTGTCGAATTTCATCTAGACAGCTTGTTGGTCGTCAACCAACTGAACAATATTTACCAGATTCGCAACAAAGAGCTGTGGCCGGTGCATGACCGGATCAGAGCTTTGGTGCTGCAATTTGATAAAGTGACGTTTTCGCATGTTCGCCGTGAATTCAACAGATTAGCCGATGGCGTGGTAAACAAAATCTTGGATGAAAAAGTGGCGTCGAAAAACTTTCGCAAGCAAAAAGTCGGCAAAGACGCGCTGTCGTATTATCCCGAAAGCAAACAGCTTGCCAAAAAGTGATATAATTGTGATGCCAGATCGCTAAACGATCGCTGGTCCCATTTGGGGCGAGAGGAAAGTCCGGGCAGCATAGAGCAACGACAGTCGCTAACGGCGACCGGGGGTGACCCTAGGGAAAGTGCCACAGAAACAATACTTCCGTGTAAACGGTTTTCGCAAAGTTAACGCTCGGCGGAACACCGGCGGTAAAGGTGAAATGAGTGCGGTAAGAGCGCACAGTTGTGCACGGTGACGTGCAGAAGCGGTAAACCCTGTCGGCTGCAAGGAGGTTTGATCACTGGCTGCTCGCCAGCAGACCGTTTGAACCCGCTCGATCACGTTGGCAACGGCGTGACTAGATAGATGATCGTTCGGCGTGCATCCCGTCATGGTTTGCAGAGTTCGGGGCGTACAAAATCGAGATAGAAATTAGTGGATTGAGCAAGAAGTGGCCGTAGCTACGTCGAGCAAAAGTCAGTAATTTATAGCCGATTTTGTACGAATCCGAAACTGGAAACTGTGATGGGTTGTGCGCCCCGACAGAACCCGGCTTATCGGTGGTCTGGCGCATAGATTTTGATATGATAGGAAAACTTTGGTTAGACGATGGTTTCGTCGAAGAGTACGCAAGGTATGAGGATTCTTTGGATAAAAATTATTTTGAAGCACGAATAAATACTGATTCCGTGATGCGATTGATACCAGAGAATGCCAAATGTATATTGGACTTTGGCTGCGGGAATGGTTATATGACGCATAAACTTTCGCAAAATTATGATGCAATGGGTTATGATATTTCGCAAAAGATGCGGGATATAGCCCGGGCGAAATATCGAGTAGAAATTATCGATAGTCCAGGCGGAACATATGACTGTGTTTTATTAAAATTAGTTCTGCATTTTATTGACAATCTTGAGGCATTTTTGCCAAAAATTGCGAGACTAGTGGCACCGAATGGAACAGTGGTTATATCCGTGCCGCATCCAGTCAGAACTGCAACGCAATACAAAAAAATGTATAGTAAATCATTTGTTTACACTAACGAATTGGCGCAAACTGGACTAAAGTCACAAATGGTTCATCGGCCGATCTGGGATATATGCGAAAAATTTGCGAATATCGGCTTTGTGCTTGCGGATATTGACGAAGTTATTGATGCCGACAGAGGCGATATTTTGCCCAAGCGCTTGAACATGAGATTTGAGAGCATAAAATAAAAATCACCTCGAGAGTGAGGTGATTTTCGCATTTTAGCAAAAACTACTTAACAGCCTTCACAACTTCCGCAAAAGCAGCCGGCTCGTTAACAGCCAATTCCGCCAAAACCTTGCGGTCCAACTCGATATTTTTCGCTTTCAAACCAGCGATCAATTTCGCGTACGTCGTGCCGTTTTCGCGGGCAGCGGCGTTGATGCGGGTGATCCACAGGCTTCTAAGATCGCGTTTTTTATTGCGGCGGTCGCGGTAGCCGTATTCCAGCGCGCGCGTGACGGCTTGTTTCGCAAGTCGGAAACTGCGCGTGCGGTTATGCTGCATACCTTTCGCAGCTTTCAAAATCTTCTTGTGTCGGTGGTTGGCGGTTACGCCTCGTTTAACTCGCATAGATTATTTCCCCAAAGCTCGTTTAATACTTTTTGCGTTGTTGCCCGTAATCTGTGATTCGGTTGCTTTCGCGCGTTTCGCACGTTTGGTTTGTTTGGTGAAAAAGTGGTGCGTACCAGCGTTTTCGCGCAACAATTTGCCAGACTTCGTCTGCTTGACACGTTTCGCCGTGCCTTTGTGCGTCTTCATTTTCGGCATTATTTACTCCTTACCGTTACGCTCAGATTGCGTCCTGCCATCTGAGGCTTCGATTCGACAACGATTTCTTCGCCTAAGCTTTCGATGATTTTATCCATCAATTCGCGACCGATTTCTTGGTGTGCCATTTCGCGTCCGCGATAGACGAGCATGATTTTGACTTTGTCGCCATCATCCAAGAATTTTCGGATCTTTCGCAGTTTGATTTCCAAATCATTTTGGCCTATTTTCAAACCCATTCGCATCTGTTTGATTTCGCTTTGGCGGGCGCTCTTGCGGTTACGCTGTTGCTCTTTCATCTTTTGATACTGGAATTTACCCCAGTCAACGATTTTTGCAACAGGTGGCGCTGCGGTTGGCGAAATTTCTACCAAGTCGAGTCCGGCCTCGCTGGCGCGGGAAAGTGCTTCGGCGCGGGACATAATGCCCAGCTGCTCACCACTTTCGCCGACAACGCGTAGTTCATTTGCGCGGATCTCCCCGTTGATACGGACGGATTTGTTGGCGATTGTTGGCTCCTTGTCGAACTTATAATTTTTATCTGGGATATTATAGCACGGTCGACCGGTGTTTCGCAAGGGAAATATGATAAAATCAGGTAAAGCCAAAAGGAGTTTTGCGATGCCACATATTCATGATAAGCCCGGACAGCACGATAGTACGGTAAGCGCGTTCGTGATTCTAGAAAAACAGGGACAAGAGCCGAAAATTTTGATGCACATACACAAGAAATTACACAAACTTTTACAGCCTGGCGGTCATGTTGAACTGAACGAAACGCCGTGGCAGTCTGTTTGTCATGAACTGGCGGAGGAAACGGGCTATGATATAGATCAGCTCCGAATTCTGCAGCCTGACGTTCGGCCTGGTGCGATCGGCGATGCTGTTGTTCATCCAATGCCAGCCTATGTTTTGACGCACGGATTCGATGATTTTGACCATTACCACACTGACCAGGGATACGTTTTTGTAACAAATCAATTGCCAAGAGATGATGTAGATAATGCAACAGAATCAACGGATTTGCGCTGGATGAGTGTTGATGAAGTGGCGCGAACGACCTCAGATGAGATGCCAGAAAATATTCGCGATATTGTTGATTATGTGGGTACACAAATATTACCAAACTGGAGGGCCGTAGAAACGAGCGAATTTCGCAACTAACTATTGTTGTCGATACTGCAATGCTTCGCTGATTTCGCGTTCGGTGACGTTTTCGTTGCCGTTTAGGTCGGCGATGGTGCGGGCGACTTTGATAATTTTGAAATAACTGCGGGCGGACAATTGCAATTTGTCGGCGGCGGTCGTCAGCAGGTTTTTTGCGGCCGGCGTCACATTGGCTTTGGCGATCAGCGTTTTGTTCGACAGTGCTGCGTTCGACGTGTTGCCATTGCGCTTGGCTTGGATCGATCGAGCCTGCGAAATTTGTTTGCGAAAAGTTGACTCCTCGTGGTTGTCGGTCGCCGATTCTTTCAGTAATTCATTTTGCGGCACGCGGCTGACCGGCACAACCATATCGATCCGATCCATCAACGGCCCAGAAATGCGTTTTTGGTAGTTCAAAATCTGCATCTGCGAACAATCACATTCACGAGTTTCGTCGCCGTAGAATCCGCACGGACAGGGGTTTTTCGTTGCAATCAGCATGAAATTTGCCGGATACGTAACGCGCGAGGCGGCGCGGCTGACGTGGATCTCGCGGTCTTCCAATGGCTGCCGAAGCGCCTCGAGCGACTGCCGCGGATATTCCGGAATCTCGTCCAAAAACAACACGCCGTGATGCGCCAGCGATACTTCGCCAGGTTTTGGTTTTGATCCGCCACCGATGATGGCGGCGAAGCTGGCAGTGTGGTGCGGGCTGCGAAATGGCCGCGTGGCGACGATTTCATCGACCGATTCGTGGAGGCTGTGGATTTTGGTAATTTCGAACAATTCGTCGTAGGTTGGCGGCGGCAACAATCCGGCTAGCGCTTTGGCCAACATGGTTTTTCCAGCGCCCGGTGGCCCAGTAAACAAAATATTGTGATGACCGGCGGCGGCGATGACCAGTGCGCGTTTTGCGGATTCCTGGCCGCGGATTTCACTGATCGCGGGGCCGGTGGGGCGGGTTTTTGCAAATTTGGTTAAGTCTGGCGCGAACGTTGGCGCGATGACTTTTTCGCCGTTCAGATGCAATAGAACCTCGATCAAATTGTTCGCAGCGATGATGTGCACGTCGCGCACCAATGCAGCCTGTTCGGCGTTGGCAGCCGGTAAAATCACGGTTTCGATGCCATTTGCGCGAGCAGTTTCGGCGATCGACAATGCGCCTCGGATTGGCCGCAGTTCGCCGTCTAGGCTCAATTCGCCGGCTAGCAAAATCTTGTCGGTGGCGGACTTTCGCAACTGGTCGCTGACTTGCAAGATACTGATGGCGATGGGCAAATCGAAATGCACGCCGTCTTTGGGCAAGTTGGCCGGCGCCAGATTGATCGTGACGCGTTTGGCCGGAAAAGTCAGACTGGAATTGGCGATGGCGCTGCGGACGCGCTCGCGCGATTCGCCAACGGATTTGTCGGCCAAACCGACGATCTGGAACGCGGGTAGGCCTTTGGTGGCGTCGCATTCGACCTCTATCAATTGGCCATCGTAACCGACGGTGACGGCGCTGTAAACTCGCGAAATCATGCTTATGATTATAGCAAAGACAGTTGAGTTGGCGAAAGTGTGACTTTTCGCCGCGTTTATGCTAAAATCAATCTGTTCGTGGGGCTGACATAGCTTTCGACGGATGGAATTTAACAGGTTGATCTGCGAGTTGTTGATTACATACAATCATTACAAATGCAAACAAATTTGCAACAGTAAAAGCTGCTTTCGCGAACTTCTTCGCACCTAAAGCTGCTTTTGCGCCAATCGCTGCTTAATTCAGTGATCGTCGGTTTGAACGACGCGACATAGTTCATTCCGGTGTCATATTTATGCCGCTAGCAGAATTTAGTTTTCGCTGCTAAATTTTGTGAAACTTTTTGCGAACGCATTGCGCCCGGCTTTGGAAATTTCCGTGGGACGTGATGTGTAAGAGTTGAGATTTCCTAGGCTTCGTAGACGATCGACAGGTTACCATTCGGACCCGGGGGCAGTACCCGGCAGCTCCACCACGAATGTTTTAGCCCGGATTTTCGGGCTATTTTTTGTTGTGAAAAATGTAGAAGTATCAGTGCATTTCAACAAATAAAAACGACCGTCTGCGAGAATAACGGTCGTTTTTGTAGGTTGTTTTTTGAAATATCTTTTTGTTTTTGTGCGGGCTTCTGTACAATTATTTTGTTCAGAAGCTACCTCTATAATATGTGATTGAAATGCTTATGTCAACTGTATTTTTTGCATTTTGTATAGGCTGTGGAAAACTATTGAGTTACGCAGATTCGACGGTTTGTTGCGAAACTTTAATCGGCAACAGCGTGTTTGCGGTACGTTTCGCAAGCGCTAGGCAAGTGGAGGGGTGCTCCTCGCGCCGCCGATGCAATCTTTGCGAACCTACAATATCTATCGGGCGCAGTTTGCCTGTCTGCGCAGTGCGATGTCGAGCGGGATAATAAATCGGTTTTCGCGAATACTTGGAAAACAATGTTGCAAAATGCGTTCGTTGTATATTGCGGCACAAGCCAATTGTAAAACAAAATCCGTCGGCCAAAGTCCACGGCGCCGCGTGGCAAATTCTCAACGCCCAACATTTGAAAAGCTGCTCAGTTCATAAAGCACGCCAAAACGTACATTGATGAATGTACAAAATTGCAACACAGTATTCTGCGGGTTCAAATATTTTTGCATAAATGACGGATGGATTTTCGCAAAACAATAGTCCGAGTTTTGGTCCGTAGATTTTCTGTGCGCAAAAGTTTAAGCGCCGTAATCCGTACGCGGCAACAGCTGCAATTATTTTCGCAGCGCAAAATTGCAAAATATGTGGATAAAATTGAGTGTTGTAAAATGTATGTTGTAATAATTACCAAAAAATACATGGTGTCATAAATACAACGATGATATTTTGTATCTGACATATATAGAAAAATACAAAAATTACAACATAATCTTGTGAATAATTATTGACATAATCACTTTGCAGTGCTATATTGATACCAAGCTTTTGCAAACGAAAAACAAAAACATTTCGCAAGAACAAAAAGCTCGCACTTACCAAATAACTGACATACTATGAATCAATTGAAGCGCTCGCGCGGCCAAATAAGACGTGATGCCACTGTTGATTCGTTCGAGCCAGAAATGACGGCGCCGGTTGGCGTGCAGAACTTTTCCTATATGGAATCGCTATGCGTCCACCACATCGATGCCGTCACACTGGTTCGGACGCGTGTTGAGCGCACGCGAACCATCGATTTCCGTTGCGGATTACATGGGCGCCAGCTCCGCGTATATGCTCCCGTTTGGGAGCGGTCAGTTCGGTCTTTGTACCGCTGATCCGACCGCGACTCGCGCTTATTACAATTTTTTGAAGCGCTCGAGAGTGTCGCACTAGACCTCGCAATTGTGTGACGCGGTACAAGACCTCAAAAACTTCGAACTTGTCGTGTGTGGCGACAAACGATAGAATGGATTCGTGAAGTATAAACTTTCATGGGCGGGAATTCTGACGGTTCTGGCGGTAATTGCCGCGGGACTTTTTTTTGTATTTAACTATACGAGTCCGGAGACGGCGGGGCCGCTGGGCGTGCTGCTGGTGTTTTTTGCGCTGTATGCGTTTGCACTCGCGCTGATTTTCGCAATCATTAATGGTATCGAGGCGGTGTATTTCCATTTTCGCCCCATCAAAGCTATCGATGAGGCAGTCGGCAAGCCAAAATTATTTCGCCGCCGCACAGTTTACGTTTCGGCAGCGTTAGCATTTGCGCCGCTGTTTTTGCTATCGCTGAATTCATTGGGGCAATTGCAGATTCGCGATATTTTCCTCGTGATATTGATTGAAGCGTTGGCTATTCTTTATATTTTCAAGCGCGTATAATACCTGCGAAAAACGTAAGCATTGTGCTATAATTTGAGGGTATGGAACCTCAGTTGCCACCAGTCGGACCGACATCGGAGCGAGGGCCTGTTGTTAATCATGAACAGGCACCGACATTTAATATGCCGGAAAATATGCCGGAGTCAGCACCTCTGTCGCCAGAGCGTGGCGTCGAACGTAGTCCGATCGAAACGCGCGGTGCGGTGGCTCCGCAGGCGACACCGATTGCTGTTCCGCCAATCGCGGTTCCAACGGTTGCTCCGCAGGCAACAGCGACAACTGATGATACGAATCCGGCGGTGGCTGCTGACGAGGATTTAATTGAAAAAGAATGGATCGCCAAAGCAAAGCAGGTCGTTCATTCCACCAAAGACGACCCGCACGCGCAGGCGGAACAAGTGGGGAAAATGACGATAGATTATGTGATGAAACGATACGGCAAACAGATTGGAAAGGCCGAAGAATGATCGCTCGGTCGTTCGTATAGATCATGGAAGAATATTTCGGAACAGTTGCACTGGTTTTGGGAATTGCCGCGGTTGCAGGGGCGATTGTTTCCGTTGGGTTTTTGCAGTCACGCAAAAGTTTTCGCGAGTCAAAAAACTACGAGCGCGGTCTGAAAATGATTCCGCTACTGATTCATTTGCCACCGAGCAGCGATGATATTGACACCGGTAGCCGCGACTCGCGCGATGTGACTGAGGAAACGATTTCGCAGGCACAAGTCATGTATAACGTGATTAGTAGCACGGCGACGCGTGGCTTCAAAAGCAAATTCTACGGCCAGCGTCACATGACGTTCGAATTGGTGGCGTCGCAGGGCATCATCAAATATTATGTGGTTGTGCCGTTCGCGCTGCTGGACATGATCAAGCAAGCCGTTGCGGCGGCTTACCCGACGGCGCGTCTCGAGGAAGTTGAAGAAAATAATTTGTTCAGCAAAGTTGGCAAAATCAGCGGCACAATCGGCGGCGAATTAACGTTGAAAAAAGAATACGCTTTGCCAATCGCGACGTATCAGGAGTCGAAGCGCGACGCCATGCGGGCGATTTTGAATGCGCTGGCGACGGCATCGCGTGACGACGGCATCGGTGTTCAGATTTTGTTGCGTCCGGCACCAGAGGGTTGGACGAAAAATATCGAAAAAATGGTTGACAATATTCGCAAAGGCCGCAAAGTGCGGAGCGGATCGGGCGGCGGTGACTTTGCGAAAACTGCGCGAGATTTGCTAGAGGCGTTGTGGAAGCCGCCGGAAGCCGGCAGCCAAAAAGAAGCAGCCGAACAGAAACCACTGACGGGCACGGAGCAGGCACTAATCGAGGCGCTCGAGGACAAAGCGCGATATTCTGGCTACGAAGTGTTGATTCGGATCGTGGCATCGTCTAGCACGTCGGCACGTTCACAAGTGCTTTTGCAGAACGTTATCTCGTCGTTTTCACTGTTTGATTCGCCGACCAAAAATGGCTTCAAATTTACACCGACCAAAAATATTGAACAATTTGTGACGTCGTATATATTTCGCTTTTTCCCACCAGAAATTCGTAGTAATATTATCAACACTGTAGAATTGGCGACGATTTTTCATTTGCCAGATCAGTCGAACATAACGACGTCACAATTACAACGACAAGCGTCCAAACAGGTTGATGGGCCAACAGAATTGCTGAGCGAAGGCTTTTTGCTAGGCTACAATTTGTTTCGCGGCGTCAAAAAGCCGATTCGTTTGGGAACAGTTGACCGTCGTCGTCATACTTACATCATTGGTCAGACTGGTACTGGTAAATCGGTTTTGTTGGAAAACCTGGCATTGCAGGACATGCTGGATGGCCGCGGTTTCGCGTTCGTCGATCCACACGGCGACTCGGCCGAAAAATTGCTGGCGATGGTGCCCAAGGAGCGCGTCGAAGACGTCATATATTTTGATCCGGGCGACATGGAGAGTCCAGTTGGGCTTAACCTGTTTGAAATCAGTCCTGATGATCCTGATCCAGAACGTACCAAAGATTATATTATTAGCGAAATTTCCAACATGCTCTATAGTTTGTACGACCCTGGTCACACTGGCATCGTTGGGCCGCGTATGGAAAATATCGTGCGAAATGCCGCGTTGCTGCTGATGAGCGACCCCAAGGGCGGCACATACATGGATATCCCGAAAGTTTTGGTTGACCCAGAATTCATGAAATCGAAATTGCAATATCTGACCAACCAACGGGCGCTTGATTTTTGGACCAAGGAATGGCCGGCGTCGCAGCGTTCAAACGAATCGGGCGAAGTTGTGTCGTGGGTGGTGTCGAAATGGGCGCCGTTCGAAAATGCCTTGATGAGCAATATTTTGGGTCAGATCAAAAGCGGTTTTGATATTCGCAAAGTGATGGACGAAAAAAAGATTCTGCTGGTCAATCTGTCGAAAGGCCGCATGGGCGAAATGCCGGCCAAGTTGCTAGGTATGGTGTTCGTCATGAAATTTCAGGCCGCCGCCATGAGCCGAGCCAATATTCCCGAGGATCAGCGCCAGGATTTTTGCCTGTACGTTGACGAGTTCCAGAACTTTGCCACTGATAGTTTTGAATCAATCATGTCCGAGGCGCGAAAATACAAACTGAACCTGATCGTGGCCAACCAGTTTATGACGCAGCTAACCGACAAAATTCGCGAAGCCGTCATCGGTAACGTCGGTACCGTGATTTGTGCTCGTATTGGTACGACTGACGCCGAATTGATGGTCAAGAAATTCACGCCGACGTTCGACGCCGAGGATTTGATGAAATTGCCGAACTACGAAGGCGTGGCGTCGGTCATGATTAACGGCGTGCCGTCATCGCCATTCAGCATGGCGTTTTTGCCACCGATGGGCCATGCGAATCCGCAATTGGCCGATGCTTTGCGAAAACTATCGGCTGCGAAATATGGCAAAGACCGCCGCATCGTCGAACAGGAAATATTCAAACGTTTGCGAGCGGGCGACGAGGCAAGGGAAGCTGACAAGAAAAAGCGCCTCGAGGCAATGCGAAATTCCAGTGTCACGCCGCCGCGTGCTGCAAATCCCGCTGCTGCTGACGGCAAAGCTGCACCGTCGTTTCTCGATGACTGGTTGGCCAAACGACAGCAGACGAAGCCGGCATCGGCAGTGCCGAAACAGCCTCTGTCGAACACTGCGTCGTCGCTTGCTACAAAGCCCGTGCCAGATGCAACGAAACCGATTTCGCAGGCACCTGATATGGTTGATCGACCGGAGGTTTCGGTCAAACAGTCCGCGCCGCGTCCGGCTGATACTCACGAGCCGAATTCTGTGCACATAAGCAAAAACTTTGCAGACAGCGGTGGCACCGTTCGACTCAAATCGTCGACTGATGAACCGCGCATGATGACGGCGAACGATCAGGCGGAAATTGAACACCAGCTGATGCAGGCCAGACAACAAGCCGACGCGGAGAGTGTCGGGCAGAATGAGGCTGCTCGGGATGTCAAGAAGACCGAAGAATTGTCGATGGCCGACGATGGTATCGATGAGATATCGATTGATCTGCGCGGCAACATGACGCACAAAGGAGAGTGATAAATTCGCAACGCGATGTGTGCTTAGTCGGAGCTTTTCAGTAAATTACGCGCGGCGACCGAGAAGGCCAACGCGAAAATAATCGATAATAAGGCCGATGAACCAGCCAATAACGAACGCACCAATCGTTTCGAAACCCGACAGAACGTAGCCAAAATGGTTGGCGATCAGATATAGTGCCGACGTCAGAATCAGCGCGGTCAGGCTGCCGGCCAAAATTGCATTTGGTCGCGCAATAGTTGCGCCGACGAATTCGCTGGTTTTCTCGACGGCGGGGTTGTGAATGACTTTGCTGAAAGTGCGCGACGGTGCTTTCATTTCGCTCTGGACGGTGCGCATGGTGTGTTTGTAGGTGGTTTCTTTGGTCTGTTTGTTCGGTTTGGCGTGAGCTGTGCTCGGTGCCGTTGTTTTTTTCTCGACGTTTGTGCGGTCGGTTTCGAGTGCATTTTTGTTGACATCGAACCGCGCTCGTTCGGCTTTTTCTGCACGATTTTCATTCGGTCGCTCGGCGCGATTCTCTAATTTGTTAGCCAGCTTCTCGTGAAGCTCCTGCGCGTTCTCGACTTCGAAACGCTTCTCTTGGCTTCGTGGACCAGTTTCGTGATTAGGGCTCATTATAATGCTCCTGCGTTAAAATCTTTGCGAATCAATCGAACTTCTTTTTTCAACTGGCGTGAGCGTGTGTAGAAAAACACGACGACTGCACCCGCGATGCCTGCAAAAATCATGTTTTCGGTTGCGCCTGTTCGCGGCAGGATAGCCGCGACACTCTCAACTTCTTTGGCTGGGGGGCAGTCAATTGCAGTCGTTAGCGTGTTGCCGAATGTGTTGGTGATCTGGCAGTCATATGATGCCGGGTTGCTTTGGCCTTCGGGCTTTGGCGAAATCGGTGTACGGATTTGCATGATGATCGTGCGGGTTTCTTTCTGGCCGGGCGCTAATTCGACTTGAGACCATGTCATGGTGTGTGTTGCGTCGTCGTACTTTCCGCCGCCGCCATCAACTACATCGGCGTATTCTATCGCGTCAGACAGGTCGTCGACCAAGTCGATCTTTGTCGATGCCTTTCCGGTGTTTTCGGCGGTCAAGGTATATTCAATTCGATCGCCACCTTTTGCTGTTGTAGATGTAACATCAACGTTCTGGGTCAAATTCATGCCGGATTTGCCGTACACGATCTGCGCTGAGCAGTCTTCATCCTTGAACCAAATTGTTGGGTCGTCAGGGCATGGCTTACAGTCTTCGTCGTTGACTGTCAGATCTGGATTGAGCGGACATTTTTCCGGCGGTACCACAGTCAGTGGTTTTTCGCAGTCGGCGCTGGTTTTGTCGCCTAGGCTGGTGACTGCGACCAATTTCGCCGAATATTCGCCGTCGCCGGTTAGCTCGAAAATTTGGCTCGATGCCGCTGCTTTGTTCGAAGCGACGACTTCTCGGTAGACTTCTTTGCCGTCTTTGTCTTTGACGCTGAAAACGTATTTGCTGACGGTTGCGCCGTCAGCTGTGCTGACTTGGCCGCTCAATTGGAACTTGGTGCGTTCGACGGTTTTGACGCTCAGCGCTTTGCACGAAGCAACGGGGTCGGGGATGCATTTTGGTGGAACCGACGCACTACCGATGTCGACAGTTGATTTCGAATAACCGGGCAGCGGCGTCATAACGCCGTAGATTGGAACGGCTTTCGCGGCGTGTTTGTATTTTTCGGGAACGGCGAAACTGAATTTGTGTGCTTTTGTAACTTGGTTGTAGATGAGCTCGCCTTTTCCGGGAGGGCCGCCGGCGAAGACTTGGACGCGAACCTGAACATCAGAGTTGCGCGTGTCGATGGCGGTGCCGCTGATAGTTTGGCAGTTGGCGGTGATGCTGCCGCTTGGGTGTCCGGTCGGCAGTTTGGTTGTGGCAAAGTTTGCGCACGGTTTGATGATAGTGAATTCGCCGATTTTGGCGGAATAGCCGCGAAAAACGGGAATCTTGGTGCCTTTGTTCGCGGCGTAGAATAGGTAATTTGGCCGCGAGTACATTTTTTCGGAGCCACCTTTTCGCAGTGGAATGGTGTGGACGACTTCGCCCTGTGAAGCGCTAAATTTCGGCGTGCGCCCCCATGATTTCCATGCGCTAGCGCCAGTACCTTTTTCGCGGGCATTCATGTAACCGCTTTTCATGTTGGCAAGTTCGGCACGCGTAATGCCGAGGTAGTTGGCGATATCGCGGTAGTCCGAATTCGGGTTGTCATATGCGGCCAAGATTTGATTCACGCTAGTGACGCCGCCGCGAATCAGGTCTGATGGATCGGCTGCGTTGGTGGATTGCGGCGGGTTGAAAACCGCGAAACTTTGCATGACCAATGCGAACGCCAGAACGATTAGGCCGAGTCGGCGGACCGCCTCCTCTTTTTTCAATCGTGATGCGTAGAAACCGAGCTGCCCGACAAGCGCAGGGCTAAATGGTAGATTCGAAACCAATTTTTTAAACATAATATTTCTTTTGATATGACTCCTTGTATATAATTTAGCATAACTTTTATGTTCAATGCAACTATTTTGTAGCATAATTTTTGTGTTCAATGTTTGCCTGGAACAGGTTG
This sequence comes from Saccharimonadaceae bacterium (SeqCode), assembly GCA_031548885.1. GTDB lineage: Bacteria > Patescibacteriota > Saccharimonadia > Saccharimonadales > Saccharimonadaceae > JAVBQO01. The sequence goes on from JAVBQO010000007.1 coordinate 31,957, forward strand.
GCTTGCAAAAAATGGTCGCGAAAGGGTATAATAGGGAGGTTCAAAAATACTCAGGAGTACAGAGGGGAATATGGTTAAACAAACAACCGATGCTGATTATGGTGCCGATCAGATTCAGGTGCTGGAAGGTCTCGAGCCAGTTCGCAAACGTCCGGGAATGTATATCGGGTCTACCGGTTATGACGGCGTTCATCACTTAATCAAAGAAATCGCCGACAACTGTGTTGATGAGGCAATAGCCGGATATGCTACCACTGTTAAAGTTGAGATTCTCGAAGACGGCGGCTGTCGCGTCACTGACGACGGGCGCGGTATTCCGGTCGACAAACATCCAAAAACAGGCAAATCAACACTGGAAACAGTGCTGACGATTTTGCACGCCGGCGGTAAATTTGGCGGCGGCGGCTACAAAGTCTCATCGGGTCTGCACGGTGTTGGTTCGTCGGTCGTGAACGCGTTGTCGACGAAATTTATCGCCGAAGTTTCGCATGGCGGCGAGCTGTTTCGATTGGAGTTCGCCGAAGGAAAACCACAAGGCGATTTGCAAAACTTGGGCAAAACCGACATGCCGCGCGGTACACGAATCACGTTTTATCCTGACAAAACCATTTTCAAGGAGTTCGCAGAGTTCGACTACAAATGGGTGCTGGACTACCTGCGTCATCAGGCGTATTTAACCAAAGGAATTCGTGCCAAAGCCTACGATCATCGAATCGGTGACCGTTACGAATTTTACTTTGATGGCGGTATCAAGTCGTATGTCAAACACCTGAACATTGGTAAAGATGTGCTGGATGACGACATTTTCTACGTCGAACGCCAAGTCGAAGACTGTATAGTCGAAGTCGCCGTGCAGTACAACGACAGCTACAACGAAAACGTTTTGGCGTTCGCCAACAACGTATATAACCCCGATGGCGGCACGCACATTGTTGGTTTCCGCGCATCGATGACGCGCGTCGTGAACGATTACGCTCGCAAAAATGGTTTGTTAAAGGAAAAAGAAGAAAACCTGACCGGCGAAGATATTCGCGAAGGCCAAACAGCGGTTATATTGGCAAAACTGCCCGATCCGCAATTCGAAGGCCAGACCAAAAACAAACTGGGCAACCCGGAAATGCGCCGCTATGTCGAAGGCGTAATGAACGAATATTTCGCCTACTATTTGGACGAACATCCGGCGATTGCGAAAAAAATCATCGGCAAAGCGGTCTTGGCCGCACGCGCCCGAAAAGCCGCCCGCGCAGCTCGCGAAAACGTCATCCGCAAAGGCGCGTTGGACGGTATGTCATTGCCAGGCAAACTGGCCGACTGTTCGTCAAAAGATCCGAAAAACTCGGAACTCTACATCGTCGAGGGTGATTCGGCTGGTGGTTCCGCCAAATCTGGTCGCGATAGCAAAACCCAGGCGATTTTGCCACTGCGCGGTAAAGTTCTGAACGTCGAACGCGCACGCCTAGACCGCATGCTGAACAACAACGAAATCGTGTCCCTGATCAAAGCGATGGGCGTCGGCATCGGCGACCAATTCGACATCAGTGGTTTGCGTTACGAACGCGTCGTAATCATGACCGACGCCGATGTTGACGGTTCGCACATTTCGACGCTGTTGCTGACGTTTTTCTTCCGCTATATGCCAGAAGTTATCGCCGGCGGACACATATATCTGGCGAAACCACCGCTGTTCGAATTGGTCAAACCAGGTGGCAACAAAGCCAATAACGTATTCATTTATGACGACGACGAACTGGACAAAGTTCTAGACGAAACGATTGCGAAAAGAAAAACCGAAGGCTTGAAAGTTGACGCAAACGACAGCCGTGTCAAACAGGCTGGCTTTTCCGAACAAAAACGCTACAAAGGTTTGGGCGAAATGGACGATGTGCAGTTGTGGGACACGACAATGAACCCCGAAAATCGCGTGTTGATTCAGGTCAAAGTCAAAGATGCCGAACGCGCCGACGCGATTTTTACGAAATTGATGGGCGACCAGGTGGAGTTGCGAAAAAGCTTTATTCAGTCGCGTGCCCGATCGGCTAATTTAGAGGATTTGGATGTCTAGGGGTTGGCTATGAAAGAAAATACATTACAAGTTCATATTGATCGCCCAGTTGAAGAAGTGTTCAGGTATACGCTAGACTCAGCAAGCCTTCCAAAATGGTTTGGCAGCATTGCAGAGGAAATTGCTAACGAAACACCGGTCAAATTGGGCACGATCTTGCGAAATCGGGGATACAACTCCGACGAGTGGAATGAAGTGAAAGTTGTCGAGTTCGTACCGAACGAATCATTTACGTTGGCGCAAACTGACGGTGCGTATCGTGTTCAGTACAAATATGTGCCGAACGATGGAGGCACTGACTTTACGTATTATGAATGGGTTGGTAGTGGTAACCTTGATAGCCCAACCGACCAGAGTGTCCTGGAGAAACTAAAATCTGAATTGGAAGGTGATGTATGAACGACAACGAGATCAATCCAGCAGAAGCAAACGAGCCAATCGAAGGCGAACTAATGACTGCCTCCGACGCCAATTCCAACCGCTTGGAATTTCGCACTGTCGAAGACGTCATGGAAAACAGCTTTTTCCAATATTCGATGTCGGTTATTATTGATCGTGCTTTGCCGGACGTGCGCGACGGGTTGAAACCAGTGCATCGCCGCATTCTGTACGCGATGGACCAGCGCGGCTGGCGTCACAGCTCGAAATTTACGAAATCGGCCAAAATTGTTGGTGAAGTTATGGGTAATTATCACCCGCACGGCGACAGCGCGATTTATGATTCGATGGTGCGTTTGGCGCAGCCGTGGTCGATGCGGTATATGCTGGTCGAGGGTCAAGGGAACTTCGGTTCGATGGACGGCGACCCGGCGGCCGCATCGCGCTACACAGAGGCCAGAATGGCACGTGTCAGTTCCGATTTGTTGATGGATATCGACAAAGAAACGGTTGATTTTCGCGCAACGTACGACGCCACAAACATGGAGCCAGTGGTTTTGCCAGCAAAATTGCCAAACTTGTTGTTGAACGGACAACTGGGTATTGCGGTCGGCATGGCAACGAATATTCCGCCGCACAACCTCGGCGAATTGGTCGACGCGTTGGTTCATTTGATCGATAATGGTGTGGATAGTACAACAATTGAAGATTTGTTGAAATATGTCAAAGGGCCAGACTTTCCAACCGGTGGCATCGTCTATGGTGGCGCACCAATGAAACAGGCATATCTGACCGGTCGCGGCGGAATCACCGTTCGCGCCGTAGCGAATATTGAAGAAACCAAAAAAGGTCGTCACCAGATAATTGTTACCGAAATGCCGTATGGTGTAAATAAAGCAACACTTATCGAGCGTATCGCCGATCTGGTCAAAGACAAAAAAATCGTGGCGATTTCTGACCTACGCGATGAATCGGCACGCGGCAAAGTTCGCGTGGTTATTGAGTTGAAAAAGGACGCTTACCCGAAAAAAGTGTTGAATCAATTGTACAAATTGACGTCGCTGCAGACCAGTTTCCACTACAATATGTTGGCGCTGATCGACGGTATTCAGCCGCGAATTTTGGGCCTCGAGGAGATATTAAACGAATATCTGAAGCATCGCCAATCGGTGGTGCGTCGCCGCACGGAATTTGAACTGCGAAAAGCCAAAGAGCGTGCGCATATTTTGGAAGGTTTGAAAATCGCGCTGGATCACATCGACGAAGTGATTAAATTGATTCGTGCGTCGAAATCATACGATGAAGCGAAAAATGGTTTGATGGAGAAATTCAAGCTGAGCGAGATCCAGTCGCAAGCGATTTTGGCGATGCAACTTCGCAAACTTACCGGTTTGGAACGTCAGGCGATCGAGGACGAATTGGCTGAACTTCGCAAATTGATTGCGGAATTGGAAGCGATTTTGGCCGACGAGCAAAAGATTTTGGAAATCATCAAAACAGAATTGTTGGAGATGAGAGAGAAGTACGGCGACGACCGCCGAACGCAAATCATCAATCACGAACTCGGCAAATTCAGCGACGAGGAATTGATTCCAGAGGAGAACGTCGTTGTTTTACTTACAACGGAAAATTACATTAAACGCACATTAATGACTGATTATCGTCGCCAAAACAGGGGTGGAAAAGGCAAACGAGGCTTGACGACAAAAGAAATGGATGTTGTCGATCAGCTTGTGACGTGCAACACGCACGACTGGCTGCTGTTTTTCACGAACAAGGGTCGCGTTTTCCGCCTGAAGGCGTACGAGGTTCCGGCGGCGAGCTTGCAAGCCAAAGGTGTCGCGGCGGTTAATTTATTGCAACTGCAGCCCGAGGAAACAATCACGTCTATTGTCAAATTGGACAAAGATCACGATAGCGAGGGTTATCTGTTTATGACGACGCTGAATGGCACAATCAAAAAAACAGCGGTCAAAGATTACGCGAATATTCGCCAATCTGGTCTGATCGCGATCAAATTGGACGATGGCGACGAACTACGTTGGATTCGATTGTCATCTGGTAGCGATGACGTTGTTATTTCAACAATGTTTGGTCAAGCGATCCGATTTAGCGAAACCGAATCACGTGCGATGGGTCGTGCGGCTCGCGGAGTACGCGGCATTCGTTTGCGTCCGGGCGACCGCGTGGTTGGTATGGACTTGGCCGAAGAAGGCCGAAATTTATTAGTGATTAGCGAAAAAGGCTACGGCAAAATGACCAAAGTTACGAATTTCCCGGCGCACAAGCGCGGCGGCGTCGGCATCAAAGCGGCGGTTGTGACTGCGAAAACTGGCAATATCATCACGGTGCGTGCATTGGACGCGACGGCTAGCGAAATCTTGGCCATCAGCGACAAAGGTCAGACGATTCGCGTTGGTCTGGAGGATATTCCGACACTCGGTCGTACCACACAGGGTGTGCGCATCATGAAAATGAACGACAGCGATTTGGTGGCGTCGGTCGGATTGATTCCCGAACAGACCGAAGAATTGAAGGAAGAATCGACGGAGAATTAGTCGATGGAGTGGTTGTACCCCTATATCATCGCAGCGATTGCGGCCGACGTATTGGCGCAAGGTACGAAAGTTGTGATCGCTATGATCCAGGGGCGGATGGTGGGGTGGCGGAGCTTTTTCAAATCAGGCCGCATGCCGAGCGCACACACGGCAACGACAGTAGCGTTGGCGACGAGCATCGGTTGTATCGAGGGCTTTGGATCGGCGATTTTCGCAGTGGCGGCCACATTCACGGTGTTTTTGGCGTATGACGCGATGCGGGTGCGGCGTGCGGTTGGCGAACAGGGCGAGGCGCTTGACGTGTTGATTGCGAAATCGGGTGCGAATATCGATCAGCCGTACTATGCACGCGGCCACAAACCATTGGAAGTTTTCGTTGGCGGACTGGTCGGCGTATCTGTTGGATTGATCGTTGCGTTTTTCGCAACAAAATAGTTTGCGAAAAGTGTTGACAGGCGCAGGTCAAATGCGATACGATGTCTATCAGTCTAACGCGAGAGAGTAAAACCTAGAGTGTTAAGATTGCATATTTACAATTAATAGTGCAAGTCAATTTCGTCAGCATCTTTTATGTTTTTGTGAGAAATCACGGAACTCGGAATCACTAAGTAATTAGCGATCCAATTTTTATGGAGAGTTTGATCCTGGCTCAGGATGAACGCTGGCGGCATGCCTAACACATGCAAGTCGTGCGGTAACAGGCTCACTTTTTTCTTGTCGCCTTCGGAGCCAAGATATAAAATTTTAATTTTATATCCGTTCCAAGGGGATGAACGCTACTTTCGCAAAATGGTTTTTCCGTTTGCGAAATCTAGCGACGAGAAAAAAGTGAGCGCTGACGAGCGGCGGACGGCTGAGTAACGCGTGGGAACGCGCCCCAAGGTGAGGGATAACTGCCCGAAAGGGTAGCTAATACCGCATATGGTCTTCGGATTAAAGATTTATCGCCATGGGAGCGGCCCGCGTACGATTAGATAGTTGGTGAGGTAAAGGCTCACCAAGTCGACGATCGTTAGCTGGTCTGAGAGGATGATCAGCCAGACTGGAACTGAGACACGGTCCAGACTCCTACGGGAGGCAGCAGTGAGGAATCTTCCACAATGGGCGAAAGCCTGATGGAGCAATGCCGCGTGCAGGATGAAGGCCTTCGGGTTGTAAACTGCTTTTATATGAGAAGAATATGACGGTAACATATGAATAAGGACCGGCTAACTACGTGCCAGCAGCCGCGGTCATACGTAGGGTCCAAGCGTTATCCGGAGTGACTGGGCGTAAAGAGTTGCGTAGGTGGTTTGTTAAGTGGATAGTGAAACCTGGAGGCTCAACCTTCAGACTATTATCCAAACTGGCAAACTCGAGTATGGTAGAGGTAACTGGAATTTCTTGTGTAGGAGTGAAATCCGTAGATATAAGAAGGAACACCAATGGCGTAGGCAGGTTACTGGACCATTACTGACACTGAGGCACGAAAGCGTGGGGAGCGAACCGGATTAGATACCCGGGTAGTCCACGCCGTAAACGATGGATGTTAACTGTTGGAGGTATCGACCCCTTCAGTAGTAAAGCTAACGCGTTAAACATCCCGCCTGTGGAGTACGGCCGCAAGGCTAAAACATAAAGGAATTGACGGGGACCCGCACAAGCGGTGGAGCGTGTTCTTTAATTCGATGATAAACGAAGAACCTTACCAGGGCTTGACATCCCTATAACCGATTTCCGAAAGGAAATTTTCATTTAGTTGGATAGGTGACAGGTGATGCATGGCCGTCGTCAGCTCGTGTCGTGAGATGTTTGGTTAAGTCCATCAACGAGCGCAACCCTTATCGTTAGTTGTATTTTTCTAGCGAGACTGCCCCGGCAACGGGGAGGAAGGAGGGGATGATGTCAGGTCAGTATTTCCCTTACGTCCTGGGCTAGAAACGCGCTACAATGGCTGATACAACGGGAAGCCAAGTTGCAAAACGGAGCAAATCCCATCAAAGTCAGTCCCAGTTCGGATTGCAGGCTGAAACTCGCCTGCATGAAGTCGGAATCGCTAGTAATCGCAGATCAGCACGCTGCGGTGAATACGTTCCCGGGTCTTGTACACACCGCCCGTCAAACCATGAAAGTCAGGGGCACCCGACGTCCGAATTTATTTCGGCCTAAGGTGAATTTGATGATTGGGGTTAAGTCGTAACAAGGTATCCGTACCGGAAGGTGCGGATGGATTACCTCCTTTCTAGGGAGAATGATGCCAACATGTCGAGTAATCACATGTTGAGCTAGGTCGGTCTCGTGTTTCGTTTCTATTGAAACTTTGCGAAACACTTTTGTTCCAAATCTCTACGGATTGTTTGGAAGAGACGAAAGTTTCAAAACCTTAAGATAATGACTGAAATGGGCTTGCACTATTGGTTGTAAATCAGGAATCGTCGCGATAGCGGCGATTTTTGATTGCGAAAATACGCTTTGGTAAAAATGGCGATTGTATTTCTCGGCAGAAGTGCTAAAATTATTACCATAAGCGTGGCGTATAATTAAACAAAAACAGGAGTGGGTATGGGCGATTCGCCGTTACATATAACATCGGAAATCGGCAAACTAAAAACGGTGTTGCTGCACCGGCCGGGATACGAGCTGGAGAACTTAACTCCAGACTATCTGACGGATTTGTTGTTCGACGACATTCCGTATCTGGACGTGGCACAGCAGGAGCACGACCGGTTTGCGCAGGTCTTGCGTGATCGCGGCGTCGAAGTTTTGTATTTGGACCAAATGGTCACCGAGGCTTTGGTGGGCGACGAAATCAAAATCAAATTCGTCGACGAAATGCTACGAAATTCCAAACAGGAAGATCGTCGCGCGACGCAGGCGCTCCGCGAATATTTGTTGTCGATGGAAACGAACGATATGATTCGCAAAATCATGGCGGGCGTTCGCAAAGACGAGCTGCATTTGGCTAGCGGCGGCGTCAAACAATTGCACGAAATGTTGGGCAATACCTATCCGTTTTATCTGGATCCGATGCCGAACCTGTATTTTACGCGCGACCCAGCGGCAACGATCGGCGGCGGATTGACGATTAACAAAATGCATTATCCGGCACGACGTCGTGAATCGCTATTCATGAAGTATATTATTCAGCACCACCCGCGATTTAGCGGCCACGGCATTCCGGTGTGGTATGGTCGCGACAACAAATTCAGCATCGAAGGCGGCGACGAATTGGTGCTGAGCAGCGAGGTTGTGGCGATCGGCATTTCGCAGCGCACAACGGCGGAAGCGATCGAAACGATGGCGGCGAAACTGCTGGCTGAATCTGATTTCAAAAAAGTCGTGGCGATCGAGATCCCGAAATCGCACGCGTTCATGCATCTGGACACGGTATTCACGATGGTCGATTATGACAAATTCACGATTCACCCGGAAATCCAGGACGCGCACGGCAAAATGAATATTTTTATCCTGTCGCGAAATCCGGAAAATGGCCAAATCGATATTGATCACCGTCAGGATATTGTCGAGGTGTTGTGCGAAGTGCTACACAAAGATCACATCGTATTGCTGCCATGCGGCGGCGGCGATGTGATTGCAGCGGCCCGCGAACAGTGGAACGACGGCTCGAACACGCTGGCGATCGCACCGGGCGTGGTTGTGACGTATGATCGCAATTATGTGTCGAATCAGTTGATGCGCGAACATGGGCTGGAAGTGATCGAAGTTCCGGGCGCCGAGCTGGGGCGTGGTCGTGGCGGCCCGCGCTGTATGTCGATGCCGCTGGTGCGGGAGGATATTTAGATGGCGCAGAATCTAAAAGGTCGTTCATTGCTGACACTGGAGAACTATTCGCCAGAGGAAATTCGATTACTGCTTGATGCGTCGCACGGATACAAACAGTTGAAGCGTGCCGGCACGCCGCACGAAATTCATCGTGGCAAATCAATTGCGCTGCTGTTCGAAAAAACTTCGACGCGGACGCGCTGTGCGTTCGAGGTCGCAGCAACTGATTTGGGAATGCAGGCGAAATACTTGGGCAAAGACGATATTCAACTCGGCAAGAAAGAAACCACCGAAGATACCGCGAAAGTTTTGGGCCGTATGTTCGATGGCATAGAATTTCGCGGATTTTCGCATTCGACAGTGGAGGAATTGGCGAAATATGCTGGTGTGCCAGTGTGGAATGGCTTGACCGACGAATTCCATCCAACGCAGATCCTGGCTGATTTCATGACAATCGAGGAACACGTTGGCGGGCTAAAAGGAACAAAATTAGTGTTCATCGGCGACGGTAGAAATAACATGGCCAACAGTTTAATTGTTGGCGCTGCGAAAATGGGCGTGAATTTGACGATTATCGCGCCCGACGAATTGTGGCCGGACGATGCGCTGATGAACAGTATCACTGACGACATGGTTGAAAGTGGCGCGGACATTCGCGTGACGAACAGCCTGGTTGGCGTTGACGGTGCAGACGTGATTTACACCGATGTTTGGGTGTCGATGGGCGAGGAAGACAAGTTCGCGGAGCGTATCAAACAGTTGCGGGATTACCAAGTCAACATGGACGTGATTCGTGCGACCAATAATCCGAACGTCAAATTTATGCATTGTTTGCCGGCCTTTCACGATACCAAAACAGAGGTCGGGCAGCAGATTCACGAAAAATATGGTTTAGACGCAATGGAAGTGACGGACGAGGTTTTTCGCAGTCGTCATTCGATTGCGTTTGACCAAGCGGAAAATCGCATGCACACGATCAAAGCGGTCATGGCGTTGACGCTTTGACAACGATTCCGGGTTCGCGCCCGGAATTTTCAACGGATAATTATCATTTCGCAAAGTTAAAATAACAAATCGCATGGATTCTGAATCAAGTTCGGAATGACAGCGGAGGAGGCAGACGAAAAGAAATGGCAAAAATAAAAGTTACCGAACATGTGAAAGGGCGGCTGAAGGATCCGAAACTCGGGTTATTGTCATTGTCGGCGTTGGTGGTCGGATCGATTATCGGAACCGGCGTGTTCAACTTGGTCAAACAGATGGCCGACGGGTCAAGCCCGATGGCGGTTGTAATTGCGTGGGTAATTGCGGGTATCGGATTTGGTTCGCTCGCGCTGCTGTTCTACAGCTTGAATAAAAAACGCCCAGATTTGGAAGCTGGCGTTGTGACATATGCCGAAACCGGATTCGGCAAATTCATGGGATTCAACAGCGCATGGGGTTATTGGATTTCGGCGTGGATCGGTAACGTTGCATATGCGACGTTTATGTTTAGTGCGCTCGGATATTTCTTTAGTGTGTTCGGCGACGGCACGAATCTGCTGTCGGTGATCGGCGCTTCGATAATGTTGTGGCTGGTGGTGACGTTGATTCTGTCGGGAATCAAAAACGCTAGCTTTATGAATATCATTGTGACGATTGCGAAAATTGTTCCGCTGTTGATTTTTATCGTGGCGGTTATCGCAGCGTTCAAAGTTGACATATTCAACTCTGATATTTGGGGCACCGCGATGCAGAATGGCAGTTTGCAATGGGGTGACTTGATCAACCAAGTAAAAGGCACGATGCTCGCGACAGTTTTCGCGTTTATCGGCATCGAAGGCGCGGTGGTGTTCAGTGGTCGCGCCAAAAATCGCAAGAATGTCGGCAAAGCAACGGCGCTTGGTTTTCTGACAGTTCTGGCGATGTACGTCTTGATTACTGTTTTGTCATTTGGCGTCATGACGGCGCCGGAATTGGCTAATTTGCCGGATCCAGCGATGGCGTATCTATTGGAAAGCATTGTTGGCAAGTGGGGCGCGACTTTGATAAACTTGGGTGCAATCATTTCGGTGGCGGGCGTTTGGCTGGCGTGGACGTTGTACGCAACGGAAATTCCATATCGCGCCGCAGTAAAAGGCGTCTTTCCGAAAGCTTTCGCAAAGGAAACCAAAAGAAATGTGCCATGGGTGTCATTGGTTGTTACATCTGTTGTGACACAGATTTTCATCTTGTCGTTCCTGGTTAGCGACAGTCCGTACAATTTGATGTTTAGCCTGTGTTCATCAATGATTCTGTTGCCATATCTGTTTTCGGCGCTGTTTCAAGTCAAAGAATGGTGGACAACGAAACACGGCACAAAAGGCCGCGGCTGGAATATCATTGTCGGTTTGGTCGGTACGATTTACGCGATTTGGCTGCTGTACGCTGGTGGTGTTGAATACTTATTGACGATGATTATTCTATATGCGCTGGGTGTTTTCGTATTTATCTGGTCGCGAAAAGGCGCTGGTGCGAAAAAAGTCTTTACAAAAGCCGAATTGGTTATCGCAGTGCTGTTGCTGGCGGTCGGCGTTTACGCGACGTATTGGATGGTCGCAATGGGCGGCTACACGTCGCTGGTAGGATAAGAAGTTGGCACGAATCGTCGTAGCTCTCGGGGGAAACGCGCTGCAAACGGGCGGCGCGGTTTCTGCCGATGACCAGAAAAAAGTAGTGCGCGAAACCGCGAAACAATTGGTTGCGCTGGTGCGTGACGGGCATGATTTGATTATCGGCCACGGCAACGGTCCGCAGGTCGGCAATATTTTGCTCCACGAAGAAAGTTGCGCGACACCGGAATCGCCGGCCATGCCGCTAGAAACAGATGTCGCGATGAGCCAGGGGCAAATTGGTTACTGGCTGCAGCAGGCGCTGGGCGATGAGTTGCGAAAATCTGGTATTCACAAAAATGTTGTGACAGTTGTCTCGCAGACAGTGGTTGACGAATCTGATCCGGCCTTTGCCAACCCCAGCAAGCCGATCGGGCCGTTTTATGACGAAACAACTGCGAAAAGTCTGTCCGACCAGCGCGGCTGGGTGGTTGTCGAAGATTCCGGGCGAGGCTGGCGTCGCGTCGTGCCGTCGCCAATGCCGGTTGATATTGTAGAGCGTGAAGTTGTCAAAAACTTGGCAGACAGCGGCACGATCGTGATTGCGGCGGGCGGCGGCGGCATTCCGGTCGTCCGAAAAAATGGCGAATTGATCGGTGTCGACGCGGTCATCGACAAAGATTTCGCTGCGGCAGAAATGGCCAAGATGGTCGAGGCGAGCGTGCTGTTGATTTTGACCACAGTTGCGAATGTCGTTGTGGATTTTAACACACCGGAATCTACGCCAATTCGCGAAACGACGGTTGACGAAATGAACCAACATATTCTGGACCATCAATTTGCACCCGGCAGCATGTTGCCAAAAGTGCAAGCAGCGTTGAGTTTTGCACAACATAGGCCAGAAAATGTTGCAATAATAACATCGCCAGAAATGGCAATTGACGCCATGGGTGGCGGTGCCGGAACAGTTGTCAAAAACGCAACGCAGTAATGATGACTTGAGGGTCGCTGATGGTCTTGACCGCGAAATGTTCGAATTATTGCAATAGGCACTTGCGAACCGAAAGATTTTTCGCTACAATATTCGACGTACCTTATACAAGGGGGCATAGCTCAGTTGGCTAGAGCACCTGCTTTGCAAGCAGGGGGTCCAGGGTTCGAGTCCCTGTGCCTCCACCAGAGAAAGGTATCAAAAGTTGATGGCTTTCTCTGGTCGTATGGGTTGGTACTTTGAATGATGAAAAGTTTCGCTGGGTAGAATATGGGGCGAAGTGGGTGAAAGTCCATGACGCTCCACCAAACGAATACGGGCGATTAGCTCAGCTGGTTAGAGCGCGTCACTGATAATGACGAGGTCGGAAGTTCAAGTCTTTTATCGCCCACCAAAGTTTCTGTTGGAACCAACGACATGTGCAATGCGCCTCGACTTCGGTCGGGGCGTTTTGCGTTGCGCTGAACAGGGGTAATGGCTGCCAGGACGGTAGAGGGAGCGTGGCGGCTGGTTCGCGTGTTCGCGTCCTCGGCAACACCACACGGCGCAATGTTGGTGTTGACGAGGTCATGAACGTCGGCAGCGATTTCGCGGGCGGCAGCGTGGAACTGGGCTGCTGGTTCGGTTCGTGTGGCGTCGGTCACGACGGGTTGGCCGTCGAGGTTGTCGATCGATAGGTGCCCGAACCAGAGTTGGTTCATTTGTCGGCGGTGGGCTTCATCGGCGGCGGCGTAGCGGTCGGGGGTGGCGGCGATGTTGGCGAGGGCGCGGTCGATGTCGGCGTCGTGGCAGGTCAGGTCGGTCACGGCGGCCAGCTGGGTTTCGAGGTTGGCCAGTTGTGCGGCGAGTTCGGCTTGTTTCGCGGCTGCGACGTCGGCGGGGATGGCATCTGTGAACGCGGCTTCGGCCCATTTGGTTCGTTCGTCGCCGACGGCCAAGATGCGTCGGGTCAGTGTGTCGCGTTCGGCGCGGTTGGCTTCGCGGAGTTGGTCGAGTTGAACGTGCAGCCGGGTTTGAATGTCCTCCACTAAGGTGTCTGGCAGCTTTTCGCGTGCCCAACGCTGTTCGACTGCTTGTTCGACGTCTTCGACGGGCAGGTTCGGCAGGTCGCAGCCGTTGCGGTGGGTGTGGCGGCCGATGCATGTGAAGTAGTCGTACTGGCCGCCGCGTCCGGTCACGACGTTGTAGATCAGGGCGCGTTCGCACCGCTGGCAGCGCAGCAGCCCGGATAGGTAGTGCCAGTGTTTGCGCCGTCGTGGGCCGCCGTTGCGGTGTGCTGCGATGATGTCTTGCACCTTGGCGAAGGTCGCGGCGTCGGTCAGCGGTTGGTGGCGGCCGGTGTAGTACATGCCTTTGTGGCGGACTTCGCCGACGTAGTAGCGGTTGGTCAGG
>JAVBQO010000003.1:0-122500 GCA_031548885.1 Saccharimonadaceae bacterium (SeqCode)
TCGCGAGGCTCACCGGGGGTTCCGGGAGCCTCGCGACACGCAGATGGCTACTCGACGACGCTTGGCCTGTCGCTGACGTGACGCAACCCAAACCTTGCGAAACGACGGGTAGTACGCGTCTCATAAGATGTGAGCCGCATGCCATGTGTCCTAGGGTAGCAGGTTTCTGCTACTTTGGCTGCGAACTTGTCTGGAGTGAGAATCACGTACGAGCCGTTGTACCGATCTCGCCTCAGTGCAGCTCCATCAGCGGACACAAAGTAAGCTGTTCCGCTCCCATTGCGCCCGATAAGGAACAATCGTCGGACAGCAAGCTTCAAGGTCTCACAGCCAGATTCGGTCTTGCAATCCACGCTAACGACGATTGCACCCGAGTACCCAGACCTGCGAAACCTACTCGCGGCACGGTTCAGCTGAAGCTCGAGACGGCGCTCCATATTCTGGCGTGCCTTGCTCCTCGCAGCCTCAGAGTTGCTTGCACGCCGCATTCGCTTCTGCTCGTTTCGCACTTTTCGCGTTTCGATAGCTCTGAGAGCCTCGCCGTTGTACGACATCTCACTTCCTTTCGCAATCTTGCGAAAAAGTTTTCCGCAATGTACCGCAACAGCCAACGCCATCTGGACGCCAGCCTCACTGCCTACGCATATAATACTCATATAATGATATTTTGTCAAACCCTCCCGCCTGTACAACAACCACGAAATCAGATAGAATGAAACAATCATGGCTACATTGAAAGAACTGCGCGACGAACGGTTGCGAAAACTACAAGATTTGAAGGATTTGGGCGTCGACCCGTATCCGGCAGAATCGAACCGAACCGCAATGGCGGGCGATATTATTTCTGATTTTGAAAAGTTGGAAAACTCGATAGCAACAGTGGCCGGGCGGATCAAATCTTTGCGAAAATTTGGCAAATTGGCGTTCATCGTACTACGCGACGCGACGGGCGAAATCCAGTTGTTTTTGCGTGCGGACGACGTGGCGGAGCTCGACGCTGCGAATTCCGGGATCGGCATGAAACAACTGAATTTGTTGGATCCGGGCGATTTCGTCGAAGCAACCGGCCCGATTATTCGCACGCAAACCGGCGAAATTTCGATCGGCGTGAAAACCTTGCGAATCTTGACTAAATCATTGCGCCCAATGCCGGCCGATCGCAACGGTTTCACGAACAAAGAAGAGCGCATGCGCCGCCGTTACGTCGACATGAACGTGAACAATGACGTATACCAACGCTATTTGCGAAGGTCGAAATTTTGGCAAGCCACGCGCGAATTTCTGTTGAAAAACGGTTTCGCCGAGATCAATATCCCCGTGCTAGAACAAACGACTGGCGGAGCCGACGCGAACCCGTTTGTGACGCACATGGACGCGCTTGACCAGGATTTTTATCTGCGAATTTCGCACGAATTGCCGCTGAAACGATTGCTGGGCGGCGGCTACGAAAAGGTTTTCGACATCGGTCCGCGCTTTCGCAACGAGAATTATTCCGACGAACATCTGCCCGAACACGTCGCCATCGAATGGTATTGGGCGTACGCCGATTGGGAAAAAGGCATGCGATTTACCCAGGATTTTGTCTGCTATATTGCTGACAAAACGTGGGGAACGCGCAAATTCACGCTGGCGAACGGCATGGAAGTCGATTTGGGCGACGGCACCGATTGGCCACGCATCAGCTTTGTAGATATAATTCGCGAACGTTTTGGCATTGATGTTTTCGATACAACACTAGAAGAAGTCGGCGCCAAAATCCGCGAAAACAATATCGAACTGGAAAAAAGCGATTCGGTTGCGCGTTGCATCGACAAATTGTGGAAAAAAATTCGCGTCGAGATTCCGGGGCCAGCG
Organism: Saccharimonadaceae bacterium (SeqCode); assembly: GCA_031548885.1. Lineage (GTDB taxonomy): Bacteria > Patescibacteriota > Saccharimonadia > Saccharimonadales > Saccharimonadaceae > JAVBQO01. The sequence goes on from JAVBQO010000003.1 coordinate 1,855, forward strand.
TTCCTGGTTGACGTGCCGAAATTCTTGCAACCTTTGGCGAAATTGCAGCCGGACGACCGCCGTCTGAGCGAGCAATTCAATTTTCTACTGGGCGGGACAGAAGCCTGCAAAGCGTACAGCGAATTGAACGATCCAGTTGACCAATTGGGGCGATTCGTCGAACAGCAGAATTTGCGCGATTCGGGCGACGACGAAGCGATGATGCTGGACATTGATTTCGTCGAAATGCTGGAATACGGCATGCCGCCAGCGTGCGGGTATGGCCACAGCGAACGCATGTTCTGGATTTTCGAAGGCGTCAGCGGCCGCGAAGGCGTGCCGTTTCCGCAACTTCGCCATGAAATCGACGAGGTAACGCGCGGGATTTATCCGGAAGTTAAATTTGATTGAAAACAAATGCTGCGATGCGTCACTTTCGCGCCACCCAATAGCCATAAACCATCGGAGGAAAAATGAAAAAAGTTGAAACCCTGACACGAATCGCGCTGGTTCTGATTATGATTTTCAGCCTGTTCGCGATAATTTTGCAGATCACAAACGAACGCACCAACGCGCTAGAAACGACGTACGAAATCATCACGTTCAGCGTCGGCATCATCGCGCTGACAATCGCTGTTTTGCAAGGTTTGTCGAACGCCAAAACCACGCGCGAATTGAACCGCATGGCACGCGAAATTTCCGAATCGGTCAAATTCCTGCGTGTCATTGATGTCGACACCGACGACATTATGCATCAAATTGCCGAAAACAATATTTTGGATCACCGGATTTTGCAAGCTTTGCACGACAATGGCATTGGCGAAAACGACGAAAATCGGCAGATTATCGCCAAAAACATCGCCGACCATTTGCGCAAAACTTCGTAAAAATCAGGTATAATGACGGCATGAAGAAAATTTTGGGAATCATTGCGAGTGTTTTCGCAGTTGTTTTTGTCGCCAGCATGCCGGCGCACGCCGCCGATTCATTCAGTTTCAAAAGCTTCGACGCTGACTACCATCTGACACGCGACGAAAACAACGTTTCGCATCTGACCGTCGACGAAACGTTGGTCGCTCAATTTGATGACTACGGCAACAACAATCACGGCATCGAACGCGCATTGCCGCAAAAATACATGTTTTCCGGGTCAAGCCAAACCCAGTCGCACAGTTTCAATTTGCAAATCGACAGCGTCAACGACCAATACGCCACGCGAACCGAAAACGGCATGAAAATCATCCGCATCGGCAACCCCGACAAATACGTTCACGGCGAAAAAACTTACCGAATCAGTTGGAGCGCATCGAACGTGACGCGAAATTTTGACGACGGCGATGAGTTTTATTGGGACGTCAACGGCGACGGCTGGTCACAACGATTTGATAGCGTGACGGCGCGTGTTCACATTCCGGCCGATCTGGTTTCGCAATTAAACGGCAAGATTTCGTGCTGGGCTGGCAGCTACGGTTCGACCAGCAAAAATTGTCAGGTCACGGAAAGCGACGAGAACGGCGGCAGGATCTACACGTTCGCGTCGTCGATCATCGTCGGTTCCGGCGAAACGCTGACGTTCGACATCGGATTCAAACCGAACACATTTGCGAAACCGAAATTCGACCCGGCGGCGGTAACTGGACTTGACCAATCGACATTTTATTTGATAAGCGGTGCCATCATCACGCTGCTGATTGCCAGCGTTGTCATTTTGATTTTGGTCATCGCCAAAGGCCGGCCAGCCAAAACCGGCAAATCAATTATTCCGGAATATTTGCCGCCGAAAGGCTTATCCGTGACCGAAGCTACGCAACTGTGGCCCAAAAGCGTCAAATTTTTCCCGGCGGCAATCATCGATTTGGCGGTGCGTGGCTACGTTCGGATCTACGAAGTCGAAGGCAAACGCCGCAAAAAACCCAAAGATTACGGCCTCGAGATCATGCGCATCGACGACGATTTGTTGATCGACGACCGCGCGATTCTGAACGCCATTTTCGAGAACGTTCAGCCCGGCGAAACGCGCACCATGAAAAGTTTTCGCACCAACACCGCATCAGCCATGGAATTACAGAAAATCCCGCCGGCCGCGAAACAACGATTGTGGAAAGATTACGGCTACTACAAAACCACGATCAATTTCGGCGGCGGAATCATGTCGTTCGCAACGGTTTTGGTTTTCGGCTCGATCATTTGCGCCACAGCTTTGCAAAGTTGGCTGCCAGTGCTCGCCGTCATTCCGGCTATCGTTTTGTTCATCGCTGCGAAACTTTTCAACCCGCTCAGTTTGGACGGCCAAACGGCATTGGAATACCTGCGCGGCCTAGAAATGTACATGAAAATCGGCGAAGCAGAGCGGCTAAAAGTCCTGCAAACTCCGGCTGGTGCCGAAAAAATAACCGCGCTGGTCGGCTCCGGAAAACAGGAAGTTCAGGTCATCAAACTGTACGAACGCCTGATGCCGTATGCTGTGATTTTCGGCATCACGAAACAGTGGTCAAAAGCCCTGCAGGTTCATTACGAATCCGATCCGTCGCTGGTTCCGTCGTGGTATTTGGGTGTCAATTTGGCAGCGTTTAGTGCGGCGAATTTCGCATCGGCTATTGACAACTTTTCGAGCGCCAGCTACGTTTCCGGCGCTGGTTCGGCCGCATCGGGCGGCAGCGGATTTTCGGGCGGTGGATTCGCCGGCGGTGGCGGGGGTGGCGGAGGCGGTGGCGGCTGGTAATGACATTCGATCCGACGCGCGACCCGATCACGATTGATTCCGACGCTGCGAAAAATGCCGTCGATCAAGTTTCGGCGCAGCTAGCCAAAACACAACCGGCTTATCAACGCGACGCAAAACGCATTATTGGCGGCTGGCTAGCGTTGGTTTTGTTTGCGATTTGCATGGGCGTTTTCATCGGCGCGATCGTCGCGTCGGTCGCGACGGACAACGACGAAGTGTTCACGCCGATTATCATCATCGCGGCGAACGCGGCATGGATTCTGCCGATCGCTGTTTTGGCCGCAACGCGCGACGGAACCAGCCCACGCATTCCAATGGAAAAAATCAGTCAGCTCGTCAGCGAAAAAGGCATCACGATTTCGCAAGCCAAGATGCGCCTAGAAGTCGAGTATGGCATTCCCAAAAGACCGCCGATTTCGGCTGCGAAAATTCTGGCCGGCTTTATCATTTTTGATCTGTTTTTCGCGGTTGGTTTCGTGGGTGCGTTTTATCCGCTGCGCAATACGTTTTTCGCGAATATGGACGCGGCAAATGGCGATTATATTGTGGCGACGCGGAACTTTATTTCTGAAATTTCGGAAAAGAAATCTGCCGAAAAGGTTGCCGATCCTGATATCAACTATTTCACCGACCGCGACCAATTCCTGAACGATTATCAATATTTGACCGCGAAAATTCCCGGCGACCGCGCCACCGAAATCGTCGCGCATGACAACTTTATTTCGATCGAAGCACCGACGGCCGCAGGTGCCGACACGTTCGACAGCTATGTGACAATCGAAGGGAAATTCGTGCAACACCCAGCGACGGTTCAGCCGCGCGTCGCTGACGAATTCGATATTTCCGCACTCAATTTCGCGGCGATTTACGACCAAGTTGTCGCCATGATCGACGACGGCACGATTCCGGTCGACGTCACGAAAATCCATATTATCGCGTTGCTCGACGACGACACGCAGCAGCCGTATGCGATCGCGTATCTGTCAAATGACTACAAAACGCGCACGATTCACTTTGACATGAATGGCGATGTGACCAGCGACGAAGTGCACTAGCCAAACGACGCGAAATCTGCGAAAATAGAACTTAGAATTTTACAAATTGCGAGAAATAATGAAATATACTGTTAATGAACATGTTTTGAAAAGTGGCGGGCGCGGCCTAATCATCAACGTGCCAGACGCGCCAGTCATGAGCGCCCAGTTCCATTTTCGCGCCGGCTATCGCTACGTTCGCGACCACCGCGAAAAATGGGAAACTGCCCACATCATGGAACACATGGCATTTGGCGCCAACAACGGCTTTCCGTCGCAGCAGGCTTTCGAAAAAGAATTCGCGAAAAACGGTGCGATAAATAACGCTTACACAACCGACATTTCGCTGTGTTACACCGCCGGTTGCGCTGGGTTTGAATGGGATCGGATTTTGGATTTGCAAAAAAACGTCGTCACGGCACCGCTGTTTATTCAGGATGAATTTGATTCGGAGCTGGATAATGTGCGGTCGGAATTGTCGGGCTATTTGGATGAACCGTTTCGCATGCTGTATCCGCGTGTCGAACATGAGTTGGGCGAGGACGCGCTGACTTATCCGCAACGGATTTCGCAACTTAGCAATATCACATTGTCCGACATTCGCGAGCATTATCGTCGCACACACACGGCGGGGAATCTGCGATTTGTGGTGGCGGGCGATTTTTCGGGAAAGCTCGGCAAACTGCGCGATATTTTAGAGTCGTGGGTTTTGCCAGACGGCGATCGGCCGCCGCTGCCGGTTGACGAACTACACAGTTTCTCGCCGTTTGTGATCCGTCGCAAAGACGCCGGCAGTATCACGTTCGCTTGGACGATGAACGTGCCGCGACGACTATCCGACGACGAAACCATGGCGATGGACGCGCTGGACCACATTTTGACCGGCACATTATACTCAGGAATTTTTGGCGAAGCCCGCCGACGCGGCTTGGTCTACAGCATGTTTTCCGACACGTCGGCCAGCGAACACAATTCGTCGTGGGATTTTGGCGCCAAAGTCAACCACGACAAAGCCGGCAGATTGTTCGACTTGATCGTTTCAGAATTGAAGCGCGTCCAAGACGGCGAGATTTCCGACGCCGAAATCGAATCCGCCAAAAGCTACGCGCTGGGCCGCCACCAAATGGGCATGCAAACCGTTGGGCAGGTTAGCGGCTGGCTGGCGAATCGCTACTTTTTCGACGGAAGAATCGAAGATTTCGACTCCCAGCCGGACAAAATCCGCGCCATCACCAAAGAACGTATCGTCGAAACCGCCCGCGAATTTTTCGCGACGAATTGCTGGGGGTTGGGGCTGTATGGCAATACGGACAAGGCGACGGCGGATAAGTTGGGCGACAAGCTGGCGAAGTTGTTTTAGTTCGCACCTCAAGTACGCGTCATTCCGGGCTCCGACCCGGAATCCATGTGATTTTGTAAATAGTTTAGACTAGCGGTTCAACCGTCGTATGGTTTCGCCATCGCCAGGCAATTCCTTTGCAACTTTTCAAAAAGTTGCCCAAAACCTTGCGAACAACCCAAAATCACGATGTAATTCACGTCCAGATTTCGCTGGAAGCTGCGGAACTCGGGCGAGTGCGTTTTCGCATTCTGCGAAAACTATCAATATGTTTCGCCCTCAAACAGTCCTCGCTTCGGCAGGAAATTTGGATGTGAATCACTCGGATTTTGGGAGTTCGCCAACCGCCACTCCATCTGTTGCGAAAACATCTGCAGCCCGAGAAGTCTCTGCTTCTCGGCGCGAAGCCGTTTGAGCGGGAGGTGGAGAGGCAACGCTAGGACAGAATCAACCCGTGACAATTTCCGCTCAAAAACCAATTGACAAATCATATCATAAATGCTATAATTTCAAGCGTAATCGGTGTCTGCGCGTCCAACTTAGCATTTGCGCATTCACCCCTGACATGAGATAATAAAATATGATGTTAATAAAACAATCAACCTCGCGCACACCGACATCGAAAGGGCAGCGTGATTAGTTGGATTTTTAATTTCTTTCTGCAGTGGTACATTTGGGTGCCGATGGTGTTGGTTTTGGCGTTTTTGACGTGGCGAAATTATCGAAAAGTCAAAGTTATCGAAACTCACGAACACGTTCTGCTATCTCTGGAAATTCCGCGAAATAACGACAAGAAAGAGTTGGCGGCCGAACAACTTTTCGCCAGTTTGCACGGCATTTTGCGCGATCGAACCGAGCTGCGAATGACTGGCGGCCTGCAAGAACACATCAGTTTCGAAATCGCCTCAATCGGCAATATGATTCGGTTTTATGTGTGGGTACCGAAACATTTGCAGAACTTTGTCGAAGGTCAGATCTACGCCCAATATCCGACCGTCCAAATCCACGAAGCCGACGACGATTACGCGAAAAAGGCCGACGATCATTTGGTGGTCGCCACGGCGGAACTAAATTTGACCGACAACGACATGCTGCCGATCAAAACCTTTCAATCATTTGAAGTTGACCCGCTGGCCGGCATCACGGCGACGCTGGCCAAAATGAACGGATCGACGGAGGAAGTTTGGGTGCAAATTTTGGCACGTCCGATCGCCGACGACTGGCATTCGCGCAGCTCCAAATTCGTCGAACGCATCAAAGCCGGCCGCGGCACGACCACGACCAACGGAGGCTGGATTTGGTTCATCCAAGCACTAGAAGCACTGTGGAAACCGCCAGAAGGCGGCCCCGGTTCGACCACGACGCACGAATTGTCCGAACGCAACAAAACGCGCATCGCCGAGGCCGAGAAGAAATCGCAGAAACTAGGCTACCAAGTCAAAATTCGCCTGGCATATCTCGGCAACGACCAGACCACCGCTAAAATGCAAATGCAGTCGATCGTCGGCGCGTTCAAACAGTTCAATTCGACCAATCTAAACGGCTTCAAAATGGCCGGCAACCCGTCGTTCAACCGCGAGGATTTGCGAAAATACACTTCGCGCTATTTCATGAATGGCGGTTTTGTGTTGAATATCGAGGAATTGGCGTCGGTTTTTCACTTGCCACATACCAACGTCGAAACGCCAAACATCGTGTGGGCGAATTCCAAAACCGCCGAACCGCCGACCAAGTTGCCAGTTTTGACCGGAGACCGCACAAATGACGACGAAATCAGCGCTTTTGGCTTGACCAATTTTCGCGGCATTCAGCAACAATTCGGCATGTTTCGATCGGACCGGTCACGCCACGTCTACATCATCGGACAAACGGGAACCGGTAAATCTGGTTTACTGGAACTGTTCGCGCTGTCTGATGTTTATCACAGTCAAGGCTACGCCATCATCGACCCGCACGGCGATTTCGCGATCAACAACTTGAAATTCGTTCCGCCGTCACGCATCAAAGACGTCGTCTATTTCAACCCGGCCGACACCGCCTATCCGCTGGGATTCAACCCGATGGAAGTCTACGATCCGTCGCAGAAAAACAACATTTCGTCGGAAATCATCGGCGTACTGAAACGCATGTTCGGCGAAAGCTGGGGACCGCGCCTAGAATACATTTTGCGCTACGCGATTTTGGCGTTGCTAGAATACCCGAACACCACGCTGCTCGACATCACACGCATGTTGACCGACAAAAAATTTCGCGAAAAGGTGCTAAACGAAGTCAAAGACACCGTGGTGCTGCAATTCTGGCGCGTCGAATTCGCCTCGTGGCAGGACAAATTCGCCGCCGAAGCCGTCGCGCCAGTGCTAAACAAAGTCGGCGCGTTCGTCGCCAACCCGATTATTCGCAACATCGTCGGCCAGCCGAAATCAACCTTTGATATCCGCAAAATCATGGATGAAGGCAAAATCCTGATCGTCAATTTGTCCAAAGGTCTGATCGGCGAAGACAACGCCGCGATTCTGGGTTCATTCCTCGTTACCAAAATCCAGCTAGCCGCCATGAGCCGATCCGACATCCCGAACGTCGAGGATCGCCGGCCGTTCTATCTGTACGTCGACGAATTCCAAAACTTCGCCACCGACAGTTTCGCGGTGATTCTATCCGAAGCCCGCAAATACGGCCTGAACCTGACCGTCGCCAACCAATACGTTTCCCAGATGTCCGACAGTGTTCGCGACGCCGTGTTCGGCAACGTCGGCACGATGATTTCGATGCGCGTGTCGGCCGACGACTCGCCGCTGCTGGCCAAGCAGTTTGAACCGCAATTCGAACCGGGCGATTTGCTGCAAATGAACAACCGCCACTTTATCGTCAACATGGTAATAAAAGGCGAGAAAACGCAACCATTTAGCGCCACAACGCTGAAATTGCCGCCGGCGCAAACCGATTATCTGCCGCAAATCATCGACAATACACGCGCGAATTTCGCCCGCCGCCGCGAGGACATCGAACAGGAAATCGCCGGCCAGTTGGCCGTGCCGATCAACTTGCAAAGCCGCGCCGCCCAACGCGCCGACGCCCGCGTGCAAGCCGCAACCCGGCCGGGCGTCAACCCGCAAGTCGCCGCGCGGCCAGTCGCACCCAGCGGCAACGCCGAACCGCAAACTGTTTTGTCGATGATGGGCGATTCGTCGACTTTTCCCAACGCGACCGAACCCGCGAAAAAGAAGCGAAAACGCACCCGCACGCGCAAGAAAAAGCCAGAGGAATCCGCATCAACAGGCGAGTCCGCAAACACCGCTCCGAAACCGCCATCATTTGAACCCGCTGGTACTGCGGCTAAAACGCCGAATGATAATGAGTTGAAGTTACGTTAGAAATCAACAACTCCATCAATAAATTTATAAATCATTTGACATTTCAAAATACCTTGTATAACATAGAACTATGGATAACAAACCAATTTACAACGCCGACGCCTACGCAGACCAATTGGCGACGCAGTTGCGAAAAGGCATGCTCAGCTATTGCGTGCTGCTGGTTACCGAAAAACCGATGTACGCGTCCGACATTATTCGCGGGCTGCAGGGCGCCGAATTGACAGTGGTAGAAGGCACGATTTATCCGCTGCTGGCGCGGTTGCTGCGCGACGGATTACTGAAACACGAATGGCAAGAATCGGAGCAGGGGCCGCCGCGAAAATACTATTCGATCACGGATTTCGGCCACATTGTGCGCGAAAAGTTGGCGAAAAACATCGCTGGCCTTAACAAAACAATTTCACATCTAGAAAAGTCCGCGCAACCGCAAAAATCATCAACGAAAGGAGCAGGAGAAAAATAATGAACGAAATTACCCGCATTCACGTCGCGCGAATCGCCTATAGCATCGATATCGACGCGAAAAAAGAATTGGACAAATACAGCCGCGAGATCAAAAAATCATTGGGGCAAGACAGCGACGTCTACGACGACATCGAAATTCGCATGACGGAAATTTTGGCCAGCCGCGGCGTCGCCAAAGACGACGTCATCACATCGGCCGACGTCGCGGCGATTCGCAAACAACTCGGCGAACCGAGCGATTTCGCCGACGAATCCGACGCCGCGAATGAAAATGTCGACTCAAACAAACCACGCCGACGTTTCTACCGCGACGAAGACAACGGTATTTTGGGCGGTTTGGCGGCCGGCTTGGCGGCCTACACCAACTGGGACGTCGTGCTGTGGCGTGTCATTTTCCTGATCTTGATTCCGTTGACAAGCGGTTTCGCGATTTTGGCCTACATCGTAATGTGGATTGTCACGCCAGCCGCGAAAACCGCGTCCGAAAAACTGGAGATGCGCGGCGAACCGATCAACATCGACTCGATCAAAGAAGCTGCGAAAAACTTCGGCGGGAAAGCCAGCGACATCGCCAAAGACGCCAGCGAAAAAGCTGCCTCCGCTAGCCACAAAACCACCGAAGCCGTCAAAACATCCGGCCCGCGCGTCGGCCACACGATCTTGCGCGCTATTTTGGTGCTGATCGGCATTGGATTTCTGCTCGCGGCGATTGGCGTTTTCGCAGGCACGATCATCGGCGGCGTGACGCTGCTGAACGCGGCGATCGTGGCTGGCACTTGGGCGGGAAATTTCCTGATGTTCGCGACGATGATTCTGGGGCTGGTGGCGGGGATTTCGTTCGCGGTCATTTGGTTGGTTTTGGCGCTGGTGTCGTTTGCGGGTAAGTTCCGCGGCGGGCTGAGCAAAACCTTGGTCGCATCGGTCATCATCTGTGTTGTCGCTGGTATCGCTGGCGTCAGCACCGGCGTCAGTTGGTTTTTCGCAACCGGCCAGGAAGCCGCGCAGCAAACGTGGCACAAAATCGAACGCGTCTACAATCCCGACATCGCGTACACCGTCGACGAAGTCAAAGTCACCGCACCGAGCGACGTCGAAATCGCGTATCGCGCAGGCAAACACGAAAACATTTCCGTCGACAATATGTCGTCATGGTCAGCCAAATCAGCAATCACGATCAACAAAACTGATGACAAAAACCTCGGCACAATCAACATAAAAATCGCCGACGATTGGCGAAAGCTCTGCGGCCAAACTTGCCCCGAAAAGCTGCGTGTCGAGCTGTCCGGCCCGTTCGTTCGCGAAATCAACGGCGGCGATGTGCAATATAGCGAATGACACAATGAAACCCGCTGCGAAAACGTAGCGGGTTTTGGATTTCGTTGAGAGTGACAAGCAGGCGATAGGATAGAGGGCTACACAGCGGCGGTTTTGAGGCCGCCGCTGTGTCGAAGTAAGTCATTGGTCATGTGACCGACTCACTCTTGAATGTGTACGCCAGACGCTCGCCAGGCGAGCGCCTGAACTCGCCTAGAGCATCATCGATGCGCATGGCTTGAGCGACGCTCAGAAACAAAAGTTCTATTTTATCCCTGAGTAATCGGCGCTCACGCGCCCATCGAGATTTCGGCATGTCTAGTTCCACATGGATGATGGGACCTGGAAGATATTCGCGGCCAGCGGCCTTGACACCGGCCCACCGTTCGAGAAAGTCGACATCGTCGACCGTAAACTCGATACCCGGACATTTGATGCCCAGACGGTCAGGGCTTGGAGTCATGATGGCGATCGCCACCTTGTCGTCGGCGATCTTCGTGATAGAAATCAGTCCTGCGGTCATTGTTTTGCTCCTCGTTGATAGAACTCGGGCTTTCGCAAAACCCACAGAACGTTGCGTAGCTCTGCGAAAGCTCAGTTCGTTCACGCCTGCTTGTCGATGAACATTTTCGCGATTTGCATCAGCGAAAACTCCTGTAATTTTATCATAATAATTGCTAACGGTCAATATCTAGTATCATGCGCCCAGAAATGTTGCGGCCCCGCGCCGGATTGTACCGGCGCGGGGCGGGGCGTTCTGGCAGAATGCTACAGCTCCTTGTGATGCTGCGCCCACTTCCTAGCATTCCGCGCCTCCATGCTAGCTTTTTCTCGCTTTCGCCGCTGAGCGTCTCGCTGGGCTTGCTCGCACGCACGAACCGCGCGATCTCGCCCTTCCTTATCTCGGCGAGCTTTGCGGGCGCTGCTGACGTCCCAACCCGCCGCTTCAAGCCGCTTCGTTCTGCTTGCCATGAGAAACCTCCAATGGTAGAAGTGCACGCCAGAGTCGGCTGACCCTACAATCGTTATACTACTTTTCACAGCACATGTCAACAACCACCGTTCGCCTAGCAACTCCACCCCAAATCATCTATAATCAAACCATGCTAGACATCAAATACATCCGCGAAAATCCCGATGCGGTGCAGACAGCCGCGAAAAACAAAGGTTACGCCGTCAACATCGCCGAATTGCTAGAATCGGACAAAACGCGACGCGATTTGCAAGGCGAAACCGATGCGCTGCGCGAAAAACGCAACGCGATTTCGGCGCAGATGAAAGGCGGCAAACCGTCGCCGGAATTGATTGAACAGGGAAAATTGATCAAAGACGAACTTTCGCATATCGAAAATCGGCTGCGCGAAGCTGATGAAAACTTTGCGAAAATCATGATGGGAATTCCGAACGTCATGGCCGACGATGTGCCAATCGGCGGCGAAGAATTGTCCGTCGAAATTCGCACGTGGGGCGAACGAAAATCGGGCGCGATCGACCACGTCGACTTCTGCGAAAAACGTGATTGGTTGGATTTTGAACGCGGTGCGAAAGTCGCCGGCGCGAAATTTTATTACTTGAAAAACGAATTGGCGCTGCTCGAAAACGCGATTTATCAGTTTGCGCTCGGCAAATTGATTGCGAAAAACTTTACATTCATGACGGTACCGCATATGGTCAACCAACGAACCGCCGAGGGTGCGGGGTTTGCGCCAAAGTCCGACAAAGAGTCGAACGAGTATTTCATTGACGGCGAAAACATGATGCTGGTCGGCACCGCAGAAGCGCCGCTAACCGGCTATCACGCCGACGAAATTTTAGACGAAGACGACTTGCCATTGTTTTACGCCGGCTATTCGCCGTGCTATCGCCGCGAAGCCGGCACCTACGGCAAACATACCCGCGGCCTGTTTCGCGTTCACCAGTTCAACAAATTGGAAATGTACGCGTTTTGTTTGCCGGAACAATCGGCCGATATCCACGAAAAAATCCTCGCCATCGAAGAAGAAATCTGGCAAGAATTGGAAATTCCGTATCACGTCATCAACATCGCCAGTGGCGATTTGGGTGCGCCAGCCGCGAAAAAGTACGACATAGAATATTGGTCGCCGGTCGACGCGAAATATCGCGAACTAACATCGTGTTCGAACTGCACCGATTACCAGGCGCGAAACTTGAACATTCGTGTTCGTCGCAAAAATGGCGCTATCGAAACCGTCCACACACTGAATGGAACAGCGGTCGCGTTGGCGCGATCACTGGTCGCAATCATCGAAAACTATCAGTTGCCGGACGGCCGTTTGCGTGTGCCGATCGCTTTGCAATCGTTCATGAACGAGATGGAGATCCTATGACGAAGTTCATTTTCATGCGGCACGGCCAGTCGACCGGCAATGTCGAACACATTCTGTCGCACGAAGTTGGGCCGTTCCCGCTGACGGATTTGGGGCGCGAACAGGCGCGTTCGCAAAAAGATCATCCGGCGCTGGCCTGCGAAATCGCGCATGTTTTCGTGTCGCCGTTGACACGCACACGCCAAACGTACGAATCAATCGCGTCGGTCAACGATTGCGTTGCGAACGCGCCGATGACGATCGATGAGCGGATTCGCGAACTCGGCATGGGAGGCATCAGAGGCAAATCGTTGCAGGATGCGGAAAACCTGCGACTGTGGCAAGAAAGCTACGTGACGCCGCGCGACAACGGCGATTATGACGCGCGCCCGGCTGGCAACGGGGAAACTTTCAATGAAATGCGGGCGCGGTTTGCGGATTTCATGATCGACGCAATCGAAAAATTTCCCGATCAAACAGTCATGGCCGTTTCGCACATGGATCCGATTATCGCTGCCGATTCGGTTTTTTTGTCCGTTCGCGGCGAAAATCGCGAATTGGCTGCGCCGAAAAATGCCGAATTGGTAACGTTCGAATTGAATGCTGACGACATCGCTGAGCTTACACCAATTGCGAAAATGCGCTATAATTGAACCAACAGGAGGAAACATGGAAAATCTAGAAATTACCGGCATCCATTACGAAATCGATGACAAAACCAAAGCCTACGTTACCAAAAAAATCGACAAATTGATCGATTACATTCCGCGCCACGCTCGCCAATCGGCCAGCGCTGACGTCAAAATTGCCAAAGTTGACCGCAAGGACGACAACAAATACGAGTGCGAAATCATCTTGACTTTGCCGAACAAAACGTTGGTCGCCAAAGATTCAACCCTGAACGCCATGGCCGCCGTCGACATCGTCGAGGAAAAAATCCTTGGTCAAATTCGCCGCTACAAAGAAGAACACGTCAAAAAAGACCGCCGCGATTCCGGCATTTTGTCGCGCGTCAAACGATCGCTGCGACGACGATAATTCGACTTTGGTGGAGGCCGCGAAAACGCTCGCGACCTCTTTTCATATATGCGTCGCCGATGTATAATTGAGACAGATTTAACCTAGCGAGGGAGTTTTACGTGGTAAAAAAACAGGCTGTGTTGTCCAAAGTTTTCGGCGATCCGCAGAAAAAGATTCTTCGACGTCTCGAGAAAAAGATTGTTGATATTAACGCGCTCAGCGACAAATACGCGAAAATGAGCGACGCGGAATTGGCCAAACAAACCGATATTTTGAAAAAGAAAGTCGCCCGCGCCACCAAAGCGGAAAAGTCCGTCGCCAAAACCGAAGAAGTCAAAGTTGACGACAACGGCGCACCAATCAAACCAATCAAGCGAAAAACCTCATCGCTGGATGACATTTTGCCTGACGCGTTTGCCGTGGTCCGCGAAATGGCGACGCGCGTTTTGGGCCAGCGCCACTACGACGTGCAATTGATCGGCGGCATCGCCTTGCACGAGGGCAACGTTGCCGAAATGAAAACTGGTGAGGGTAAAACGTTGGTCGCCACCGCGCCGGTGTATTTGAACGCGCTGTCGGGGAAGGGCGCCCATGTTGTCACGGTCAACGATTATTTGGCGCAATTGCACGGCGGCTGGATGGGTTCACTGTATCACGCGCTGGGGCTCAAAACTGGTGTGATTATCAATGAAATGTCGTTTGTGTACGATCCGGATTTTGTCAACGAATCGCACTTTGACAAGCGTATGCAACAACTGCGCCCGGCGACGCGCAAAGAAGCCTACGCCGCCGACATCACATATGGCACGAACAACGAATTCGGGTTCGATTATCTGCGTGACAACATGGTTTCGGAACCGGATTTGTTGCGACAACGCGATTTGAATTTCGCAATCGTTGACGAAGTTGACTCGATCCTGATCGACGAAGCACGCACGCCGCTAATCATTTCCGCGCCGGCCGCCGAAAATCCCGACATGTATGTCAAGTTCGCCGCGCTGGCCGCCTCGCTCAAACCCGAGGATTATACGCTGGACGAAAAACGCCGCTCTGTCACACTAACCGACGACGGCGTCGAAAAAGTCCAGAAACTGCTGGGTGTCAAAAACTTGTACAGCCCAGAATACGTCCGCAGCGTCTACCACATGGATCAAGCGCTGAAAGCCCAAACGTTATTCAAACGCGACAAAGATTATGTCGTCACCAACGACGGCGAAGTCGTGATCGTCGACGAATTCACCGGCCGTTTGATGGCCGGCCGCCGTTACAACGAAGGTTTACACCAGGCAATCGAAGCCAAAGAAAAAGTGCCGGTGTTGCAAGAATCGCAAACCCTCGCAACCGTTTCGTTCCAAAACTATTTCCGCCTGTACGACAAATTATCAGGCATGACAGGAACGGCGTTCACCGAAGCCGAAGAGTTCCAACAGATCTACGGCCTGGACGTCATCCAAATTCCACCGAACAAAACGATCAAGCGCAAAGACCACAATGACAAGATTTTCCGAACAGAAAAAGGCAAAATCGCAGCGCTTATCGAAGATGTTCGCAAATACAACAGTGAAGGCCGCCCCGTTTTGATCGGTTCGGCATCGATTGCGAAAAACGAATTGGTGTCGTCAGCACTGACGAAAGCCGGCATCAAACACGAATTACTGAACGCGAAAAACAACGAAAAAGAAGCCGAGATCGTCGCGAAAGCAGGGCAGAAGGGCGCCGTCACATTGGCGACCAACATTGCCGGCCGCGGTACCGACATTATGCTCGGCGAAGGAATCGCAGAAAAAGGCGGCTTGGTCGTGATCGGTTCGGAACGCCACGAAGCGCGCCGCATCGACAACCAGCTTCGCGGACGCGGCGGACGCCAGGGCGACCCCGGCGACACGATTTTCTACGTCTCGACCGAAGACGACCTGATGCGCATTTTCCAAGGCGACCGCATTGCGTCGCTGATGGATCGGTTGGGCGTCGACGAAGATCAAGCCATAGAAAACAAAGCGGTGTCCAAAACGCTCGAAGCAGCGCAAAAACGCGTCGAGGGTTACAACTTTGACACGCGAAAAAACGTCGTCCAATACGACAACGTCATCAACCGCCACCGCAAAGTCGTCTACCAAATCCGCCGCAAGATTTTGGAAGGCAAAGATATCAAGCCGGAGATCCAGCGTTTGATCGACGCGCGACTGTCGGATTTAACCGCCTTGCCGACCAAAAACAATCCGAAATTTGCCGAGACGTTCGAGGAAATTTTCCCGCTGACAGCCAAACAAATCGAGAAAATCGGCGACGTCAAAAACGACCGCAAACGCTTCGAGAACGCCCAGAAATCAGTTGCGAAATTGTACGAAAAACAGGAAAAAGAAATCGGTGTCGATCTGATGCGCGGCGTCGAGCGCGAAGTTTATATGCAAATTCTCGACGTGCTGTGGATGCAACATTTGGAAAATATGCAGCACCTGCGCGAAGGCATTCACTGGCGATCGGTCGGCCAACGCGATCCGCTGGTCGAATATCGTAGCGAATCGCAAAAATTGTTCGATTCTTTGCAGGAATCGTTGCAATCCGAAGTGCTACGCGCCGTGTTCCACATCCGCAAACAGGACGTCGAACCCGCCAAAGTCACCGACGACGAATACGACAGCGAATTGACCCGCGCCGCTGAATACGCCGTCGAACGAGGTGTTAACGAAATCGGCTTGGCCGAAACCCGCGATTCGTCTGATTTCAAAGCCAAAAAGTCACAACCAACTGTCAAAAAATCCGCTGCGAAAAAGAAAAAGCAGCAGCGGCAGAATCGGAAAAAAGGCCGTAAATAATCTTTCGCAAAAATAGGGAAGTCATAACAGGGGATTCATGCCCTGTTGTGGTTTTTGCAAAATCCAAACCGCTTGTTCTTGCAAAACTCTCTCTCTTGATTTAATTGTTCACAGGTGGGCAGAACATTAAGAGTTCGCCCTGTTCACGATTGGAGATATCATGGCTTACGAAGCCAAGATGTTGCTTGACTCGATTTCACCTGACGGCGTCCGACTCTGTACGATGCAGGTCACTTTTCCGCGCATCGTGCTCGCAGAGTTCAACACGCATCGCGTTTTTTCGCGAAATTCGGCGTCGTCGCGTGCGATTCCGTTTGCAAAAATGCTCGATCGCGTCATGTCCGACCCATTCATCCCGGATGAGTTTGGCGCAAACCAACGTGGCATGCAGGCGGCCGAACCGCTGTCCGGCAGCGACCACGACAGTGCAGTTCGCAGCTGGATCGCCGCGTGCGACAACGCAGTCAACCGGGCTTTGATTCTTGCCGAGCTGAACGTCCACAAGGGTCTGGCGAATCGTCTGATTGAGCCGTTCATGTGGCATACCGTCATCATCACTGCGACTGAGTGGGGAAACTTTTTCGCACTGCGCTGCCATCCGGCCGCCCAGCGCGAAATCCGCCTGATCGCCGAAATGATGAAGGAGCTGTACGACGAGTCTCAGCCTCAGCCGGTCAACTACGGCGAATGGCACATGCCATACGTCCTGGCCGAGGAGCGCGAGAAGTACAACATCGAGACACTCAAGAAAATGTCGGTCGCGCGTTGCACCCGCGTCAGCTACATGACGCACGGCACCGATCACATCGACGTCGAGAAGGATCTTGCACTGTGCGACCGGCTCGCGGGCCTTGGGCATATGTCGCCGTTCGAGCATGTCGCGCGACCGCTCGATCTCAGGCCTGGAGATCTCGACCTCGAAAGATGCGGCGGCGATAGCACACGCGCCAATCCGTGGCAGCCTGGCAACTTTCGGGGCTGGCACCAGATGCGCAAGGATCTTCCACACGAAGATAACTATGCGCTAGCCGCTGAATGACCGAGCTAGGCTTGGGCGATCTTGCGAAAGCATTTCGCCCAAGCCTAGCTGTCCTATTCCTGGGCGAACTCTTAATTATAAAATATTTCGAATTTACAATAAGCAAGACAACAATGGGAACATATATAGAACATTCATTGTAATGTATCAACAGAAAACCAAAGTGACCGCAAATCATTGTAAAAAACACCAAGACAAACAACACAAAAGCGCGACAGGCGAATTTCCAATTAAAAATTAATTCCAAAACTATTCGGACGAGCGAACTGGTCGAAACATGCGTAGTGGGGACGCATTGTAATTCGTCTTTTGGTGTAATGTATCGTGTCGCACAATATATCTTTTGCGACGCGCTAAGATACAGCACAAATAGGTCTCGAGCATATCCCGTATACACATCCGCACATCACAATTCAACCAATTGACGACGCGTGCCATCTGTCAAAGGGCGCTTCGTCATTTTCACTATCGCATTTTCGCACATAATTATTCGCATTCACACCATTTAACTGCCGATTACACATACTTTGTGCGCCGCGATTTCGGACTGTAGTCAAAAATGTCACGCTTTTTATATACAAGTTTTCCACATTTGCATATTTGCAATTTTGTTGTTTTATTATATTATTTCCTCTTCCCGCTTGTTTGTCCGTGCGGCATTTGCTTTTTATGTATTTTATATTTTTATATACTTTTGTACCCTTTTCATACTGTACGCGTCATATCATATAGAACAAATTTAGAACACTACTTTTATCACTATCTCTACTAAAATAAATTGCCACTTAACAAAAAGATTTTAACGCGTGGAGCATGTTCCGCCTAGCTTGGCTTTTGCCAAACAACACGCGCCGCCGCCTACCTCCAATACCCCTTCCCCTCGACACGCGCATCGATGTACGCCGGCGAAATCTGCCGCTCGTCCAAATATTTCAACATATTTACGATGTCCGACGTTTGCGACGTCGCATCGCGATCAATCTGGGCTTTGATCGGATAAGCCCGATCGACCACATAAAACTCGACATATCTTACCGCGCCCGACGGAATTACCACACGGTTGACCGTGCCGCCGCCGGCGCTGGACACGCCGGAAATCACTTGGCCAACAAATTTCAGAAATCGACTCGAGGTGATGGCACCGCCGTCAACCGTGGCGCCACTTTCGTCGCTGATCGAAACGCCCGGTTCGCCGAAATAGTTTTTCGCAAAAACCGCACCGCTGTCGTCGACGTAGCTTTTTTGGTCGCCGACCTGCCACACCGCCACTGGATCGCGTAGCGTCACAGTCAACTCTGAACCGACAAACGGCTTTTGCTGAATAGTCGCTGTCTTGACCTCTGGTGCGGCGTCTTGCATATAGGCGCTGAATTTGTCAGCGTGAAACGCAAACGCGAAACGCTCCAACGGCTTTTTCGCAAAATATTGCTCGGCCATTTTCTGGTAAGTTTTGGCATCAGGCTGCGTCATGATCGTGCCGCCACCAAACGTCACATTCGAAAATCCGCCGATATACTGCGAAAACAACGCGCCGATTGCCAGCGTGATTACAATCAAAACGCCGATGAACATGCCGATGCGGCGCTTGACCAAGCGCGATTCATGTTCGCGAATTCGCTGCGATTTCAACTCGCCACGGTTTTCGGCGCTGGCGCGAACGTTCGACGAAGCGCTGCCCGTAATCGTTCGACTGCGTTGAAATGCCACCGATTCGTCAGCATCCTCGGACAAGCGTCGCCGCACCGGCTCAGATTTTTTCTTACGCAGCATGCGCCGCCTCTGTTATCATTGTCGCCATATCGTCCAGCGCGTTTGGCCGCGCAAACGTATACAAATTCTCGCCCAAAGTTTTTCGCAAATCGTCATCGCCCAAAACCTTCATCACAGCATCAAACAACGTCTGGCCATCGCCGAGCGACCGCTCGTCAACCATCAACGCCGCGTCGGCCTCGACATAAATTTTGGCATTTTGCGTCTGATGATCGCCAGCCAAATACGGACTTGGGATCAAAATCGCCGCCGACCCCAGTGCCGCCAATTCTGCCAAAGTCGTCGCGCCGGCACGCGTCACAACCACGTCGGCCGCGCCCATGATTTTCGCCACGTCGTCGCTAATGAACATCTCGATTTTGTACCCGTTTATTTGCGGAATCATTCCCGATATGCGCACGAAATCTTTTTGCCCTGTGACATGCAGAATCTGCACACCGTTTTTGCAAACCAACGGCGCAATATTCATCATCGCATCGTTAATCGCCGCCGCGCCCAAACCGCCGCCCATCGACAAAACGAGCGGCTTTTCGCTATCGAAACCAAACTGCTTTTTCGCACGCTTTTTTTCATCAATTGAAAGTTTGCGAAAATCCGAACGTACCGGAATTCCCACAAATTTGGTACGCGATTTCGGATACGACGGATAATATTTGGTCGGCGACCCAGTGCCAATCGCCGTCGCGTATTTTGCCAAAATCCGATTTGTCAAACCCGGATGCGAATCGCTATCATGAATCACTAGCGGAATCCGCCAAATTTTCGCCGCCAAACCAACCGGCAAACAAACAAAGCCGCCTTTGGCGAAAACCACATCGGGCCGCCAAAACGCAAACTTGATCAAACTTTGCAAAAAGCCAACGCCAACTTTGACCATGTCCCACACATTTCGCAGATATGTTTTGAAAATATGTCGCACGTGATCGCGCCACGTCAAATTGGCGTAGCGTCGCAATTTGCCACTAACCACCACCGAAACCGGCACGTCCAAATCCTCGAAAAGTTCCCGCGATTGCGCCGCGAATTTCCGATCACACACGAATCGAACTTCGACGTGCGAGTCACGCCGTTTCAATTCATTAATAACCGCGACGACCGGCGTAACGTGTCCGCCCGACCCCCCGCCGACGCTGAGAACTTTCACTGGTGGTTGTCCTTTGTTCTTGCTTTAATTTCCTGTGACTAGTATAGCGCGAAATCGCGAAAACCGCACCCAATCCGGCCATAATAAACACCATGCTGGTGCCGCCAAAACTGAGCAACGGCAGCGTGATGCCGGTCAGCGGCAAAACGCCGATCATCGCGCCGACGTTGATGATCAAATGTGCGCTCAGCCAACCGAAAACGCCCGCCACGAACAATCGCAAAAACATGTTTTCCAAGTAGTCCGCCATGCGCAGCACCCGAAATAACAGTGCGAAAAACGCCGTCAAAATCGCCACCAGCCCAACGAAACCGAAACTTTCGCCCAAAATTGCGAAAATCGAATCGTTGACGGCTTCGGGTAGCCAGCCGAACGCTTGGACGCTTTGGCCCAAACCTTTTCCGAAAAACCCGCCTGAACCGAGCGCGATCAGCGATTGGTTGATATGATAGCTGGCGCTTTCCGTCGACGAATCGCTGCCGATGAATGTCAACACACGTGCAATGCGGTGCGGTGCAATAATAATCGACGCCACAGCCGCCGCCGCTACGCCCGCAAACGCCACGCCGATCGTTCGCCAACGCGCACCGGAAATGATCAATTGCGCCAGCGTGATCGACACCAGCGCCACGCCAGTGCCCAAATCTTTTTGCAAAATCACGATGACAAACAATGATAAGCCAACCACAATCGCCAGCGGCAACAGCGTTTGACGAACCGAATCCAATTTGTTTTTCGCGGCGCGTGTCGCCAAAAATCCAGCGCAGAAAATAACCAACCCGAACTTCAAAAACTCAGCTGGCTGGAACGTTCCCAACCCGCCCAAATTGTACCAACGGCAGGCGCCCAGTGTGCAAACCGCCAAACTTGAATTCATGAAACCTAGTATCGACAAAAACAAACATAGCAAAAACGCCACGATCAAGATTTTCGCGCCCCATTTCCGCCAAAAATCCAGTGGAATCCGCGAAACCGCGAAAAACACTGCGAAACCAAGCACTAGATACAGAATCTGCCGCTGCATAAAATGCGTCTGATCCAACGAATGCCCGCCGCCAGTGTTGATCGTCTCCACACTTGCCGGCGAAATCGAAAACAACACGACCAACCCAGTCAGCGCAATCGCCGCGATCAGCACCACCAAAATATAATCCGGCCGGTGTTTGCGCCCCAATTTCAATTTGCCGCCAGCGTCGAACAAAGCGCTGCCAATCTCGGTCGCGGCTAGTTTGCTACGACGCGGTTTGGTCGACGCCATCGACGACGGCCGACGTCGCCCACCACTGACATATGCCATCTAACTGACGCTCCCGCCAGCCAACGCCAAAATCAGTCCCAACACCGCCGCCACGTTGCCGATCACCCAGAATCGCATGGTAACTTTGGTCTCCGGCCAGCCTTTCGCCTCTAGATGATGATGCAGCGGCGCGGAAATGAACACTTTGCGATGGAAAAATTTCTTGCTAATGATTTGGATAAGCGACGAACCCGCTTCAATCACAAAAACAATACCGATCACCGGCAGAATAAACAACGAATTCGTCAGCATCGCTACCACGCCCAGCGCCACACCCAGCGCGAAACTACCAACGTCACCCATGAAAAACCGCGCCGGATAAATGTTAAACCACAAATACGACAATAACGCGCCCAGAATCGTCACACAGAATCCGGCGATACCGAAATTACCTTGTAGCAACGCAATGACTGCGAAAACGCCAAACGCCGTCGACAGCAGTCCACCCGACAATCCGTCCAGCCCATCGCTGATGTTGACCGCGTTGCCGGTTGCCACCACGATGAACGCGAAAATCGGAATGATAAACCAACCCAGATCCCAATTGCCGACAAACGGCACATACACCGCTGTAGCGCCCAATTTCGCAAAGAAAAACCAGCCAAGCAGCAAACCGCCCAGCGCGATTAGCGTGAACTTTACCCAGCTACGCATGCCAGCCGCGCCTTTGCCATGACTACGCAAATTGATAATGTCGTCGATCAAACCAACAAACGCGCCGCCAATCAGCGCCGCCAACGGCAGCCAGGTTTGCGCCCGATCCAAATTGAACAGCAGTGTCACAACAGAAATCGCAATCACGAAAACCAAACCGGCCATCGTCGGAATGTTTCGTTTGAATTTGTCGGCGTGTAGTTTCGTGAATATTTCGATTTTTTTGCCCGAAGTGTCGGTTTCGCGCTGCTGTTTCCAAAACTTATATTTGTACGCAAAAAACGTATAAAACGGCGTCAAAACCATCGCCAAACCAAACGCGCCCGCGCCCAACATAAACATTTTCGCCAGTTCGTCGGTCAAAATCGAGAGCGTATTTGCATCCATTATTTTGAAATTCCTTCGTAATCAATTATCCAGTTGCTCATGTCGGTAAAAATCGGGCTGGCCGCCGCCGAACCCGCCGTCGCGTCGCCACCTAGTTTGGCGTCATCTACGCGAATCATTATGACATATTTTGGCGAGTGTGTCGCGTCCGCCACGTATCCCAGATACGTACCGATGTACTGCGTTGTCGAATAACCGCCGATCGTCGGATCGTACCACTGGGCTGTACCAGATTTCGCGCCGACGTAATAACCGCGGTCTAGCGTGTTGCCGCCGTTCGCAAATCGCCCATCATACAGCATCGTACGCAAATTTTCGCTGGCTGTCGGGTTGAGCACGTTCTGCGCCACCACCGTCGGATTTTTCGCAGTTTCGTTGCCGCTGTCGTCTAGCGTGCCGTCAATAATCGTTGGTTTATAATACGTACCGCCGTTGATGGCCGCCGAAAACGCCGCCGCAACTTGCAACATCGACACATTCATGCCCTGACCGAACGTCATGTTGGTGTAACGCACCGCGCCGCCCTCCGCGTTGTCGGGCGAAATGATCGTACCGGCCGCTTCGCCGGAAACTTCGACGCCGGTGTTTTCGCCAAATCGATAATGATCGGTGTAATATTCGTACAACGCATTTTTCGCCGTCGTGTTGACCGAACCGCCGCCCATTTGCTGCAACGCGAAAATCGCCCCGGTATTCAGCGACAATTGCAAAACTTTTGACATTGTGACGTTTGTGCCATCAGTCGTGTGGTCAACGTTGCAGATTTTCGCATCCTCGATTTGGATACAGCCGGCATTCAGAAATGTCGTATCTGGCGCGACGACGCCTCTGTCCAGCGCCGCGCCCATCGTCAGCGATTTCATCACCGAACCGGGTTCGAACGCGTCGCCAACCACACGGTTTTGGAAAGCCGCCGCATCGGTAACTTTGTTGTACTGCGCTGGTTCGTAGGTCGGATAGTTCGCCATCGCTTTGATCGCACCGGTGTTCGGATCCATCACGACCAGGCTGCCTTTGGTCGCGCTCACTCTGTCCAAGCCATTTTTGAGAATCGTTTCGGCCTGCGCCTGAATATTTCGGTCGATCGTCAAAACATAGTTTTCGCCGTTTTTCGCCGCCACGCGCACGTCATGTTGGCCGATAGTCAGCGGAATACGTCGCACGTCAGTCACACTTTGCAAAAGTCCCGATGTGCCGGTCAATTCCTCGTTCAAATATTGCTCTATACCATATTGTCCCACGCCGTCGTTATTGACAAAACCGAGCGTTTGTGCCGCCAAACCGTTTTCCGGATAAACACGGCGCGTGCCCGCCTGTAGACCAATGCCCGCCAGATCGGCGTCTTGGATTTTTTCGGCTTGTGTGCGCGTGACTTGTTTGGCCAAGACTACGTATCGGCGCGACGAATCGTTTAGCAAATCGAATGACTCGCGCACCGCTTCCCCACCGGCGATTTCGTTGATTTTGGCTTTTATGGCATCGGCGTCTTTGATCTGTGTCGGGTCGGCGAACACCGTATAAACCGGCTCGTTCAACACGATGGGCGCGATAGTGCCGTCGTTGTCTTTGACGTATAATTGGCCGCGTTCGGCCTGAATCGTGTTTTTGCTAATCTGCATGGCGTCGGCTTCGGCGACGTATTTGGCGTGCTGGATGACTTGAACAAACAGAAGTCGAATCGCGAAAACAGCCAGTACGATAAACAGCCCGGCGATGAGCAACTGCGAGCGTGACATTTTCTTTAGTTGTTGCATACAGATTCTATTTCAGCACTAGTTTGAGGCATAGTCAACACTTGACGGCGACGTCATCGACGCGGCAACGCTGCTGTTTTTGACGGTACTAAGCGATTGCAAGCGAGCATTTTCAACTTTCAAATCGTCGCGCTCGGCCACCAACTCGGTTTTTCGATCATCAATTTCGTTCATTTCGTAGCCGAACGAACTCGTTTTCGTCAATTGCGTTAGATATAACAAACCAAGCAGCGCAATCATCAATGCCACAATCACAGCTTGAGCAACCGGCCCAAGTTTCGCCGACGGCATGAACGCAACAGTGTTCTGGTTTCTTCCCCAACTGGGCGATTGCGATCGATTTCGCGAACGTGTTGAGGTAAATTGTACTCTTTGGTTTGTCATATTTATACTTATGTTTATATTTATATGTATGTTTTTGTTTTTGTCGTGGCAGGCGGCCTGTTTTGCAACAAGCCGCCCAGTGACGTCAATTATTTCTTGTGTTTGACGTCGATTTTGTATGTAGAACGTACCGAACGAATTTTGACTGACATTGGGGTAGGTCCTTTCATTTTTTTATTTTTGCGGCGGCGCGAAGTTTGGCACTTCGTGCACGCGGATTGGTAACATCATTTATTGCGCCATCGACAGGTTTTTTGGTTAGCAGAATCATGTCGGATTCAAAACCTGATTTGGCGTGATCTGCGAAAAAGCTTTTCACGATCCGATCCTCCAAACTGTGAAAACTAATCACCGCCACTCGCCCGCCTGGATTTAACAGATCAGGAATGAGTTTCAGCGTGTTTTCGAGTTGCGAAAGTTCATCGTTCGTCGCAATTCGTAGAGCCTGAAAAGTGCGCGTCGCCGGATGTATTTTCTGATACCCCGGGAACGTTGATTTGATCGCCGCGGCCAATTGCCCTGTGGTGCGAAACGGTTTATGGAACCGAATTGCATGCGCAATTTTTGCGGCTTGCTTCGGACTTTCCTCGCCGTATTTGACGATGATTTTCGCCAAGTCTTTCTCGCTCGAACGGTTCACGATTTGCGCTGCGGTAAGTCCACGTGACTGATCCATGCGCATATCCAGCGGCCCGTCGCGCATAAACGAAAAACCTCGCTCTGCCCGATCTAACTGTGGTGACGACACGCCAATGTCGAGAAGTATAAGATCAAATTTCTTTTCCTGTTCGTGAAGTTCCGTCGCCGCGGATAAAAAATCGTTTCGCAAAATGGTCGCGCCCGCTTTCGCAAAGTTCGACAATTCATTGATAGCGTTTTCATCACGATCAACCAACGTCATGCCATCCGGATTCTCAGTTCGCGCCAAAACTTCCCCGGCATGACCGCCATAACCGGCTGTCAAATCGAGATATGTTTCGCCGCGTTTCGGATCCAATAATCGCAAAACGTCGTCTAAAAGCACAGGAATATGGAGTTGTTGTGGTGTTTGATTCATATTCTTAAACTCACTTTATCACTTTTGCAAAATTTCGCAAATGATATAATGAGGCGTTACGGAGGTCACCTATTCGGCAATCAGTGTGTTTGTTTTTCGCATGTTTTTTGTTTTTGTTTAGTCGTTGCTAATGGAGTTGTTGTGATGCATATGCTTATATGTATAAATATGCGCATATTGCGACTACATTAACATATGAGAGACTTATGTGTGAGGTGGAGTTTTTGGGGAGGTTTAATTATAAACCAAGGTACAATGGCTTTTCGCTTTCGCACGGCGCTTCTCTTCCGTTCACTGATTACCGAGTAGTCGACCTCAGTAATTCTGTTTGACCGATTTGTTAAAGTACCGCTACCGTTATTTCGCAATCAGCCGCCAGTATTTGCCAGCCCGAACCGCCACGACTTCGCGATCAATGCCAGCATATTCCAGTAAATGCTGTTCGATCGTGATTCGCCCCTGCTTCTCATCCAACTCCGCCACCGTTTTTCCGGTGCGAAATTTGACATTCAGGTCAGCAACTCGCTCGTCCAAGATATCGCCCGTCAGCGCCGATTCAACATCATCATTCCATACCGCTACTGGGTACAGGTGCAGATATTTTTGAAATCCGCGCGTCACAACTGCGCCACCCGCAAACTCTGCGCGAAGTTCGGACGGAATCGTCAATCGACGTTTGTCATCCAATTTTCGTTCAAAATAATCTACGGAGGCCATATCCTGTTTGGTTAATTGTTTTTTTGGTGCCAGTGGTTTTTGTTTTTCAGGCTCGCGCCTTTGCCACTGACATCAGTATACTACCCACTGCTACCCACATGCAAGTCTTTTTCGCAAGATTTTACCCATAACATGATAATCTTTAGCCATATTCTGTGGAAAACTATTTCGCATCAGATGTCAAACAAACGCTTTACATATTGTACTATTGCGGTTATTACAACGCCACCGAACGACACGACTCTCGAAAAACAAAACCGCCCTGTTTTGGAGCGGTTTTGCATTTTTGTTTTCCAGCCAGTTTACATATTGAAAATCGCAGCGCCAATCGCCTGCGCGTAATCGGTCGAAACTTGAACTGCCACCCACGCCGTCAAAAAGAACAGATTTATCAGCAGCGACGTCGTTAAAACAGCATTCCGAATATCGCTATTTTCCATAGCGACAACAGCTGTGCCGTCGATCGTGCCGTCTACTTTTACATCCATTGCGACAGATTTCGTAGCTTTTTTGCTTTCGCGTTTGATTGTTTTTGTGTTTTCTTTCATGTTATCGATACTAACATAAGCTTAATTAAAAGTCAACAGTCAACAACATATTCAACCAAATTAATAAATAACAACTACAACATTCTACGAAAAATACACGCGCATGATCTGCCGCGCGAGCTTGTCCGGATCGTGACGAATATACGTCCGCGCATCGCCAATCGGATCAGCCGCCTGCGAGTCCGACCAGATTTCCGTCGCCAACAAATCGCCTTTTTTGACGCGATAATGCGCCGTTTTGAATTTCCGCTCGGCAATCGCAACCGGCAATTCGCCAGCCTTCGCATAGCGCTCCAACAGTTTCTTGCCTGGCTGATTAGTGTTATAAATCACGTAATCCAAAAACTCCGCGCCCGCCAAACGCTCGACTTCGCTGGCGAAATCATGGACCGCGAAATGGTCGGTCTGGCCGGGTTTCGTTACTAAATTACAGATATAGACACATTTCGCACTCGTTTTTGCCAACGCTTCGCCGACACCCGGAACCACCAACGTCGGCGCCAAACTACCGTACAGATTGCCCGGCGCCACGACAATCAAATCCGCCTCCGAAATCGCCGTTTTCGCCAGAGGATTCAGCGTCGGCACGGGATCCAGCCAAACCCGCGGTCGCTTTTTCGCAAATTTTGAATGCGCCATCGCAAATTGCCCGCGTTCTGACGTCTGGCCGTCATGCAGGCAAAGCGTCACCGCATCGAGCGTAATCGGCAAAACTTTCCCATCGATTTTCAAAACTTCGCCCGCCACATCGACGCCATCCGCGAAACTGCCGGTCATTTTTTCCAGCGCTGTCAAAAACAAATTGCCAAAAGCATGACCCTTCAAACTTCCTTCATCGAACCGATAGTTAAACAATTCGCGCACCCGCGGCGACTGCGAAAGCGCCACCAAACATTGCCGTACGTCACCCGGCGGCAACACGCCCAATTCGTCGCGCAACACGCCCGTCGACCCGCCATCATCCGCCATATTGACCAGCGCCGTGATGTTTTTCGCATAATTTTTCAACCCGGAAAGCACCGAAAAGCTACCTGTTCCGCCGCCAATTACCACGATTTTGGCGCCACCCGGCTGCATTTATAATCCCCGCACTTTTCGCACAAATCGACCGTACCACAGCGCGGATTTTCGCACGGTTCGCTTGCAATCGTTTTCGTAATCAACCTCGATCAGCCCAAATCGCGGCCAAAAACCTTTGTCCCATTCAAAATTGTCCAACAACGACCAGTGCAAATATCCCAATACGTTGACGCCGGCATCCAGCACGCGGTTCATCGCCAAAATCGTTTCTGTCATCCACCATTTTCGATTTTCATCGCTGGCATCAGCCAGACCGTTTTCGCAAATCATCAGCGGCAAATTATACTTTTCGCTGAGCCTCATCAGCACATGTTCGATATCAGCCGGTTGCAAATCCCAACCCAAATCGCTCGTTCGCTGGTCCGAATTGTGGATGCGATATCCATACACGCGATTCGTAAAATAATAATTCACGCCCAAAAAATCGCAGTTTTTCACAACTTTTTTCAAAAAGAAATCATCGGTTCCCCACTGCATAATCGCGGCACTTTTTTGCGAAAGCCACGCGTCATCGCCAGCATGAAAATTACCCGAATTCGTCGCCACCGAAACTTTGAATCGCCGACCCATCGCGTGGGCGGTTTTGGCGATTTCGTTATGCGCGTACGCCAAATTTCGCAACACTTTTATCATCGCGATTTTCGATGTTTGCTGCGGCGGCCAGTTCCCGTACAAGTAGCTCTCGCCAGCATAAACTTCGGGCTCGTTGATCGTGATAACGTATCGGACTTGCCCGCCCAATTCTTTCAAAACTTTTTCGGCAAAACGAACGAAATATTTGACGTTGGCGCGTTTTTCGAATCCGCCCAGATCCTGAAACCACTCTGGCAACGTGAAATGAAACAGTGTCATGACTGGCTCGATGCCGGACGATTTCATCGATTTCAAATAGCGTTTGTAGTGCGCGAATTCCGCCGCGCTCCATTTGCCCGCGGTTGGTTCGCAGCGCGACCATTCGACACTGAATCGAAATGCGTTCAGCCCCAACTTTTTCATCATTTGAAAGTCAGTTTCGTATTTTTCATAGTGATTTGCGGCCTGGCCAGAAATGTAATTTTCGGGGTTTTCGGCGGCCGCACGAATATCTTTCCAATTGTCCAAATGTCCAAATTTTCGTTTGGCATTCGCAGCCAATTTCCGCGCGTTTTCGTTTTCCCAGCGCGTCCATTGGTTGTGATTGTTCCCTTCGACTTGATGAGCCGACGTCGCGGCGCCCCATAGAAAATCTCGGCCGAACAGCAGTTTTGACTGTTTCATTATTTGATTATATCACGACCTACTGGACAACGTCTTCGCCGAAATGTTTCTGCAAACGCATTTTGATTGAACCTTCGTGCCGGCCCAATTTTTTGGCAATTTTGGTCAAGTTTTCGCCACGCAAAAACATTTCCTTCAACGTTTCATCGTCGCGATTTTCCCATGGTTTGTAGGCGTTCGGATGCGTCTGGCGCATTTTGGCGATCTTGTCTTGCCATGACATTTTGCCGTTTTTGGCGACCGATTTTTTGGTCAAGTTTTTCGCACGTTTTTCAGCATTTTTTCGCAAACCGGCAAATTCCGCGGCAGCGATTTTCGATTTGCTGCGAAAATCCGAATCCATATTCAGCGCCGCCTCGCTGACACTGAGCGCCATTCGATTTATCCCGACCAAACTCAGACAATCCAGCGATTTGACGCGCGACAACGCCACGTAACCCATGCCCGGCACGAACGCCTTTCGCAAATCAATTCGCGCCTGATCCAACGTCATGCCCTGCGATTTGTGCACCGTGATCGCCCACGCCAACCGCAACGGAACCTGCGAGAGTCCGGCACGTTTTCGATCACCATCGCGCAGCTCCCAACTATCCGGCTGCATCGTCACGGTTTTGCCATTGCGAAATTCAACGATCGGCCAATCAGTCGCTTCCTCGAAATCGACCACCGTTCCAATCGATCCATTGACGTATTTTTTGTCCGGCGAATTTCGCACCGCCATGACCAATGCGCCTTTTTTCAAACGCAAAATCGCCGGTGCCAAGCACGACCGTTTCAGATTCTCCACGTAATTTTCGCCGCCAGTCGTGGTCATTTCGTACTGCACCTCTACTTCATCCAGTTGTTCCAGTTTTCGCAAATTTATCGCATCGACATCGATATTTATCGTATGAAGTTCCGTCACATCGCCCAACGTCCGGACGTCTTGACGTTTCAATAGCATTTCGGCGTGACGACGGCGAATGTCGCCATCACGCAACGCGTTCAGGATTTCCAAATATTCGTCGTCGTTCTGTCGATGTTGTTCGGTCAAATAACAAACTGTCGGATCGGCTTCGCGCCAGGCGTTCGATTCGGTTGCGAAATCGCCCTGTCTGGCGTCATTTCGATTGACCGGTGGTAATTGGAAAAAATCGCCGCAAAAAATTACTTGGATGCCGCCGAATGGTTTTGATAAAATTTCCGTTGCTTTGGCATTTTGCGAAACACCTTTTTCGTCCAACGCGCTAATCAAACTCGGCTCGTCCAAAACCGCCTGCGCCCGCACATTTCGGCAAACTTCGTCGACCAAATCCAACCGAAAATCGTGCAACATCGAAACCTCGTCGATCACCAAAACGTCGGCTTTTGTAATTTGTTCGCGACGCGTTTTGGATATTTTTTTGTAAAAGTTCCGCGGCAATTCGTCGTGCACGCCCGTGCCGCTCCACGCGTGAATCGTGTTGCCGTTCAGGTGCGTCGCCGCCAAGCCGGTCGTCGCCGTTACCGCAACTTTTTTACCCTCCGCACGAGCCGATCGAATGAATTGGTTCAAAACATACGTTTTGCCCGCACCCGCCGCGCCCGTCAAAAAAACGTTGCGGCCAGACAACATGATTTCCAGCGCCAAAACTTGATCCATAGTTGCCTATATTTTAGCATAAAAAACGTATTCATACGTGCAATTAACAGATAAACGTTGCGAAATTTACCTAAACATCCCACGCAAATCCAGTACCAAAATGCCCATAACGCGCCGTTTTTTCGAACTGTGGTTTTCGCAAATCTAACGCCGCAATAATTCCATTTGGCGTCAAATCATATCCGGTAACGATTTCGTGCACGCCATCGATAATCACGCTCGCTTCCAGTGGTTCGGCCACGCCAATCGCGTACGCCAACCGCACGAAAACTTCATTCGCGCCACGATTTCGCAGATAATCCACGGCGATTTTTCGCGCCATGTACGCCGCGCTGCGATCGACTTTTGTGGCGTCTTTTCCGCTAAAAGCCCCGCCGCCAACCGCAATTCGCGGCCCGTAATTGTCCACCGCCAATTTCCGGCCGGTCAGTCCGGCATCGACGTCGAATCCGCCGGTCACCCAATCGCCGCACGGATTTGTGAAAACTTTTACGTTTTTCGCGCGGACTTTTCCGCCAAGCCAATCTGCGATTTCGTCGTTCAATTGCTCGGACGCTGCGTTTTGAAAACTCGCCACAACCGCCACAATTTCGCCGTCGCGAATCGTGATTTGCGTTTTGCCATCGAACGGAAATTTTGCGAAAATCCGCTGGTTCAATTCACGCGCCAGCACGTATTCCAGCGGTAAAAGTTCCGGCGTTTCATCGCACGCGTAACCGATCATAATGCCTTGGTCGCCCGCGCCGCCCGTGTCGACGCCGCGTGCGATTTCCGGACTCTGTTTCGCAACGTGTTCGATGACTTCGACGTCTTTTCCCGCGATTCGCCGCACGATTCTCGCAACATCGATTTCGGTCGCGCGTGAAGTCACTTCGCCCGTCACGAAAACTTTTCCGTGTCCGCCGCAGCAGTCAATCGCCACACGCGCGTCCGGATCCTGCGCCAAATGCGCGTCCAAAATCGCATCGGAAATTTGGTCGCACAATTTGTCGGGGTGTTTTGGCGACACACTTTCGGCCGTTCTAAATTCGTTCATAAAAATCCTTTCGCATCAAGATCCGTCCAAACTTTCGCAAAAGAATTTCAACATCTTTCCTGAAATCAGGCTGGAATTAGCACCTTGCGAAAATCGCAGGTTGCTAGCGGATCGTCGAGCCAAATCTCTCCCCGCTTCTTGATATTAATTGTTAATGATGGAATTATATCACATTTTGTTTCGCATCATCACATCATAACCTTCGAACACTTCATCCGATTTTTCCACGCCAAATTTGTTCAAGATTCCCCACATATTTTCGCAAATTTCCGCCACATTCGCATCGTTGTCCGTCAAAGTTTCCGCCTCGATAAAATCGCCCAATCCGTTCACATAATCGACACAAATTTCGACGTCGCCGATTTTCGCTTTTTGGCGCGTTTTCGTTAAATCGGAATACAAATCGTAGCTCATTGCGAAAATCGCCTTTCCCATTTCTGCATCGTCGGCAATTTCGGTTTCGTGCTCGATCGAATCCAATTGATTATTCACCGATTTTTTCAATGTGAATATGTGTTTCGCAAGCCCGTTTTTCGTTTCCGTACGGATTCGCAACCACGGGCCGACATCACCACTTTTCGCATTCGGTTTTGCGAAAACGCGGTCGTGTTGCGAAACCGGCTCGCCCAGCATCACGTCCATTTCGCGCAGTTTCGCAATCAAATTTTTTCGATTTTGCACCCGGGCTTTGATTTCGATTTCACGCATTATTCCGCTCCTTCCAAAACCTTCTTCCCTTTAATCTCATACCGATTCCCCGTCAACTCACTCGTCACATAATCATCATTCAATAAACTAACGAACATGTCCAAATCGCGCCCGTCCATAATAATAATCGCGCCGTCGTTATCAACCATCAAATCCAGCTCCATTTCCTCGGCGTGTTTGATAAGTTCGCTTTGCGAAATCGCTCGCGGATCCAATTTCTGCAGTTTCGCAATCGCGGATTTGCGTTCGCGAACCAAGGTTTGCATGTCCATGCCTTCCGGAAAACTCAGCTTGAACTGCGAAAGGATTTCCTCGACTTTTTTGTCCGCCAAAGCCTGTTTTTTGTAATCATAATTAAAGATTTTTTCGAACTTTTTCGGTGCGAATGCGAAAATGTCATCGCCAATAATCAGCACCTGATTGTCGACCGGAATTTTGAATCCGACCTCCGGTTCGAACGGTTGCATTTTGCCATCGATAATTTCCCACGACGTGCGTTGATTCAATGAACTCGAACCTTGCAAAGCTTTCACGACGTAAAACGGCAATTCCAAATCTTTGTGCGAAAATTTCGCAACAATCATGCGGATGTTTTTGAATTCGTGGTCGTATTCGTTGAAGTGTTCGATTTCAGATCGCGAATGTTCGATGGTGTTCAGAATTTGCTCGGCGTTGACCACGCGGCCACGCGTCGTTCGTAGCAACACGCCGTCCTCTTCCTCGGACTTTTCAAAATCGCGAATTTCCAGCCCAAGCCCGGCACCTTTCGCAATATAATTCATGATTTCCAAAACGAAAACCGGCGCAACTTGTTGTTGCAATTCGCCGGAAATTGTCGCGAAATACGGCGTGTTGTTTTTGTTAACCAAGTAAAACTCAACGTCTAAATTCCCTTTGAATTGATCCAAATTATTCGCCCACAAAAATATGTCGATTGGGTCTTTTTCAGTCAAAGTTTCCGCCGATTCGACATCACTTTTCGCGAAAACATCTGTGGCGTTTTCGTTCACATTTTCAACATTCGCATCCAATTCAGCCATGCGTTCCTCCGGATTATTTTCTCCATTTTACCCCAAAACGCTTGCGAATAGTGATGTAAAATCTACCGAAAACCGGTCGATGGAACACCCGGAATATTCGCATCGGTTTTCGCAAAAATTACCGGCGAAGTTTGTGCATAATTTTGCTGCGAAATCGACATACCTCCATTTTTTGCGAACGCGTTTTCGGAATTTTTCGCATCATCGCCGACGCCCGCGCTAGCATCAGAATCCGACGATTCTGGGTCGGCAGAATTTTCCGTGTCATTAGTTGCTGGCGACGCCTCATTGTCAACTTCATCGCTTTTTTCACCGTTTTTCTGCTGCGAAATATTCGTAAGATTTTTGGTTGGGTTTTCGCAAATCATCCAGATTTCGCCGCCATCAACCGACCGCGCGTACGACGTGCCGATGGTCATAACCGGATAATAAACCACGTCGCCAATCTGTTCGCCGTGCTTTTGCGCGTTCGAAAAAATCACAACGCCCTTGCCTTTTGGATTCTCGCTCAGCCCTTTTCCAGCGGGAATTTCAAACGCAAAAAACCCGTGCGGTTCGATCGTTTGACCAAGTTTCGCAATTGACAGCGGCGTTTTGAAATCCACGCCCGTTTCCGCAGTTACCGGATAAATCCGCCAGTTCGAAATGTCAATTTCACCGTTCGAACTATTATAGATTTCAACCCATTTCGTGACGGCCGTTTTGCCAGGAAAAATCTCGTTGATATAAATTTCGGACGATGTTGCAAACGCGAAATTCGCTTGCGAAAAACTCGCAAATATCGCAGCCAACGCAAAAATATATATCGAAAAAATTCCCGCCAACTTTTTCATAATTGATCAAATTATAGTGAAATTTTCGGCCAAGCGCAAGCGAATCACGCCAAATTCGCCACGAATTCCGGCGATTTCAAATGCAATTTTCGCGCTCGGTTCGCCCACTCATCCGCCAGTTCGTTCAGGTCGTGACCGTTGTGGCCACGTACCCAAATCAGTTTCGCATTCGAATTTTGGTATTTCGCGAACAGCGGCTGAACAATATCCAAATTTTTAATCCCGCCCTTTTTCGTCCAATTATTCGCCGCCCAATTCGGCGCCCATTCGGTCAAAACTTTTATCCAAAATTCGCTGTCGGAATGGATTTCGCAAACTTCGCCGCTCGCGTCATTCAGCGCCGCAAACATCGCCAAGCCTTCCATGCGAATATTGGTGGTTTCGTGCAAATCCTCGCCGCCAACGATGTGCGGCACGCCGTTTTTGATGACCGCGTAGCCGCCCGGACCGGGGTTGGGGCTGGCTGAGCCGTCGGTGTAGTAGATTGTCATAGTGAGATTATATCAGTCAAATTGTCCTACGTAAGTAAATTAGCTTCGATCTCGGTTTACACACACTATTCCCCACTCAATCTCAGGATCTCATGTACTGGCAAAATTGTCAGATCTTCGACAGTTTTGTCTGATTTCGCAATAGCCTTGTTTATAATCCAAGTTCCAGTTTTGTATGCAATTCATCGCCACCCATCCGGATTCTGAAAAAACAATTCGTTCGGCCAGCCATTACCGGCTGCAACCAATTCCATTAACCATTTTCGCAAGCATGGTGTTATTTTTGCTAGCTAAAGATTACTCACCAACTCCTCAATCCCCACCCGCCGCTGCTCCGTCGTATCCCGATCCCTCACCGTCACCGTGCCGTCCTCCAGCGTTTGAAAATCAACCACCACGCACGACGGCGTACCGATTTCGTCCTGGCGGCGATACCGTTTGCCGATGTTACCGTTGTCGTCGAATTCACACATCATATTTTGGCTAAGTATTTCGTAAACTTCGCGAGCGCGTGCCACCAATTCTGGTTTGTTTTTCAGTAGCGGAAAGACCGCGCATTTGACCGGCGCCAGTTCCGGTTTCAGTTTCAACACGGTGCGCGTGCCGCCGCCTTCGACTTCTTCTACTTTGTACGCATCAGACAACACGGCCAAGAAAATTCGCCCCATGCCCATCGAGGTTTCCAAAACCCACGGCACGTATTTTTCGCCGGTTTTCGGGTCGGTGTAATTCAAATCGGTGCCAGAATATTTCATATGTTGGCTCAAATCATAATCAGTTCGGTCGTGAATTCCTTCAACTTCGTCAAATCCGTACGACGGATAATTGTATTCGATATCCCACGCGTCTTTGGCGTAAAAAACCAAATGTTCGTGCTGTTTCCAGCGTAAGTTTTCTTCGCGAATCCCCAGATTCAAAAACCACTGCCAGCGGTCTTGTTTGATCCGTTGATAATCCGCCTCATTTTCGTGCGGCCGGATGAAATATTGCGTGTCGGCTTGTTCGAATTCGCGGGTGCGAAACAGGAAATTTCGCGGGCTGATTTCGTTGCGAAACGCTTTGCCAATCTGCGCCACGCCAAACGGAATTTTCATGCGCGTCGTGTCGACGATGTTTTTGAAATTCAAGTAAATCCCCTGGCAAGCTTCACCCGGCAAATACACCGGCGTGTCGTTTTCGCCCGTGAAATCGCCCAGATTTGACGTGACCAACATGTTGAACATGCGCACATTCGTGAAATCTTTCGCGCCGCAATTCGGGCATTTTATTTTGTCGCGGTTGCCGTCGAACAGCGTGCCGAGCTCCTGTTCGGTCATTTTCTCGTCGGCCGGCACGCCGATTTTTTCCAATTCTTTGTCGACGCGAATCCGTGTGTTGCATTTTTTGCATTCGGCCAGCGGATCGGCAAAGCCGCCGACGTGACCGCTGGCCACCCAAACTTTCGGATCTTTGAACATCGCGCTGTCCAAACCAACATAATTCGGCTTCAATTGGACGTTCCATCGCCACCAATTTTTTTTGATGTTGTTCAACAATTCGACGCCATACGGCCCGAAATCGTACAGCCCGGCCTCGCCGCCATAAATTTCCGACCCCTGATAGACAAACCCGCGGCGTTTCGCCAAACTGACAATTTCTTCCATATTGCTCCTTTTCGCAAAATTCTGATCCAATTATACCACGCTGAATCTGTTGCGAACATCAGAAAACGAATTGTGGTATCATAAGTTTTAGACATAGTTTTTTATTCTGTCAAGGAGTTCTATGGAAATATCAGCTCGTAGTCGGCCAGATTATGAACGAGTCGAGGACGATGGCCGCTTGACCATGAAAGCCGCGCTGCAAGACATCGCGCCAACGCTACACGCCATGGCAGTTCACGACGCAGTTTCGCCCGAAGAATCCATTGATTACCTCAATACGGCCATGCAATACTACGATAGCGATTTTGACCGAGCCCGGGCGCTACGCGATCGTGGCAAGCACCAATATTTCGCCAACAAGGCCAACTGGGAGAACGACTTCGAAGAGTCGTTGAACAAATTGCATGCGTATCGCCGCAGCCAATCAACAAGACCCGCGTACCGATGCCCATTTCGCGAAATAGCCGCAACGCAGGCCATGCGCGGGCGAGTTCTTCTGCATTTTGCACTGCAAGAAGGCAGCGCCAAACATTTCGGAGCCGCGCATCAGAAACTTCACGAGGCGCAAATGTATTTAGCGGACGAACATTTCAAACCAGATCAATACGACATAAACTTCGCAGCTATTGACGCGCTTGCTAGTCGACTATCTGCCG
Organism: Saccharimonadaceae bacterium (SeqCode); assembly: GCA_031548885.1. Lineage (GTDB taxonomy): Bacteria > Patescibacteriota > Saccharimonadia > Saccharimonadales > Saccharimonadaceae > JAVBQO01. Next base: position 39,364 of record JAVBQO010000003.1, read on the forward strand.
ATGTTCGCATGGACAGCCCCACTCGACGACTTGGCCATGCCGCTTTGATCGCCCCGCTGAGCGAAACGATATTTGCCGATCATGCTGGCCGCTGGCATGTCGAAGCTCCGGCCAAAGCCATAACGCGTGTCGGCGCAGCCGCACTAGCTGGCCTGGTGCCCAGCTACGCCCGCAAACCTGGAACTATCGCTAACAAACTTGCGCTGCGCGTTGTCGGATTGTAAGTTTCGCGATATCTATACTTTCGCAACGATCATTGCCAGCCGCAAACAATCGTCGACAATGTCATTCGTGCCAGCAATTTTCGCGATGACGCTTGGATGGTTTGACGTCATGACGCGCAGCAGTTTAATGTGGTTGGAATTGTATTTTCCATTTTCGTGAAATACAAAAACTTGGTCCGTTTGGTCAAAGTTGTAGAGCGCGTCCTCGATCAATTTCATACCATTATTGTCGGTTGCCGTATTTAGCTCGTTTCCCAACATTTTCGCCAAGTTCAAATAGAACCATGTCTGTGTGATTTTGAGCAGAATATTCATATCATTCAACGCTCGCAATGTCGACAACAAAACATCGTAAAACTCCGGCTCCTCAATCATCTCGCAGGCCTGCGAAATGCGTTTGATTGCTTCGTAACCGAACTGCATTTTGTCATAATCCAACATGATTTGATCAAAAAATGTGTTCAGCCTCGCCCCTGTCAATGTACCGATTTCGCTTCTACCGCGATGAATTACCACATCGCATTCCGCGAACAATTCGATACCGCCCGCTAGGCGCGATTTTTCTTTTCGCACGCCTTTCGCCATGACGGAAAGTTTGCCATATTCCGGCGTCAAAACCTGCAGAATCCGGTCTGCTTCGCCGTAGTTCGTGCGCCGCAAAACAATCGCTTTTGAGCGAATTTGGTCAGCCATTTTTACGCCCCAATTCATCACGTTCGATCCGCAAATTTCGCAACTTTTCGCGTAATAATTTTGGCGTTATTTCGGCCTTGTCCAGAACCAATTTTACGTTCAAGTTTCGCACATCATCCGTCACAATTTTCGCAGCATTTGATGACAAGATTACAACGGGTATTGCACACAAATCATCGTAGCTTTGCATTTCGTGCAGCAACGCAAACACGTTTTGCGACCCCAAAATCACGTCGGCCAGCATGACGTCAGGACGCCACGACTCCACGACGTCCAAACTTCGCTGTGCGTCACAACTAACACGCACGTCGAATTCCTGCCCCAGAGTTTGCGCCAAACTCTCCGCCATCCACCGGTCGTCTTCAATGATCAAAATGCGCCTATTCATACTACAGCTCCAACAAACTAAGTTGCGCCGACACCGGCAAATGAGCACGAAACGTCACGCCGCCCGAAAAATGCCGCGAAACACTCAGCCGGCCATTCATAGCGTGCGCAAAACGATCGGCGATCATCAAACCAAGCCCGCTCGAAAGAGGCCGCGCACTGACCGGCATGACGCGTCGGCCCAAAGCGTCGGACAGTTTGCGAAACTCGCCCAAATCCATCGTCTGGCCGAAATCGCGCACTGCGATTACCGCTTCGTCGCGCGTTGTTTTCGCACTAATGACCACGTCGCGACCGGCCGAATTGTACTGTAGCGCGTTGTCGATCAAGCCAGTCAGCAGCGACCGCAACAAATCACGATTCCCAACCGCGACCGTTGGCGCACGACTAATTCGGATCGAAAAACTTTGCCCCAACGCCCGCGAAAGCGGCCTTAATTCATCCGCCACATCATAACAAATTCCCGACAATTGCACCGGCTCCATCGCGAACAATGCATCACCCAGACGCGCCGCACGCGTCAAATTGTCGACCAACCGCAGCGACCGTTCGCTCGTCAAACGCATACGCCGAATAATTTCATTTTTCGCAGTCTCATCATCAGTTTCGCCCAATTGTAAAGCCAATTGTCGCAACAAAACCAGCGGCGTTTTCAATTCGTGCGCCGCCGCAATCAACGTCGAATCCGTCGTCACATCGTCTCCGCCACCGAAAATCGGCGACGCATTCGTATCTATTCCCTCCACGAAATTCATGCTTTTAGTATAGCATTTTTCGCAGAAATATGGCGCTAGCGTTTATTGTTCGAATTTCAGCGACGGCAAAACCGTGTTGTTGAAGTCGCTCATGTAGTCTTGCGAATCAGTCCGCAGCGTCAATGTTTTGTCGCGAATTTTGAAAATTACCGCCGAGCCTTTCAGCCCGTCATCGAATGTGCCGTCCATGCGCATGCCCTGATAGCCTTTGAAATCAGCGGTTTTGCCGACCGTGATTGGCGACGCGCTGACTTCGCCTTTTTTGATCACGTTGTCGTAAGTTTTTAGCACGTCGTCATAAGCCCGCGTTTGAATATTCATCCGCAATGCGAAAACCGACGTTTTCACGCTGACCGGCGGAACGGTTTTCGGCGCGAAATACGCCAAATATTGTGTGTTGCTCGTCTGCCCGGTGCCATCTTTGTCCAGATACGCCGCCCACGTTTTCGGATAATTGAACGTTACCGATCCAAAATCCGACGGCCCCTGATAAATCAAATTCGGCTTTTTGGCTTCCTCGACGTAGTTTTTCGCATCCTCGGTTTTCTGTGCAGCACGCGCTTCCTCGACCGCGACGTTGATTTTCTGATTTGTGTTGTCTTTGTAATCGTTCATTTGCATGTACGCCCAGCCGAACGCCACGCCCAGCGCCACCGCCGCCACGCCCAAAAATATCGCCGCGATCAAAAACGGATTGACTTCGCCGGATTCGCGCGAATGTTTTGCAAAACTTTTCATGTTTTCATGATAGCATAAGTAATTTAAATTTCGTATAGATTCATGCCGCCGAGCTGTTTTTTCGCCCGCATTTCGGGGATTTCAAAGCCGAAACTGACAATTTTCAACGGACGATTTTTCGCAATCCGACGTTTCTGCTTGACCAAATATTTTCGCAATTTGTGCAAATCGCGCGATTCAATAAACACATAAATCGTCGTCGTTTCGATCGGCAAATCGGTATGCCAAAAGTTTCGCAGGTGCGTTTTGGTGCGCGATCGAACTTTTCTTAGCCGCAGCCAACTGATGGCGACCAAAATCGGATTGATTTCAAAACCAACCGCCCGTGCGCCACGCGCCGCAGCCAGTTTCAAAATCACGCCATCGCCCGAACCCAAATCCACCACGACATCATCTTTGTCAATTTTCGCCAAATCCATCGCTTGCAAAGCCCATTTTTTGCGCGTCGGCACATACGGCGCACCAAAAAATACCGTCAAAACAAACAGCGCCACAACGAGAATCATCGCATCGACAAATATGTTCATTCAACGTCAAATTTTTGCTTGACGATTTCGATTTTGTTTCTGGCGGTTTCCAGTTGTTTTTTGATTTGTTCGGCCAGTTCCGAGCCTTTTTCAAACTGTTTTGTGGCTTTTTCGACATCCAAATCGTCGTCGTCGAACCACGCCACGACCGATTCAAATTCGGCCATTAGTTCTTTTAGTGATTTATTTTTTTCTGGCATTTTTTACCTCCGCATCAATTATATAATTACGATTCTCAATCTGTAAAAGTTCGCCCAACTTTGCTGAGCCACGCAAAATTTCGCCATTTTTTCGCACCAACGAATAGCCGCGATTCAGCACCGTTCGCGGGTTCATTTGCTTCAACGTCGAAGTCAGGTGGCGCAGCTGCGTTTCATAGTTCACCATCATCTGCGAAAGTTGCCGCGACATTTTCGCCTGATTATCGATCACTTTTCGCAAAGCCTCGTCAACATTTCGCTCGCTGTGCAAAATCAAATGCCGCAACCGCGCGTCAATATCCGCCACAATTTCGCGGCGATCCGGCACCAAAATCTGCGCCGCGTTGCTCGGTGTAGCAGCACGCATATCGGCCGCCAAATCCGCCAGCGTCACGTCAATTTCATGGCCAACGCCAACGATCGTCGGCACGCGCGAACCAGCGACGGCTCGCACCAACATCTCGTCGTTGAACGTCGCCAAATCGTCGGCCGAACCGCCGCCGCGGACAATGGCGATGACGTCCGGCTGCGAAACTTCGTTGAAATAATTCAGTGCACGGATAATCTGTTCTGGCGCACCGGAACCTTGGACTTGGACATTGGCGATATCAATTTGCAAACCGCCAAATCGTTGATCCAAAATTTTGATAAAGTCCGCATAACCAGCCGCCGCGACCGACGAAATCACGCCGATTCGCGTCGGAATTTCCGGCAGAATACGTTTTCGATCCTCTGCGAAAAGCCCTTCCGCGTCCAGTTTCGCACGCAACAATTCGAACGCACGCTTCAAACTACCCTCGCCGACCGGCCGAATCGATTGCACCGTCAGGCTGAATTTGCCCCATTTCGTCAAGCCCGGCCGCGCCACCACAGCGACTTTCATGCCGTCGTCGATTGCCACGCGCAGATTGAACACGCTCATGAAACAGCCCAGCGACGATTCGTCGTCTTTTAGGTCAAAAAATACCCATTTGCCTTGATTGACTTTGAACGATGAAACCTCGCCGACGACCGTCATCGTTGGCAACGCGAATTCCAGCGTCTGATTGATCACTGCCAGCGCATCAGAAACCGAAAAAGTCGGCGCAGCGCCTGGCGCGTCCAGTAACGACGTTTGATTCACTTTCGCGCGGCCTTCGCATTTTTCGCCGAAGATTCGCGCGATCGCTCGACGTTCTCTTCTTCGGTTTCTTCGACCAAAATCTCGGTTGCTTTGTCAAAAACATGTTCGGGTTTGGCCGTTTTGCGATCAATCGGCGGTTTGCCGTATTTCGCCAACGCCCGCTGATAAAACACAAATCCGGTACAAATCGTGCCGAGCAGCAAAATTGTTCGCGTCAAAATCACGCCCGCAAAAGCCGTGCTAGCCGCCACGCCACCAGCCGTCAAAATCCCAATCATGATCGCCTCATACGCGCCCGCGCCGCCCGGCGTCAGTACAAACAATCCAGCCATCGACGCAGCGCCGTACGCAATCAACACAATAGCTGGATTGACCGGCGTTCCCAACGCCCAAAACGTCACCAAAAACAGCGACAAATCGACGATGTTGAATATGAACGACCACATGATTGGCTTGATCAATAGTTTTTTCTGACTTTTCAGCGCGATGAAATCCTCGTGCAAGTCCCGGAAAAATTTTACCGCACGCGCGGCTGGGATCACGTCACGTGCCACACGGCCGAACGTGATTTTTCGCACCAAAATATTGATAGATTTGGACAACCACTGCGCGAAACTTTTCATGCGATGCTCGCTGCCGACCAGATAGCTAGCGAAAATTACCAAAAACACAATTCCCGTCACCACAATCGACGCAATCATGACGATCCAACTGCTCGTTTTGCTATCCACCGTCACAAAAATCAACGACAACGCCAGCAAGCAAATAAACGTACCTAGCGTCACCACATAGCGCATAATCTGCGCCATCGTCGCCTGGCCGGCTGGCACGCCTTGTTTGCCCAGCCGCCACACCATATATGACATGCCAGCGATGCCACCGCTGGGAAAAACGTGATTGACAAAGTTCAGCTCCAGCGACATCGCCGTCACATCCAAACGCGATGTTTTTTGCAATCGCCCGCGCCCGCGCAAATACGTGAAAAATATTTCGCTACCCGCAAAATACGAGAAAAACTGCACCGGAATCAACAGCGCCAAAATCCACCAATTCGCCTGCCACAACAAATTCCACGCTTGCACCAAATCATCACGCGCAAAAAACAACACAGCCGCGATCAACACAAACGTAACAATACTCAGCCAAGATCTGAATGACATTCTACTATTATACGCGATTTCGCGGTTTCGTGCGATAATGTGTTCATGGATATTTTTGTACTCGGTCGCCAACCCGAAATCGGTTTCGCGGAATTGTCGGCGGTTTTTCGCCGCGACCATGTTTCGATGTTCGGTCGCGAAATCGCCGCCGTCGATAATGATTTTCCGCCGGGATTTCGACCAGAGTTTTTGGGAAGTTCGATCAAAGCAGCGCGGATTGTAAGCGAAATTCCGTCGGCCGATTTTCGCGCCGTCTCGCAGGGCCTGGTCAAGTTTTTCGCCGCAAATTTGCCGCGATCCGGAAAATTGACGATTGGAATTTCGGCCTATGGTTTTCGCAACGTTTCGCCACGTGACGTCGGCAAAGTTGGCCTGATTTTGAAATCAAAACTGCGCGGCCGCGACGGTTCGGTGCGCTTGATTCCAAACGAAACGGCCGCATTGTCCAGCGCCGTCGTTTTGCACAATTCCCTTGCGAAAAACAATCCGAACAAACGCGAAATTATCATCGCGACCGATGGCGCGAAAACATTTATCGCCGAAACATTTTACGTCCAAGACATCGACGCCTACACATTTCGCGATCGCTCGCGGCCGAAGCGCGACGCGTTTGTCGGCATGTTGCCGCCGAAATTGGCGCAGACGATTGTGAATTTGGCCGCAACTTCGCGCGACCCGCTTTCGGCAAGACTCTTTTCGACAGGAAAAGCGTCAGCGAGCGAGCTCCGTGACGACGGACACGAGCGAGCGTTTGCCAAAAGTGCGGTCAGCGAAGTTGCGACAAAACCGACGAAAGACGGATCGCATGGATCCCGGATAGGAGAGCTACGCCAGCCTGATACAAGTGTCGCCAAGTCCGGGATGACGCATGGTAGAGTTTTACTCGATCCGTTCTGCGGCACCGGCGTCATTTTGCAAGAAGCCGCGCTGATGGGTTTCGACGTTTTCGGCACCGATTTGAACCCGAAAATGATCGACTACACCCGCGAAAATTTGGATTGGCTGCGAAAAACCCACCGCATCGACTTTTCGCAAAAAATCGAAATTGGCGACGCCACCAATCACGCCTGGAACCCAAAACCTGATTTCGTGGCCTGCGAAACGTATTTGGGCCAGCCGTTTTCGCATCAGCCGAGTACCGATAAATTGCGCGAAAACATCGGTAATTGCAACGTGATTGTCACAAAATTTTTGCGAAATCTGGCGGGGCAAATCACGCCCGAAACCGGAATCTGCATCGCCGTCCCAGCGTGGTTTGTCGGCGGAAAACCGCATTCGCTTCCCTGTTTGCAGGAACTTTCGCAGATTGGTTTTGATGAGATTCATTTTTCGCAAACACCGCTGATTTATCATCGCCCAGAACAAATTGTCGGGCGACAAATTTTGGTCTTGCGAAAAATCTAAAAATTCGATAGAATAGAACAGATTGGTTTAGAAACTATTTAGGAGTGAAAAATGTCAAAAGTTAAGGCAGGTGGTTCAAGTAAAAACAACCGCAACAACGCCGGGCAACGCTTGGGCGTCAAACGCTTTGGTGGCCAATCGGTCAACAACGGCGAAGTTTTGGTGCGACAAACCGGCGCTACGAAAATCGCCGGCCCCGGCACTTACATGAGTCGCAATTTTACGATTCACGCCGACCGCGACGGTGTCGTTGAATTCACCAAGAAAAAAGTCCGCAAATTTACCGGCAAAACCGAACTACGCACAATCGTTTGCGTGAAATAAGTTTTCGCACATTTCAAAAATCGCTCACGTCAATGAGCGATTTTGCTTTCGCAGCCAAAACTATTCCATTCCCAAATGATGTTTGATTCGGTCGACCACGTCGCCGATCACAACCTGCGATTTGACCAAGTAGTCGTCGGCACCCATTTCTTTGGCACGCTCTTGGTCTTTGGCCTGCGACAGCGCGGTCAACATGATAATGCGAATATTGGTCGTTTGTGGCGTATTTCGCAAAATATCCAGCACGTCAAAACCGTTAATTTTTGGCATCATGACATCCAAAACAATCAAATCTGGCGCGAATTCCACCGCTGTTGTCAGCGCATCTTCGCCGTTCGCGACGTGACGGACTTCGAATCCTTCCATTTCCAAACGCGATTTGTACACTTGCGCCAGCGTCAAATCGTCCTCAACCAGTAAAATCTTTTTCTTTGCAGTTTCCATTGCTTTTAGCATAACGCTTTTGGACGTTTTTCGCAAGCGCTACACTCTCCCGTTTGTTTGTACGCCTTCACTTTCAAAACTGGCGTAGTGCGGTTTGAATCGCAGCAAAACATAGTCCGGATCACTCGGCCCCAACGGATACATTTCCTGCAAATCATCATGCCAATTGACGTGCCGAGCAATAAAATCGTCGCGAATCTCTATGTCGCCAACCAGCGAAACCTGCTGGCCGTCAATCAGAAAATGCACGTTCGATTTGGGATTTTTGCGAAAACGGTTAACTTTGTCAGCATCTCGGTCTGTCGCAAACCACACTTCGTCCAAGCCCTTTTCGCTGGTAATTTCCATGGTTTTGGTAATCGGGTAGCCAAAATCGTCGACCGACGTCAGTTCGGCGGTTTCTGCAACCGTCAGTAGCGCAATTATTTTCTGTCGTGTTATATCGTCAAGCATTCCCACCCCCGTTGTTACCACAATTATAACTTATTTGTTCAAGATTTCCAACGCCTTCGTTTTTTGCGTGTCGTTGCCAGCGTTGTATTGCTCCGACGTCATTGCTACGTTTTCGTCCGGTTCGATTCCTTCGTGGTCGATATTTTTGCCGCTAGGCGTGTACCATTTCGCAGCAGTAATTTTCATTTCGTCGCCGTTGGATAGTTGCTTAATAATCTGCACGACACCTTTGCCGTATGATTTTTCGCCAACCAACGTCGCGGCGTTCGTGTCACGTAACGCACCAGCCAAAATTTCGCTAGCGCTGGCCGTTCCGTTGTCGATCAAAACTACGGTCGGCACATTTTGCAACGTCGCTGGACCATGCGATTTCACAGTGTCAAGCGTTTTGTCGCCTTTTTTCTCGACCGCCACTGTTTGGCCCGGCGACATCCAGATTCCGGCCACATCCTGCGCCGCCGTGACGTAGCCGCCGCCGTTGCCGCGCAAATCAACGATGACGCCTTTGACGTTCGCGTCTTTGAATTCGCGGGCGGCTTTTTTCGACAACGCCGCGGTGTCGGATTCGCCGAATCTGGAAATTCGCATGTAGCCGACGCCGTCGTTGATTTCCCATTTCACGCTCGGGTCGGTCACTTCGTCGCGTGTGATGGTATAGTCTGTCAAGCTGTTGCTGTCGCCGCGAACAATCGACAATTTAACAGTTGTGCCTTTTTCGCCACGCACCGATGCGACGGCTTTTTCTGGCGCCCAATCGACCGATTCCTGGTCGTTGATTTTCGCGATGACGTCGCCTGACTCCAGCCCAGCTTTTCGCGCCGGCGAATTATCTATCGTGCTGACCACGATCAGCTTGCCGTCTTTTTGCCCAAGTTCCGCGCCGATTCCCTGGAAACTGCCCTCCAAATCGTCCATGAACGATTTCGCTTCGTCGGCCGTGAAATACTGCGTGTATTGGTCGCCAACCGCGTCGGTCATGCCTTTTTTCGCGCCTTCGATCAGTTTCGCGGTGTCGATTGTGCCGTCGTAGTTGGTCGCCAGTTGCGCGTAAACTTCGTCCAAACTGGAATAATCCAAATCGCCATTGCCCGCCACGAAAAATGGTAAGCTTTTGTAGCGCGTGCCAACCGCAAACGCCATCAATGCCACCACAATCATCGTGATGACAAACGCCACCGGCGAAATGCCCGTTTTTTTGACCACAGGCGTTGGCTGCGCACCCGGTCGCATCGGATTCATGTCCACTTTCATTACATTAATTTTAGCATAAGTTCGTCGCGAAAAATGAAAATCGCCCGGTTAATTCGGGCGATTTGGATTCATTATTGAAAGTGCACAAACTTAACGGACGAAGCGGGAATCTCCATCGTGCTGAACTGCTCCGTTCCACCGAAGTTGTACTGACTGACGCCAACCCAGCCGTCATCAGTAATATATTCGACGATCATAACGTGGCCAACACTCGACAATTCGTTGATAGGCATAACCGCAGCCGCGCCGACCTCTGGTGTGTCGTCAGTGCGTGCTGACATCCATTTCGGACCAGAGTTGACCCATTCGTATGCGTTTCCTTCGCCTTGAAAACTCAGAACTTTCTTGCCAAAACGATACTTCGCAGCCCATGCAGTGTAGCTGGTACATTGGCCAGCGTACAGAGCAAACTCATCCACGCCACCGCCACACCACGGATAACCGCCGCCACAACCCTGTTCGCCAGAATAATTGCGCCACGTAAAGCCCGAAACGCTGCCGCTCGAGTAGTTGCCGCCGCCAGTTGCCGCCGCCCACGCCGCTTTTTGCTGCGCGTTGAGTTCTACGATCTGCGCACGCGCGTCTTTCATTTTCGCCTGGAAATTGGCCTCTTGACCCTGAGTGTCCGCCAAGAGTTTCGCCTGCTTGGCTCTAGACGCTTCGAGTTGATTCTTGCGCACCGTCTGGTCAGCAATAATACTCTCGACTTCTTTCTTCTGTTCCTCCAGTTTAGCTTTCAGCTTTTTGATCTGTTCGGTCGAATATTTCACTTGATCGCGAACAGTGGCGCGTTGCGACTGTCGATCAACATAATCACCGAGCGATTTGCTACCAGCCAAAACTTCAATCGGCGTCGTTTGACCGTTGAAATAAATATCAACCAGTGTGTCAGAAAGCACCTTCTCTTGATCCGCTAGTTTTTGCTCATTCGTTTTGATCTGTTCTGCGAGATCTTTTGCTTTCAACGTATTCAGTGTGATAGCGGCCTGCGCGGTGGCCTGCTCATTCTGCAACCGAGCGATCTCTGATGACAACGATGCAGCCTGTTTGGATAATTTCTGAGCCTGGGCATCGTAGCCGCTGATTTCTTGCTGCAATGCCTGAATCTGATCGTCCCACTGATCCGCACTCGCCATCGGCGCAAACAGCTGCATTGGCCCCGAAACAACCATGAAAACCGCCGCTGCAACGAGCGTTGATTTTGTGACGAGTTTTCGCGGCGTGGTGGACCGTAGTTTCATAGTTTTCTCCTTGGTGGTGATTAGAGATTTCGAGTTGTTAAAACATTTACCTAGATTGTAGCGCAAAACGGTTACGCTTGCAACGTTTTTTCGCGCGATTTTTCGTAAGTTTTCCACACATTGTCGCCTGCGAAAAACCCCTTTGGTGGACTGCTTCACTCGCCCTCCTTCGTTAAATCTAGAAACTACGGCTGCAAATAACGTCGCACCGCCAACCGCGCCGAAACATAGCCGATCAACATTCCCAGCAAAACCATCGCAATCACAATCAACGGCGAAAACGCAATCAACTGGTCATGCACCGGCCCAGTCACGACACCGTAGTCCGCCAGTTTCGGCGCCAACGTCATAAACCCGACATAGCCGAGTCCCGTCGCAATCAACGCCGCGAAAAATCCGTACATTTCGGCCTCGATCAGGAAAGGCCCGCGAATGAAGTTGCGGTCAGCGCCGATAGCCTTCATCATATCGATTTCCTCGCGACGGCTGAAAATCGCCATCCGAATCGTGTTGAAAATAACCAAAACCGAAATTACCATGAATATCACGCCGGCGATCAAACCGCCTTTTTGAGCAAAGTTCGCCCAGCTCGAAATCTTGTCAATCGTCTCCTGTTGCGAACCATCATAGGTCGGCGCATGCCGTGTATCAATCCATTCTTGGAACAATTCGTCGTTTTCCACCGCGCTTTTCACGCCGTCCAAGTTTTCCAGATCTTTGACCTGAATGCGCATCGTGGCCGGAAACGTCACATTGACTTCGGAAATCGTCTGCAGCAGTTCTGTGTCGCCCTTGCTGGCATTGACAAATTCGGCGTAACTTTGCTCGCTATTGATCGTCGAAACGCTTTTGACATTGTCCACCGTCGTCATTTTCTGCGAAAGTTCGTCAAGCGTTTTGTCACTGGTTTCAGCTTTGAAATAAACCGAGATGTCGACTTTGTCTTTCAATTCCTGCACAGTCTGCGTCAACATCGAACTGGTCACCGCCGTCACAAAAACGATCAATAATGTGATAGTCATCACCGCCGTTGCCGCAACCGTCAACCACGCGTTGCGTGTCAAATTACTCAAACCATATTTGATAATTCGCATCCGCGTCGTCCAACGTCGCCGCGCCCGTTTGCTCTGACGCAATTGTTGCGAAGTTTGTTTCTTGTCTTTGCGTGCCATTATTGCTTGTAACTCCCTTTCGCAACATCAGATGTGATTTCGCCGCGATCGATTGTCACCACGCGCCGCTGCAATTTGTTGACGATGTCAACGTTGTGTGTCGTCAGCAGAACCGTCGTGCCGTATCTGTTAATTTTCTCCAGCAGCCGCACAATTTCCCAGGAATTTTTCGGGTCCAAGTTCCCCGTCGGCTCGTCCGCAATCAAAATTTTCGGCTGTCGCACCATGGCACGAGCAATCGCCACACGCTGACGTTCGCCACCGGATAATTGATGCGGGAAGTTTTTCTCTTTGCCTTTCAGCCCCACCAATTCCAAAATTTTCGGCACATTCGTTTTGATTTCGCGGTTCGTCATGCCGGAAATTTCCAACGCGAACGCCACGTTTTCGAACACCGTGCGATTCGGCAACAGTTTGAAATCCTGAAACACCACGCCGATGCGGCGGCGCAACAGTGGAATGTCTTTGTCGCGCAAATTATCGTAATCAATGCCGCCAACCACAATTTTTCCGGTCGTTGGTTTTTCTTCGCGTGTCAAAAGTTTCAAAATCGTCGATTTCCCCGCGCCGCTCGTTCCCACCAAAATCACAAATTCGCGCGGTTCGATATGCAAACTAACTTTGTTCAGCGCCGGTTTGGAACCTTTGCCATAAATTTTCGAAACTCTGTCCAACAAAATCATACATTTCCATTGTAGCACGAGCGCAATGGTTGTGAAATATATGGCTTATTCTTCGCGCAATTGATTGATAAGTTTTTTTCGCAAATTCGCCGCAATCGGAATCGCCATCCCGACTGCTGCCGAAACAATCAGCACCGCCGTAATTGCAATCAGCCACAACCAATCAAACCCAATCAAATAACTGCTTTCGGGCGAATTGTACGCTCCAACCGCCGCCATCAAAACAGCGTTCAAATCATCTGCGAAAAAGTACGTCATCGCAATCGCTCCACCGATCGCAATCACTAGCGCCCAAATCAACGACCGCATCGCCAACCACAAACCGAACCCGAAATATATTTGCGAAATATCGCCGCGCCGTGCACCGAGCGCTCGAAAAACGGCGATTTCGCGGCGAGATTCGCCGATAGTTTTGCCAATAATCGCCATTTCAATAACCAAAGCCACCGCTGCGATAACGCCCGCAAATATCAGCACAACGGTTATCGAACTATTGACAACGTCCTCCAAAACCACTTTGATATTGCCAAACGACACAACCGTTGGTTTGGACGAATCGTAGCAGTTTTCCGTGCAACTACTGTCGATATAAGCCCGCTGATCGGCGCGGCTACCAAAATCAAACATCAGATACGGCGTGTTTTGCATGGCTGAAACCACCTCGGCAAGAACCGCGTTTTTCGCAACCGCCTCTGTCGGGATAATCATCGGCTGCTGCGTATAGCCAGGCCACGTGTTGACCGCTGTTTGCAAATACGCGAACATCGATGTGTCATATGGATCGGCGCTGGTTGGCACAAAACCAACAATGCGAAACGTCAACCGCGCGGTTTGCGGCGTTTCGGTTTCGATTTCGGGCTTCGGGAAAAGCAGTTTTTCGCCGTTTTCATCAGTCGATTCGGCCGCCGTGTCAAGTTTCGCCGCCTTGTACTGCGCCTGATCGATCGGCGCACAGTCGTTAATTGTGATTGGCGCGGCCTTAGATTTATCCTTTACCAATTGATCGTTATATTGCAGCGCAGCCGTCAACTGCGTTTGCGCCGCCGCGTTTCGATAACAATACGAAACCGTTTGCCCGGCATATTTCGCCGCCAAATCCTGATGCAATTTGTTCTGATCCTCCGGCGATAAGTTACTTGTGCTAGCACCATCCATCGTGGCCACAACACGAAACGGCATGAAAATCGGCGTCGGCTCGCCGCTCTGCGCGTCCGTCGTTTGCCCAGCGGCCAGCATTGGCTTGGCAAATTCCGTCTCGATTGTATTGAACGTCGGTGTGTCCCAACTCACCGTTGTGCCCTGCGATAAATTCTGCAGCGTTCCTTTGGCCATCGCATCGCGCATCGTCGTCAAAAGTGGATCAGCATCGTCAACCGCAATCCGTTTTGCGTCGTAATCCAGCGCCCCAATTGAACGAAAATTATACATCTTCGTCGGATGATATTTGGCGTTGACTTCGTCGACATATTTCGCGAAATCGTCACGCGAACGCTGCTCGATTTCTTGCATCGCTAGCTCAGAAGTGTGCCACAGATATTCCTGACTTTCGATAATTTTGTCCGTCACTTTGATGCTACGCTTTTCCAAATCCGCGTTTGCCATCGCACGCGCGTGTTCGTACGCCGGATCGTCCAGACTTATCATCGAATTTTGCGTTGTCGAAGTATAAAAATGCCCGTTAAATCCATAATCCTGATATTTCGCCGCCGATTGCAACACGCCCGCCACGACAAACGCGCCAAAAAACAAAATTGCGAAAAGCAAACTACAAACCACCACGCTAATCCCATCGCGAATCCGATGCGTTTTCAGTTTCGTTCGCGACAAAATCAAACCATCGATGATTTTCATGATTTGACCTCGATTTTGGTTGGTCGCTGAGCGATTTCAGTCAGCGTATTGATGAATTCCAATTTTTCATACGTTCGTTGCGCCTGGTTTTCCGTCATCAAATCCTGCGAAATTTCGCCGTCCAGGCATCGAATGACGCGGTCGGCTCGTGCTGCGATCAACGGATCGTGCGTCACAATCAAAATCGTTGTCTGGAACTTTTCGCGAATCGCGTCGAACAAATCCATGATGCTGGCGCCGGTTTTGCTATCCAAATTCCCCGTCGGTTCGTCCGCAATCAACACGTGCGGATTGTTGACGACGGCACGCGCGATCGCCACGCGCTGCATTTGGCCGCCGGATAATTCTTTGGGAAAGTGTTTCGCGCGGTCCGTCAGCCCCACCGCCGCGATCACTTCATCCAATTTTTCCCGACGCGTTTTGCGTTTCGTTCGCGCAAACATCAGCGGCACTTCGACATTGCGGCGCGTCGTCAAAAACGGCTGTAGATAGAAAAACTGAAACACAAATCCAACCGTTTCGTTGCGAAATTTCGCCAATTTGCCGGACGAAATTTTTGCCAAGTCTTTGCCATCAACCACAATTTCGCCCGCCGACGGTTTGTCCAACCCGCCAATCAAATTCATCATGGTCGATTTGCCGCTACCACTCGGCCCCATCAACGCCACAATTTCTCCGCGATGCACCGAAAAATTGGCGCTTCGCACGGCATCAATTTTGTTTTTGCGACTGATTTTATACGTATGCGCCACGTCGCGGACTTCGATCATCAACGGTTGTTGCGAAAAATCGCGCGACTGTTTTTGGGCGAAAATTTCATTGTTTCGCAAACGCGTATACTCTGTCAAATCACGCAAAAGCGCGTCCGCATCGCCACCATAATCGTCGCGAATAATTTGATCAATCGGCCGCCGATTTCCCACCATAATGAAAATATTGTATGTGGTTTTTCAGGTTTTCGCAAGCTATTGTCGCACCAAATACACCACTGTACGCGCCGAATAATTTTTGGCTTCGCGGTCGTACGAACCAGAACACGTCATCAGATTGAGCCCTTCGTCAGCGCCGCCATGAACGTTCAAAACTTTTTTCATATCCAGTTGGCCGACGTCGATCGTTTCGACTTCTTTCACGACGTAATTGATTGTCGAGCCGTCGCCGCGTTCGATCGTCGCTGTGTCGCCGGATTTCAACTTTTTCAATCCATCAAACACGCCACCGATATTTTCGCTAGCCATGTGTCCGTCGACAAAGGCCGCGCCCGCCGTGCCAGGTTTGGCGCTGGCGTTGTACCAGCCGGTGTCGTGAATGCTGGTCGGCGCGTCAATATTTCCATCCGAAGTCGTGCCGACGCTCAAAACGCGTGCTTCGACGCCAATCGCCGGAATTGTCAAAATTCGTGGCATATCCGGCGCGACTGTGTAGGCGGCTTTTTGATTGACGCTGACCGAGTTTTCGTCCAAACTGCCCGGCGACATCGCACTGCCGCCCGCTGTTGCGGAAACGCTTTGCATGCCGAACGTTTCGCGAACTTGACGATTTGTTGACCATGTGTCATAAGCCAAATAACCGCTGACTGCCAAAATTACCGTCACGGCCGCGTAACGGATCAGCGCTTTCGGTTGAACGCGGCGGCTTTTTGATTCGGTTGGCGCTGCAACGGTTTTGGCAACCGGCTGCGTTGCTGTTTTAGCTATCGGAACGGCCGGAATTTTTTTCGCGGTTTTCTTTGCCAATTTGGCGGCTTTTTTCGCAGTTTTTTGCGAAGATATTTTCGCCGATTGATCGGTCAATTTTTTCGCAAAATTCGCGAATGGTTTTTGGGACGCAGATTTTTTATTTGGCAATTTTTTCGATTTTTGCGGCGCGGCAATTTTCTGCGCCGGTTTTGTTGCTGGCTCGGCTGCGGTTTGCGGGAAAATGGCGGGCGTCGGCGTTGATTGTGCGGGCGCGGCGACTTGCTCATCCAATTTGTGAATCGGCGCGGGCGTTTTCGCATCTGTAAAAGTCAACGGTTTTTGGTACGTCGAATTTTGCGCCGCGCGAAACGTTTTGGGCGCGAACGCAGTCGGTTGCGTTTCGGTTGGCGCAGCCTGTGTCGTCGGTTGTGGCGCGTTCATTGGCCGCAAATTTTCCGCCTGAACCGGTACGACATTCGGCGCTGACATCGTGAATGGCGTTTGAGCGCGAACTGGCTGTGGCGCTGGTCGCGCAATCGATGGCTGAACATCGAACTGCGTGCTATTTCCGGTCGGCTCAATCACCAAAACCGGCTCCTCGAACGACTGCGAAAACGACAATGTCGACGTCATTTGCGGCGTTGTTGGTTTGGGCAAATGCGAAGTTATCGTCGCGGCAACCGGACTATGTTCGTTGCTCGACGGCATAGCTTGCGAAAAGTCATCCGCAACCGATCGATCCGTCGCCTGCGAAACCTCGGTTCGACATGCATGCGTTCGCGGCACACAAAGAGCCGCCGTCCGCCCCGGAACTGCCAAACCACGACTGTATGTTACTCCGCTATGTGCCATTTTTGTTTCCACTGACCCGCGCTCGGATCGCTCTTTTTAATTTTATGCTTTTGTTTTTACAAAGCTTATGGCAATATTATATGCCAACTGAAAACTTTTCGCAAGTATTTTTACACATTTTCAGCCGACGCCGATTCCAGATACGCGTCGATGAATCCGTCGATTTTGCCGTCCAAAACGCCCTGCGCGTCGCGTTCCTCGTGTTTGGTGCGCGTGTCTTTGACCATCGTGTACGGATGCAACACGTAGTTGCGAATCTGGGCGCCCCACGCCGCCGACTGCGATTCGCCTTTGATTTTGGACAAGTCACCCGCGTGCTGTTCCATTTGCATAGCAGCCAATTTCGCGCGTAGAATCTGCATGGCTTTTTCGCGGTTTTGCAACTGCGAACGTTCGTTTTGGATCGCCACGACAATTCCGGTCGGAATGTGCGTGATGCGAACTGCCGAATCCGTTGTGTTGACCGATTGGCCGCCGTGACCGCCGGCGCGGTAGACGTCGATTTTTAGATCTTTGTCGTCGATTTTCACGTCGTCGGGCGTGTCGATTTGTGGCAAAACTTCGACGCGTGCGAACGATGTTTCGCGCGATTCAGCGTTGAACGGCGACAATCGAACCAACCGATGCACGCCGTTTTCGCTGGCCAATTTGCCGTATGCGAACGGCCCGGAAATCTCGATTACGGACGTTTTTACACCGGCCGTTTCGCCCGGACTTCGTTCAACAATTTTCGCGTCCAAACCGGATTTTTCAGCCCAGCGCAAATACATGCGTTCCAACATTTCCGTGAAATCCTGCGCGTCGTCGCCGCCCGCGCCAGATGTCAAACGCACAATCGCGTCATGCGAATCGAACTTTCCGCGGAATAATAATTGCTTTTTCAACTGCGAAAATTCAGTTTCCATCGCTGCAATCTGCGTTTCAAATTCCGGCACCAATTCGTCGTCGCCCAGCGAAATCAGCTCATTCAAATCCGTCGCCTGCATACGCAAAATATTCCACGGTTCGATCAACGATTTCAGCGCCGCCAGTTGTTTCGATTTTTCCTGCGCGTTGGCCGGATTATTCCAAATTTCCGGCGCCGCCAATTCGTTTTCCAACGAGTCGGCTATCGCGATTTTCGCGTCAATTTCCAAACGGTTGTACGCCGTCGCAATGTCGCCGCTCAGCGCCGCGAGTCTACTTTTTATCTGCTCCATTGTTACCATTCTAACGCAAAAGCCGCCCCGACGCGAATCGGCGCGGCAGTTTTGCGAAACGAATTAGTCGTTGATTTTGAAACTGTTGACGACGGTTTCGAAATAATCCGTGTTGGCGTCCCAAACGTCGGCCTCGGCGGCGACGATATGCATGTACATATTGCCGTCGTGCGCGATCACGACGCGGATTTCGCCTTTCAGTGGCGTGTTTCCTTCTTTGCTTTCACAGTCGATAGCGAACGACCAGCCGATTGATTTGCCGATAGTGATGTCGGTGCTGGTACTGGAATTTGCCGTGCCTGACGCGCAAACTTCATCATATAGTTCCGATGTCGCGCTGCCCTTCAAACTGGCGCTGGCCAATTTGGTAATTTGCTCGTATTCGGCATCAGTCAGAGACGAAACGCCCAGCGACTGGCTACCAAGTGCAGTTACCGCATATTGCGCGTCATTCGTGCCGGTTTTGCTGCTGTCTTTGTAGTCGACATATCCCGTCAAACCGTTCGACGTGCGCTGCGTCCAACTCGTATCGGCTTTCGCAACGGCGTTGCCGCTGGTGATTTCCGACAAATCCGACGTGTTGTAGCTCGGCGCTTTGTTCAGTACGAAAAACCACAATGCCGCAAAAACAACGGCAGCCAGCACGATCACGCCAACGATGATGCCGATAATCATGCCTGTTTTGGACTTTTTCGCAGGCGTAATTGGCGTCGGTTGCGGCGTTACCGGACCAGTTGGTTGCGAAACCGGTTGCTGTGGTTGCGGCGAACCTTGCACATTTTGATTTTGTGGATCCATATTCCCCCTTTTCACTCTTTTCTCAGTGGATTTAGTATAGCAATTGCGGTTATGCTATGCAAATCAAACCGCGTGCGAAGCTTCGGCAACCTCGGCCGTGGTGCGCGACATGACTTGATTCGCCAAATCCAACGCCACATTGATGTCGTCAGTGATCGTGTACAAATCACGGTCGCCTGGCGAAATCGTTTTCTCGACCGTTTCCAACTGCGTACGGAAAAAGTCGTCCAGCGGCCGCCAAAAACCTTCGTCGACCAAAACGATTGGCGTGCGCGGAATTTTGCCAGTTTGCATCAGCGTCAGGACTTCTGACAATTCGTCGATCGTGCCGAAACCGCCCGGGAAATACACATAAACTTTGGCGCTGAAAGCCAGCATGACTTTGCGTGCGAAAAAGTATTTGAACTCCAACGCGTCAGTCGTATAAGTATTCAGCTGCTGTTCGTGCGGCAACTGAATATTCAGTCCAATCGAACGCCCGCCAGCCTCGAACGCGCCGCGATTCGCCGCCTCCATGATGCCATAACCGCCGCCAGTAATAACCGCGTGGCCGTTCTGCGCCAACAACTTTCCCAATTCACGTGCCCGAATATAATGTTTGTTTTCATCGGTAAATCGCGCCGAACCAAAAACCGTCACGCCCTGCGGATACGTTTTGATTTTCGCCAAACCACGCGTCAAATCACGCGCATAATTCAGCGATCGCTCGATGTCGTCCAGACTCAGATCGCCGTCTTCGATTTCGTTCAACCAACTTTGTTTTGCTTGTTGCATGCCGACAATTGTAGAATATTTGGATGATTTTCGCAATGCGGTTAAGCTTTTCGCAATTTCATGGCCGCTGCCACAAATTTCTCGCCGCGATCCGCGTAATTTTCGAACATTCCGAAACTCGCTGCCGCCGGGCTCAAAATCACTACGTCGCCGGGAATCGCCGCGCGAAACGCCTGGCCAACGATTTCGTCCATATTTTTCTGGTCGATTTCATGCACGACAACATCGGAATTTTCGCGAATTACCGCCGCGATTTTGGCGCGATTTTGGCCGATTGCGAAAACATTTCGCACGTTCTGCGCGGCGATTTCGTGCGCCATTTCGGTATAATCTGCGCCTTTGTCGTGGCCGCCAACAATCAAAATCTTCGGCTCGTCAAATGCACGCAGCGCCGCAACAACGCTTCCCGGCGTCGTAGCGATCGAATCGTCATAAAACTTCACGTCGCCGATTTCGCGAACAAACTGCAACCGATGCGGCAAGCCTGCGAAATTCGCCAACCCTCTCGCGGTCGCTGCCACGTCGCCGCCTACCAAATCCCACGTCGCGTCGATCGCCGCCAACGCGTTTCGCACGTTGTGTGCGCCTGGCAATTTCACGACGGAAACTTCGCAAATTTTTGTGTCATTATATTTGAAAAAGTCGTTTTCGACGTGTGCAAATTTTTTGTTCGGAAAGTCGATTTTTCGCGCCAAACTTTTCGCGGAAATTTCGCGAACCAACGCGTCATCGGCATTGAATATTATCGCGTCGTTCGCCGTTTGAAACTGCGAAATATGACTTTTCGCAACAACATAATCCGCGAAATTTTCGTGCACATCCAAATGATCCGGCTCGATGTTTGTGATGACGGCGATGTGCGGCGACCGCTGCAAATCCCACAATTGAAAACTAGACAGTTCAAACACGACAATGTCATCCGCGCTGATTTTCGCTAGTTGCGCCAGCGCCGGAACACCGATGTTGCCGACGACGTGAATCTGGCGTGATGCGTGGCCAGCCGCCGCTCGCAAACCTTCTTTTGCGAAAGCTGTCTCTGAAGCCGTTTTAGGCGTTACTTGCTTTTGCGAAAGAACGGTTTGCGAAGAGGCGGATTCCGTTTGTATAGACTCTGCACTGATTCCGAAATATCGCGCACCGAACTTTGCCCGCAAAATCGCCGCAACAAAACTAACGACCGTTCCCTTGCCTTTTGATCCGGTCACGCCGACGATTGGCGCTGGGCACTTTGCGAAAAACTCAATCGTTGACGACGTGATTTGGTCGTGATCACGAAAATATTCCGGCAGTTTTCGCGGGCTCAATCCGGCCGTACGAACCACCATGAAATCGTGTGGAATTTGCGAAAAAGCGTCGTCGCCCAAAACCATTTCTACGCCGGTCGGTGCGTCGATCGATTCACGTTCGTCGAATATAACGATTTCCGTGACATCAGGAAATTTACGAAAATATTCATAATTCGCCGCGCCCTCGATGCCATAACCTGCAATTGCGATTTTCATGAACTTATTATAACCCAACGCCTGGAATCGTTACCAAAAACAGCAGCGTAAACGCGATGCCATTTTTGATCATGTGCATCAAAACCGTGCCCCAAATCGTGCCGGTTTTTTCGCGCACATAGCACATTATCATGCTAAGAATAAACGTATCGATCGCGACATTGATTTGGCCGTGCGCCACCGCAAATGTCAAACTAACCAAAATCGCCGTCGGCCAAAATGACAGGATTTTTCGCAGTCGACCAAACAATAATCCACGCGTCAAAGCTTCTTCGAACAGCGGCGCGATGACAACAAACGCCAGAAAAATCGCCGCCAATTGCAACGGCGAATTTCCAGTTTTCGCAAAACTAATATCTTGCGCTTGGCCCATGATTTCCTGCGCCGTTTCCGTTCCCGCCACAACCGTCAGAATTACCGTAACCGTCGTCGCAATAACCAGCAAAATTCCGTAATATATCGGTGTTGTCGCCAGCGCGTACCCAGCATCGCGCCACTGCGGACGGCGGTCAATTCCGATCAGTGCGCGAAACTTTGGCAGGTGCAATTTTTCACGCAAAAGCCACGGCCCGCCAATCGCGATCATGGCCATCACGCCGTAAATTGCCGCTTGGAGCAGCATCGTTCCCAGCGTCGTCATGTTCGTTGCATCAAAATGCCCAGTATATTGCATCACCACCAGCGGCAGCGCCACGAAAAATTGCGCCGCGAAAAACGCGAAAACCAGCCATGCAATCCAGCCGACGACCGACCAAAACCTCCTGTTTGGTTTCGCGACATTGACCTGGATTTTCGAACCGATTTGAGCTGTCGCGAGCGGCACTTCTGTTTTTGAGTCGCTATCGAATGTGCCAGTTTTGGCCGATTTTCGCAAAGCTTCGTCTAGGTTTTTCGACGGTTTTTTGACGTAGTTTTTGACATCATCGACGGCAGGCGCGTCGGGTTTGATGGATTTGAATCCCAAAATCTCGCCGAAGAATTTCGCAGCGTTTTTGGTTTTTTGGCTCAACGAAAGATTCGATTCTGGAGCTGTCAAACTTTTCGAAGCTTGAGCCTTCGGGTCTTTTTTCGCCATTCTACAACTTCGCCACGTCGGCAATCGTTATGATCACGATCAGCGCCAGCAAACACAACATGCCGATGGCGTTGATTTTTTCCTCGATTTCGCGGGTCAAGGGTTTTCGCATCAGCCGAAACAGTGCTGTCAGAAACCATCGGCCGCCGTCCAATCCTGGAATCGGCAGTGTATTCATGATCGCCAGCGTCAGCGAAATTATCCCCATCAAAAAGAAAACTTGCGTTGGTCCGGCTTGCAAGGCGCTCGGGAAAATCACGCCCAAAATCCCGATCGGCCCCGCCACGCCGTCGCCGGCCGCGGAAATTTCGGCTTTTGCCGTTGGATTTTGCACAATCAAACCCGCCAATCCCAACACCAAATTCGACACCGTGTCCCACAATCCTTGCAACGTCACGCCGACGAATTGGAACGTTGTCACGACGCCGACGATTGGCGCTGACCACGTCGATTGCAATTTGGTTGATTGCACCGTGCCGACGCCGAAGTAGCCTTTGCCGTCCAGGTTGTCGCTGCGCAAAACCGCTTTGGTGTCGTAAATTTGACCGTCGCGTTCATATTTGATGGTAATTTGCTGACCTTTGTTTTCGCTGGTGACCTGCGACAAATCGGTTGATTTCTCCAAGTTTTCGCCGTTAATCGTCAAAATCGTGTCGTCAACCTGCAGCCCCGCCTGATCGGCCGGCGTGCCCGACGCGACCGTACTGATCGCCACGGGTGTCGAAACTTCGTGCGTGTCGCCCGGCATTTCGAATTGATTGTCGATGATTTTCGGCATGCCGGTCCACGACAACACCGTGAAAATCGCCATCGCCGCCAACAAGTTGATGAACACGCCGGCCAACAAAATCTTGGTTTTGGGCCAGAATTTCGCCGCGCCATAGGTACCTTTGCCTTTGGCGGCGTCGTTTTCGCCTTTCAACTTGACGAATCCGCCGATTGGCAACCAGTTCAGCGTGACCGGCACGCCTTTCACTGTGCCCAATTTTTTCGCAAGCGGCGGAAAGCCAATCCCAAATTCCTCAACTTCAACGCCGTTGCGACGTGCCACAATCGCGTGACCTAGTTCGTGAATCACCACCAAAACCACCAGCAAAATCAGCCCAACAACCACGCCCAAAACAATCTGATACCACTCCAAAATTTATTCCTCGATTACAGTTACGACTATTTTAGCATGGATTTGCGAAATATGGCGAGCGATTTGATATTGACTTTTTTGACTTAAATTGATATATATATTAACCTTTTGCGAGTTTGCTGAGTCCCGTCGGGATTCGACTCGTTTGGGTTGGCGATTGATTTCGCCACAAGCAGAGAGGAAAAACCATGTCTGAACCCTCATCGTTCATGAGCCCGGACGAGATGATCGAGGTTGGATTGGCGGGAATCGCGAGCTGCCACGAGGCGCTGGTGCGTTTGTTCGCCCCTGGTGCCGAGGATGCGCTGCGTGCGACCGAATTGCTGCTCGACCCGGCAGAGACGCTGCGTGACAGTCGTGCCGCCGTCCTGAACGACCTGATCAAAACGGCTCAAAGAATGCACGACGTGCTGCCGGGCGGCGGCACTGGAGATAATGAGGAATTGGAGGATTGACCGCGTGCAAAAGCGAGCGCAACCCGGGATTCTATTTCGAATCCCGGGTTGCGCCGTCTCGCCCCTCTCTGCTTCGCAACCAAACCGTGAATTCGTTTGACGTTTTGGTTGCGAAAACTACAAACTATTTGCCAAATCGCCGCTGTCGCGAATTGAATTCCGCGACAATGTCGTCCAAGTCGTTTTCGGTCATATCGGGCCATTTTTTGTCAACAAACATGAATTCCGAATACGCCACACGCCACAACATGAAATTGCTAATTCGCATTTCGCCGCTGGTACGCACCATCATGTCGATTGGCGGAATTTCGGGATGATATAGATTCTGAGCGAATAATTCTTCGTTGATTTCCGATGGATCGACATCGCTGGCGCAGATTTTGCGACAAGCGTCGACGATTTCCTGATGTCCGCCGTAATTAAAACACAACGCCAGCGTGCATTCGGTATTATTAATCGAATCTTTTTCGGCCGATTCGATAGCGGCAATTATTTTTTTGCTCAACCGATCGCGCGAGCCCAAAAAAACTATCCGAAAACCGTCGCGAATCAGCTTTTTCATATCGCGTTTGAGCGCCCACAGGAACAGATCCATGATGCCAGTGACTTCGTTTTCTGGACGCCCCCAGTTTTCCGTCGACCAGATGTAGCCGGACATATATTTGACACCGCGTGCCCGGGCGGCATACGCCATATTTTTGATGACTTCATAACCGGCGCGATGGCCTTCGATCGGCAACATACCGCGATCACTCGCCCAGCGACGATTGCCATCAATGATAACTCCCAAATGATTTAATTTCGCAGTTTCGCTCATAATAATATATGGAAGCGCCCCGCGCTAAACCGTCATGATTTCCGTTTCTTTGTTTTTGACGATTTCGTCGAGTCGTTTCTGCATGTCGGTCATCTGTTCGTCGATAGCTTTTTCGACACGTTTGACATCGTCCTCGGATAATTCTTTGGCGTCTTTCATGTTTTTCGCAGATTTCAATGCGTCCTGGCGGATGTTTCGCAGCGCGATGCGACAGTCCTCGACTTTGTCGCTGAGTGATTTGACGATTTCGCGGCGACGTTCTTCGGTCAGCGGCGGAATCGGCACACGAACGTTTCGGCCGTCATCAGACGGATTGAAGCCCAAACTTTGGTCAGCGCGAATCGCATTCGCAATCGCCTGCACATTTGTCGGGTCGAACGGCGTTACCAAAATCTGCGTCGCCTCGGCCACCGTGACGTTGGCAGTCTGATTCAGCGGCATTTTCGCGCCGTACACTTCGACCATCACGCCGTCCAGCATGTCCGGGTGTGCCCGACCGGTGCGGACTTTTTTCAGCTCGTCTTCGAAATGCGCCAGAGCCGCTTCAAATTTGGTTTCGTAGGGTTTTGTGTCAAACATAGTAGCTATGATTATAGCATAGACGGGGTAAGTTTCGCGCCAAGTTTCGATATTTCGCGATGCTAATTTTCGGGATCTTCCATTGCAGAATCGGCGCTTCCGGCATTCCAGCGAGACGGATCGCGAGCAAACGCATCGCCGCTTCGTTCGCAAGCCCTAGCGAGCGCCGGTGCGCTTGCGACTTCTGCGGCTGTCGCCAAACCTGCCGTAAACAATAGCTCAACTGCCGTTTTGTTATATGCTGTTTTTTCGGCGGTCAACGCGAACCACGCCGCGGCCCGTGCAACACCACTTTTGTCATCTAGCGGTTCATCAAAATCAAGTACTGCAGCCGGATCGCCAGTTTCTAAAACCCATTCATCGACAGGACTCCAGACAGTTTTTGGCGGCAGATTGATTTCGTTCATAAATGTGCGACTATTATCACATTTTCGCAAACAAAAATCAATAGTGTCGCATCAACCGCGAACCGTTGCAAAACAACAAAATTCAACTATTCACTAACGCCCAACTCAACCCGGCTCATCTGGCGAACCACAATATTTTCGCCCAATTTCGCGATGTTTTCCTTGACCAAATCGCCGATTGTTTTGCTGTCGTCTTTCCAGAACGGCTGCGCGTACAGCGTTTGTTCGTCAAAGTATTTCGCCAACTGCCCCGCCACGATTTTCGCAGCGATTTCGGCCGGCTTGCCTTCATTTTTCGCGGCTTCTAGCAATTCTGCCTCTTTGCGTTCGCGTTCTGCGGCCGGAATGTCGTCGGCCGTGACGTATTTCGGGCTCATCGCGGCGATCTGCATTGCGATGTCATGCGCCAAAGTTTTGAAATCATCAGTTCGCGCCACAAAATCCGTTTCGCAGTTCAATTCCACCAAAACACCGATGCGACCGCTGTGAACGTACGCCTCGATCAAACCTTCCGATGCGACGCGTTCGCCACGTTTTTCGGCCTTAGTCAAGCCTTTTTTGCGCATTTCCTCCAGCGCTTTGTCGAAATCGCCGTCCGCCGATTCCAACGCCTTTTTCGCGTCGGTCAAACCCACGCCGGTCAATTCTTTCAATTTTTTCACGTCGTCTAATGATACGCCCATTTTTTTTCTCCTTTTGTGATTGTCATCCTGAACTTGATTCAGGATCCAGTCAATTAATAAAATCTGTTTTACGTTTTTCGTAAGTGGTTTTGACAAGCGACTCAACCGTTACCTAGTTTCGCCATCTCGAGGCAAATCCTTTTCCACTTTTTAAAAAGTGGGTAAAACTTTGCGAATACTGCCAAATCACGACGCAACCCACAACCAAATTTCACTGGAAGCTGCGGAACTCGGCGCAAGGCAAGTTTTACAAGCTAAAGCTTGCAAAACTTTAACATAATCATGCGCCTCAGACAGTCCTCGCTTCGTCAGGAAATCCAGTTGTGGATTACTCGGATTTTACAGATTTCGCAAGCCGCTGCAATAAACACAATTTTAAAGTGCTACTTTTCCGCTTTCGCGTCCGCAACCTTCTTCGCCGAGCCCCGTCCCTCGCGAACCGCCGCCGCCACATAATCCGTGATGATTTGCAGCGATTTGATGGCATCGTCATTGGCCGGAATCACATAGTCAACACCGGTCGGATTGGCGTTCGTGTCGACAATGGCGACGACTGGCACACCCAATTTGTTGGCTTCCTTGACCGCGTTCGCATCGGTAATAACATCGGTCACGAACAGTGCGCCCGGTTTGCCTTTTAGTTCTTTGATGCCGCCGTATTTCAAATTGTCAGCGTCAATTTCTTCTTGGAATCGTTGGACTTCCAATTTGTTGTAACGAGCAGTCAATTCGCCGCTATCCATTTTCTTTTCCAACAATTTCAATTTTTTGATCTGCGAATTGATCGTCGCGGCGTTGGTCAACATTCCGCCCAACCATCGTTCAACGACGTACGGCTGTTCGACGCTTTTCGCAGCGGTTTCGACCAATTCTTTGGCTTGGCGTTTTGTGCCGACGAACAAAACTTGTTTGCCGTTCGCAACCGTTTTAGTGATGAACGGCAATGCGTTTTCCAAACCTTCGACAGTTTTGACCAAGTCAATAATATGCGAATCCTGCCGTTTGCTATGAATATACGGTGCCATTTTTGGATTCCATCGGCTGGTTTTGTGGCCGAAGTGGGCGCCCGATTCCAGCAACGCCTTGATGTCGATTTCGACAGACATGTGAACTCCTTTGTCCTCACTTTTCGCGCCCGAATTTTCAGGAGTTTTCGCGAAAAGTTGTGTCATTAAAATAATTTACTCGTTCATTCTACGCTGTTTTTCCACTTTTCGCAAGTCAAATCCACCAAATTTTCCGCGAAATTTCTTGCGCAACCAAAATGTATGCTATTATTAAATTAATCATAAGAGTTTTAGGTGGGTATGGACAACGAAGATCAATCGCAAAATCCTTTTCAACCAGTGGCCACGGCGCCCGGTTTTTCGATGCCAAAACCGCCGATGCCGGCCGGACCGCGCGTTATGATGGACGGGATTAGTCCCGCGCCGGAACCATACACGCCACCCGAACCGACCATCGCACAGTTGGCGGCCGCCGCAAACAACGACGAAGCGCCGGGAACGAACACGCTGCCGATGCCAAACACCGAATTTTCCAGCGAATCCGCGCCCGACACGATGAATTTCCCCACCGAATCCACCGTAGCCGAACCGATCGTGACGCCAGAATCTGCGCCGCTCGTCGCGAACGAACCGCCAGTCACGCCAATCGAGCCAGCCGAAGCGCCAGTTCCAGCGTTAGCGCCGGACCTCAGTACGACAACCGAAATACCTCCCGAAACCGTCGACGCGACACCGCCGAAAAAACGCCGAACCGCATTCGACGATCGTTTGGATCAAGTTTCGCAAACCGCCGACACGCCCATCGCCCAGCCAAAACCCGCCAAAAAATCCGGCGGTAGCCGCGCTACGCTCATCGTGCTGATTGCAATCGCGATCATCGCGCTGGCAGCGGCGGGATTTTTCTACGTGCAGACCAAAAACGCCCAGGATCAATCCGCGGCCGATTCGGAAAAGGCCAGCACTTTGCAAGAACAACTGAACACCGTGACGCAAAATTCGTCCGAAAACAGCGCCGAAATTACGAAACTACAGGATGACAAAAAACAGCTGCAAACAGATCTAGAAAAATCAAAAGACGATTTGAAAACCGCCAACGAATCCATCGAAAAAAATAAAGATTTGGCGAAGAAAAACACCGAATTGACGAAACAAGTTGAAACTTTGACGGCCGAAAACAAATCGCTAACCGATCAAATCAACGCGCTGAACGACCGCGTCGATCGCCTGGTCAAAGAATTAAAGCGTTTCACGAAAAATATTCCGGAATAATTTGCGAAAACTTATTTTTTCAGTTTTTTCGACGGTTTGACGATTTCGGCTTCGACAACATTTTTCGCAGATTTTTTCGGTTTTTTGACAAAGAAATAATCGCGCGGTTCGTAAATCGCGTAAGCAAAAAACGCCACCACAAACGCCGTCCAGAACAGATTCGCCAGCCCAAAATTCGCCAACAACGTCAGGATTTCCATCAACGCGAAAAACAACCACAACACGAACACGCCGCGCCAACCCTGGGCGGATTTTTTTTGCAAGCCCGAAACAGCCGCCATCGCCACGACAGCCATAATTGCGCAGAAAATCGCCTGAATCCACAAACCGCCAACCGCGAATAATCCGCCAAAATGCAATGTGAAAACGCTCGCGAAACCCCAAAATATACTAGCAAAAATCAAATAAACCGCATAAACCGTCAACAAAACCGCCGTAATCGCCACGATCCACCACAGATTTTGGGCGATCCACTTTCGCAAACCGTCGGACAAATGCGGTGCGCGGGCGAACAGATCGCGCAGGCTATTTTCGATAGCATCGATAAATTGCATAATTATATTGTACAATGGAACGATGAGAAATCCGACTGCGAAATTCGTGTTCCGGGCGATCGTGGCCGACATCGCGCTGGTCGTTTTGTCGATAATTTTCAGCTTCATCACGCCGTTACATGTGGTCGCCGGATTTCTATTGCAAGTCGTTTTGTTTTCGCCGATTTTGATCGGTTTGGGCGCGTTATTGATGGCGGCAAATCGGAAATAGCTCGCGAAAATTCAGATTTTGACTTTTCCCCACCGTTGCGTTAAACTATTACAGATTATGAAAAAAGCAATTCACCCAACCGACTACCGTTTGGTCGTTTTCCTCGACGAGGCAGCGAAATTCTCGTTCTTGACAAAATCGACCGCACCAACAACAGAAACGATTAAGTGGGAGGACGGCAACGAGTATCCGTTGGTCAAAATCCACATTTCATCGGCGTCGCATCCGTTTTTCACCGGCGAAGAAAAGATCATCGACACCGAAGGCCGCGTCGACCGTTTCGCAGCCAAAATGAAAGCCGCTGCAGAGCGCAAAGAAGCGTTGGCGAACAAAGCCAAAAAAGCGCAAAAAGCTGCAGCGAAAAAAGACGAGAAATAGTTTCGCAAAACTTTCACATATTCCCCGCCCATTTCGGCGGGGTTTTGTTTTCACAGGCAAATCTGATATACTTTCCCTGATATAACGTGAGGTTCGGAATGAATAGCAACAAGGAGCCGACTAACTCCACGGCAGATACCAAGAAAAAAAGTTATTTCTGGCCGATTATTTTGATTATTGGACCGACGATTTTGATATTTTTGGCAATCCTCGGGTACGGAGTGGCGAACTTTGTCGCAACGGGCGAGGCGTCTGGTGTGTGCGAAACAAACGTCAGTGACCGCGAATGCACCGATGACAATCTGAGCAATGGCGCAAAAGCCATAAATATTGCGCTGTTTATCATTGCGACTGCAGGCTTTTTAAGCGAAATCCCCTGTTTGATAATTGGCATCGTACTGATATCAAAATACACCGCGTACAATAAAAATCTTGCCACACAGCAACAAAAATAATCATTACACGCAGATAATTAGGCGCTTGGTTTCACAAATTACTCGTCGATATTCGGCGGGTTTTTGTTTAAGTATGGCACCGCAATAAACTTTACTATTCCCAGTAATGATGTTAAAATTGGCGCATGAGTGCGAATGCCAATCCGCAAAAGAACACCGTGGGTCTCCTGGGTATGCTGCTGATCTGGCTATCTCTGGTGGCTTGCGCTGCGCTAGGGTTTGATCCCGCGGGAGGTACCGCTTTTGACGGCGCCGGCTATGAGATTCGACCCTTCCGACGTCTAATGATAGGTACGGCCTTCGGTGCGATACTGTTCGGTGTATTGCTGTTGATATTTCTGAACACCGGCGTGGGCGGCGCTGCTACTATTATTTGTTTAATAGCAACTATTATTTTTACAGCATTGTTTTTCGCAGCATTGATCGCAGATCGAATCAAGCACAACGGACACTCCCGGCGAAAAATCCGTGGCCGCCAAACAAACAAAAACTAGCGATCAATCTGTTATAATAATGTAAGTTTATGGCGAAAATCTCAATTGATCTGGAAAATTTATTATCCGAACAGCGCGAGCTGAACGATTTTTTGGCGCAGCCGAACGCTTTTTCTGATCCAGATTTTGCGAAAAAAACACGGCGGCTATCGGAGCTGGAAACCTTGGTAACGAAAGTTCAGGATCAGGAAACCGCGAAAAAGCAATTGGCCGAGGCGCAGGAGCTGGCGAACGGTGGCGACGATTTGGCGGAGCTTGCGAAAATGGAAATTCCGGAACTTGAACAAAAAATTGAATCATTGGACGACGAATTGTTCGTCATGCTGGCACCGCGCGATCCGAACGACGACAAAAACATCATCGTGGAAATCCGCGCCGGCGCGGGCGGCGACGAAGCTTCCCTGTTCGCGGCCGAATTATTCCGCATGTATTTGCGATTTTGCGAAACGCACAATTTGAAAACCGAAATTTTGTCTGAATCGCAAAACGACACTGGCGGCTACAAAGAAGTCGTTTTCGCGGTCAAAGGCGACGCTCCGTACGCGAAATTGAAATTCGAATCTGGCGTTCACCGCGTCCAACGCGTGCCGGTTACCGAATCGCAGGGTCGCATCCACACCTCGACCGTGACCGTCGCCGTCCTGCCTGAAGCCGAGGAAACCGACATCGAGATCAGCCCGAACGATTTGAAAATCGACGTTTATCGCTCCGGCGGCCACGGCGGCCAATCCGTCAACACGACTGACTCCGCGGTGCGCATCACGCACATTCCATCGGGCATGGTTGTCACAAATCAAGACGAAAAATCGCAGATCAAAAACAAAGAAAAAGCCATGTCGGTGTTGCGAAGTCGTTTGTTGCAGCAAAAAATCGACGAGGAAAATGCGAAACTTACCGCCGAACGCCGCGGGCTGATCGGATCGGGCGATCGCAGCGAAAAAATCCGCACGTATAACTTCCCGCAGGATCGAATTACAGACCACCGAATCGGCTATTCGCGATCAAATATTCCGGGCGCATTGTCCGGCGACATCGACGATTTGATCGAGAAATTGCAGGCGTACGAGCGCGAATTGAATTTGAAATCGATTAATGAATAATATTTCGATCGAAAAATGGCTTCGCCGAACAACAGATTTGTTCAACAACGTCGACATCGAATCGGCTCGGCTAGACGCTGAACTAATTTTGCGTTTCGGGCTGGATCACGCTGATAACGCGCACGATTTCGCTGCACCGGTAACACGCACGTGGCTGATCATACATAACGGCGTCAAAATTCCCGAAAATTTCGCAAACGATCTGGTTACGCGACGACTGAACCGCGAACCGATCGCATATATCGTCGGCGTGAAAGAATTCTATGACCGCGATTTCATCGTCACGCCCGACGTTCTGATCCCCCGCCCGGAATCTGAACACATTATTGAATCACTGCGAAAATTTGATATCGCGAACGATGCGAAAATCATCGACGTCGGCACCGGATCGGGTGCGCTGGCGATTACCGCCAAACTCGAGTTTCCGTCGGCCAAGGTTTTCGCAACCGACATTTCCGACGCCGCGCTGAGCGTTGCAAAAACGAATGCGAATAACCTCGGTGCGAACATAGAGTTTTCGCAATCCGATTTATTGAGCGGCGTTGACGAAACATTCGATTTCATCATCGCCAACCTGCCCTACGTTGCGAAAAATTGGGACGTTTCGCCAGAAACACGCGCCGAACCCGATATCGCATTGTACGCCGACGACGACGGTTTGGAATTGATCAAAAAACTTATTGTTCAGGCGCCGAATAAACTTTCGCGAAACGGAAAACTGATTTTGGAAATGGATTCGCGGCAGATTCGCACGGTTGCGAATTTTGCGAAAACATATGGGTTCAAGGTTCGCGAAACGTTGCCGTTTACGCTGGTGCTAGAGAAAACTTAGCCAAAATCCACCCAGTCGTCTATTCCCGATATTCCGCCAGCGTTACCCGAATCGTCGACGTTTTTCCATCGCGAATAATCGTCAGAGTCACGTCATCGCCCGGCTGCAATCGCCCAGTTTGCGACGCCAAAGTGTGATTCTCGCCCAGCGTCACGTCGCCCACTTTCACGATGATGTCGCCCGATTTCAGGCCGGCCATTTCGGCTGGACTGCCCGGCGTGATGGCTCCGCGCGTCGACGGATTGATGTATGCGCCGCTGGTTTGCGACAAATTCAATTCTCGGGCGAGCGACGGCGTCAAATTCACGTACTGCACACCCAAATATGCGCGTGTCAATTTGCCTGTCGCCAGCAAGTTTTCGATCATGCCAGCTTCTTCGGAAATCGGAATTGCAAAACCGAGCCCCTGCGCGTCCTCGACGATTGCGGTGTTGATAGCGATGACTTTGCCGTCATATGTGACGAGTGGACCGCCGGAATTTCCCGGGTTGATCGCTGCGTCGGTTTGGAACAAATTCGTCAAAGTCTCGTACGATCCATCCGATATTTCGGCCGTCAAAGTCCGCCCCGTGCCGCTGATAATTCCGCTAGTCACGGTGTTTTGGTATTCACCAAGTGCGTTGCCGATCGCGATGACTTTTTGGCCGATTTTGACATCGTCGCTGCTGCCGATATTGGCCGGTGTTAGATTTTTGACATTGGGAATTTTCAAAAACGCAATATCATTGAGCGGATCGCGCCCGACAACTGTCACGTCGTCAAACTGCGTGCCGTCCCGCAGCACAACTGAAACCGACGTCGTTCCGTCCGGCACGACGTGTTTGTTGGTAATGATGTAGCCGTCAGCGCTCAAAATGATGCCAGTTCCCGCACCAGCGGTATTTTCGGTGCCATAATAATCGTCGACGGTTTTGCCCTGCGTCAAAATCGACACCACGCTCGGGCCGACTTTGGCGGCGACACTGGCGACGATTTCACCCTCGGCATCAATCGTGGTTTGGTTTTCGATGATTGATTGTTTGCCGTTCAAGCCCGTTTCGCTAAAAATCCACGCGCCACCAAATCCCGCGCCCAAACATAGCAGCACGATGCCGATTATCGCCCAAAATTTCCGGCCAGATTTTCGCGTTTTTCGTGATTTCGGCGTTTTCGCAATTGGCCGCGCCGGTACAATGGACGACGAAGCAGCCGCGGCGCTATGTTTCGTTTGATTTGGTTGCTCCACATTCCCTCCCTTTTCGGAAACTTAGACTACAGTTGCGACGCGCTATTCAGACCGCTAAACCAAAACAGCAACATACCGATCAGTACCACTGCGAAAAGTACCGGCCATCGCACATCCTGCCAACGGACTTTGTCATGCAATCGGCGACTCTCGTAACATTGGTCAGCAACAAAGCCTAGCACTGTCACAACAATAGCAATTTGCGCAATTTTCAACGGTGCGAAAATCGTGTATGCGATCGTCCAGTGATACGCCACAAAACCCAGCTCCGCGACGATCAGGCCCCAGACCATTGACAATAGCGTACGTGAATTTTCTTTGTGAATGCTGAGAACGTGCCGCGCTGCCGAAAATCCGATCGCGAAACTCAGCACGACCACGAATACCAACGGGATCAAATGCGCCACCGAAAACAGCGCCGCCAGCGCAACGAATTGGCTGGTAAATGCTTGAATCAAAACCCACAAACGTTTGTGCATCGGTTTGACGAAAATCAACCAAACGGCGTACAAAGCCGCCAAAACACATTGGATTGCCAGCGCACCGTCGCATTCCCACATCAGCAAAACTATGCCCAGACCGAGCAGCAAATCCGTCATATTCGACAGCAAGTTGGCAAACCAAAACCGCGGCCGCACCGCGAAAATACGCCATTTGCTAACCAAAACCAGCGCCAGCGCCGCCCACGGCGTATCAGGAAATCCCAAAATCAACCCGAGCAATGCCGCTACAAACAGAGCGTTAAACAGCACATGTAGCGTTCGCGAAACAATTCCGCGCTTTTTGACAGATTTAATTAGCTCCATCGTTGCCAACGATTATAACAAAATCTTTGTCCGCCGTCACGCCCGACGGCAAAGTTTCCGCCGTCGCCGCTCGAACCGTCACATTGTACAATTTCGCCAGCTTCTCGCTGGTGGCCGTTTTTGCACCGTTCGTCAGATCATAGATCACGTATGTGCCGGCCGTATTCGGCGCGTTGCCAACAGCGGTCGCGTTCAAGCCTTTGGCGGCCAGATCGTCGGCGATTTTCGCAGCCGCGCCCGTCACGTCCGATCCGTTGTAGACGCTGATTGTTGCGTTTTCTTTGATCGCCGCGTCACTGCTCAATTGCTTGACCAAAAAGGATTTTAATTGCGAAAAGTCATACAGCCCCGCAACCGGCTGAACAATACTCTGGTCGCCGTACATTCCGGTCGTCACAATCGGATTTTCTTCGTCAACAAAGCTGATTTGGCCGATGTTGTTGGTGTCGATTTTTTGCGCAATTTTGGCCAAAGTTTGAATTTCCGATGTCTGGAAATTCGTCACGATATTTTTGCCAAACGAATCCAACAGTTTCGAAACTTTCACTGGATTGGAAATCGTGCCGCCGGAAACCGCCTTGTCTTTGACGGCGATGGCGATTTTTTGCTGGTATTGCTCGCGGTCGAAATTCCCACCGTCCAATCCGTAACCGCCGCTAGCATTTCGCGCCCGCGCCAACGCCAACGCGTGCTTGCCGTCCAGATTGACCGGCCCGTTTTCGTATTTGACATAATAACAATCGTAGCCACATTCCCAGTCAAAATTCCGATCCAAAATACCGCGCGGATCATCGGATTCTATGTTGACCGTGACACCGCCGACGGCGTCGACCGCTTCTTGAACCAATGTGAAATTCGCCTTGACATAATATTGAATATCCTGGCCAGTATATTCCGCGACGGTTTGGCGAAGCTGTTCCGACGCGACTTTTTCGTCTTCGTTGTTTTGCTCCAAACCGCAGACGTAAACAGCGTTTAGCTTGGCCTCGTTGCCGACGCTGCAACCACTTTCCGGCATTTTGACCCACAAATCACGCGGCAAACTGTACAGTTTCGCATCATTCGTGTTTTGGTTCACGCTAATAACCATGATCGAATCGGTCGTATTTGTACCCAGGCCACTTTCGATGTGCGCCTGCGAATCCGATTCGTCGCCGAAAATCAAGATGTTGGTGCGGCCATTGGCGTCTTGTTTCAATGGCTGATTAGACAACACATTGAGCGGATTCCCCTCGAACGCCGACCCGAGCGCCGCCCACGCACGCCACGCGAAATATCCGCCCAAAGCCAAAACCGCCACGATAACGCCGATAACTGCCCACTTGATCCATTTTCGCTTCTTTTTTCCGGCTTTTTTAGCTTTTTTCGCTTCTTTTTTGGCTTTTCGATCGTGCCGCGAAACAGGCGGCTGTTCGATATCGTCCAGTGTGTCCAATGACTGCATAACATCAGATTTCAACAGATCTGCCTGAGAATCGCCTGGGCTAATCGTCGCCGAAGTTTGCGCCGACCGCCGGCGTTTGGTCGGCGCCGCTTCGTGAGTTTTCAAAGTTTTCTGGTTCGTCTGCGGTTTGTCGATCTTGTCCAAACTAACCCGACGCGAACCGCCCGACGCGTCATCGTCACGCCGCTGCAACATAAATCCGTCAATAGACCGTGGTTTTTTCGCCATGTTTATCTATTATACCGATTCATGCCGCGTCCGCCAAGGCTTTTTGCATAAGCATTTCGGCCGAAATCCGTCTAGACATCTGTCACAAAACAGCATAAACTAAATAGGTATGAATCCAGAAAACCAACCGCAAACAAAACCTGATCAAAATCAAAATTTTCCGCCTCACGCCGCTGTTTCTGCCACGCCGCCAGTCGCGCCCAGTATTCCGACACCACCGGCAACGCCACCACCGATGGCAAAATCTATTATTGATGCGCCGACGCCGGTTGCGAAAAAATCTTATCCGTGGATGAAGGATCTGCTGGGAATTTTTCTGTTTATAGCCGCTGTCATCATCGGCGCGTGGCTGATTAACACGCTGGTTTTTCGCAGTTTTTCAGTAACCGGCCCGTCCATGGAAGACACCATGTACACCGGCGATCGCATCATCGTCAATCGCGTGCCGATGACGGCCGCCGCCGTTTCGGGCAAAACTTACACGCCGCAGCGCGGTCAAGTCATCGTGTTCAAAAACCCGCTCTATCAACCCGGCATGGAGGACGAATACATCGTCAAACGCGTCATCGGGCTGTCGGGCGAACGCGTCGTCGTTCAGAACTGCGACGTAACCGTATATAATGACGAACATCCGGATGGATTCAATCCATATGAAAAATTCGACGTTTCCGACAACGAATTGTGCGTTAGCGGCGACGTCGACCGAATCGTACCTGATGGCGAGATTTTCGTGATCGGCGACCACCGCAACGGTCAATATTCGTTCGATTCACGCAACGGATTGTCAACGGTTCCGCTGGGCGACGTGGTCGGACCAGTTGGTTTTCGGCTGTTTCCGTTGAACAAGATTCGGACGTTCTGATTTTCCACCAACTGAGAATTTTGCCGATTATGTGATTCTAGATCGTGCGAAAAGTTTTCGTCAAAGCAAAAACGTCTCTACGAATTCGTCAAACCCAAAATGGCCGCCGCGCTACTTTGCGAAAAACTCCTCGATTCGCCCCAGCTCATCATCATCTTTGAACCGAATAATAATCTGCCCGCCGTGCGCCGTGGTTTTTTGCGTGACCGGCAATCCGATCTTTTTCGCAAACGATTTCGTGAATTTCGTCTCTGTTTGAACGGCTTTTTTGCCTTCCGATTTTTTCGCGGAATTCCCTTCGCCTTTTTTGAATCCGATGACATATTGTTCCGTTGTGCGAACCGACCAGCCCTCGTCAACGATCATTTTGACCAAGTTTTCCTGCGCCGCCGCGTCAGACGCCAACGACAAAACTTGCCGCGCGTGGCCTTCGGTAATGTCGCCGTTCGCTAGCGCCTTTTTCGCAAAATCCGGCAGCTGCAGCAACCGCATAATATTGCTAACCGTACTGCCATGACCGCGCCCGACGCGATCCGCCATTTCGTCGTACGTCAGATTGAATTGCGTTTTCAGTTTTAGATACGCCGTCGCCGTTTCCAGTACATTCAAATCAGCGCGTTGCAGATTTTCAATCAGCGACAACTCGAGTTTGTGCTGCCCGGACAACGTTCGAACTAACGCTGGTATTTTCGCCAGTTTCGCAATTTGCGAAGCCCGCCACCGCCGTTCGCCAGCCACGATCTCGTACCCACCGTTTTTGTCCGGCGTCACGATGATCGGCTGCAAAATGCCGTGTTCGCCGATTGATTTCGCCAGCGCCTGCAAAGCTTCTTCGTCAAAATGTTTGCGCGGCTGATCCGGATTCGGATGAATTTCCGTGATCGCAATCTGTCGCAATTCGCTAATTTTTTCGTCCACGCCCGCCGTCGGATCAAACGCCTCGTCCAACACATCAGTCGGAATCAACGAATCGAACCCGCGCCCCAGTCCACGTTTATTTGCCATTTTTGATATCTCCTATTTGTGTTCATTATAGCATAACAACTATTCTCGCTTACCTGTGCGGAAAAACGTCGTCTATAATGTGCAACAACGATTGTCTTGTTTCGTCAGGCAGAGTTTGCAAAGCCTGCCGAAAGACATCAGCGGCATAGCTGAACGAGCCGATCGCTGATTCGTCGGCCATTTTTTTTAGAACAGGGATGATGCCTTCGAGTTGACCTCTTACCTTAATTGCCTCTTGATCCTTCAGTGCTGCATCATAATCAGCAGCCAGATAATCATCTCGCAATTCAGGGTTACCATCTATCGCCGAATCTGCTACTGCGGTGTACGCATCTGCTACTACATCCCGCCCTTCATTAGCAGCATACACGGCAAGCTTACGTAACTCGCGTAAGATGTGAGATGAATAGTCTTTTTTCTCTTTGTCTTTAAACACCTCAACTATACCACCAGTTTGCTCAACCATGAATAACCCCTTTGTTAAACTTACAAGCCCAGTATACGCAAAAGGCAAGTGTGATAAAAGCTCACCTACTTCGCCACCCGCTCAATAACCTCTTTCGCAACCGCTTTATAAGCCTTCGCGCCTTTGCTAAATCGATCGTATGCGCCAACCGGCAAACCGTGCGACGGCGCTTCGGCCAAACGGATATTGCGTGGGATTTTGGTTTCGAAAACTTTGCCTGGGAAATGCTTGGCGACTTCTTCGTACACCTGCCCGGAAAGTGTCGTACGCGAATCCATCATTGTGACCAAAACGCCCAACAATTCCAGCGTCGGATTCATGCCCTTTCGCACCAATTGCATGGTTTCCAATAATTGCCCCAAACCTTCCAACGCGTAAAATTCGGCTTGGACAGGCAATAAAACGTAATGCGCTGCAATTAGTCCGTTCACCGTCAACAGCGACAGCGACGGCGGCGAGTCGATAATCACGAAATCGTAATCGTCCGCGACCGACGCAATTGCATTTTTCAATCGCACGAATCGGCGCTCGGCTTTCGCGAGCCCCGGCTCCGCATCGGCCAGCGACGGCGTCGACGGCGCAATCGACAAGTTTTTGAATTCGGTCGGCAGAATCACGGTTGACAAAGCCTCTGACTCGTCGATCACATCCAGAATCGTCAATTTCAACGCAGATTTGTCAATGCCAAGTCCAGAGGTCGCGTTGCCTTGCGGATCGAAATCAACCAACAAAACGCGCTGGCCAGATTTCGCCAAATAATACGCCAAATTCACAGCTGTCGTGGTTTTGCCCACGCCACCTTTTTGGTTCGTTACCGCAATTGTTGTCGCACTCACTGTTCGTTTTTCCCCTGTTTCGCAATCAATTATAGCACGAACGTTTTGCGAAAACTATTGGCGACCGGTATTTGGTACGCCAGGCGTGTCAGAATCTGGCTGTGGCGTAGGATCGACATCAGGATTTGCGGGCGGCATGAAAGCCGAAACCACGCTAGAGAACTCATCCTCCCACGCCCGCGCAGTCATGACAAACAAACGCCCGGTTCGCGGATCAACTGCCCAACCCAGCTCGCTATTGATATAGGTCTGCTCGCTACTACCGTCCAAATAACTGGGGTCCACGCCCGACAAATCCACGTCGTCGAATGTTATTTCATCCAGCAAAGAACCGTCCGCGATCGAATACACGAACACGCTCCTGATCGTTTCGTCCAGCGAAACAAACTGCGAAACAGGGATAACAATCCGACCAGCATTATCAACCGCCATGCCATAAGCGACCACCGACGAACCGAGAAAACCGCTGCTACTCATCGCGCCCTGAACTGCAAAAGCCCGCGCAAGCTGCCCCGTCGGCGAAAACACTGCGAAAACATTTTCGTACGTATCGTTCGCGAACAGCGCATAGGCATTGCCAGATTTGTCAAACGCCAACATCGTTTCATTTCTAAATGTTGCTTCTGGCGACAAATTTGTACTCAGAAAAGTTCCTACGACTGCGCCGTTATTATCGAACCTATACAATATATACAAACCTGGACAAGAACCGATCATGTAATAATCGCCGGTCACTGGGTTTACCGACGCCGAGTTGATCACCTCTACGGCATTTGCGCCGCATTCCGCAGGCCGCGACGTATCTGCCGCCGATTCGGAATACAAGATTTCGATCGTACCGTTTTGCAAAAATTTGTAAACAACGCGCAAACCATCGACGCGTCCGGTCACAAACGCGTTGCCTTGATTGTCAAATTGCAAATGCGAAAAGGATCCCGTGTCGATCGTCGCCGCGATTTCCGGATGTGCGCTGATGATCTGCGGCGTTCCATTCGCGCCTTTGTATGTGCCGTTTTGCGAAAAGACGAGAAATGCCGCCCCGGTTGCCTGGAACGAATCATCTCGTGCGATGACTTTTGCATAGACGTCGCCCGTCACTGGGTTGACCGCCGTAGCCTCGAGACCGACGTCGATGTATGATGTTGCGCCGAACTGGCCGAGGATAGTGGCGAGTGCAGAGCTTGACACAAATTCGTGCTCAGCGCCCGCAGCGTCAATGCGAATCAATGCGTCGCCACCCCAACATGCCAGCGCGTATAGATTGCCCTGCGCATCGACAGCGTGCGGGCCGTACGCCCTAGCGGTGTTGTTGTAACCAGTATACGCCGTACAATCTGGTTGCGCTTCATACGTTCCCGTTCCAGGAGAATTCCACTCCTGTTCATAGTAGCCCGTCGACGCGCTTACGAAAGGCAGCCCACCAACCAACAGCGCCCCGGCCGCCACGAAAAGCGTCACAGCACTAGCAATCTTTATCATTTTCTTCTCAGCAAATCCCTCTTTGTTTTGAATGTATAGTACAAATATACAACCGTTAGCGTTTTGATGCAATAATTTCGATACTTTAAGTAAGCGCCGATTGCCACATGGTGCTTTCGTGCCAAAACCTACAGATCACTAGCTTTGCGATGATGCAGACTGATCGCCGCCAGCCCAGCCGACAACAACCCAACGCCGCCAACCACCCATGGGCTTTTCAGCGCAGCACCAAAGCCAGTGTTTGGCGCACCCGGAACTTCGCCGCCATTGTCATCCGGATTTGGATTTGGTTCTGGTGGATTGGGCATGTCGGGCGGATAATATATGAAAACGCGGCCAATCCCCGCATCATCCGCGTCGGCGCGATACCGTCCCGCGATGTACAGTCGACCATAACTATCCGCAGCAAAGCCCACAGTTGTCGCATTGTCGTTTATCTCGCTACTGTTCGATTTGGGAACATCCGTATCGCCGCGCATATAATCAAGCAACCCGCCCCCATTGCCATACACCAACAAATCATGCGGGCGACTATCGATAGTATCAGTCGGCACCATCACTCTGCCCTGTTTGTCCACAATCATACCGAATACCGAATCGCCAATGTGAAAGTTGGCCTCAACTGGAAAATTATCGGGTAACATCGTGAAATTTCGCAAATATTGTCCATCTAGCGAATAAACAGCCACGTACGGTTCGAGATGCGCAACGTCGGCCACACCCAGCGGCGCTTCGGCAGTCACGTACAATTTGCCGTCTTTGTCAAAAGCCGACGCATAAACCTGCAACGGTCCAGCGAACTCCGGCACAATGAAATCTACCGTGCGAATATACGCGCCATTGCTGTCAAAAACGGCAATTTCCGTCCGATAGTCATACGCCCCAAGCGGATCAGTATAAGCCCCCGGACAAGTCAACGAAACATAAACGTTGTCATTAACAGGGTTGACCATTATCACAGAAGAATTCTTACCGATTTCAGGATTCGGGCAGCTCGTATTTGCGGCCGGTGCCATACTGGCATCATCATACATTGACACTAGATCACCAGCCGCAGAGAATTTGAATATTCCCCATTGCCCCGAATCATTTTGCAAACGCACATAGATATTGTTGTTCGAGTCAAAAGCAAACGGATCAAACGTCGTCTCGCTCAATTGCGCAGCATATTCTGAATGCGCCGCAGCAATTTGTTCAGTTTTGACTTTTCCTATATATGTACCGTCAGGACTGAACATCAACGCGGTAGACGTTTCCACCGATGATCTAAAATAAGTCGCTCCCACAAAAACTCTGTCTGTGCGTTGATTGACCGCCACCATTCCCGTTAACGAAAGCCCCGCCAAATCCGGATTTGCCGCCGTCAATTGCTGCTCCGTGATCATAAATCGTCGATTGTGCGCGATATCGAACGACTCAAAAGCCCGCGCCGTGTTCGTATATGGATCGGCCACACAGGACGCGATCACGTAGATGTTATCGTTGCTATCAATCGGATTGATGCTAAAACTGACGTTGCCCGCTCCATACGGTTGGCCACTGGTGCAATCGCCCGCATTGGCCGTGCCAAAATCATCCAGCTTGTCCTCCCACGTATAATACCCCGTCGTCGCGTTAGCCCACGGCGCAAAACCCGGCAAAATCGTACTGATGCTCAGCACCGAAATCGCCAGCGTCGCGTATAATAACTTGGTCGTTTTTTTCATCTCGTACCTCTTTGTTTTATTGATCAAACTCTATGCCGAAATTATATCATGATTATGGTTTTTTCCATAGCAAAGTTGCGCGAAACTCAAAAACGCCCGATCATTTTCGGGCGTTTCGGGTTTTCGCAAACTATTTGATCGAAGTGATTTCGATTCGCGAATATTTTTGGCGATGGCCGTTGACTTTGTGAACGCGTTTTTTCGATTTGTAACGGATCACTTGGATTTTGTCGCCTTTGACTTCATCGTCGACAACTTTTGCAACAACTTGCACGGCTTTGACCGTCGGCGTGCCGACTTTCGCAACTTTGTCATCGAACGTCATCAGCGCGTCGAGCTTGAGCTCTTTCGTTCCTTCCGGGAGGAGGTCCACCAGGAGGGTCTCTTTTTCGGCAACAATGTATTGTTTGCCGCCGATTTTTACGACTGCTTTCATGACTACTTTCTGTTAATAATTATCCGGGATAGTTTAGCAAATTTTTGCGAAAAAGTAAACGCCTCGGATTTGCACCCGAGGCGTTTTCGCGAAATCAGTTACGTTCAGTGATTGTGGATGTCGCTGAAATCGTCTGGTTTGTCGCTAGATTCTGGCTTGGCGTCGTCTTTTCGCACCAATTTTTTGTCGGATTTTGTCGCCTTTTTCTTTTGATGAGTTGTCGTGTACCAGTACGCGAAGCCTGCACCAATCAGCGCCAAAGCGGCCGTAATCGCAATCGCCACGCCCGGGCCGGTTGCCGGGATTGTGCCGCTAGCGCCGGTCACGAGACAACTTTCGTCGTCAGCCGAAACGTTCGGATTGGTTGCGCACGGTCGGCAACGCGGGTCATTCGCTGGCAAGTTCGGATCGTGAGAACACGCGTCGTCACAACGGCTGTCGCCTTCTGGGATGCCCGGTTTGCACTCTTTTTGTTCTGGGCCGCAGTCGGTTTTGGGGACTTTGGCGTCGGCGTGGTCCTCTTTGCTGCCGCTGTCGGTTTTGACGATGCCATAGTTTCGCAGCGTATTGGTGCCACAAACTTCTAGTTCGCTGTTTGCGCCGACTTTTACTTTGAAGTAAACGTAGGCTTTCGCACCACCACCGTAATTACCGATATTGATACCATTCGATTTCACAACGTCGTCACTTTCAACTTTGACACCGTCTTTGTGATCGGCATTTTTGAGCGTCGTTGATCCCGGAATGTACGAAACGTGCGCCGGCAAAGTGTCCTTTACCACGACGTTATTCAGCGTTGCTTCGCCGGTGTTGTAGAAACCAATGCTGTACTCCAATGTATCGCCCGGTTTCGCATCAGTCGAGTCCAACCATTCCGTCGT
The DNA here is from genome assembly GCA_031548885.1 of Saccharimonadaceae bacterium (SeqCode). Lineage (GTDB taxonomy): Bacteria > Patescibacteriota > Saccharimonadia > Saccharimonadales > Saccharimonadaceae > JAVBQO01. Next base: position 83,629 of record JAVBQO010000003.1, read on the forward strand.
ACCTTCTACGCGGACTTTTTTGTCCATGGAAAAGTTCGAGGTCTGATCCATTTGCACGCGAACGCGGTACGTTACCAAACCTGCATATTGGAAACAGCCCGGAACTTTGCCGTCCATCTGGTTGTAGCCAAGTTGAGCCCCAGCGCTAGTAACAATCGAATCCGACAACGTGAATCCTGGCGTCGGGTTCACGTTGTTGGTATATGTTGCCGAACCTTTCACGTACGAGACAGTGAAATCTTTGCTGCTTTTTAGTATGACGTCATCCCAGATTTTGCCTGGTGTTGCGTTGTCGGCTGTGATGAAGCTGTCGATTTGCGCCAATTTTGCTTTTGCGGATGGAACATTCGACATCACTCGTGTATTTTCCGCCGTCAAATTGTAGTTCGCAGCCGCGTTATTGTGTACATAAATACGAACAGTATATTCGTGACCATTTTCCACAGTGACTTCGTCGCCCCAGCCGCCAGCGGTGCCATTCAACGACGCATCGCGAACGAGCGAGAAATTACGCTCATCGCCATAATTCGGATTGTTTGTAATTGAGTCGAAAGTGACATACGTTGCTGGTTTTTCGATCGTAAATGTATCGCGTGACGGCCCCCACGCCGACGCGATCATCGGCACCAACGCCAGCGCAAACATCGCAAACATTGCGACCAGCCGCAGAGGCAACTTTGCGAAAAGTCGTACGGATCTATTTTGTTTTTTTGGCATTTTGATTCTCTCCTTTTTCATTTTCGCAAGTATTATCTATCGAAACCATTGTCATCGGCATCGCCGCTTACCACGTTGCCGGTTTGTGACGATGGTGTCTCCCCGGCTGGCTCCGTCTGTTCGGCATCGCTAGTTGGCAATGTTTCATTCGGAGTTGTTTCGCGCTCGACAGCAGGCGTATCGCCCGTAGAGCCTGACGGAGTAGCAGGTTCGACAACATTTGCTGGTGTTGTATCCGACGGCTCGGTTGCGCCTTTTAGTTCTCCGGTTGGAGTTTTACCTGCGTCGTCACCCAGGCCTTTTCCATCCGCTGCCCCTTGACCTCCGTCTAGCTTCGGATCCTTTGCGGCTGGGGTTTTCGGTTCGACGGGTTTTTCGGGATCATCCGGATCTTCTGGATTGTCTGGCGTATCTGGTGTATATTCTTTTGGAATATCCGTTGGCGAACCTGGCGAATCTTGTGGCACTACATTTACCTTTGCCTCGATTGGCTTGAGATCATGTGGAATCTCGATAGTATAGCATTGGCCACCACACTCTAGACGCAGTTTCACTTCCTTGCCACTGGCAGTTTTGATGTACAAGTAGTCAAATCCATCAGCGTCAGTAATAGCGGCGTAACGCAATTCCATTTTGCCGTTGATTTCCTGCATGTTGACCGCATGACGCGTACCCGGCGCCTCGTGACGAATTTCACGCTCAAGCGCGTTCGCAAACTCATTCTGAACCGCTTCGTAAACTTTTTCGCGCAATCGCAAGTTGACATCACTGCCATCGCCTTCCAAAACATTACCTAGATCATCACGCGAAAGGCTATTCAAACCGAACTCTTTCATTGTGTTGTCGGTCAACAACGCGAGAGCAGCATCCCCTAGAACCGTCGGTTCGTGACGCAGACCGGCATCCATGTCGCTCCATGCTGCCTCTGGACTCGAACTACTAAGTGCTTCGCCAAACGAATACATGGATTCTTTGGCTGGGTTTATGATCAAATTACCATTCGCGTCCTTGATCATATAGCCGGATTTCACATGGTCAGTGCCGAAATTCTCAACCAGACGTTCGTGCTCGGCTTTGTTTTCGGCTATCGTCTGGCGCTGTTCTTGCTGTTGCCAACCGCTGAATATATAACCGCCTGGATTACTTTCGCTGATGCCCTGCGATGCACTTGATGAATCCCTATCTCCTGAATCAGCATTGGCAATCCCTATGCCCGCCCCTCCCAGCGCCACTGATCCTAGTAGGGCCAACGCTGTTCCCCATTTCCATTTATCTCGCCTATTTCCACCGCTCTCGCCGCCACGATTAAATACACGTCGCCAGCCGCCGCCATTTCCCCCACTCGAACCTCGCGCCTGCTCTGCGCGGCGTTTTGCTCGAAGCTGTCGCCGTGACAAGTTGTCTCCAGCAAGACCGCCGGTAGTGGCATCAAACGTATCCAGTCCACGTCCAGCCTTCCTCGCAACCCCCTGCAGTTCATCCAACTCGGCGAACGACAGCCCTGATATGTCAACTTTGTCGCCGAACGCGCCCTTCAGAATACCCATTGCCTCGTCCGTAAAGCCCACGATCGGCCGCGTGTTGTAGCTACTATCATTGGGGTCAACATCGGTAATTAGATCACCATAATTAAATGACTTCCGATCAATCGATTGCAGCGTTCTCGAAATCGCGACTTTGTCTTTGTCGCTCAGGCTCTCGAATGCGGCAAGAGCGGCTGAAGCTTTTGGATCATTTTCTTTTTGCCCCATCATTTCGAGCGCCGATTCTTGCGAAAGGCCTTGTTTGCCTATCGCCGCAAAGGCAGCTTCGGCCGACATTTTGCCGCTTCCGACCGCGTCAACGATTTCGGTTAGTTTTCGTTTCGCCTCTATTTCACTATCCTTGATCAGCTTGTTGCCCTCGGTGTCTTTGGAAAAGTGCACATCCGGATCCTGACGACGCATTTCGGCACGAGTCAACGGCGACGCAGACGGTTGCGCTGCTGCGCCACGATTAGCCACCTCGAGCGCTCGTTCAGCGGCACCGGCTGCGATTGTGTCAGCAAATTGCTCCTCAGCATACTTCGAGTACACTTCGTCTTTTGAAACCAAACGACCCGTATTCGGATCGCGATACATCGCACGACCACGACTGTCGGTCTGCCCTGTCATCAGTCCTTCCAATCTAGCGACCCTGTCTGAAACGCGATGCAATTCCGCTTTCGCACTTTCTAACTCTTCGACCAAGGCCCGTGTAGCGGTCTCAACAGTATCAGCTTTTTTCTCTGCCGCCAGCTCACGCAGTGCCTTTGCTTCGTGATCGACGTCACCAAATTGCGCTTCGGCTGCGTTCCAGTCAAAGCCCGCCAAATCCTTGCTAACCTCAGCCTGCGTAGGTGTAGAAGTAGGATGTAATTTTGTCTCTGCCATATCTTTCCCTGTTTTTTTATTTTTATTTTGCCTTGACTATAATCTACCACAAGCGTTTTCGCACTGTCAACAATTTCGCGCTATTTCGGTTCCCGCGCGTGAATTTCCGCGTGATCCAATCCGTAATAATGCGCCATTTCGTGCCACAACGTGTATTTGATTTGTTCGTAAAAACTAGCTCTATCGTGCGAAACCTGCGCGATCGGGATTTTGAACAAAGTAATTTTGTCCGGCAGCACCAAATTATATCCCGCGCCGCGCTCGGTCAGCGGAATCCCTTCGTACAGGCCCAGCAACAATTGATCGCCGCGCAATTTCAATTTTCGCGCCTGCTCGGCCGTCGGCTCATCATCGTACGTGATCGCCACGTTTTGCAAACCGCGAATTCGATTTTGCGGAAGTTCGTCCATCGCGCGACTTATTAAATCGTCAAATTCGTCATCAGTCGGCAATTGCGAAATCATTGCGAAAGCAAATCTTTCCCGACGATTTCATTCGCGTGCAACCACCCCGCCAGATTGCCGCCATCTAGATACTGACCAAGCGCCGGCACGACGCGCATCACGCCGCCGCTGGCCACGAAATCGTTGATTGGATCAGTGATATAATATTCGCCATCGTGACCACTGATTTGGGCGAAGTCGTAAACTTTTCGCAACAATTTCGGCGGCATGACGTATTTGCTGACATTGATCAAGTTGCTCGGTGCCTCGTCAACCGTCGGCCGCTCGACAATCCGCACAAATTTGTTATTCGTGTCGGCTTCGATCACGCCGTATTTTTCGACTTCGCGCTGGTCAACTGTCACGCCCAGCATCGCCGCTTCGTCATCGTTCAGATCAGTTAGCAAATTCAAAACTTCCGAATTTCCGTCACGATTATAAATGAAATCGTCGCCCATCAAAACCACAACTGGCACGCCAAACCCAATCTGCTCCAACACCAAAGCCACCGGAATCGCCGTGCCGTATTTGCCATTTTGCGGCTGCGTCACGAAATGAAAATTGACATCGGTGCGCGGTTGAATTTGCGCCAACGCTTCGGTTTTTCCATTCTTTTCCAGATATTGCTCCAGCCAAATATTGCGACCATAATATTTCATCAACTGATCAGATTCTTCGCCGACCACAAAATAAATGTCTGTAATGCCAGCGCGAATGCAATCCTCGACCACATAGTCAACAGTCGGCCGATTGCCGACCGGCAGCATGCATTTTTCGATCGATTTCGTGACTGGCAAGCGACGCGTGCCGTAACCAGCGACGGGGATGATGGCTTTGGTGATGTTCATGGGACTATTGTATCATTTTGCATTTCGTTTAAGTTTTCACAAAAAAACGCCCTGCGGCGCATTGAATCTCTGTTTGCTGTAAGCGCCCCCTGGAGGAGCGCTTACAACGGCTAGGCCGCGGCACTCCGCCCAGGGAGCGTATCGGAGATCGTGACTCGGAATAGGCGAGCAAGTTGCATATCCCGATCCGACCCGTTGACGATGATCTTTCGATCGGTAGCGACCACTACTCTCAGAAGCTTCTCGAGCTCGTTCAGCAAGAGCTTACGAACAGCTTCCGTGTGAGCTCTGTGTGCGGCAATCACCGCCTCCCTCACGTAGTGGCTTTGCGCCCCTTTGGACCATGGCGCAGACGTCCCGCGTTGGATGTTGTCGTACCCATCCATGGACGCCTGTCTCAATTTGTCCAGCGCATAGATACCGATCCAAACCGAGACGATGAAGTGGTCACCCTGCTGCTCCACTTCAAAACAGTGTGTCAGCGAATACACGCGGCCTCCGCCGCCGCCCTCGTCCGCCTCGTCCGCCTGTCCGAGCAGGTATTCGATCGCTTCCGCGATCTTGCCTGCAACGATACCAGCACCGGTCTCCTGCGACATTGCCATCATCTCCTCTAGTCTCAGCCCGAATGACAACGCCATTCACAACAAAGCCTTGACTCTGTCAATATATAATCACATCACAAACATTTTCGCAAGCATAAGCGAAACCGCCACGTTCAAATCGCGACAGCCTCACCTTTCGCAACTGCAAATCTACGTCGCGACGATCAACGCAACTTTCAGTTCCGCACCATCAATTTTCGCGACCGTTTCATACATTTCATCAATCATTTTATCAACGATTTCTACCGCCAATGTTTCGTTCGCGATCGTTTTTTCGTTTTCGCAAATCGCCTGCAACAGATCAGTATCGTCCGTGTTGAGCAAAAGTTTTATTCGATCATCGACGTTCAGTCCGGCGGTTTTTCGCGCGTTTTGCACGAATCGAATCACTTCGCGCATCATGCCTTCGCGCTGCAATTCCGGCGTGATTTCGAAGTCCAATTCGCCAACAAAATCGCCATCGGCTTTCGCGAATTCGACCGACTTCACATTCAATTCTTCCGCGAAAACATCCGCGTAATTTCGCATCGCGTCGACGTTTTCGCCAACGATCAAAAACTTCGCAAGCGGCTGACGAACCTTCACTTTTTCCGCCGCGCGTTGCGAAAGACCACCGTTAATCAATTCGCGAACTTGCGCCATTTCCTCGATCAATTTCGCATCAATTTCGCCCGCCAATGGCCAATTTCGCAAATGCACCGACTCGCCGCCGGTCAATTTCTGGTACAATTCCTCCGCCAAAAACGGCGTGAACGGCGCGATCACGTGCGCCAATTGCACCAAAACATAATGCAAAGTTTTGTACGCGTCATTTTTGTCGCCATCGTCTTCCGATTTCCAAAAACGTCGGCGCGAACGGCGCACAAACCAGTTCGACGCGTCGTCGATGAACGGCAAAATCGGCTTGGTCGCGGCCGCCAAATCGTACGCATCCATGTTTTCGCCGACTTCCGCGATCAATTCGTGCAGGCGCGACACAATCCATTTATCCAACGGATTTCGCAGCGTTTGCGAAGGATCCACAATCTCGCCGTCGAATTCCCAACCGTCCACACTGGCGTACATCGTGAAAAAGTCGTACATATTCCAAATCATCGACAATTTCCGCGCCACGTCGCCGACGTCCTTGTCTTTCAAGCTGAAATCTTCGCCATTTAACAGCGGTGACGACAACAACAAAAATCGCAACGAATCTGCCGAATATTCGTCCATCAATTCCGTCGGATCAGTAAAGTTCCCAAGAGATTTCGACATTTTGCGGCCGTCGTTTCCGGCGACGACGCCGGTTGTGATGACGTTTTTGTACGCGTTCATGTGTTTTTGCGAAATCGTTTTCTTTGCTTCCTTTAAAAAAGCTACGTCGCGCATTGCTGGATAATTGTTTTTGCTATTGCGCGAAATCAGCTCGATTGCCTCATCCAAATCGCGAACCCAGATCGTTTCGAAATCCTCATCGATCTCATCATTGGCAAAATCCGACGCACTTTTTTTAACTGCCTTGCACAAGAAACCTTGTGAAATATTTTTCGCATCGCCACTTGTAAGCATCGCGATAACGCTACCCATTCTTTCGACAATCTCTACCGTGCAGCCAGCTTCTTCCCGTATTTCACGGATTACCGCACGTTCGTCATTTTCGCTATTTTCGACTCCACCTCCTGGTAGTTCGTAAAAGTTATGGCTTTGCGAATGTAAAATCGCCACTTGATTATTTTCATCAATTACTATTCCACGAACTGCATGCCGATCCTCTGTCATCTCATGTTTTAGAAAACCACGATCCTCAATTTCGCAAAGTATCTTGTCGGAATTGTCAGTTTGCGAAGCTTCGCCAAACGCCCCACATTCCGCCAAAGCCGTATTCACCACATGCACATAATAAAACCACGCGCGCACCTGACCGATGTATTCCACGATGAAATCGGCCGGATAATTCGCCTCAAATTTCGCCGTGTTTTCGAACGGATAATGCAGCTGCGCGAACGGCATCGAACCGGATTCAAACCAACAATCCAAAACTTTGTCGATGCGCGTGTACGTTTCGCCCTCGTGCTCGAACGTGATGTCGTCGACCCACGGCCGGTGATAGTCGTCCAGCTCGACACCCGACAATTCCTTTAATTCCGCGTACGAACCGACAACTTTTACTTTGCCTGATGGCGATTTCCAAACCGGCATCGCCGTCGCCCAAAATCGGTCGCGCGACAAATTCCAATCCGGCGCCTGTTCGATATTTTTCGCAAAGCGGCCGTGTTTCAAATGCGGCGGGAACCAATTGATGTTTTCATTTTGCGAAATCAACAGCGGTTTCGAGCCTTGCACATCGAAAAACCACGACGGAATCGCGCGGTACATGATGCGTTGTTTCGACCGCGGATTGAACGGATATTCGTGGCGGATCATTTCGGTTTTCCACACGACGCCGTTTTTTTCTAGGGCTTTCGCGATCATTTTATTTACGCTGAAAACTTCGTAATTTTCGCTACTGTCATCAGGCGCGCCCGCAGGTCGCGACATTTTGACGTCAGCTTTTCGCAAAATTTCGCGGTAATTTTCGCCGAATGCTTTCGCAAAATTCTCGGTCAAGATTTGCGAAACGTCATCGAAATAAAATCCGTCGTCGTCCAAAACATGCACGCGCGAAATGTCATTCGCCTTCGCCAACTCGAAATCTTCTTCGCCGTACGTCGGCGCCAAATGCACGATTCCGGTGCCGTTTTCCGCTGTTACGTAATCGGCAGCCCACACTTTCGCAAAGTTTTTGTCGTCGTTTTTCGCAAAAATTGGTTCGTACGATTTTCCAACTAATTTTGCGCCAGAAATGACGTCGTGGACAATTTCATACTCATCGATCCCAGTAAATACCTTGTCGCGCAGATCTTTCGCAACGATCAAAATCTCGTCGCCAATTCGGATTTCGGAATAATTCATTTCCGGATTCACCGCCAACGCCGTATTTCCCGGCAAAGTCCAAGGCGTCGTCGTCCACGCGAGGAAATAAACCGGCAAACCAAGTTCACGCGTTTTTTCGCCAATCGATTCCGGCGCCAATTTAAACTTCACAAAAACCGACGGATCCGTCACCGTCTGATACGCGTCATTATCCATCGTAACTTCGTTTTTCGACACCGGCGTCGCGAATTTCGTGTCGTACATCAACACCTTTTCGCCTTCGTAAATTTTGCCCGATTCGTACAATTTTGCGAAAGCCCACCACACCGATTCCATGAAATTTTTGTCCATCGTGCGGTACGCGTTTCCCATATCAACCCAACGGCCGATGCGGTCGATCACCGGTCGCCAGGTTTCGGAATTTTCCGTCATCGATTCGCGGGCGATTTGGATGTATTTTTCCAGTGTAATTGTCGGCAATTCGTTGCCGTCCTTATCACGTGGCGCGGGCGCGTTTTCGTCCGTGACGATTTGGCGACGATCAGTGATTCCCAATTGCTTTTCGACGAAGTTTTCCGCCGGCAAACCGTGACAATCCCAACCCCAAACGCGTTCGACGCGCTTGCCTTTCATCGTTTGATAACGCGGCACGGCGTCCTTGATTATCGAACTTAACAGTGTTCCGTGATGCGGCACACCAGTGATAAACGGCGGCCCGTCGTAGAAAACGTACGCGTTCGATTCTGGATTTTTCGCAACCGATTTCGCAAACGTGTCGTTCGCTTTCCAATATTCGATTAACGATTTTTCGTATTCGGCCGCGCGGCGGCGGGAGTTGGCTTGGAATTTCATTTTGTCTCCTTTGTAATTTCATTAATTTTTGCGAAAACCGCGTCAGCCATTTGTTGATGACCAATTTGCGAGAAATGCGCCCCGTCATCAGATAGATCAATATTGTCAAACTCAACGTAATTTACATTAGCGCGCTTCACTTGTTCGTTTACGGCTTTTCGTTCGACATCATCAAAAAATACGTCGTCGCGTTGCGAACCGATAACAGATTGGTCAAAGTTGCATGGTAGAACGTAGATGAATTTCGGCATTGATTCCGATTCATCAATCATTTCGCTAGCTTTTTTCTCGTACCACAGAATATCATCTGCGATTTGCGAAATATTACGTCCATATCGAGGCTTGTTCAGATCATTTGTACCAAGCATTAAAATCACGAGGTCAACTGGCGAAGCAGTCCGAAAGATCGGCTCGAAATGCGCCTGGCCGCTATAATATGGCTTCTTCTCATAAGTAAAACCACCGGCAAAACGACCGCTCAATCCTTCTTGTGCAACTTTAAACTGGCCTCCGAGTTTTTTCTGCAGAATTACTGGCCACTGCTGCACATCTGGCAAACGCCCGTGCGGACCATCACCCCATACATTTGAATCGCCGTAGACAAGGATTCGTTTCATTTCTTTCCTTTCGCAAATTAAAAACTCTCGTCCACTGGAATTCGCAGTTCGCGAACGGTACCATCCAGTTTCCGAAAGTTTAGCTTTCAGCACTTCATTTGCCGATCTGACGCGTCGGAACGTCGGGTTCTAATTTTTCATCGTAGATTCCGGATCCAGTCCGGAATAACAACGGAATTTCTTCCCGCAACTTCGCGGTTGATAGCCGCTCATTTTTGCTAGAACAGAGAATCTTTGCTAGCAAAAAACGCCTTACGAAGATTATACCAAAATCAAGATTTTTCCGCCAGCAAAACCGCGCTGTCAATTATGAAATTCTACAATATTTCCGTTGGAGATAAATTCATTAACGGAACAAATTTTTTCTACAGATTCAGGGCCAACATCGCCAACTATCAAAGCTTCTAGAGCGCTTGACTGCCATTTATCCGCACAGTCCATCACGTAATGGCTGAATATTGGAAGAATAACTCGCCCGGCCGCGACCCGAATTCTATATAGAGAAGATTCTTCTTTATCTTTCTCGCTCATATTATGCAGCAAAAGTCTTAACGGTCGCAGACCCGCACTAATAAATGGCGAGCCCTCGCCGGCTTTTGAGCAGGAAGGATTGAGCAATCGGCTGTCAAAGCTCGATATGACATGCGACTTAACATCACTATCAAAAAATCCGTACGTAGCGTCTTCCCCGCGGCGCTCAGCTAGTATCGTCCTTGCTGTTTTTATCCCCCCTCGCCCACTCGAGAATCGCGATCAAAACGATATAGATCCAATTCTTCTGGAAACTGTCTTCAATTTAAAAATGCATATTCCGACACGCTTTCATATTAGCATAATCAATATGTTATGTCAATAATTGAATACCTAACGACCAAACAGCACGCACATCAAGCACCGCAAAAGGCGTAGTTACGAAATCAGCTCAAAACCAAATTTCGCAAAAGCCAGAAAAGCAAAAATCACCAAAATTGACGCGACAATCAGTTTGTCGCCGTCCGCGTTCAAAAATCGCAGAATCCGATCATACGTTTTGCGCTTGAACTCGAACATATTTTCGCGCAAATTGAAATGCGTAATCGCGCCGAACAAAATCGTCATGCTGGTCGTGACCAATAAACACCACGGACACAGCACGCCAATGACATACAAACTGTCGAAAAACATCCACCACGCGAACGCCAAACCGCCAATCGCCGCGATTTGGATGCAGGCAAAAAACCATTTGGGAAGTTTCGCGCCAGTCGCCAAAACCACCGAAATCGTCAGCAAGACCGCCATGCCGATCATACCAAAATAACTGTTCGGAATGCCAAAAAACAGCGTTGCTTGCCACGTTTTCATCACGCTGGCGCACGACAACGCCGAATTGATATCGCACGCCAAAGCTTCGTTCGGATATTTCAACAAATGCGCGTATTCGATTGACAGCGCCAACGACGCGATCAACGCGAACGCCGAAAACACGATCATCGTGCCGAAAACCCACTTTTTCGATCGCGCCTCGTTGCGCGGTTTTTTCAAATCTTTCGCCATGGTTCTCCGTTCATTATTTCATTTTCGCAGAATGTCTACGCATAAAAACTAACCTCCGAAATCGTCGGCAGCGGCAACCCGCGCCACATCTGAACCTGTTGCCCATCCGGCCCAACCGCGATCAACGTCGGGTATTCGACAATATCCTGCGCACGGCAAAAACTGCGGCCTTCGCGCGAATCCGGGTCCAATGTTTCGATCGCGCGGCCGGTTTGATATTCGTAATCGTGCAAAAATTCCTCGACGGCGCGTCGCTGTTCCGACTTTTCACGATACACCATCACAACGCGCACTATTTTTTCCTCAGTTGTTTCAAAGTTTCCGCAAATTCGTCAGCCGATTTGAACTCTTTGTACACGCTGGCGAAACGCACGTACGCCACTTCATTTCGTTTGGCCAATTCGTCCAAAACCATGTCGCCAACCTGTTGCGAGCTGACTTCGTTGTCGCCAACTGCGTACAATCGGTCTTCGACTGCAGTTACAATTTGCTCGGTTTCAATTTCGCCGTTGATAAATTTGCCGACCGATTGAAAAATCGCCCGTTTCAATTTTTCGCGGTCAAATAATTCCCGTGTACCACTGCGTTTGACTACCGCCAAATTGGCTCGTTCGATCCGTTCGTACGTCGTGTAGCGACTGCCACATTTCAAACATTCGCGGCGGCGGCGCACCGCTTCGCCAGTATCGCGCGATTCGACAACTTTGCTATCGTTGAAACCACATTTTGGACAGTGCATTTTTTACCTTTCGCAGATTAATTGTCGTGTTTTTTATTCTTTTTCAGTCGGCGCAGGAACGACGGTGTATCGTATTCATCGTCATTTTGGGCTTCGTCGGTCGAAGCATCCTGGGTGTGCCAAATGTCGGTCGGCTCGTCGTCTTTCGCAAAGTTCGCCGCATCAACCGTCGGCGTCACTTCGTTTTCGACATCGATGCCTGTCACGTCGACTTCTGGCACTGGCGCCACGTCATCAACCGTTACGATCGGCTCGTCGTTTTCCAATACACTGCCGGTAATTTTGGTGGCTTGTTCGTGGAAATACGCACTGTCAAAGCCAGTCGCAATCACCGTCACAACCAATTCGTCCTCCATCTCTGGTTTCAGCGTCGCACCAAAAATAATGTTGGCGTCTGGCGAAACCGCCGATGTGATAACTTCGGCCGCCTCCTGAATTTCCGCCATCGACATGTCGTAACCGCCAGTAACGTTGAACAGCACGCCGCGTGCGCCGTCGATTGAAACTTCGATGAGCGGCGATTCGATAGCCTGCTGCGCCGCTAGTTCCGCGCGGTTTTCGCCCGATGCGCGACCGATGCCCATCAGAGCCGAACCAGCATTCGACATAATCGCGCGAACGTCCGCGAAATCGAGGTTGATCAAACCGTGCTCAGTAATAAGTTCCGAAATTCCCTGCACACCTTGACGCAAAACGTCGTCGGCAATTTTGAACGTTTCCAGCAGCGGCGTGCGGCGATCAATCGTTTGCAGCAGACGGTCATTGGGAATCGTGATCAATGTGTCGACTTGCTTACCCAAGTTCGTGATAGCTAGTTCGGCGTTTTGGCGACGTTTTTCGCCCTCGAAACTGAATGGTTTTGTCGCGACACCAACCACCAAAATGCCCATTTCGCGTGCAATTTCCGAAACCACGTGGCCAGCACCCGAACCAGTTCCACCACCAGCGCCAATCGTCACGAAAACCAAATCCGCGCCTTCCAACGCTTTTTTGATGTCATCGCGAGATTCCTCGGCGGCAGCCTGCCCGACCGCTGGGTCAGCGCCCGCGCCCAAACCGCGCGTCGTGTCTTTGCCGATATGGATTTTGACGTCAGCCTGCGAATTGTGCAATGCCTGCGCGTCGGTGTTAATCGCGATAAATTGAACGTTTTTCAGCCCCGCTTCTTTCATGCGGTTGACGGCTGCGCCGCCGGCTCCACCAACGCCCACGACTTTGATCGTTGCGAAAGTTTGGATGTCTGCTGGTTTTACTTCTGGCACGTTATTCCCCTCACTTTTTCGCGTTTTCGCGATTATTGTTCACATTTATTATACACCGGCCATCACGCGATTACCACCACCATTTTGCGAAAAGTTTTGACACCCGTGAATTGAGCAAAAAATCGGTGCGTGAATAGTTTTTCGATTTTTGCAGATTTTTGTCAGAGGCGGGCGCGAATACAAATTTTGCGAAAAGTTGACAAAACACCTTTCCTCTGATCATTTCAGAAATCTAAAGTTTCTCCACAAAGCGCTCTTGCTTGCGAAAATGTTTGCGAAATGATGTAATGACGGCAGAGTTTTGGCTTGTCGCGAAAACCTTTCGCAGCCAAAGCTAGAGGAGGCGAGCAAGTTGAGGAACACCGCCAAGTTGTACGCCGATGGCCGTGGCATTTTCTGTAGCATCAAGCCACCGCCACCCGAAGCGATCGACGCCGTGATTACCTACAACCGCGACGCAGTTGGCGCACTGGAACTACTAAAGGCCACCGCGAAGCGCACCGGTGATATCGTTGTTTTTCGCAAGCACCAACTGGTGCGCGGAGATCACCAGTCGCTTCCCCGGAAGTTGAGCCGCCCCGATATAACTAAATATCGGCATCGCTCCTTCCGGGGCGGACTCAACATTTTTTTGCAAATCAAAAATCGCCGCGCTACACGGCGATTTCGTTTTCGCAACCTACTTTTTCCTAAACCGACCAAAAATCCCGCCAACTTTCGCGCCCAAACCGCCCTTTTTCGTAGCGCGGCCATCGTGCGTCGGTGCGATTTCCAAATCCCACAACATCAAACCGACCGCCGTGGACCATTCCGGACCGCTGACTTGTTTGGTCATGCCGGCAAATTCTGGATTACGGCCAACGCGAGCCGATAATTGCAATGCGTCGCGGGCGTATTCGTCCAAGCCACGCAGTCTCGCGCCGCCGCCAGTCAAAACTGCACCGCCGGGCAATTTCGCCTGGCGCTTAATCTTTTTTAGCTCCAAATTGACCATTTCAAAAATGTCCTCTAGCCGCGCGTCGACGATGTCGTCGATCAAATGCGGGTCGAATTCCAGCGTGGTCGCACCCATTTTGACTTTGACTTGCTCGCTGTTTTTTCGCAACGACGAAACCGCCACAGCGTGTTCCAATTTGACTTTTTCCGCCACGTCCAAATCAGTTTTCAGCCCAATCGCCAAATCATTCGTAATATTATTACCGCCAACCGGCAAAATCGCGCTGTGGATCAAATCGCCTTCCTCGTACACGTCAACGTTCGTCGTCGAGCCGCCGATGTCGATGCAAACCACGCCGTTTTCGCGCTGCTGGTCGGTCAAAACTGCTTTGGCACTGGCTAGTCCCGCCACGATCATATTTCGCGCCGGCAATTCCGTCATTTCCAAAACTTTTTCCAAGTTTTTGACATGCGGCGCCAGAGCCGTTATGACATAGGCATCGACTTCCAGACGGACGCCGGTCATGCCAAACGGATCTTTGATATTGTCCTGCGAATCCAGCGTGTACGAACGCGGCGTCACGTCTAAAATCTCGCGGTTGGCTGGCAATTGCACCACCGTAGCGGCTTCTTCGACACGTGCCAAATCGTCGTGGCCGATTTCGTGGCCGGTCGCACCGACAGCGATCACGCCGCGGCTAGCTAGACCCACAATATGCGAGCCATTGATCGACACCGATGCGCTATCAATTTGGTAGCCGCTCATTCGTTCGGCGGCTTCTAACGCGCGATCGATCGCTTCCGCTGTGCGGTCTAAATTAACAATCGTGCCTTTTCGCATACCGCTGTTTTTGTGTTCGCCGACACCGATAATTGTCGGCGCACCTGGTGTTTCACCGATATGGCCGACGACAACGCGCACCGAATCGGTGCCAACGTCAAGGCCAACGGCATATTTTTGTTGTTCTTGCATATGGTTAGATTATAGCGCAAAGGTAGATAATTTTACAACCTAGTGCGATCTCGCGGCAACATACCTCCTTCGATGCGTGGTGCTTCAACACAAAGCATACGCAACGATACGTCGGTAATACCTTTTCGTATTGCATCATGAAAGCCATATATGTGGGTCATTGTTACCTCTTCGGGCTTCTTCCCGAAAAACTTCGCTGTCAGCGCCACTTCCGACTCATCCACCATCGTTCCGCGCGGAATGCCACCTGCGCCCTCCTCTTTCCGTGGCACAAACATTTGTTCGATTTTTAGAATTTCGTTCATTTTGTTTTTTCGATTAAGTAATTCCACCATACCACTTATGCTTTTATTAGTCAACAAACTTTGTGTGGTAAATTACAGCTTTGTCAAAATCTCCGCCGCGCCATCCGTTATCAAAATCGTATGCTCAAAATGCGCCGCCAACGACCCGTCGCGCGTGCGAATCGACCAGCCGTCGCGGTCGGTTTTGATCTTTTCGCCGCCTAGCATCGCCATCGGTTCGATCGCCACCGTGTCGCCCGGCAACAACAACGTTCCCGTGCCGCGCCGGCCGTAATTCGGAATGTCAGGTGCCTCGTGCATTTCGTGGCCGATGCCGTGACCGACCAGTTCGCGCACAATTCCTAATTTTCCCTTTTCCAAAACATTTTCGATCGCCGCGCCGATTGTACCGGTGTAAGTTTCGCCGTTCACTGCGTCAATGCCGGCGCACAAACTGCGTTCCGTCGTGGTCAACAAATGCTTTTTCGCGCCAGTCGGCTCCTCGCCGACGACCATCGTGAACGCCGCGTCGGCTTTCATGTCGTTGTACGCGATTACCAAATCGAAACTGACAACGTCGCCTCTTTCCAGCGCATATTCGGTCGGAATCGAATGAACAATCTGGTCGTTAGTACTGATGCAAATCGCGCCGGGGAAATTTACCTCTGGTGTTTTGTAAGTCGCCACGCAACCAGATTTCGCGATTTCGTTATCAACCCACGCGTCCAATTGTTTTTCGGTGACGCCTGGCGTGACCTGATCGCGCAGTTTCGCGAAAATTTCCGCCAGTTTCCGCCCGGCGATGCGCATGTCGTCCAGTTCGCGCGGCGTTTTCTCGTAATGGATCACGCTATAGCGGCTCCACCAATTTGTTGGCGAGTAGTTCCGCCTCGACGCGGTCGTGCACCTCGCCAACCGTTCCCGTACCGTCGATATGCGTGATCGCCGTGCCCAAATCATTAAAATATTCCAGCAACGGATAAATCTCGCCGCGATAAATCCGCAAGCGTTTCTCGATCGTATCCGGATCGTCCTCCATGCGGCCGCGAATCGCCAGGCGGCGCATAATCTCGCTTTTCGGAACTTCCAAAACAACGATCAAATCAATACCATTTTCGCCACAGCGTTCGGTTTCGTGCGCGACCAGCGATTTCGCCTGACTCAACAACCGCGGATAGCCGTCCACAATTACCCGTTTCACGCCGTCGCATGTTTTCGCAACGTCAATGGCGTCGAAAATCACTTTGTCGATGATTTCATCCGGCACCAATTCGCCCGTCTGCATAATTTTGATAAGTTCCGGATCTTGCGATTCACGCAACAACTGTCCCGTCGAAAGCCAGCGCCATCCGTGTCGCGCCGCCAACATCTGACCCTGCATTGATTTGCCAGCACCAGCCGGCCCAAAGAAAATAATCATGAATCTATTCTAGCAAAAGTTTCGCGAAAATCTACGCGCCGACGAAATCTTTGCCAGACCATTTGGCGTCATCCATCGTCGGACACGGCGAAATGTTTTCGTCAACGCAAACATTCAGGCGTTCGATGACGACATTTTGTACCGAATCGGCTTTGTTCGAGTGTTTGTCAACACTAGACGACCCCAAATACAGATAAACAAATCCCGCCAGACCAACGATCAGCGCCGCAATCGCCAAAAACAACGCCGTTACCGCGGTTTTGCGATTCTCCACTGTTGGCGTAGTTGAGTTTTTCGTTTTTCGAGCCATGATACTCTCCTGCTTATTCTAAAATTATAGCATAAGCATTTTCGCAAACGAAATCACGCGCCCAATTGTTGTTTGACGATTTTCGCAACGGTAGCGCCGTTGGCGCGGTTGCCGACTTCGCGTTTGACGTTGCCGATGGCGCGGCCCATGTCTTTCGCGCCAAAACCGCCCGTTTCGATCACGCGATTCACGATATCACGGATTTCGTTGTCGGATAATTGCTCGGGCAAAAACGCCATCAGAATTTCGCGCTCAGCCATTTCTTTTTCGGCAGCAGCTGTGTTGCCCGCGCCGGTGTAGATTTCGATTGCATCGTCGCGTTTTTTGCATTCGCGTGCAATGACGGCTTCCATTTCGTCGTCGCCTAGACCCGTGTCACGTTTGTTTTTCGCCACTTCTTCATACAAAAAAGCCGATTTCAAATCCCGCAAAACGCCCGTCAAAAACGCATCTCGCGCCAACATCGCTTTTTTCAAATCCGCATTTATTTGATCGATTAGTTTCATTTTTCCTCCGTTCGTTTGTTTTATTATAGCACTCGCTAGCCTATACTCTGCGAAAACTATTGCACAAAACAAAAAATCGCCATCCAGCGATTTTCTGTTTTCGCGAAACGTCTAGCGCGTGCCCAAACGCATCTGCAAAGTTTTCTCTGCTTTGCGTTGGTTGCGAATAATCGCTTTGTTGCGGCGTTCGCGCTTGCTGATTGGCTTTTCAAAACGCTGTTTCGATTTCACCGTCGCCAAAACGCCCGATTGCAAAACCCGACGATTGAAACGACGAATCACGTTTTCATTCGCCTCGTTGCTGTCTTTTCTCGTTACTTGGATCATATCTGTGCCATTTTAGCAGTTTCGCGAATTTTTCGCAAGTTACATATCCAAAAGAGAAGAGCGCCCCGCAATACGAAAGCAGGACGCCCTATGTTCGACTCGATAAGCCTATAGGCAGGCCGGATGATCAGTCCAGGCCCGGCTAAAAACCAAGCCCATCGTTTCGCGAAATAATCGAACCATCTCCACCACAGTGAAAATGCTCAGTTAAATTCTACCATACTGCTCATAGTTATATCGTTGTGATATTCTCATCAATCTATTCGTTATTCCATCCGCATCAACCGCCCCTCAACACTCCGCCGCCCCATCCACTCATTCACCGATAATTCACACCAAACCCGTACAACTTCGCCGACTTCACAAACGAACTTTTCCGCCGCACTAAATGCTACCATTTCCATTTTTACGCCGTTTTGATCTGCGAAACGGTATTTCACGTGCTGTTTTTTATCGCCCATCACGCGCCGATCCAAAATCGTCAAATTATCAAACGCAAAAATCGGCGAAGGATTCCCATGTCCGAACGGCTCCATTTGCGAAATTTCGTCAATTAACTCCTCGTCAATTCCGGTGAAGTCCGGCCGTAAAATATCTTCCTTCGCCAGCAAATGCATGCGCTGCGCGACGACCGACAGGCCTTGCGAAACGTAAAATTCGTTCACCGCCACGCGCCAATCCGCGATTTTCACCACGTCGACCGTCAGCCCGCCCGCCGCCGCGTGCCCGCCGCCGCGTGTCAAAATATCCATTGTACCGGCGATAACTTCGTTCATTTTGAAATCGCCAAAACTGCGGCCAGAACCTTTGGCATAAGCATTTTTCGCAGCCGCCGCTCGCGAAATCGTTTTCGCAGAAGCTGTCTCTGAAGCCGTTTTAGGCGTTACTTGCTTCTGCGAAAATGCGTTTTGCGAAGAAGCGGGGTCCGTATTGTCCGGCCAGATTTCCGCCAACACAAACGCTGGTCGCTCAAACTTTTCCATCAATTTCGCTGCCACGATGCCGATGATCCCTTCGTTGAACGTCGGATCGCTGACCACCAAAACGCTGTCGGTGCAATTTTCGGCGGTTTCGCAGGCGCGAATGAACATCTTGTCCTGCTCGGCGCGGCGTGCTTGATTCATGTCGTTCAACAATTGCGCCAGTTCCAACGCCCGCACCGGATCGTCGGTGCGCAACAATTCCAACGCATATTCGGCTGTTTCCAATCGGCCGGATGCATTCAATCGCGGGCCCAATGCAAAGCCCAAATCACGTGCATTCACGTTTCGTTGATTGACTTTCGCAACCGCCATCAATGCTTTTAAACCCGGTCGACGCGTCTTTTTCAAAACCTCCAAACCCCAGCGCACGATGGCGCGGTTTTCGTCCTGCAAATTCACGACGTCGCAAACGGTGCCGAGCGCGACCAAATCCAATAACCATTTTTCTTGGCCGATTGGCACACCTTCGCAATCCTCGCTAGCTGCCGCTCCATCTTTTGCGAAAACATCTACAGCCCGAGATTTTTCTCGGCGCGAAGCCGTTTGAGCGGGAGATGGAGCGGCGGGCCTTATTTGACTGGATTCTGAATCAAGTTCAGAATGACGCATTTGCAACGCCTGCACCAACTTAAAAGCCACCCCGCACCCCGCCAAATCGCGAAACGGATATTCGTGGTCGTCGCGGCGCAAATTGATCGTCGCGATCGCGTTCGGCATCGTCGGCGCAACAGCATGGTGATCGGTCACGATGACGTCCATTTCCAATTGATTTGCGAAATCGATTTCGGCGTGCGACAATGACCCGCAATCAACCGTCACGATCAAATCCGCCTCTGTTTCGGCAATTTTTTGCATCGCGTCCATGTTCAGCCCGTATCCTTCGGTAAAGCGGTTCGGCACGTAAATCGTCACGTCGATTCCCCACTTCGCAAACGCCTCGGCCAAAATCGTCGACGCCGTCATGCCGTCGATGTCGTAATCGCCGTAAATCGTGACTTTTTCGCGGCGATTTTTCGCCAAGATTATTCGGTCAACCGCCGCGTGCATATCGGGCATCAAAAACGGGTCGTGTTTCGTCGCCTCGTACGACGGGTTCAAAAAATCGCGCTGCGCCTGCGACGTCACAAACCCGCGCTTGACCAAAATCTCCCGAATTAATTGCCCCGATTTTTTCACTTTTCCATCATAGCATTTTCGGCGGTATAATGAATGTGTATGAGTTTTTACGAAGTCAGCCCAATCGGCATCGTCGGCAAAGATTTTGCCGTTTTGACGTACGGATTTTCCGGTGTGATTCCAATTGGTTCGATTGTCGAAATTCCGGTTGGGAAACGAAACTTTGTCGGCGTGGTTTTGCGAAAAGTTTCGCAGCCGTCGTTCGATTGCAAAGAAATTTCGCGCGTGATTTTCGACCAACCATTGCCGCCCGAATTGCTAAAATTGCACCAATGGCTAAGCGAATTCTACACGACGCACCCCGGAACTGTGTGGCAAACGATGCTGCCGGCTGGTTTGGCGAAAAACCGTCGAAAACTGATAAAAAAATCCATTCAACAGATTACGGAGCGAACAAATATTTTGCTCAATAATGACCAAATCAATGCGATTTCGACGCTCGTCAAAATGAAATCCGGCACTGCAATCCTACGCGGCGTGACCGGATCGGGGAAAACCGAAGTGTATAAAGCAATGGCACTCGAAGCGTCGACGCGCGGCAAATCGTCGATCATTTTGGTGCCGGAAATTTCGTTGACCGCGCAATTGGTCAGCGAATTCAAACGCGATTTTTCGCACGTCATCGTGACGCATTCGACCATGACAGAAGCCGAACGTTTTGACGTCTGGAAGTCTTGCCTGCTGGCCACCGAGCCGACGGTCGTGATTGGACCACGATCGGCACTGTCCATGCCTTTGCGAAACTTGGGATTAATCGTGATCGACGAAGCGCACGAGCCGTCGTACAAACAGGAAAAAGCGCCGCGCTACAACGCACTTCGCGCCGCGTCGTTTCTCTCTTCGCAAACAGATTCGCGTTTGATTTTGGGTTCCGCCACGCCGTTAATTGCCGACGTTTACGCTGCGAAACAATTGAATCGACCGATTATCGAAATGAAAAAATTAGCGTCTAAAAACGCAATCCGACCCGAAACCACGATCGTCGATTTGACGAAAAAAGATTCTTTCGCAAACGGCACACGCGTGTTTTCGCAAAAATTATTGACGGAAATCGAAGCGACTTTATCCGCGAAAAAACAAGTTTTATTATTCCACAATCGCCGCGGAACCGCGTCCACGACACTGTGCGAAAACTGCGGCTGGATGGCGCTTTGCGAACGATGTTTCGTGCCAATGACGCTGCACGCCGACGCGTACGAAATTCGTTGTCACATCTGTAACTTCACCGAGAAAGTCCCGATAAAATGCCCAGATTGCGGAAACGCTTCGATCATCCACCACGGCATTGGCACGAAACGGATCGAGGAAGAAGTGCGAAAACTCTTCCCCGCCGCGACGGTGAAACGTTTTGACGGCGACAACGCGCGAGGCGACGGCGTGCACGACAATTTCGCGGATTTGCGAAACGGCGATGTCGACATTATCATCGGTACGCAAACGATTGCGAAAGGTTTGGATTTGCCGCATTTGCGGTTGGTCGGGATCGTGCAGGCCGACGCCGGATTGATGTTGCCGGATTTTTCGTCGAGCGAGCGGACGTTTCAATTAATCGCGCAGGCGTGCGGGCGCGTCGGGCGGCGTGCGGAGCCTTCGCAAGTTGTGATCCAGACGTACCAGCCGTCACACCCCGCGGTGGTTTTCGGGGCTTCGCAAAATTATGATGAATTTTTTACGCATGAAATTACTTTGCGAAAAAATGGACATTTTCCGCCGTTCGCACATCTGTTAAAATTGACGAATTCGTACAAGTCGGAAAGTGGCGCGATGAACGCGGCGGTGAAACTTGCGAAGGAAATTCGCAGCGAAATCAATCCGGAAACCACGCGAATTTTGGGTCCGACGCCGGCGTTTTACGAGCGCCAGCGCGATTCGTGGCGATGGCAAATTGTTGTGCGGTCGTCGTCGCGTGCGGAACTTGCGAAGATTGCGGAAAAAATTCCACTTGCGAAGTGGCAAGTGGAATTGGATCCGGTTTCGTTGATTTAGCTATTCCCGCCCAACAGGAGCATCAAGAACTAAGCTATCAGAAATATCCTCCAGATACTGCCTAAAGTTTGCTGCTTGCTCTTGGCTTAGCACTTGCTCTTCGTGACTTTTTGTGTAGTCGGAAAGTCTGACTTCGCCATCTCTGGTAACCAAAACATGCGACGACACCTTTGAATCCTGATTCCCAAATGTCAATTCGGCTCGCCATTTATACTTATCGCTAACTTCTTCGGCAGGAACAGAAAGTCTCAGTGTCGGAACTTTGCCAGAAAAATCATCGTGCGCTGGTACGTAGAATTGAGCCGTCTGTAATCCCGAACCTTTTGTTGATGATGGAACACTATCAATCAAATCAACTGCAATATCCACAATTTTGTCCGCTTCTGTTGCCTTCGGAATGTATTGTTCTGGAGTGAATTTTTTGCTCATTTTTATTTCCTTGTTTCTGATGATGATCAAATAATACTCTCTCTCTCTTGATTTGTCAAGTCCCAAGCCATTTCGCAAGCCTTTGCAATCTGTTATAATGTTCACAATGACTTCCAAATACACCCGCAAAAACATCATCATCCTGCCCAATCCCGATTTGCGAAAACGCTCCGCAAAAATCCACGTCATCACCGACGAAACGCTGCAATTGATCGACGACATGTTGGCCGCGACGTTGGATTGGGAAGATTCGCGCCCGCACGAAATCGCCGTGGCGTTGGCCGCCGTACAGATCGACCGATTGGAACGCGTCGTGATCGTTCGCGAAGACTTTGACGACAAAGCCAACCGCAATTTCACGGTGTTAATCAACCCTGAAATCGTCAAATACGAAGGTGAAATCGTCGCCGACCACGAAGGCTGTTTGAGCGTGAAAGACGTCTACGGCATGGTGCCGCGCCACACGAAAGTCCGCGTCCGCGCCATCGATATCAACGGCCGCGAAGTCCGCATCAAATCGCCGAATCCGTTCATCGCGCGTATTTTGCAGCACGAAATCGACCACACGAACGGGATTTGTTTTGTGGATCATATCGCGGACGTTCGCGACGCTTTTTATCTGTTGAATGACGATGGGGATTTAGTTTCGTTGGATTTTGCGAAGGTTGAGAAATTGGGGATTTTGCCCGATGCCAACGCCTAAAATCGTCTTTTTCGGCACCGAAAACTTCAGCACGTCGACGCTTCGCGAATTGATTTCGCAAGGTTTCGACGTTGTCGCCGTCGTTACCAAACCCGACACACCGCGCGGCCGCGGCCATCGAATAGACGCGCCGATCGTGAAAAAAATCGCGATCGAACACGGAATTCCGGTTTTTCAGCCTGCGAAACTTTCCGACATTGCGGACGATTTGCGAAATCTGAATGCGGACGCCGGCGTTTTGGTCAGCTACGGCAAAATCATTCCGGAATCCGTCATCGATATTTTCGCAAACGACATCATCAACGTCCACCCTTCTCTGCTACCAAAATATCGCGGACCGTCGCCGATCGAATCGGCGATTGCGAATGGCGACGCCCAAACGGGAATTTCGATCATGGCCTTGGCCAAGGAAATGGACGCCGGACCGGTGTATTTCCAGGAAAAAATCATGTTGAACGGAACAGAAACCAAACCGGAATTGTACGAAAAGTTTTCGCGGCGCGGCGCGAAACTGCTTTGCGAAAAATTGCCAACAATTTTGTCCGGCGAATTAATTGCAAAAAACCAAAACGACGCCGACGCAACGTATTGCAAACTGTTGCGAAAAGACGACGGCATTTTGGATCCTACGAAAATGTCCGCGAAAGTTTGCGAACAAAAAATCCGCGCGTATCTGGGATTTCCGAAAACACGAATTGTTTTTCGCAATCACGAAATCATCGTCACGGCAGCAAAAGTCCGCGAAAATCCAAACGATTTCACAGTTCCCTGTGCCGAAAATTCGCATCTGGAAATCATCGAATTAATCGCGCCCAGCGGCAAAAAAATGGCATCGGTGGATTTCGTGCGCGGACTAAAATAAAACCGCCCGAAAATTTCGAGCGGCTACCTATCGGCAGAAATATTAAGCAGCCGGTGCGCCACCCAAAATTTGGTCTTTGTTGCCGCGAATTTCGTTTTTCAGTTCTTCCAAAACAGCCGCAACGACCTGCGGGTAATCAGGGCGATTGAGTTGCAGCCATTTCATGGCACCGTATTCTGACAGGATGGCTTTTTCGTCGACACCATTATTTTTCGCGGTCAAGTCTTTGTAGTCCTGCATCGTAGCGTAATCAGGCAAGTTTTCGCTGTACCATTTTTTCATGCCGTCGACGTTCTGATCGACAAAATTACCGAACTCGTCCAGCATTTCATCACTCATACCTTCGGTCAGTTTTTCGCCAACACGCATTTCCAGTTCACTGTAAATGTGTTGCAGGAACGCTTTTTTCTGATCCTCCGGCAAATCAGCGAGCCCCAGATCAGCCAGAAATTTGTCATCTAATTGAAACATATGATTCCCCTTACCCTTATTCAAAACCATTGTACCATTGTTCGGAAGTTTTTCGCAAACGAAAAATCCCCCGAATTAACGGGGGATTTTCTCTAGAAGCGGCCAGTCTTCTTTCGCAAGTAGATCTGACTACTTCAAACTTCGTAGAACGCGGCGGCTTGTCAGCCAGCTAGCGATACCAAGCGTAATCGCACCGGCACCGATCGCACCGGCGATTGCACCTTCGTTACCGGTTGCAGGAATGTAACCTGGTGTCGATGGCGAAACCGGCGTGGTTGGCGTCACTGGTGTGGCTGGAGCTTCGTTCACTGTGATTGGCTTTTTACAAGCTTCGCTCGTGACCGTTTCGGTCTTGCCATCCACATTGTACGTTACCCAAGCTTGCGCGGTGTACGAACCCACAGTCGGGTACATGTGCGCAAAGTTCTGGTTGTCTTTGATCGCAGTTTTCATGTCGCCAAAGTCCATTTTGTACTCTTTGATCGTGACTTTGTCGCCAACGTATCGCGGAACGATGGTGAAGTTCACCGTGTCGCCACGCGTGATGACGTTTTTGTCAGCGTCTAGAACTTTACATTCGAACTTCGGTTCGACCGGCGGTTTTTCGCAGTCTTTTGGCACCGTGGTGTCAGCGTCGTCAGTTTTCGGGTTTTGGCCGTCAGGTTGGACGCTGGCGATGTTTTTCAACAGATTGTCGCCACATTTTGGCAAGTCTTTGTTGTCAGCGATTTTCACGCTGAATTGAACTTTGGCAGTTTTGCCCGGTTCGTAGTTACCGATGTTAATACCACTCGCCGTTACGACGCCGTCAGCGACAGCTTTGCCATTCTGGTTAGCGTCGTTGAACAGTTTGGTCGAACCAGCAATGTAGGTCACGCCGTATGGTAATGTGTCGCGAACGATCACATTGTTCAGCGTGGTTTCGCCGGTGTTTTTGAACTCGATTTGGTATTCCAACGTGTCGCCAGGTTTGGCAGTCACGCTGTCTTTCCATTCGGTTTGGCCAGCTACGCGAACTTTTTTGTTCATTTCAAAGTTCGGTTGGCATGTTTTCGGCACGATTGTGTCAGCGTCGTCGTCTTTCGGATTTTGGCCGTCAGTTTTGACGCTGGCCACGTTGTGGTATTTGTTGTCGCCACAGGCCATTTTGTCGGCACCTGGCAATTTGGCTTTGAACACCACGCTGGCGGTTTCGCCTGCAGCATAGTTGCCGATGTTGACGCCGTTTGCGGTCGTCACACCGTCAGCGATAGCTTTGCCGTTTTGGTTGGCGTTGTTGTACAGTTTGCTCGAACCATCAACATATGTGACGCCGGCTGGCAATGTGTCTTTGACAATCACATTGTTAAGCGTCGTGTCACCGATATTTTTGAATTCGATTTTGTATTCCAACGTCGCGCCCGGCTGTGCCGTCACGCTGTCTTTCCATTCGGTTTGACCTTCGACGCGGACTTTTTTATTCATGGTAAAGTCTGCGTTGTCAGGCTGACATTCTTTTGGAACGTCAGTTGTAGCGTCGTCTTCTTTCGGGTTTTGGCCGTCAGGTTTCACACTAGCGACGTTTCGCAAGACGTTGGTGCCACATTTTGGCAAAACATCGTTATCAGCAATTTTTACCTTGAATTGAACCGTTACGACCGAACCAGCTACGTAGTTGCCCACGTTGATTCCGGAAGTTGTCACGCCGTCGGCAATTGCTTTGCCACTCGGGTTGACACTGTTGTACAGCACCGACGAGCCAGCAACATACGTAACACCTGCCGGCAACGTGTCTTTGATAATCACGTTGTTCTGAGTTGTGTTACCAGTGTTTTTGTACTCAATACGGTATTCTAGCGTATCGCCCGGCTGCGCCGTTACATTGTCTTTCCATTCAGTTTGACCCTGAACGCGAAC
Organism: Saccharimonadaceae bacterium (SeqCode); assembly: GCA_031548885.1. Lineage (GTDB taxonomy): Bacteria > Patescibacteriota > Saccharimonadia > Saccharimonadales > Saccharimonadaceae > JAVBQO01. The sequence continues at coordinate 109,810 of JAVBQO010000003.1, forward strand.
TTTTTTGTTCATTTCAAAGTTTGGGTTCGATACAGGTTTGAATTCCGGTTTGATGCGGAACAAAACGTAGCCAGAGTATGGCAAACAGCCTTTGATCTGACCGTTCATGCTGTCATAACCAAGCAATGCACCCTGAGAAGTGAACAATTCGTTACCCAGAGAGAACACGCCGGTAGCTGATTTGTTGTAGTATCTCGCAGAACCTGCAACGTAATTCAGCTTAAACTCTTTGCTGCTACTAGCTGTGACATTGTCCCAAATCTTTGCTGGGTTGGTGTCTTCGGCGGTAATGAAACCGTTCATGTCGAAGCTCGTGCCCCAGTCAGATGGCAAGTCAAATGCTGCGCGTACATTTGTAGCCGGGCCACTGTACTGATTGTAGTTTGTGGCCTTGTTGTTGTGTACGTACATGCGTACTTCATACTCTTTTCCGTCTTGTATCGTTGCGGCGTCGGTCCATGTCGATGAACCAGCTTCACGAATATTTACGAAATTTCTTTCATCTCCGACTACCGGGTTGTTGGTAATCGAGTTGAATGTGTTATAAGCCGATGGAACTTCCATCGTGAATGTCGCACGGTTCGGGCCCCAGGCCATAATAGCCGTCGGCACCAAAACCGCAGCAACCAACCCAAAGACAACTAAAAGTTTCTTCGGGATGTGCTTGAATATTCCTTTCATGCTGTTTTCCTCTTTTCATTAGCGTTAACGTGTATTAATAAACCCAATATCTTGCGTTTTGCTCGCGTTATACGAATTGTTAAGGTTCATATCATGAATCTGAGTCCCACCACTCAACGATTACTTATATACTATCACAAAATTGGTCTATTGTAAAGGGTTATGCTTTATATTGCCCTAAGCAATAGCTACACCACTGGCTTTCAGACCATCCATCGCAGCTCTCGCCGCAGCCAAAGCCCTATCAGACGGCGTTGGAGCGGTGCCCATTGTTTCGCGGCTAGTACTACTAGTTTCGCGGCGACCGCTAGTTTTGCGACGATCGCTTCCTTTGCCACGACGGCTAAAGTAAGTCATGAGCCCTCCGAGCGCCAGCAGTCCGGCAGCTACGCCCAGCGCTTTTCCAGCGTCGATACCCGTGTACGCCAGTTCCTGCGGCGCTGCGTAGCGCTGCTGGCGAGGTACTGGGTTATTCACATACTGCACCTGCTGCTGTTGCTGTTGCTGTTTTTGGATGATAGTAATTATGTTATTAATTACCGTAGGTTTTTTCGGCTCTTCCGGGTTCACTGGCTCTTCCGGTTTGCATGAATCAGTTTTTTTGCAAAGTTTCTCAAGATCGCTTCCGACTTCTTTTATAGTAACTTTGCCGGTAGTCGGGTCAATCGTGACGGACAATTTTTTGCGAACACCATTTTCTGTGGTGTAAATAGTGTATCCGTCGCCGACAACTTCGATGTCGTCAGCTGGGTTACCCAAGGTTCCGTCTTCGTTCTGGTAGTACCAAACCAAGTTGCCATTTGCATCTTTGGCTTGGACGTATTTCTTTCCACCGTGGCTAAATGACACATCTGTTGGCACGAAACCTCTGTTGGGATCGTCGGGGTGGTCTTCAACTTGTTCAACTTCGTCAAAACCGTTGCCGTTTGTGCCTGTCGATGCTTTTTCGCCGCCAGTAGCGCTGTTGTCGGCCGCGTCGCCAGAGTTGCCATTATCGACGGCTACTGGGGTTTCGCCAGTTGCGGCAGTCGTAGCGTTGGCTCCGGCTTCATCCAATCCTGCAGTGTTACCGTTCTGCGCTGCCGACGCGTCTGCGTCGGTGTTGCCAGCAGTATTGGCTGCAGAGCCGGCTTGCGCAGCAGTGTTGGGGTCGCTGGTAGCGGAATCTCTTTCAGTAGATCCTGCTGGTGTTGCATTACTCGAATTGCCAGCTGTTGATGCTCCAGCGTCGGCATTGTTGCTTGCCGGGCTAGCGCTTGCTGGTCGCTCATGAGATGAGGGACTTGGTGCTGGTGCTGGTGCTGGTGCTGGTGCTGGTGCTGGTGCTGGTGCTGGTATATCGGCTGGCTCCGTATTGCCTGGTGTTACCACAACTGGGGCTTCCACCTCTATCGGTGCTCCCGCCGCTGCAGTACCTTCCGCACTAACCGATGACTCATCGCTTGCTGTTTCGGCGCTAGCTGCTGAGCCTAAGCCGACAGTCAAAGCTCCAGCGGCAACCAAAGTTGCAGCGGTACCGCCTACACACCGTGTAAGTGTCCGAATCCGTGCGGGCACTTCTAGCGCTGTGTTCTTTTCTTCTTTATGACGCGGAACATAATTCCTATTAGCCATAATAATCTCCTTTTACCTCTTATACTCTTGCGAATCTACTCCATTGTACAACAAACTATTGCGAAAGTCAACTATACTTTTCAATATTAGGATGCTCCTGTATATTGACTTTCCAAACAAATAGGCTAGTGTTTGCATTAGCGCAATCACTAGCCGTATTTTTGCCTGCGAAACAGATGCGGTTGCCTACAGCAACGCCGCCAAATCGTCCTTGAGCGCGAGAGTTTCCTCTCTATAAACTTTGCGAAAATCAGGGAAAACTTTCTCGAGATCCTGCATCGCGTTTTCGTCGCCATCGTTTGCCAATTTGGCGAACAGCTTCTTTTGTTCGCCGCTCATATCATTGGCCAACCGCAGCCCAACGCGCACGTTGAGCGTTTCTATAGCCATCTGCACAAATTGATCGCGCTCGGCTTCTGGCATTTCATTGACGCCTAGCTCCTGTATTAGTGATGTGAAGTTCATTGTACTCTCCTTTGTTTGTTTATGTTAGCTGGTTGAGCTGTCCGGGATCGAGGTCGGGTTTGCTGAACCTGCCGATGTCGCGAGCCAGGTTGGCGAAAGTGGGCCTTGGCTCGCGGTTTGCGTTGCATTCTGCTGGTTAGCTACGGCAGTCCGCAGTTGTTGTACCAATTTTTCTCGATCTACGCTCTGACGCTTAGTGATAGCACTGATGTCAGTATCGTCTCTGCCTAGGAGCTCGATGATCTGGTTCATTCTTCCGGGACTTCTACGATATACATCTACAACTAACTGATCAAGCTCGGGCGATGTAGGAACAACCTGCCCACTGTTTTCATGCAATATCGTGGCTGCTACTTGAGCTACTGCCAAAAGATCCTTTACAAACTCCTCATCGAGACGCTCCTGCTCCGTCGTTTTTGTGACCTCCGGCGACGTGCCGGCGGGCGCTACCGGTATAGCAGGTTTTTGAATAGCTTTGTTTTGGGTCTTGTTTGACGTAGCGGTAACGACTGGCTTGCCCGTAGGCTTCGGCGGTTGCGAACCGGACGATCCATTCGAGGACACTACGGCAACTGGTCGAGCCGGTGCAGAGCTGCCGGATGACAATCGGCCTTTTCTCTTGCCATTGACGCCGAACGGCGTAGCGCCCGCGAGCGCACCAATACTAAACGCCTGCAAACCAGATATACCACCGTTAGACGCCACTGTTTCGATGCCCGCCGAATTGCCACTAGCGAATACATTCGTAGCACTTTGCAAAGATTCCTGCGCAGCCGCTACAGCACTATTCGCCGACTCTGTCAGTGTCGCGGCGTAGCTGTCGTGGCTCATGATCTGGCCGCCATTATTCATCGCGTCAAACAATGCCGCCTGGTGCGAACCGTCCAACGAACCAGCCGGTATATGAACTGTTTCATTTCCATTGACCACGTACACGCCCTGCGGATCCGTAACGTCAATATTGAATCCCCACTGGTCGCCCGTTGGCTTGAACGCACTCGGGTCGAAATCACCCCAGGTGTGCAGGCTGATGCCACTATCTGGTTGCAATGCTGCATTATGAACAGCGTGCGCACCATCAACAACAGAATTAAGCACGTCCAGATTCGATGGGTTGCCATGCGCATGAGCTAGACTATCCCAAGCATATCTGCCAGAATAGTTCTGTACTGAAATGTCAGGCGTATTCGACAGATGCGCGTCTACATTGGCAGAAACGTCAGGCGTACCCGCGCTGGCATCGTGAAGGCCGGCAGAGTCACTGTGGTCTGTCGACACAGCGATCTCGTGGCCGCCAAACTGCGCCACATAGCCAGCCAGTGCACCACCAGCCAGCGCACCAGCCAAACCACCGATGATGGCGCTATTCCTCGTACGTTTGATGGTTTCGGATCGCTTCGCGCCAGCATAGAGGTCAGTGTCCATTACCATGTCCAGCTCAGCGGCGCCGTATGTGGCGTATCGAGCGTCAACATTCTGCTTGGTGTTGTCGAGCGCTCGATTGGCATGAGCCGACAACCAGCCGCGGAATGTACCCGTTGTAGCACCGCCAAGGCCGCCCATAAACGCGCCTGCAGCCATAGCCGCGCCAGCGCCAGCAGCAAAACCGGATACGATCCCTGCCGCTGCCAGTGCAGCTCCACCAACCATGATGACCCGTCTAGTTTTTTTGTGCTCCCCGACCCATTTGGCTGCTTGATTCAATTTCGTACCGAACCAATTGGCAACACCCTTGACTTTCTCGTCCGCCAGCTCAACGCGGGCTTTCGCAATCTCGTTTTGCGCAGTCAAGGCGAGCTGTAGTCTTTGCGCGGGCTCTAGATTCATCTCATCAAACACGCCTTTTAACTGGTCGTTCAACTCCTTCAACTCCTCGACAGAGTTTTTTCGGAGAAACGGACTCTCTTCGATATCTCTCTTGAGGCTAGCGATGTCGGATATGATTACTTTGGCGGCATCGGGCAGCTCTATTTGCGCTGGAGCAGCTTGTTCCTCTTCGTCATCGCCATCGATACCAAGGGTACTTTTGTATTCCTCCACGGTTATGATATCCCAGCGTCTAACAAAGACTTCGCGAGTTTGCCGCGCCGCTTTGAGCAGCTTTTCTAATTCCTCTTCGTCCTCAACAATAGCTCTGTCAACCTTATCAATTTCAGGCTGATCCATGAATCGGAGTATGTTGTTCGTGTTTTCTACCAACTTCTCTAGCTCGACCAGTCGCCCTTCGTCATCCCCAGCCAATGGCTTGAGCAGGTCGTCGATGTCCATATTCATATCCGCAAGTAATTTGGCTTGGCACGGCTGGCATCTCCTATCGGTGTATCCGGTAAGCTCCTTTTCGTAAGCTTCAGCTTCTTCTCTAGTAAATTTAGCGGCAACTAGTCGTTGCGCGTCCGCCTTAGCCGCATCATTCAAACGTTCAATCTGCGCTGCTCGACCTTGCTTTTCGCCACCGCTTGATGGCGCCATGTTTCCGCCTGAAGGTGTTCCATTCATTTAGGTGTGACTCCTTTCTATCCGATCTGGGAAATAAAATCTGGTATCAACTTACTCAATTAAATATAGTCTGACCAGAACTTTATCACACTTAATAGAATATGTCAAGCGTATAGACGTTACAGCCAAGTTATCGCACTTCACACCCGCAGTCTCGGCCTCGCTACAACGTCCGCTTCCGCAACTCCCGCGTAAACAACTCCAACTTGTCCCCCTCTTCCACAACCAATTTCCCATGCGTCAATTTCAGATTCAACCCGCACATTTCGCCCTCGAAAACCTCTTTGGCTTCTTGCTGTTGACGCTGTACCGATGTCAATTCCGCCTCGTTCAGCGCCTCATTGGCGCGTATGACCCGCACCAGCAAACCTTTGAAAATTTTGCCGCTTGTCACTTCGCCGCCACAGATAATTTCGTCTTTGGTGGTGCGAAAAACGCCTTTGACGGTCAAAGTCCCGACCTCTGTTTCGACAACCTCTGGTGCCAACAAATCCTCCATCGCAATTTTTGCGTCGTCCAACAATTCGTAGATGACCTTGTACAATCTAATCGAAATTTTGTCACGCGACGCCAGACGTTTTACCTGCGGTGGCAACGCCACGTTGAACCCATAAATAATCGCGTTCGACGACTGAGCCTGACGAATGTCGCCTTCCGTGATGTCGCCAACGCCCGACGCAACGATCTTGACCGTGACTTCATCGGTTTCCAACAATTTCAAGCTGTCAACAACAGAGGTCAGCGATCCCTGCACGTCGGCCTTCACGATGAATACCGCCTCGGCGGTTTCGGCTTTTTTGTGCATCATGCGCAGCAAATCCGACCCGGTAATGTTCGCGTTCGCCGTCGATCGCATTTTTTCTTCGTAGTTTTTCGCCGCCAACGCACGCGCTTCGCGTTCGTTTTTGGCCTCGCTGACACGGTCGCCAAACGACGGCACGACTTTGAATCCCGTCACAGTGGCCGGTGTCGATGGGCCAGCTTCTTTGATCGAATTGCCAGCGTAATCTTGCAAAGTCCTGACGCGGCCGTACGTCGAGCCCGCCACGAAATATTCGCCGACCGCCAAAACGCCATTTTCTACCAAAATTCGCACCACCGCGCCGCGGCCGTGCTCGACATTCGATTCGATGACCAAACCTTCGGCCGGCACGTCGTAGTCCGCCCGCAAATCCTCCATATCAGCCACCAGCAGCACCATGTCGAGCAACTTGTCGATGCCCTGCCCTGTTTTCGCAGAAACTTCGACCATAACGGTGTCGCCGCCCCATTCCTCCGGGTTCAAGCCGTGTTCCGACGCCAACTGCGTTTTGACCAACTGCGGGTTGGCGGTTTCTTTGTCCATTTTGTTGATCGCCACAACGATTTTCGCGTTGGCCGTGCGGGCGAATTTGATAGCTTCGATAGTTTGCGGTTTGACGCCGTCGTCGGCCGCCACCACGATGATGACAACATCGGTCAGCGTGGCGCCATGTTGCCGCAGCGCCGCGAAAGCCTCGTGGCCGGGCGTGTCCAGCAGCGTGATCGTGCGGTCTTTTCGCACCGTCTGATACGCCGCGATGTGCTGCGTGATGCCACCGGCTTCGCCTTCGACAACTTTTTTGTTCAAAATCGTGTCGAGTAGCGTCGTTTTGCCGTGGTCGACGTGACCCATCACAGCGACAATCGGCGGACGAGTTTTCGCATCGGCGGACAATTCACGCTTTTCGGGTTGCGAAACTTCGTTGGCAGCTTTTCGCTGCAGCTCGACCTCGATGCCGAGCTCCTCGATGATAATCTGCGCCGTTTCAAAATCAATTCGTTGGTTGACGGTCGCCATAATGCCGTTTTTGAACAGTTCGCCGACCAGTTTCGTGACTGGCAAATCAAGTTTTTCCGCCAATTCCCCAACGGTAATCATTTCTGGTAACTGTAAGATCTTTTCCGACATTTTTCTCCTTTCGCAAACGAAAACTAGGGTTTGTTCGCTGATGCTCGCCCACGCATTAAATCTGGTTAATTATATCAGATTGGGGAGGTTTTCGCAAAAGTAGCGCAGTCCTGGCAATCTTTCGCAAAGCAAGCCTAGACTATATCCAAGCCCGTACCGCTTGCGCCCACGACGATACGCTTGGATAATCCGAGATATCTGTCGTCAACGGTCCATGGGGATAAAGAATCGCGCATAGAATCATCAAAGGGTCGCCCTAGGACGGCGTCGTATGTTACCGTAGCCTCAGTCGGCTGTATCACATTTCGCAATTGACTTGCCAATTTCTCGCCATCTCCACGGTGGCTCTGCACGAAATCCTCTATTTTAATATAGTCACCATCGTACACGATAATACCGGCAGGTTTTGTTCCGCAACGAACCAACAATCTAGCCCACGTATCAAGGTCCTGCCTTGCTGCCACCAGGTATAGTATTGTCCACCGGCGCGTACACATTGCTCCCGGACGCCATACTGTCCAAGAGAGCTTTCTGTGCTAGAATCCTAGCTCTTAATGCCTCCACCCCCTGCTCCCCGCGCTCTTTTTTTGCAAGATATTCACGCTCAAGCGCGCGAGCATCCGAATACATACCGTAAAACTTTTCCGCATCAATTTTCTGAGGAATCTGCATCATTTCGTACGGCGCTGCCCTATCCGGCATAGCCAATTGTGACCCATCGGCGAGAATCATTTCCGGCGCGGCCACAAAGCCCGCAAGATGGTATCGTGTTCCGGGCAACGCCTCAATGTCGGAGAGACTCCAAGAAATTCCTTCGCTACCGCCTTGGTCGCTGCGCTCACTGGTGTTGATCGCAGCGGCATTCATCAAAAATCCACTCTGCAATATTTTCACGATATTTGCGGTCGTTGCGCCATGGAACAAAAATGTTCCGCTAGGAAAGTCTCTTTTGATACGCTCGATCCGTCTTTGATTTGGGTTATCGCTATCGATTGCGGCACTGGATATCATTTCCACTTGCGAAGCCTCGAATTGTTCAGGTAATTTCATCGTATTCAAAATGTTTTCGATCGGCACTCGAAAATAGCGTTCTCGTCGCGTGCGATCGTCGATATTCGGGGCAATTGCTAGTTCGGTCATTTTTTGTTTTTACTTTCTATGCCGAAATCATACTAAATTTAATCTGTTTTGTCAATATATTGACAGCATATTCGCAAACAAAAATCCCCGCCGAAACGGGGATCTCGCATTTCGCAAATTCGCTATTTCTTCAACGACAACGAAATCTTCCGATTCTCCTTGTCAATCTCCAAAATTTTGAACGATTTGCGCTCATTCAATTTGAACACCTTTTCCGGATCGGCGTCATCGCCGCCGAGTTCCGAAACATGCACCAACGCTTCGACCGCCGGGCTGATCTGGACAAACGCGCCGAACGGCGTGATGCGCGTCACCGTGCCTTCAACGTCGTCGCCTTTGGCGAATTTTTCGACTTCTTTCAGCCATGGATCTGGGGTCAACTGTTTCATACTGAGGCTCAAGCGATCTTTGTCAATCGCGATGATTTTCGCGTCGACGTTCTGGCCAACTTTCAGATAATCGGCTGGGTTGTTGACGCGCTCCCAACTGATTTCGCTGATGTGAATCAAGCCTTCGATGCCGTCAACATTGACAAAAGCGCCGAAATCAACCACTCCAGTGATAACGCCTTTGACGGTGTCGCCGACTTTCATCGATTCGAATCGCTCGCTCAAACCGTCTTTGATGGCTTCTTTTTCGCTAAAAATCAATTTGTTTTGTTTGCGGTCAACGTCTAGAACTTGGGCTGTCAAAGGTTTGCCAACCAGCGCGTTCAAACGCTGCAAAATTTCGTCTTTGTCGGCACCGCCCACGCGCGGGTAATGTTCCGCCGACAATTGCGAAACCGGCATGAAACCGCGCACGCCTTCGAATTCGATCAACAAACCGCCGCGGTTCGCGTCGTATGGCGTGACCTCGATGTTTGTGCCGGCTTCGACGATTTTTTGGACTTCGTCCCAACCGCGATCTTTCGCGGCTTTTCGCAATGACAACAACGCGTAGCCGTTGTCGAGTTCTGTTTCGACAACACTCGCGCCGACTTTGTCGCCAACTTCTAATTTTTTGCCAAAGCCGATTTCGCGGCGCGGCACATAACCGACGCCCAGCGGACCCAAATCAATCAGGATTTCATTTTTGCGAACACTCAGAACTGTGCCTTCGACGACTTCGCCGTGCGCCAGCCCAACAACCTGCTGATCCGCCAGCAAATCATCCATTGTAATATTTTTCGTAGCCATAAGTTTTCTCGTTTTCACGGTCAGCGAAAACGCAAACTCCTCTATTAAATTTAATATTTACCGCAGCAAGCCACCGCGAAAATGATTCCACGAAAACTCGCAACGCTTCCCGTCAATTGTACGCCGTTTTACAGATATACGCAAGGCTTTGCGGTCGGTGATTATTTTCGCAGCGCCGCGCGTTCGACTGCCACCGTAGATTTTCGCAGCGCCAGCGCCACATATGTCGTCGTCGCCAGACCAATTATCGCGATGATACTGGCGAAAACATCCGTTGGACCGGTCGCAGCAATTTCCGCCGGTGCCGTCGCGCCGGTGTCGGCAATGGTCGATTCTGTGTTTGTTCCCGGCAAAGTTTGCGTTTGATTCTGATTCGACGTTTCGGTCGCTGCTTCAGTCGTTTCGGTCGCGTCCTGCTCTTCTTGTTGCGCATTTGAACTATTTTGTTGTTCATCGGCCGCGTCGCTGGTTTGATCAGTCTGGTCGGTTTGCGAAATCTGTTGATCGGTCGATTCAGTTTGCGAAGTTTGCTCTGTCGTCATCTGTTCGCTGGCCGGCTGCGCCCGATGCTTCACGAAATAAATCCCGCCCACCAACAGCGCCGCCGCCACGACCGCACCAACAATCCACAACACCACGCCGCCTGATTCTTTGCTCTGCATTTTCGAACTCCGTTTATCCCACCGCAGAATTATTAGAGATATTATACAACCGTTCGGCCGCTAGTGCAAACTCTGGTACAATAATCTCATGATTTTGACAGTGGACACCGGGGGAACAAAAACAAGATTGGCGACATTCAACGACGCAGGTCAGATCGCGCGCGAGTTGCAGTTCGAAACGCCGCGCGACACCGACGAATATATTCGCACGCTGGCCGACACGATCCGGCGTGAATTTCCAGACAGTTCGGTGGTTTCAGTGGCCGCGCCGGGATTTCTCGATCAAAACGTTACCGGCGTAATAAAGTCCCTTCCCAAATTGGGCTGGAAAGATTTTCATCTGCTAGAAAAGTTGCAAGCGCAGTTGCCCGGCAAGAAAATCTGGTTCGAAAACGACGCCAACCTAGGCGGGCTAGGCGCGTTCGCCATGCATGGCCAACCAGTCAAGCGCGGCGTGTACATCACGCTGAGCACCGGAATTGGCGCCGGTTTTGTGGTCAATGGTCAGATTTCGTCCGATTTGCGATACGCCGAAGTCGGGTTCATGAAACTATACGACGACGGCGAAATGAAAATCTGGGAAAATATCGCCAGCGGCCGAGCTTTTTTCGAAAAAACCGGCAAAATGGGCAGCGAAGTCGACGATCCGGAAATTTGGCGCAGATACGCCCGCGACGTATTCATCGGTTTTGCGGCAATTATCCCCACGTTTCAGCCAGGGGTCATTTTGATCGGCGGCAGCATGGGGACGCATTTCGCGAAATACGGCGCGTTTTTGAACGAAATCATCGACCGCGATTTGCCAGCGGAAGTGGCGCGACCGAAGATTTTGCCCGCCGAACATCCCGAGCATATCGTTAATTTTGGGGCGAAAATTTATGCCGAACAACAGCTCGCAGAATAGAAAACTTGCGAAAAAGTTGGCTGATGATTTTCCGCAGTTTTCGTTTGTTCCCAGCGAAGCATCTCGCTGGTCACCATCCGAAAAAACGATCCATTTTCAATCTGGAAACGACGTTGATTTGCTGCATGAACTCGGCCACGCGCTGCTCGGCCACGACGGTTTTTCGCAGGATGTTGAACTGTTGCGAATCGAACGTGACGCGTGGGAAAAGGCGCGTTCGATCGCACCAAAATACGACGTGAAAATTGACGATGACGCTATTGAAAACGCACTCGACGGCTACCGTGATTGGCTACACGCGCGATCGACTTGTCCAACATGCAGCCAAACCGGCCTGCAATCGGCAAAAACCGGCGTGTATTCGTGCATCAACTGCGACGCGCGATGGACAGCGAACGACGCGCGAAATTGCGGATTGCGGCGACGCTTGACCGTGTGACTTTTCGCAATCAAAAATCGCTCCCATCACAATCGGAGCGATTTTTGGTTTTTCGCAAACTAAGCCGCGAGATCAAAGTCGCTTTTGACAGCGATTTTCGTTGCTTTGGCTTTGCCGCGACGGCTGATGCGGCCGCCTTTGGCACCGGCAACTCGCGCTAGATCACGGTTAGCGGCGAAACCACCAGTGTGGCCGTTTTGGCCGCCTTTGCTACCGATTCGAGCGTAGAAATCTGCGCCGTGGCGTGCCTTGTTTGTTGCTGCTGCTTTTGCGGCACCTGCTTTGGTTCCTGCCATGGGGTTTTCTCCTCTGTTAATTAAAAAGGACGCCAGCTTTACGCAGGACGCCCTCTCTTTTACACCACACATGATATGTGCAATGCTTACAATATATCATAGTGCATACGGTTTGTCAATATTTACACGAGCATTTTATGTTGTGAAAAAAGTATTGCAATTATGCTTCTGGTGCGATATTATAGTTGCAGAACTTAACTGCGAGAAAGTTCACCACTAAAAATGACCTTCGTTATGGAGGTCATTTTTAGTGGAATGCAAGTAAGCTATTTAAGGCCATCAAGAACGGTCTTAAAACCCTGCGCCAAATCAATCTCGTCGCTAGGTTCCTGGAAATGCAGGGGAGCTAGATCTGTATGCCGCTCACGCACACCACCGTCATGCCGCCCTTCTGCAGCCTCGCCCAGTTGCCAAAACGTTAACGAAACCTCGTCTCCGTCTTTTTGCGCCTTCATGACTACGCCGCCATATTCAACAGAATATCCAATCTGGGTCGACCCAGACGTAGCATTGTGTTCAAATGTCGTCACAAACCACACAGGAGTGCCTTCGGGCGTATTCATATTTTGTTGAACATCCATCCGCGTCGTGCCGTCATCCAGTATCTCATGCTTGATAAACCCTACATGATCCCCCTGCCTTTCGGACTGAACCGCCCCAAGAGAGCCCCAGATGCGCATGCTAATCTGTTCGATACTATTAAGTTCTTTATTATTTGGATTTTCTATGCTCATTTTTGTTCCTTTTTAATTTCATCCAACAAAGATAAAAGCCCTCCTATTCGGAGAGCTTCTATATAATTCGGCACCGTGCTAGTTTCCCACTTGCGCAGTATAATCGCCGCTACCGGGCTTAACTTCTGTGTTCGGAATGAGAACAGGTGTTT
>JAVBQO010000004.1:0-100429 GCA_031548885.1 Saccharimonadaceae bacterium (SeqCode)
CGTATCGCCTGTGGATCCATCCGGCACGGCATCTCGCTCGCTGTCCGTCTGTATCGCGCGAATTGCCTGAATAACTTCTGTCTCTGTGGCGCTGGCGGATGGGCGCGTGTTGTCGTCGTCGATGACGTCGATCCAGATGGCGGCTTTGATGCACTGGGTAAAAAAATTGCAGATTTTATCCTCTAGCGCGGTCGCTTGGTCGCAATATTTCGCGCCCGATCAGCAATCCTATCATCAATAATATTCGGTTCAAACGCACCGTATTTTCGCACCGCCGCCACGCCGATCAGCACGTCGGCAAACGTTGGATTTTTGGGCAAGATCGGTCCATGTAAATAGCTACCGTAAACGTGTTTATATACCGCGCCCTCGGTGTGGTCGCGGCCGTTATTGCCGGCACCGCGCGTGACGCAGCCGAACGGTTTTTGTTGGTTGCCTAGCGTCGTTAGCCCAGAATGATTTTCGTAACCAACCACCTCGCCAAATTCAGTGTTAATAACGATATTGCCGATCAACCGTTTCGGCCCGGCCACGGTGACCATGTCGAAAATTCCCACGCCGTCGATTCGTTCGTCGTCAACGGTTTGAAAATAATGGCCGAACAATTGATACAGGCCACAAATCATCAACATTGGCACGCCCGCATCGGCCATTTCGTGTAAGTTTTCGCTGATTTCCAGCAAATCTTTTTGAATTTTGTTCTGGCCGGAATCCTGACCGCCACCACCGATCACAATGTCAGCATCGGTGCGGAGTTTGTCGCCGACTTCGTGCTCGATCACGTTGACGGTAAAGCCGTGCTGCTCGGCACGTTTTTTCAGCACCATCAGGTTTCCGTGATCGCCGTAAATGTTCATTTCGCGTGGATACAAATGCAAAATCGTCAAAGTTCTATCACTCATATCGCCTCGACTTTCGTGACGCGTGATAACGTTTTTCGCAGTTTCAACATCGCGGTGTACGTGCAAAAAATCTGTTTCGGTCGATCGGCATTGGCTGCCAAAAACATGTCCAAGGCTTTTCCTAAATCCGGTTCGATTTCGCTGATTTCGACATCATCGTATTGCAATCGCAGCGCCATGTCGTAGGCACGCACGCCGCTGACCATGTCGACTTTTTTCAGTTGCGAAAAGTTGACGTCCCACAACCACGACATGTCGCGCCCGTCGGCGTAATTGTCGTTGATGGCGATCATCGTGGCGGCGTCGGATTTGGCCTGCGATTTCAGCGCTAGGCGAAAACCGCTGGGGTTTTTTACCAAAATTAAGTCGATCGGCTGGCCGTTGTATTCGATCGATTCGCCGCGCCCGAACGCCGGTTGGATTTTCGCCAAACTTTTAACCAACATTTTGTAATCAGTTTTTTTACCCAGAATCTCGCCAACCAATGTCAATGCCGCCGCCGCATTCAGCGCGTTGTGCGATCCGCTCAGCGCCAATTTTGTGGAAAAAGTTTCGCGGCCGATTCGGTACGATGCGTCGTTGCCGTCTAATTTTGTCAACTCAACTTTTGCGTTCAGATCGGCTAATTTTTTCGCAACTTTTCCATGCAATTGGTCATCATTTGGAAATTCCGTTGCCAAGTTTTTCGCGTAGCCAAAATATGAAACGCGTTGTTTTTTCAAATGTTTGGCCAGTCCAGCAACCAGCGTGTCTTCGCGGTTCAGCACAACCGATTCGGTCGTGTGCTCGGCAACTTTTCGCAACAATTTTGCCGTAGTGTCGATTTCGCCGAATCGATCCAACTGGTCGCGCAGCACGTTCAAAATCAAACAATATCGCGGCGCAATTTCGCGTACGAAATGCACGGCGTGGGCTTCGTCTAGTTCCAGCACAGCAATGTCTGAATCCAGTTCATAATTTCGCAACTCGCCGAGCGTGGCACTGACGATGCCGCGTGTGAAATTGCTGCCAGTTCGGTTGGTGAAAACTTTTAAATCTTGTGATTGCAGCAATTCGACAACCATTTTCGTGGTGGTCGTTTTGCCATTCGTGCCGGAAATCACTACCACGCCGCGCGGTAGTCGTTCCAGCAAATTTCGCAAAAAGTGCGGATCCAATCGTTCGACGACCAATCCCGGCAGCGCCGAGCCGCCGCCGCGCAATTTCGCCGCTAGCGCTACGGCTTTCCCGACAACAACGGTGGATTTTTTTACCATTCACTTATTATATAACACCCGCACGTGGTACAATAATCGTATGCTTCTAGCGTCGTTTTTTTCATGGTGGTACGGAAACGGCTGGAAAGGCCAGGTGGACAAAACCAAGTTGTCGTTGACGAAAATTAACGATACGTTTTCGATTCCGTTGCTGCTGAAAACACTTTTCGCACCGTTTCGCCAGATCTCGGCTGGTAATGTGGACGGGCCGATTGGCGTGCGATTTCGCGCGGCGTTGGACAAGCTATTTTCGCGCTGCATCGGCGCGTTTATGCGCACGATTATGATATTCGTCGGCATAATCAGCATGTTTTTGATTCTGATAATAAGTGCAATTCGTTTGATTCTGTGGCCGCTATTGCCGTTTCTGCCAATCGCTGGCGTGATTTTGATGTCGAATGTGGGGACGCCGTGGATGTAAATTTCGATTTCCGCAGTTCACGTGCCGCCAAAGCGCGATTTAATCGCAAATACGGCAAGTTAATCAAAGGTGTTAGTTTGGCGCTGATCGTGTTGTTCGCATTGGGCGGCGTCGGGTTACTAGCGATCGGCGAAGCAGTTGGTTGGCTGGTATTTTTCGTAGCGGCCTGGCCGTTGATGGTTTATATTTGGTGCCAAAATGATTTGGTGAAAATCGCGCCGCGCGGCAATGATTTGACCGGAATTCTGTCGGGCGATGTATTGGGTTGGCTAACAGAAAATCCATCACCGCGGGCAATCGCAGCAGCTGTTATGCGCACGCCAGGCGGGTTGTTTTTTCACGCGCGATTTGGCGTGTCGGCGCAATATCTACCGGAATTGTCGTCGGATAATCCGGCGGACGCGGCGATTGTTTGGCAAGAGGCGCTGCGAATTCACGATAGCTTGATTAAGAAATCCGAAACGTTATCGGCAGCCACGTTAACAGCGGCGTTGATTCGCACGCAGCCGGCGGCCAAACAAATTTTGTCGGCGCTCCATATCGACGAAGACGACATTTTGCGCGGCGCCGAATGGAACGCGCATTTGATGCAACTTATCAAACTGCACAATACGCCGAAATTGACCGGTGGTATCGCCCGTGACTGGTCGTTTGGTTACATTCCGACACTGCAGCGCTTTGGCCAAAATCTGTCGGCGCAATACGCTGGCGGCCGCAGTCTGCACGTTCATCTGGAATCGCACGACGAATTGGTCAGTTACATGGTCGAAACATTTGGTAGCGGCGGGCGACAGAATGTGGCGTTGATCGGTCCGCTCGGTTCGGGAAAAAGCACAATCGTGGCCGCCTTTGCCGAACGGTTGATGGATCCGGCGGCGAAAATTCCCGGAAATCTGCAATATCGTCAAGTAATTTCGCTGGATGCGTCATCGCTGTTGTCCAGTGCCCCTGGTCGAGGCGAATTGGAAGGTTTGGTCAATCAGTTGCTAGTTGAGGCGTTCAGCGCCAAAAACGTCATCATTTTTCTCGACAACGCCGAACTGTTTTTCGAAGAAGGCACTGGTTCGGTCGACATCACCAATGTTTTGCTGCCGATTTTGGAAGGCGGGGCGCTACGTATGATTCTGGCTATGGACGAGCAACGATTCCTGCAGATTTCGCAGCGCAATCCGGCGCTGGCGGCGGCGCTTAATCGTATGCAAGTTGCGCCGCCCAGCCGCGATGACACCATGCGCATTATGCAGGATCAGATCATCAACATCGAGTTTCAGCGTAAAGTAACGTTCATGTATCAGGCGCTGACAGAAGCGTATCGGTTGAGCGACCGCTACGTCCAAGACATCGCCCAGCCGAAAAAATCGATTCAATTGCTGGAATCGGCAGCCGGCAAATCCGATAACGGTTTGGTGACGGCACAAAGCGTGCGCGATTCGATCGAATCGACGATCGGCGTCAAAGTTGGCGTGACCGACGATCAAGGCGAACGCGACAAGCTGCTTAATCTGGAAAATCTGATCCACGAACGGATGATTAACCAAACGACGGCGGTTAATGCCGTGGCGTCGGCATTGCGCCGGGCGCGAGCTGGCGTGCGAAACGAAAATCGGCCGATCGGTACGTTTTTGTTCCTCGGTCCGACCGGTGTCGGCAAAACAGAACTAGCGAAAAGTTTAGCCAGTGTCTATTTTGGTGGTGAGGACCACATCGTGCGCGTCGATTTGAACGAATATGTTCGTGCCGAGGACGTGGCGCGTCTGATTGCCGATGGCGCGACGGACGTGAATTCGCTGTCGGCGCAGGTTTTGAAAAACCCGTTTTCGGTTGTGTTGTTGGACGAAATTGAAAAGGCCCACACCAATGTTTTGACGACGCTGCTGCAGGTGTTGGACGAAGGGATTTTGCGCGACATCAATAACCGCGAAATTAGTTTTCGTGACACGATTATTGTCGCCACGTCGAACGCTGGCGCCGACCGAATTCGGCAATATATCGACGCTGGTTACCAGTTGGAACAATTCCAGGAACAAATCACGAACGAGCTAATCGAAACGCAACAATTTCGCCCGGAATTTCTGAACCGCTTTGACGAAATTGTGGTTTTCCGACCATTAACCAAAGACGAATTATTGAAAGTTGTCGATTTGATTTTGAATGGCATCAACAAAAACCTGGCGCTGCAAAAAGTGTCAATTGCGGTTGATGACGATGCTAAACGTGCGCTGGTCGATGCTGGTTATGATCCACGTTTGGGCGCGCGGCCGATGCGGCGAATCGTGCAGCGGTCGGTCGAAAATTTGGTGGCGCAAAAAATGTTGTCCGGCGCATTGGTGGCGGGGTCGGGGATGCGGATTACTTTGGCGGATTTGCAGGCGACGGGTGCGCTGGACAACAATCAACTCGGCGCGTCGACGGCACGATCGATGTACGGCACACAGTCACAAAATACCAATGCTGCGCCAGATGATTTTTCGCAAAACACGCCGCCGCCCGCACCGCCGCTTTCGTGATATAATTACCCTATGCGGGCGTCGTACAATGGCTAGTATGCCAGCCTTCCAAGCTCGAGATGCGAGTTCGATTCTCGCCGCCCGCACCATGACGCACGCCCCGATAGCTCAGTGGATTAGAGCAGCGGGCTTCTATCCCGCGTGCCGGGGGTTCGAATCCCTCTCGGGGTACCATTTGTTTTGTATGAAATCAGTATATTTGTACGGTGTGTTTGATCGTGATAAATAAGCGTTTCGCGGTGTCACCGCTCAAATTTCGCGAATCTGTTTTTGCCATTGGCGTGATATTGCTTATCGTATTGGTTGGATTTGGCGGACTGCTGTGTGTGCTGTATTTTGCGAAAGCATCGAAAGAAGCTGTACTTACTTCACTCGCGGTGGCCGTTCCTGCGATTTCTTTGGCGATATTGGTTTTCATTCACAAATACTTGCAGCACAAGAAGCTTTCATGGGCCGATATCGGATTTGTTCGCCCAACGTACCGGATGCTGCATTTACTCTGGCAAATACCTGTGATGTTGGCTGCGATTATTCTTGTGCAAGGAGTTGTCGTTCGCATTACTGGCGTTGATTTGGCAAATCGTTCGGACAGCATAGACATTCTGATGCAAAATGCACCAATCTATGCGTCTATTGCTATGACGATAGGCGTTGCGGTTCTCGCGCCGTTTTGGGAGGAAATAGTGTTTAGGGGAATGGTTTATGGTGGCATCCGAAGAAAACATGGCGTTACGTTATCTGTTATTATAGCTGCTTTGATATTTGCGGCGGTGCATGCGGTGCCGATCCTTATCCCGTATTTTCTAACGATGGGCGTGATATTTTCATATTTGTACGAGTTTCACAAGACGCTGTGGGCGCCGCTCGTTGCTCACATTCTTATCAATTCTCTTGTGACGATGCCGTTTTTGCTGGCTGTCATATGAATAATCGTGCGCCCGGCGGCATTCCGCCGTGTTCTTGCTATGAACGCGAACATGCAATATAGTCGGTCGTAGGTTATTCAAAAAACTAGAATCAAAGAATTGCATATGCGAAATTATCAATCAAAAACCGTCGACGAATATATTGCGAACGCTCCGGAAAAATCGCAGCCAAAACTGCGAGAATTGCGAGCTGTGATCAAAAACGCCGCGCCCGAATCCACCGAAGGCATTAGCTGGGGCATTCCGTTTTACAAATATCACGGCATGCTGGCGGGATTTTCTGTTTTCACCAACCACATTAGTTTCGGGCTGACGGATGCGTTTTCGGATGATTTTCGCAAAGTTTTAGAGCAAAAAGGTTACAAAACCGGCAAAAAAATCGTGCAAATCGGCTTTGAACAGAGTATTCCGATAATGGAAATTACAAGGTTGCTTCAGGAAAAGGCCGAAGCAAATGAAGTCAAGCATTTCGCAAAAATCAGAGGCGAAAAATGATTGTTTCGCAGCGCTTGGCTACGTGGTCAAGTTTCGTGTAGACGCGACAACCCGCGAAAACTTTACTACCAAAATATCAGAATAGGGAATAATGTTATGAAAATTACATCAATAAAAACACGCCTGGTTCGTGCCGGCGAAACCACGCTCAATGATTTGATTCTGGAAAACGTAAAAATCCTGCCGGAAAAATCAATCCTAGCGATAAGTTCAAAAGTCGTAGCACTGTGCGAAAACCGCGTCGTGCCGTTCGACGATGTGACGCGCGACGAATTGATTGCACGCGAAGCCGAGTATTTTATCGACCCGGACGTTTCGCCGTACGGCCATCATTTCACAATCAACGGCGGTACGCTGGTTGGTGGCGCGGGAATTGATCTCAGTAACGCTGACGGAAACTGGGTTCTGTGGCCGCGCGATTCGTTTGCTTCGGCCAACAGTGTGCGGAATTTTTTGCGAAAACATTTCGGGGTCAAAAACCTTGGCATTATCATTACTGATAGTGTTAGCTCGCCGTTGCGACGTGGCACGAAAGGCGAAATGATCGCGTGGAGCGGTTTCGAGGCGGTACGTGATTATGTTGGCGAAAAAGACCTGTTCGGACGTGATTTTGTCATGGAAATGTCGGGTGTCGGCACGAGCTTGGCGGTTGCGGCCAACGTCGTGATGGGTGAAGGTGCCGAAAAAACACCGCTGGCGATGGTAACTGATATTGATTTTGTCAAGTTTGTCGATCACGATCCGACGCGGGCCGAAATCGATGTGGCATTTGTGCCGTTCGACCAGGATTTGTTCATGCCGTTTCTGAAAACTATGCCCTGGCAAAAAGGTCGTCGCGCCGACAATCAAATATCCAGAAACTCTACCGGCGTCTGATCGTTCTTCGCGGCGTCGACGATTGCGCGTGCTACGTCGGCTGGCAGCACATTGGCGAATTCACTGACGTTTTTCGCCACAAATAGTTTTCGTGTGACGCCCCAAACCGCTGGATGAAAAGTATGGTTTGGCGTGTTGTTCCACATATTCTCGATTGGGTTTCGATATTCAACTGTTGCGGCAATTTGATTTCTACGCGTGCGGTATGTTTTGACCGACAAAATTTGTTTCGATTTTTCATCATAGCCGCGCCATTCCAAAATCAATTTCCCCCAAAATCGCTTTTCGCCGTTTTCGCCGTGCGCACCGGTAACGAAACGAACTTCTTCGTACCGGTCATTTTCTGACTTTTGACGCTCGATGAAATCTTTCAATGATTCAACGATAATAGCGGATAAGTTTTTGCCTGCTAGTTTCTTGGCTTGTTCGAATGTTTTGATGTCGTCGTCTGATACGTAGATGGTTTTGGTCGGCATGAATTGTTCTTTACAAATTAATAACTATACATATAATTATACATATACTATGTAATTACACAAAACGAAAGGAAAAAATGAAAGAATACCAAGGTGCGCACGAACGGGGCTTCACGGAACGCGAACGTGAAGGAATAGAAGAGGGTCGCTATTGGGCAAATTGGGCGAACGCCAGCGGGATGACGCCGGGCGGTTTGGCGATCGGTGGCGGAATCTTTGCTGGCGCTGGAACCGGGTTGATTCTGTGGGTAACAATTTCGAGCTTGTCGCCGTGGATTATTGCAGGCTGCGCGGTGGCAGGACTTGGTTTTGGTATGTTGCTGATGGCGCTAATTGTGGCAGCGTCGGCGCATCAAAATCGAAAATACTCGCGAAAACCGTGAAAATATGCTAAACTGAGCTACGATTCGTGCAAAAACCGTACGAAAATCTGGCGGATGTAGCTCAGTTTGGTTAGAGCGCTGGATTGTGGCTCCGGAGGCCGTGGGTTCGAGTCCCATCATTCGCCCCAAAAGAGTTCGACACACGTCGAGCTTTTTTGTTTGGCTAAATATCGCTATAATAGACGCAATGTACTACAACTTTTCGCTGGGGGCCAAACACAACAAAGGTATATTCTCGACCGGTGTTATATTGTGTTTGGCTGGTGCGATCATTGCGGTTGGCTCTTATGTTGTCATGAACCGCACTTCGCCGTTGATTTTTGCGAAAACTAATTCGACAAAGCAAAATATTGAATCAATCGTCAAAACAAAACAACCCAGCGACAACGACCGAATTTTTATCCCATCGATTGGGGTGGACGCGCCAATTCGCGATCGCTATTCCGGCAACGGCGTGTTGCGAAAAGGCGCATTGTTGTCGGCGAAAAAGTTCTCTATCGGCTTGACGCCGTCGGAAACGATGCGGCAATCGCCGCTGTACCACTTGGCCGACATGCGTTCCGGCGACCGGGTTTTCATCGACATGAACGGCGAGCGGCTGGTGTACGAGGCAGTCAACATATCAAATTCGAACGTAGCAAAAATTACAACGTTACAAAATGGCATAGTGATATATTCATACGAAGACTCTGGCGCGGCGACGTTGGTCACGCTGAAATTAGTGGGCACCATGCAATGGTTGGACGGCCAAGCTAGCATTGTTGGTCGCGACTAAATCTCACGAAATGTATCGACGTCGGCACCGATTGAATTTAGTCGATTGGCGAAATCTTCGTAGCCGCGATTGATATTGTAGACGTCGCGCAAAGTCGAAACGCCTGGCGCGGCCAGCATCGCTAGCAGCACGACGACTGACGGTCGCAAAGCTGGCGGTGCGACGACGTCGGCCGATTTCCATTTGGTTGGGCCGGTTATGTAGACGCGGTGCGGGTCGACTAACTCGATTTTTGCATTCAGTTTTGTCAGTTCGGTAAAGTAAATCGCGCGGTTTTCGTAACTCCAATCGTGCACCAATGTACGACCATTCGTGACCGTCGCGATAAGTCCCATGAACGGCAAATTATCCATGTTGATGCCGGGAAACGGCATGGCGTGCATTTTGTCTTTGGGCGCGACCAGATCGGAATGTTTGAGCGAAATGTCAACCAAGCGCGTTTCGCCGTTTCGCGCTTGATATTCGTCGCTCAATTCGTACCGTAATCCCATGCCTTCCAGCGTCGCTAGTTCCAGCTCCAAAAATTCGATCGGTGCGCGTTTGATAGTAATTTCCGAATCAGTCACTAGCCCGGCGGCGATGAAACTCATGGCTTCGATTGGGTCCTCGGATGGGAAATATTCGACGTCGCGATCGATCGATTTCACGCCATGAACGGTCAAAATTGTCGTGCCGATGCCGTCGATTTTCACGCCTAACTTTTCCAAAAAAAAGCAAACATCCTGCACCATATAATTCGGGCTGGCGTTTCTGATCGTGACTTTGTCGTCGCACAGCGCCGCCGCCATCAGGACATTCTCGGTCACGGTGTCGCCGCGTTCGGTTAGCAAAATTGTTTTCGCAGGCGTTTTGGCGGAAACTTTGGCATGATAATAATCAGTGCCGCAGGCTGCTTCGACGTTCATGCCAAACGGTGCCAAACCGTTCAGATGCGGCTCAACAGTGCGTGTGCCCAGATCGCAGCCGCCGGCGAACGGTAGTTTGAAATCGCGATATTGATGAAGCAACGGACCCAGAAACATGATGACGGTGCGCGTGCGCTTGGCGGCTTCGATGTCCATTTGGTCGAGTGCTAATTTTTTCGGCGGAATGATTTCCAAATCATTATTTTCCAGCCAGCGCGTTTTCACGCCGATGCTGGTCAGAACTTCGATGATGCGGTTAACTTCTTCGATGCGGGCGACGCGGCGCAGCGTCGTTTTACCTTTGTTGAGCAAGGCTGCACAGAGCAAGCCGACCGCCGCGTTTTTGCTGGTTTTGACCTCGATTTCGCCGTGTAATTTCCGACCGCCGTGAACGCGAAAATTCATTTTACCTTCGTCATTGATGGAAACGATTTCGCTGGACAAAACGTCGCTGATGCGTGCCAGCATCTCAATGCTGATATTTTGACCGCCTTTTTCGATGCGGTTGATGGCTGACTGTGAAGTTTCCAATTTGTCCGCCAAATCTGCCTGTGTCATCTGACGGGAGTTGCGAGCTTCTTGAATTAGTCGTCCGATTTTTTCTTTGTAGTCTGATTTCATGATGATTTTATTATATCACATTTGATATTATATCAATAGATTTCGCAAGCAATTTTCGTCCCTGTTTACTCGCGAAAGGCGAATGCGGAACATTTTCGACGATCGTAATACGTGTGCCAATTTCATTTTTTGCAAGCATCATTCGAATCTCATCTGGCGGAAAAAGTTTGTCATCCGCGCCGCAAATTATCTGTACATTTCCGAGCTGCGACAATTTCTGCAATTCATCAATTGCGTTATGCGAAAGCCCGGAATTGTAATGATTTTTTACGGTTTTTCGCACCGCGGACCTACTTATCTTTGCGTAGTTGTACAAAAGTTTTCGGTCGATTGCGAAAAACGGCAATTGATGACGCAAGTTCTCCAAGCTGCGCCGTTGCACCTCGGCGAATGCCCCGCGATCACTGGACAAAAATGATTGAGTTGTCAACCCAAGTGGTTGAATAAGAATAGTATTTTCGCAAATATTTTGATTTTCGATCGCGATCCGAATTGCGCCGGGCGCAGCTTGTGATTCGGCAATTATATTGCACGAATTGATTTTCATGTTTTTGCAAACGAATCGAAATGTTTGCTTGGCAAAATCATATATGAGATCTGGCATATCGCTGCCGTCGGAGCGTGCGAACCAGTATGGCACGCCTTGAATGACTGCGAATCCTGGCGGGCAATCTTTCGCAACCCAGAACGGCAATTTGTTTATTTGTACGATGCCGAGAAAAATTATCGAGTGAACTTTTTTCGTTTGTGGGCTTAGCCAAATCGAAATCGGAATCAATTGCGAATTCCAGTGAAATTTCATGCGCAGCTCGTGCGGTTTTGCGGTCATGAATATAGTATACTGGAAGCAACGAACGGAGGAAAAATGACAGATACCGAAATCTTTGACCTGATTGCGAAAGAATCTGAACGACAACGCGACGGCCTGGAACTGATTCCGTCGGAAAATTACGTATCACGCGAAATTTTGGAGGCGATGGGTTCGGTGCTGACCAACAAATATTCCGAAGGTTATCCGGGTCGGCGTTATTACGGCGGTCAGGAATTCACCGACCAAATCGAAACTTTGGCGATCGAACGTGCGAAAAAACTGTTCGGTGCTGACCACGCCAACGTCCAACCGCACAGCGGTGCCAACGCCAACGAAGCGGTGTATTATGCGTGGTTGAATCCGGGCGACACGGTGTTGGCGATGGGATTAGACCAAGGTGGCCATTTGACGCACGGTGCGCCAGTGACGCGCGCGGCGCAGATTTATAACTTCGTACGCTACGGTTTGAAAAATGTCGAGACTGGCGAGATCGATTATGACGAAATGCGCGAAACCGCGCTGCGCGAAAAACCGAAAATCATTCTGGCCGGATTTAGCGCTTATCCGCGCGAATTGGATTATGCGAAAATCGCTGAAATCGGCAATGAAGTCGGCGCGTTGTTGATGGCCGACATGGCGCACATCGCGGGGTTGATTGTCGGCGGCGTGGCGAAAAATCCGTTCGATTACGGATTTCATGTCATTACGACGACGACGCACAAAACGCTGCGTGGGCCGCGCGGCGGGTTGATTTTGTCGAAGGGAATTGCTGGTAATCCATTGCGAAAACCGGAAAAAACTATCGAGAATATTCCGACGCTGATTGATCGGGCTGTTTTTCCGGGCACGCAGGGCGGGCCGCTGATGCACGTGATCGCGGCCAAGGCCGTGGCGTTTCGCGAGGCGCTGCAGCCGGAGTTTTCGACTTACGCAGCACAAATTGTTAAAAACGCAGTGAAATTGGCGGATGAGTTAAGCACGCGCGGATTTAATTTGATAACCGGCGGTACGTCGAATCACTTGATTTTGATTGACGTGATGAAAAGTTTTGGCATCCACGGCGGCATCGCCGAAAAAGCTTTGGATGAAATTGGCCTGACGGCCAATAAAAACGCCATTCCGTTTGACGTCGAGCCGCCGTTTCGCCCGTCCGGTTTGCGATTGGGCACGCCGGCGATGACGACGCGCGGCTTGGTCGAGAATGATATGGGACAGATCGCGGATTGGATGAAATCGGCGATTGAAAATCGCGACGATCACGAAAAACTTTTGCAATTAAAAAATGAAGTGACGAAACTTGCACGACGATTTCCGTTGCCGAGCGATAGAATGTAAGTGCGCTTAGATGAACACAGCTAAAGCTCTTTTGCTAGTTGCCGCTATTGCCTTAACGGTCGCAGCGTACGTTCCTTATGTTCGGGACACACTACACGGCAAAACGAAGCCACATTTGTACAGTTGGCTGGTCGGGTGTTCTGTAGCAACGCTCTCGTTTATCGGCCAAATCATCGATAAAAGTGCGGGCTTAGCTGCGATTGCTACGGCTATGGTTGCGATAAGCTGTCTGATGATTGTTATTTTGAGCATACGCTACGGAATTACCAAAGGCACCCGTTTAGACAAAATATGCTTAGTGACATGTGCGTTTCTAATTGGTTTTTGGATATTTTCGGGCGATAATGAAATATCAATCATACTTATTAATTTAGTCAATATTATTGGGTTCATACCGACAGTTATAAAAACATATAAACTGCCACAGACTGAAACACTGATAAGCTACGAACTCAATATAGTGCGCTTTACAATTAATATTTTCGCGTTGCAAACGATAAGTATTGTCAGTGTTACCTTTCCATTGACGTGGTTAGTTTGCAATATCGCGTTTGTGCTTATGACAATTAGCCGTCGAAAATATTTGTCCCGAAAGGCTTCTGATCAAACTAATTCAAACTAACGTTTCCGGTTCTTGTTCCAGAATAACGCCAAATTTATCGTCAACTTTCGCAACAATTTCTGCCTTGAAAGTTTGCAAATCGTCGGCGGTTTTGGCGGATTCGTTGACCAAAACCAGTGCGTTGTTCGGGTAGATCAACATGCCGTGACTGCGGTAGCCCTTTAATCCGGTTTGGTCGATTAGCCAGCCGGCGGACAATTTGACGCCGTTGTCGCCATGTTCATTCATGGGCCAGTGTGGCATTTCCGGGTTTTTCGCAACTAATTCTGCGGATTTTTCGGCGGAAACAATCGGATTTTTAAAAAAGGATCCAGCCGAAGCAACATCATCGACAGATGGCAATTTGCTGGCGCGTACGGCGATGACAGCATCGCGAATCGACATCGGTGAAAAATCAGTGATACCATGCTTGTCCAAATATTTTTCCAAATTCGGATAAAACGGCGGCATCAGATGGGTTTTTCGCAATCGCAATGTGATCGACGTGATAATATGATGGCGCTCGTCCGGGTTTTTGAAAATCGAATTGCGATAGGCGAAGCCGCAATCATCATGGCTGAGCGTCACGAACGTTTCGGAATCGGTGTCGTAGGCCTCGAGTTCGGTCAATGTGTCGGCAATTTCCTGGCCGTAGGCGCCGACGTTTTGCACTGGCGTCGCGCCGGCGTAACCAGGAATCGCGCTGAGCGCTTCGACGCCGGACAGATTCATTTCGCACAGCGTCGCCACCGTGTTGTCCCAAATTTCGCCGGCACCGATGCGAAAGGTCGCTGACTCGTCGTCCTCGCCAACTTTTTCGAACCCGCGAATTCGGTTCAAAATGATGATGCCTGGATAATTTTCGCACATCGCCACGACGTTGCTGCCTTGGCCCAAAATGAAAAACGGCAGGTTTTGCTCGTCGGCTTTGGCCAGTGCTTCGAGCAGCTCACCTTTCGATTCGACGGTGATGACGTACGCCGCTTCGCCGCCCAGACGCATGGTGGTTAGCTTTGCCAAAGGAATATTTTTTTCGATGATCATTTCGCAGCCGGCTCCGTTTTCTCGGTTGGTTTATTTTTGATTTTCGTGTGGATGAATATGGAAACAAGCGTCAAAATTAGGCTGGCGATCATTACCCAAACGCCGGCTTGGAAATTGCCAACGCCAAAGCTATTTGGCGCCGCATACATCGCCGTCATCGTGATCCACAACGCCAAAACGCCCAGATTGATAATCCAGCCGACGATCGTCAGGTATTTGCTGGCAAAGATCGCGCCCATCAGCGTCAAAAACGCGCCGACGAAAATCGCCACCGCGATTGAAAACAAAATCGAATCGGTCGGATCGACAGCTTCGGTCGAAACCAGCCGAATGAAATCAATGCGAATTGCCTCCACCGAATCGAGCCATGGTAGAAAAACGCTGGTGGCCGCTAGAATTGCCGCGACACCGTTGATGATGCCAAATGATAAACGATTTTGTTTCATGATGGTTTAAGCATAGCATAATGGGTCTGCAAAACTATAACTCCGGTCCAATGTAGCGAAAACGCGGTTGAGTTTGGCCGTCAACCACAACATTTTCGGTGAACATTTCGAGCGGGCGAACTTGCAACTGCAAACCTTTGTGTTTTGGGATCACGTAGGGTGGAATATACACAACCAATTCCTCATTCGTTTCGGTGTGTCGTGCGAGCCCGATGATTTGGCAATAGCGCCGTGATCCGGGCGTTGATTTGTAGTGTTCATAAACGCCGGTTGGTGGATATTTCGCATTACCAGCCATGATATTCTCCTCCGTTTTGATATCTGTATTATAACAAAAAAGTCAGCAGCGCTGACAATTTGGAGGGTCCACCGGGGCTCGAACCCGGGACACCAAGCTTAAGAGGCTCGTGCTCTAACCAACTGAGCTATGGACCCGCGTGACACATTTGACATTATACACCAAACGAGCTGCATCGCAACAATTTCATATCTGTTATCGGTGAGTTTCGCGCAGCACGCCGTCGCGCATTTCGTAAACCCGGTCGCAATATTTCACCAATCGTTCGTCGTGCGTTACCATGATGGTCGCTTTGCCGCGTTGGTGAGTTTCGTGTGCCAGCAATTTGACAACTTCGATGGCGCGTTTGGTGTCGAGGTTGGCGGTTGGTTCGTCGGCCAGAATCAGGCTGGAGTCGCCGTAGAGAACTTTGGCGATTGCCACGCGTTGGCGTTCGCCGCCGGACAGGTCGGCCGGATATTTCTTGACCAACTTTTTAATGTCGAAATTTGCGAAAAGGTCGTGCATGGTTTTGCGATTTTCCGATCGATGGCTGACTTTGTCGATCAGTTGCAATTGTTTTTCGACGGTCAAGTACGGCACCAGATTCGACGCCTGCAAAATAAAGCCGACATGATGTAGCCGCACGTCCGACAATTGTTTGCGCGACAAGTTGGTTGTGTCGGTGCCGTTGATGATGACCTGTCCGTCGGACGGTGTTTGCAGGCCGCCGGCGATCGTCAGAAAAGTGCTTTTGCCGGAACCGGACGGACCGATGACGGCAACGAACTCGCCGGGCAATATCGAAAAGTTGGTCTTTTCCAGCGCGTGAATCGTTTCATCGCCTTGTTTGAATCGGCGAGTAACGTTCTTCAATATCAATAGCGGTTCTTTCATTAGCCGATTGCCTCCACGGGATCAATTTTGGTGACGGATCGGACCGACGCGATGCCGCCGAGCGCTGCGAAAAGAATGAACAGTCCGGCGGTGCCGCCAAACAGCCACTGATTTATCATGAACGGCACACGCGATGCCAAGGCGAAACCGCTGATCAGCGCCAAAATCAGCCCGGCGATTAGTCCGGTAAACAGCAAAATCAAAATCTGAATCATCACCGAGCGCGAAATGTAAGAGTTCGACACACCTTCGGCCTTCAGCACTCCGAAAACGCTGGCTTTTTGGATCGTCAGAATGTAGATGAAAATCGCCAGCACGAACGACGCGATGATAATCAGAAAGCCGATCATCAGACTAAACGTCAAAACCTGCGCACGGTAACCGGGCAATTCGAACGAAAAGTCGCGAATCGTTTGCCAGGAAATATTGTTGTTTTCGTAGCGCGATCGATTGTCGTCACGCGTGATGATCGCGCTGACCGTCGTGTCGTCCTTCATGCTGGACATGCCGGCCAGATCTGTTACAGCGATGCGCCAATCGTCCATTTGCATATAAATGATCGGCGCGGTTTGGAACGTGGCATGCGAAGTAAAACCGACGACGGTGTATTCGATGTCGGAACCTTGGAATTTGATAGAATCGTTCAAATTAACGCCGATTTTTTTCAATTCGTCGCTGGCGATGACTTGATCGTGCGATTCGATGGATTTGCCATCGGTGATTTTCGGCGCCAAAAAACTGTCGGTTTCAATGCCGAACAACGACACGTCTTGGGGCGAATCTTTTTCGATAGTTGCGGTGCCGACGCCGAGTGTCGCAGCGTCCTGGCCGACAAAATTCTCATAATCCGGTTTCGTCAAAAGTGAGCGTCCGACATTATTGTTCGCGTCTTTCTGCAAAATGATGCCGCTGGCCTTCCACGAATCGATGCCCTGCGTGTAGCTGGTCGCCAAACCGTAGGCCAGCGCCGCCAGAAAAAATGTCAGATAACTGACCAGCGCGACAACAATCGTAATCAGGAAAAACCGCGATTTCTCTTTCCTCAGTTCGTTGATGGCCAAAAACATAAGCTTATTATACTACAGCTGCCGCGGCGCGAGGAAAGGGGATAATTTGCTATAATGTGGGCGGATATGTGCCCGTAGCTCAGTTGGATTAGAGCGTTGGTTTCCGGTACCAAAGGTCGTAGGTTCGAATCCTATCGGGCATACCAGAATTATTTTTTGCCAAGTTTTTTCGCAACATCACGATTCAATCCATCGTGCAAATTCCCGGCGTACGTTTTCGCATTGCTCAACAGCTCGTCGGCGAATGCTGCTACGTCGTTACCGGTGACTTCTAAAACCGATTTTCCTTCGGCGGCGCCGGTTTCGAACAGGTCGATCAATTCGTATTGGATCTGCAACATATCCATGCCGCTGCCCGCCGCGAAATGCCACATGTATTTTTGGATTTTTTCGTAGACAAATTGATAATCGCGCGGCAGTTTTTTGACTCGCGCCATCATTTGGCGGTATTCTTTTTTGTCGCCGATGATTTTCTCAAATATTTTAAGCATCTAATTCTCCTTTAATATGTTAATTTTCGCAGCAACAAAATCCCATTTTTTCCAAAACAATTTCAATTCGCGCCGCCCCGCATCGTTCAGCGTGTAGAATTTTCGCGGCGGGCCGATATCGGACGGTTTTTTCTTGGCTTTTACCAAACCATTTTTTTCCAGTCGTAGCAAAATCGTATATACCGTGCCTTCGACAACATCGGTGAATCCCAATGTGTTTAGCTCGCGCGTGATTTCGTAACCGTACGTTTCGTCGCGGTCGACGATTTCCAGCACGCAGCCTTCCAACACGCCTTTTAGCATTTCGGTTAAATTTTCTATAATCGTTTCCTTTCCGTTATGACGGTACATAGTATCGCCGACTACTGCTATATCGTAGCACGTAGTAGAAAAGTTTGTCAACAATTTCGCGTTCCATGAGGTCGTGCTATAATGCAAAGGTTGCGCACCCGTAGCTCAGCGGATTAGAGTACTTGGCTTCGAACCAAGTGGTCGCAGGTTCGAATCCTGCCGGGTGTACCAGTCATTATTCAACCAAAAACCGCCGCGAAAACGGCGGTTTTTCGTACCAAATTTACTTACGCTTTCGCTCTGTCTGGCGCTGATGTCGGCGGCATGACCTCTGGCGTCAAGCTTTTCGCGCCCTTGCTGTCGTCCCATTTCGAACTGTCGAGGCCCAAAATACCGAGCCAGACGATTTCTAGGAATATGAACAGCACGACCCATACGCCGTCTTTGCTGAGTTTCAGTCCGATATTGTACGCAGCGATACACAGAAATACTAGCGAAGCAATATTGACGAATGGAATGAACGCCAAGATTACCCACCAGCCTGGCTGGCCGCCCAACTGGAGCATTTTCCACATGTTGTACGCCGGCACCCAAGCTTTCCATCCAGCGACGCCAGCCTTTTTGAACAACATCATCATGAACCACGAAGTCAAAACGTACGATCCGATAATGAATATGACATAAAAAATCATCATTCCCGCCAAAACGCCCGCATCGACATCATTGGTCGTCGTCGTGTACGTCGTATAAGTTGTGTACGTCGCCGCTAATTGTTCCAAAAACTGCATAAATCCTCCTAATTTATTCTTGCCTCTATCATACCGCACGTGGCGAGTTTCGCAAATATTTTGTATAATGACACGGTGAAAATTCTTAACGGCCGCGATCTCGCGGATTTTATCAAAGAGCGTCAAGCCAAGCAGGTTCGCGCCCTGCGCCAAGCCGACCACGTTTTTCCGAAATTAGCCGTCGTGCAAACCATAGACAATCCGGTGATTGACACGTATGTTCGGCTGAAACGCACCTATGGCGCTGACATTTTGATCGATGTCGACGTTTACAAAATTTCGCAGGAAAAGGCGAGCGCCAAAATCGCCGAACTAAACGCCGACGATTCGATCCACGGCATCATCGTGCAATTGCCGCTGGAAAACCCTGGCGAAACCGACCAGTTGGTCAATCTGGTGGCGGGCAACAAAGACGTCGACGCGCTGGGTGAAAACGCTCAATTTGATCCGGCAACACCGATGGCGATTAATTGGTTGCTGGCTGGCTACAACATCGAATTGTTGCGAAAAAACGTCGTGATTGTCGGCAATGGCCGGTTGGTCGGTGCGCCGCTGGCCAAAATGTGGCGCAATTCTGGTGTCGATGTCACGGTGGTTGATCGCAACACCGAAAACATGCGCGAAACTATTTCGCGGGCTGATGTTGTGGTTGCGGCGACCGGCGTGCCGGGCTTGATCGTGTCGGACATGATAAAAGTCGGCGCTGTCGTCGTTGACGCCGGAACCGCCAGCGAAAGCGGCAAAATCGTCGGCGACATCGCGCTAGACGTACGCGCTCGGGGCGATTTGACGATCACGCCCGAAAAAGGCGGCGTCGGCCCGCTGACAATCACAGCGCTGTTCGACAACGTGATTCGCGCCGCACGAAAAACCGTTACGGTAGATTGAGCGTTTGTTTGACGCGCTCGACGACTTGGCGCGGCGTCAGATCGGCCTTGACGATATAGCTTTCGATGCCTAGTCGCCCGAGGTCTTTCGGCGCTTCTTCTTCGCCCAGATTGGTCAAAATAATCACCGGGATATCAGCGCCGTCAGGCAACGCGCGGATATTTCGCAACGCCTCGACACCGTTCATCTCCGGCATTTGCATGTCAAGCAAAATCAAATCAGGTTTTTTGGTGGCTACCAAATCGACGCCGGTCCTACCGTTCATCGCCACATCGACGTCGAAACCTTCGGATTCGAATTTCATCCGATACATTTGCGAAATAATTGGGTCGTCCTCGATGATTGCAATTTTTGTACTTTTGTTCATAATTAACTATAATTGTATCAAACGACTTTAATTGCGAGAATACCATGAGCTCGATAATTGCGAAAAAGCGGGAGAATCAGATCGAGGTGGGGCGTAACTTTGTCAAAATTGACGATCCGTTCGAGACGACGCATGGTCGAAAGTTGGTCGATGATTTGATTGCGAAAACCACGCAACTGGCCGATTCGTACCGCGAGAGTTTGGGTATCACGACGCCAGTCTCAGAAATTCCGCGTGGCCGATTTGCTGACAAAAATAACTGGGGTTTGCGATACATTATCAATTCTGTGCCGGGATTTGAATATTGGTTGGATACGGCGGCGACGGCGACGACGGTCGATACGCTGTACGATCCGGAAAACGCCACGATGTCGAATGGCGAAAAGCTTGGCTCGCACTTGTCGGAACTGATGACGAATTGCGCCGATGCCAAGGGCATTCGGTCCCGCGCCAAAATACTAGCTGATTTGATGTCGCGTGATGTCGTGATCGACGAAAAGTGGCTCAGTTTGGCGTGCGGCAACGCGCATCCGATTCTGAATGCGGCCGAACGATCTGACGCTAGTCCGCGTATTACACTGGTCGACTTTAGTTTTGATAATTTGCGGTTTTCGCAGCGCGTCGCGCGTGAACGTGGCATGAAAAGCTTGATCGACAAACGGTTATTTCGCGACCTGACATACGAAAAAGGTTTTCGCAAAATTCAACCGCTACGGCAAACTTTCGCGCCGCTAAAATTGAGACAGCGACCAATATTTGGCGTTGGAAAGCTGCGAAAAAGCTATTATGATCGCATTGAATCGTGCGGTTTTTTCGAGTATTTGTCGCCCGAAACGGCGGCGCGATTTGTCAAAAGATCGTTCGAATTGTTGGCGCCGGGCGGACGTTTTATTTTTAACAACATCAGCGACCAGCATCCGCAGCGAGCTTTTACCGAAGGCGTCATCCAATGGCCGTTTATCAAATTTCGCGGTGTCGACGACATGATCGAAATCATTCGCATGAGCGGCGTGGAGCTGCTCGACAACAAAGTCGAAGTTTTCGAAGCATCCGACTATGTGTGTTTGATGTACGAATTGCGAAAACCGAGGTAGAATAGAACTATGACGGTGGGATTATTACTGGCGGCGGCGCTTGCGACACTGTTGCTGGGATTCACAGTTTTGATGCGACAGCCGAAAAGTGCGCGAAGCTTTACATTTTTTCTGGCGACATTTTTCGCCAGCGTGTGGACGATCGGTGTTGCGCTGTTTTTGTCGGTCGACAGTGACCGTGTTTTGATGGCGGTAACGTCGAGCCACTATGTTGCGTCGGCTACGGCGATTTATTGTTTTTTACTTTTCGCATATGCGTATAGCGGTGTCAAGATGCGGTTCTCGCTGATTGCGACATCGATTGTTCCGCTGCTAGTTTTCGCAGGAATTATTATTTTTTCGCCGTCGACGATTCTCGATAGCGTGACGGTTGGTGTCGGTACTGGCAATACGGCAGACGTGAATACGCCGTTTTATTCTATTTACGCGTTGTTTTTTATTGCGTATTTCGTATGGGCGATGATGATTCTGTGGCGGGGGCGCAAACGCGCGAATAACCCTGACAAACGCAATCGCTATGGCTATATCATGCTGGCGTTTTCGGTTGCCGGCGCGATAGGGATGCTGTTTAACCTGGTCATACCGGGATTTGGAAATTACTCGCTAATTTGGATCGGGCCGCTGGGGCTGTTTCTGTTTTCGTGGGTTTTGTATGTGGCGATGGCACGGTACCATTTATTTGATGTGCGAACTGTGGTAGTGAGAATTCTGATGTATGTCTCGATTGTCGGCGCGTTGGGAATTGTCTATTCATTGGTTTTTTATGTAATCACGACATACTTTCTGCATATGGGCAATACGAGCACGTTGTTTTACATCATCAACGTTTTATTGATGTCGGGCGTGGTAGTCGCGGTCGGGCCAGTTACGCGTCACATCGGGCCGGTAATTGATAGGTGGTTTCTGCGAGATAACTATGATGCTGACAGATTGATCGCCCGGATCAATTCGATCGCAGTGCGAATCCATAGTCCACACGAAATGGCGCAGTCCGCCGCGTCAGAAATCGCGAAAACTTTGCATGTGCGACATGTGCGGATGGTGTTCGACGCGCGTGGCGAAAGTGACGAACTATTGATGAGCGTACCGCGCGGCAAAACACTGGCTTTTGATGACAAAAACACGCTACGTTCGATTGCGGCACATGCCAAAGCGCGTATGACCGTCGTCGACGACATCGACAACCAGCCGAGGAGTATAGCCGTTTTTCGCAAATACAATATTGCGGCGCTCGTGGCAATTGGCGGCGATGTGGAATCGGGTGCACCGCCGAGCGGGCTTATCATTTTGGGGCCGAAAAATCATCACAGTTTATTCGTGCAAAAGGATCGTCAAGCTCTGACGCAGATCGCGAATATTCTAGCGATTGCTATCGAAAGCGCACGCTACTATCAACGGATTCAAACGTTCAACACGACGCTCAATCACAAAGTCCGCGAAGCCACCGCTGAACTGCGCCAGAGCAACGCAAAACTCCGCAAACTCGACGAAGTCAAAGACGATTTCATTTCCATGGCGTCACATCAATTGCGTACGCCGCTGACCAGTGTGCGCGGCTATTTGTCGATGATTCTAGAGGGCGACATGGGCAAGATTTCCGAAAATCAGCGTCGCATCCTCAGTGAGGCGTACATCAGTAGTAAACGCATGGCGTTTTTGATCAGCGACTTTTTAGATGTGTCGCGGTTGCAAACTGGCAAATTTGAATTACAAAAATCGCCAACGCGACTGGACGAAGTTTTGCAATCGGAGATTTCGCAGCTAGAAATCGCCGCCAGCGCGCGCGATATTAAATTGTCGTACAGCCCGCCGGCCACATTGCCCGAAATGTCGTGCGACAAAAACAAACTTCGTCAAGTCATGATGAACATGATCGACAACGCTATTTTCTATTCGCACGCCGGCGGTTCAGTCGAAATCGAACTACATCAACAGCGCGGCAACGTTTATTTCACGGTGCGTGATCACGGAATCGGTGTGCCGCGGACGGAACAAATGAAACTGTTCGGTAAGTTTTTCCGCGGCTCAAACGCGCGTAAAGTTCGTCCCGATGGTACGGGAATTGGCTTGTACATGGCGCGAAAAGTTGTGTTGGCGCACGGCGGCTCGATTATTTTCGAAAGCAAAGAAAACAAAGGCAGCACATTCGGTTTTCGCATCCCGATTGACTAGCCTCGTAGCGCTGAAAAACCTTGAACCATCAGAAAAACAAACAAGCCGCCGCCGATGACGATGATTGCCGTCCATTTGACCAGTCTTTTGTGATCGAACAGCCACTGCGAAAAAGCATTACGATTGACAGCGCTGACTTTTCGCACCTGATAACCGGTAACTTTGGCGTCACGACCGGTGTATTTTTTGGAACGCTTCTTTTTCTGCTTGCTCATATTTATATGGATTATAGCGTTTTGTGGTGGCTCTTTGCAAACGGCGGATTTTTTGCTACAATACTCCTCTGTAAAGACATAGACACGGTCCCGTCGTCTAACGGTCAGGACACCAGGTTTTCATCCTGGCAATCGGAGTTCGATTCTCCGCGGGATCACCAAACTAGCCTTACACGAACCCCGGTTGCCGCCGGGGTTCGTTTTGTTGTTGCAGAGCAGTCCCGAAGCTTCCACCAAACTGTCCTTACGCAAAACAGCGCGGCGAAATAGGGTGTCGGTAACAAGACGCTCAACTAAGTCGGCGTCCATTGCAGAAAACACTACCATTATGATAGTGTATAAACAAGGAAATCATGCTAGACGCCTTTTTGTCGATCGTACCATATTCGCTGGGATTGATCATCTCGCCGATTCCGATCATCGTCATTATTTTGCTATTGGTCGGGAAAAGCAGCCTGCGAAAATCCACGTGGTTCGCCATCTCGTGGGTCGCGACGACATTCTTGGCCACCTTTTTGATAAGTATACTCATCCAGTCGTTGCAAAAAACGACGGGTGACGCGTCGTGGAAATCGACCGCCGCGCTGGTCGTTGGCATCATATTGATTATCGTTGCGGCGTATATCGGCCGAACAGCGATTCGGATTCGTCGCCGCGGCCGGCCGCGCACGCCGGAATGGTTGAAAGCGATCGACGACGCGCCGGCGCTACGCGTGGCGTTGTTCGGCATGATTCTGGTGGTGTTCAACCCGGTGAATTTGTCGATGATTTTTGCGGCGGCCATTGGTTTGTCGGCGACGGATTTGGCGAACGACCAGATGGCGATTGTGGCGGCGCTGTTCGCGATTTTGGGAAGCATTTCCGTTTTGATACCGTATCTCGTCGATTTGATAGCTGGTGCGCGAGCGGAAAATTTTCTGCATACGCTGCGAAAGTTTTTGATTCGCAACAACGGGCGGCTATCGTTTTGGTCGACGCTGGCGTTTGGCGTGTTTTTCGTGGTCAAGGGGCTTGGTTAAAAACCGGCAAAATGATATTATAAACGCAAGTGCAATAAAAATAAAAACAAGGACAGCTATGTACAAATACGTCAAATTTTTCGATGAAGTTTCGATTACCGACATCCCAGAAGTCGGCGGCAAAAATGCCAGTTTGGGCGAAATGTTCAAACATCTGGCGCCACAAGGCGTGAATTTGCCGAACGGTTTCGCAACGACGGCCAATGCTTACCGATATTTTCTGCGCGAATCTGGTTTGGACGCCAAAATTCGTGAAGTTTTGGTTGGGCTGGACGTCAACAATGTCAAGGATTTGGCAACGCGCGGTGCGAAAATTCGCGCCATGATCATTCGCGCCAAATTTCCGGCCGATTTCGAACAGGAAATTGTTCGCGGCTACGCCGACTTGACCCAACGTGTCGGTCAGAAAAAAGGCATCGTCGTGGCGGTTCGCTCATCGGCCACCGCCGAGGATTTGCCGAATGCGTCGTTTGCCGGCCAGCAGGAAACGTATTTGAATATTCAGGGCGAAAAACACGTGCTGAAAGCCACGAAATCGTGCATCGCGTCGCTATTTACCGACCGAGCGATCGTTTACCGCGTCGAAAACGGCTTTGACCACATGAAAGTCGCGCTGTCTGTCGGCATCCAGCAAATGGTGGCCGTGCGTTCGGAAGCCGCCGGCATCATGTTTACAATTGACACCGAATCCGGTTTTCGCGACGCTGTGATTGTCAGCTCGATCTACGGACTGGGCGAAAACATCGTCCAAGGTCACGTCAGCCCCGACGAATTTATCGTGTTCAAACCAACCATGGCGATTCTGAAACGGCGCCTCGGCACCAAAAAACTGCGCATGGTGCCAACGGCCGGCAGCAAAACCAAAAACTTGCAGGTCCCGCAAGCCGAAGCCGATCGCTATTCGATTACCGACGAACAGGTGAAAACCTTGGCGAGATGGGGCATGATCATCGAACAGCACTATGGCCGACCGATGGACATCGAATGGGCGCTCGACGAAAACGACAACAAACTGTACATCGTCCAAGCTCGCTCCGAAACCGTCCAATCACGCCAAAACGTCAACATCATCGAAGAATACAAATTGGACGAAACCGGCCCGATTATCGCCAACGGCACCAGCGTCGGTAGCAAAATCGGCGTTGGCCGCGCCAGCCGCGTCATGAGTGTGGCTGACATTGACCAGTTCAAACCAGGCGACGTTTTGGTGACCGAAATGACCGACCCTGATTGGGTGCCGATCATGAAAATTGCTAGCGCTATCGTTACTGACAAAGGTGGTCGCACCTGTCATGCCGCGATTGTGTCGCGCGAACTAGGTATTCCGTGCGTGGTTGGAACTGGCGATGCTTCGAACAAAATCGCCAACGGCAATCCGATTACGGTCGATTGTACAGCTGGCGACGAAGGCAAAGTTTTCCAAGGAATTTTGAAATTCCACGTCGACAGAACTAACGTCAAAAACTTGAAACGGCCAAAAACCAAAATCATGATGAACGTCGGTTCGCCGGATCACGCGTTTAAATATTCGATGATTCCGAACGACGGCGTCGGTTTGGCTCGCGAAGAATTCATTATCGATTCGCACATCAAAATTCACCCGCTGGCGTTGCTGCAATTTGACAAACTAAAAGATCCCGAAGCGCGTGCCACCATCACGCAAATGACCAAAGGCTACAAGCACAAAGAGGACTACTTCGTCGACAAATTGAGCGAAGGTGTATCAATGATCGGCGCGGCCTTTTACCCGAAAGACGTCATCATCCGATTCAGTGATTTCAAATCAAACGAATACGCCAACCTAATCGGCGGCCAACAATTCGAACCAATCGAAAACAACCCGATGATCGGTTGGCGCGGCGCCAGTCGCTATTACAGCGAGGAATATCGCCAAGCGTTCGAGTTGGAGTGCAAAGCCATCAAACGCGTTCGCGACGAAATGGGCATCACAAATATCAAAGCCATGGTGCCATTTTGCCGCGATCTGACCGAGGCGAAAAAAGTGCTGGACATCATGAAAAAGCACGGCTTGGTGCGTGGCCAAAACGGTTTCGAAGCTTACGTCATGATAGAAATTCCATCCAACGTGATTTTGGCTGAACAGTTTGCAGAGCTGTTCGACGGTTTCTCGATCGGTTCGAACGACTTGACGCAATTGACGCTGGGCGTCGACCGCGACAACGAATCAATCGCCCACATTTACGATGAAAACAACGACGCGGTCAAAAACTTGATTCGTTACGTCATCAAAGTTGCCAAAAAAACCAAAACCAAAATTGGCATCTGCGGTCAAGCGCCGTCCGACTATCCGCAGTTCGCGCGATTTTTGGTCGAACAAGGCATCGACAGCATTTCACTGACGCCGGACACGGTCGTCAAAACTACAGTCGACGTCGAAAAACTCGAAACCAAACTTGGCAAATAGTTTGCGAAAACCATCGCGGCTTGCGAAAATGTTATTAAAGTTGTAAAGTATGAGGCTGTATGACACACAAATTTCCTTACCCACCCACATTCAAACGAACCAAAATCATCGCCACGGTCGGCCCGTCGACGAACAGTTATCAGATGATTTATGACCTGATTCGATCTGGTGCCAACGGCCTGCGGCTGAATTTTAGCCACGGTTCGTTCGAGGAGCGCGAACAGCAAATCGAATGGATTCGCAAAGCCAGCGCTGAGCTGGACAAGCCGGTATCGATTTATCAGGATTTGCAAGGTCCGAAAATTCGGCTCGGCGAAATAAAAGATAACCACATGGATGTCAAGAAAGGCCAAACGCTGCAACTGCGATTCGACGCCGAACACGACGGAAATGTCATCCCAATTCAGTACGATATTAGCGAAAAAGTCAAACCCGGCGACCGCGTATTCATATTCGACGGCAAAATCCAAACCGTCGCCACCGAAATCTCCGACAAAACCGTCGCGGTGCGCGTCGAAAATGACGGCGTGCTGATGAGCCGCAAAGGCATCAATCTGCCCGACACTGATTTTTCGGGCGACGTTTTGACGCCCAAGGATTACGCCGATCTGGATTTCGGCGCGAAAAACGACATCGATTACGTCGGGCTTAGTTTTGTGCATAACGCCGACGACATCATGACGCTGCGAAATTATTTGGCGGAAAAAGGATCAGAAGCTCGCGTCATCGCCAAAATCGAAACCAGCGCGGCGATCAAAACGGAAACATTGGAACGCATTGTCGAGGTTAGCGACGCTGTCATGGTGGCGCGTGGCGATTTGGCTGTCGAAGTTGGCGCCGAAATCGTGCCGGTCGTCCAACGCGAAATCATCAAATTGTGTCAAAAACACGCCAAAGTCAGCATCGTCGCCACCCAGATGATGAGCAGCATGGTAACTAGCCCCGAACCAACTCGTGCCGAAGTTAGCGACATTAGCAACGCCGTCGTTACCGAAGTCGATTGCGTCATGCTGAGCGACGAAACCGCCAACGGCCAATATCCGATCGAAGCTGTCAAGGGCATGAAGCGCGTGATTTTGTACACCGAACAGAAAGTCGACACCGAACCACTCGGCCGGCCGATACATTCGGGCAACCACGCCGAAGCGATCAGCGCCGCGGCGGTAACACTTGCGAAACAATTGCATGTTGACGCCATCGTTGCCGAAACCAAAACCGGCGCAACGGCGTATCATATCGCCGCCCGCCGTCCGAATTGTCCGATTATCGCTGTGACTGGCACGCCGCGCGTGGCGCAACAGATGGCGCTACTGTACGCCAACAAAACGTTTTTGCGGCCGGACGGCGCATCAGCTGGGCTGGATTTGGCGCACGAACTGGCGGACGCGAATTACTTGCCAAAAGGCTCAACCGTCGTCATCGTCAGCGGCCGCCAACCTGGCGTCCAAGGCGCGACAGATACAATTCGCCTGCGAACGTTGTAAACCACTTCGTCAAAATGCTATTATCATAAGCGTAATGAAAATTGCGTTTGACAAAAAAACCATCCGTGATTTGCCGCTCAACGATCGTGACGGCGACGTCGTTTTGGTGCGCGTTGATTACAACGTGCCGCTGAATGAAAAGGGCGAAATCTCTGACGATTTGCGGATTTCGGCAAGTCTTGCGACGTTGAGATATTTGCTGAATCGCAATTGCCGCGTGATTATTATTTCGCATTTGGGCCGTCCGCATGGCCGGACGGACGCAAAGTTTTCGTTGGAACCAGTGGCGGCGCGACTGGGGGAATCGTTAGGTCAATCGGTGCAGTTCGTGCCGGATTGCGTCGGCGACAAAGTCAAAGTCGCCGCGAAAAAACTTGGCAAAGGTCAAGTCGTGCTGCTGGAAAACCTGCGTTTTCATCCCGGCGAGGAAAAAAACGATTTGAATTTTGCGAAAAAACTAGCGACTGATTCGCACGCGAAATATTTCGTTCAAGACGGTTTTGGTGTGGCCCACCGGGCGCACGCTTCGACGGCAGCGATCACGGAATTTTTGCCGTCGGTCGCGGGCCTGTTGCTGGAAAAAGAATATCTGGCGATCAAAAACGCTACCGACAATCCAAATCGGCCGCTGGTGGCCGTTCTGGGCGGCGCCAAAATCAGCGACAAAATCGATTTGATCGAGCGCTTCATCAGCATCGCCGACAGCGTGATTATCGGCGGCGCGATGGCCAATAATTTTTTGGAATATCTGAAATTGCCGATAGGTCGCAGTTTGTACGAACCGGGACTGGACGCCA
The DNA here is from genome assembly GCA_031548885.1 of Saccharimonadaceae bacterium (SeqCode). GTDB lineage: Bacteria > Patescibacteriota > Saccharimonadia > Saccharimonadales > Saccharimonadaceae > JAVBQO01. Next base: position 29,053 of record JAVBQO010000004.1, read on the forward strand.
CGGTAGCGAAAATCTTGAAAAAAGCCAAAGACAAATACGGCGTCGACGCACGCGAAAATTTTCAAATTCCAGTCGACGTAGCGGTGGCTGAACACGGCGAACCGACCGATCCGCGCGTCGAAATGAGCCCAAAACATGTCGGCGAAACTGCGAAAATCCTCGACATTGGGTCGAAATCGATTAATCGCGCTGTAAAACTTATCGAAAATGCCGGCACGGTAATTTGGAACGGCACGGTGGGCATGGCGGAGCAACCGAATTTCGCGCACGGTTCGGCCCGGATTGCGCTGGCGCTGGCGCAAAATCCACAAATAACCAGCGTAATTGGCGGCGGCGACACGGCCGATTTCGTGCGAAATTGGGATAGTTTGGGCGGCGGTAGTTTTTCGCATGTTTCGACCGGCGGCGGCGCTTCGCTGGAATTGATGGCCGGCGAAACTTTGCCGGGAATTGCAGCGCTGCTGCCGGCGTGATATTATATGTATAATCATAAGCGGGATGGGCAGATGAAAAAACTGATTGTTGGCAATTGGAAAATGAACTTGAATGTTCACGAATCCAGTTTGTACGTTGCGAAATTGGCCGAAATGGTCAAAGTTCGTCGCGACGTCGAAGTCGTTTTGTGCCCGAATTTTTTGGCGCTGCAGCCGCTGAGTTTGCAGGTGAATCATCGTCAATTCAAACTGGGTGCACAAAATTGCTATTGGCGCGATTACGGCGCGTTTACCGGCGAAATCGGGGCCAGTATGTTGCGCGGCTTGGCACAATATGTTTTGGTCGGTCATTCCGAACGACGCAATATTTTTGGCGAAGGCGACCGCGACATTCGTTTCAAAATTCAAGCCGTCGAGCGCAACAACATGCGGCCGATTTTGTGCGTTGGCGAGACGGCGTTTGACCGCAGCGAAGGCGATACGATTCACGTGCTGAACGACCAAATTGTCAGCGGCTTGCTCAATATCGCATCCGATGAAATCGACGACGTCGTGATCGCGTACGAACCGGTGTGGGCGATTGGTACCGGCGAAACTGCTAGTGTGCAGGATATCGAGGAATCTGTCAATATTATTCGCGGCCAAGTTTCGCAACTCTACGGCAAAAAATCCGCCACACAAATCCAAATTTTGTACGGCGGCAGCGTCAACGCGACCAACGCCAAACAGATTTTGACTGCACGCGGCGTCGACGGATTGTTGATTGGCGGCGCTAGTTTGAACGCCAACGAATTCGCGAAAATTATTGACACGGCGTACGAAACCACGAAAGGCAAGGCATGAGCGACATCGACTTTGATGAAATTGACAAAGCAGTAAATTCGGCGGTTAGCGGCGATGATTTGATTGATGAATCAGATAGCTTTTCGAAAAACGTTGTGAAAGTATCAACGAGCCCCGAAACTGTTGCGAAAAATCAATCGCCAACGATTCGGCGCAACAGCGGTCAATTTATGGATGTGGTACATCCGTCGTCAAATATGCGTTCAATTGTGACGCCGACTTTTCAGCGGCCAGCTCAGCCGCCCGAATTGGAAATTCCGCCTGCCGAAAATATTATTCCCGATGTGAATGATACAACGATTTCTGATCCGATTGACTTCTCGAGCGAACCGAATTCGACTGATATCGTGCCGAATGTCGAAGAAGTTTTCGAAAATAACGACGTTGCTGTCGAGGAGATTTCGGGCGAATCGGCCGAAACCGAAACGCCGCCGGAAACTACAGTCGAACAGGCCGCTCCGGCGAGCACTTTGTCGCAGTATGAATCGCCGTTTATTGATAATCCCGACGTCGAGAAGCGCCCGCTCGGTGCGTTTGCTGGCCAGCCGCTCGAGGCCGAGATCGAGATCGAGTCACTAGCGCCTGTCGCTGATGACTTGTCGCATGACGAAACGGTGTTTTCGCAAGTTGGCGCGGCTGCAATTGACAATACGCCAGATGAAAATCCCGTCGAAATGTTGCAAACTACCGAATCAGCAAACGATCAAATTGAAGCGCCCGAACCGAATCCCGTCGAAGTCGCCGCCATCGAAATCGAAGCACAAAACGACGAATCAGAAAATCCTCCGCAAAAAATCACTTCTCCGTCGAATCAGCCAGTCGAAACTTCGCCATACGACGCCGCGGCTTATCAAAACCCTGATGCCCCGAAAAAATCGCGCGTATGGTTGTGGATTTTGATCATCATTTTGCTGTTGGCCATCGGCGGCGCAGCTGGCGCGTGGTTGTACTATTCTGGCATGCTGTAGTGCGGTAGAATGGTAGCAATGGATATTTTGACTGGATTGAATCCTGGCCAGCGCGAGGCGGTTTTGCATGAAGCTGGGCCGATGCTGATTTTGGCTGGCGCCGGTTCAGGTAAGACCAAAACTCTGACGCATCGAATCGCGCATTTGGTGGCCGAAAAACATATTTATCCCAGTGAAATTATGGCGGTAACGTTCACGAATAAGGCTGCGAAAGAAATGCGTCAGCGCTTGGCGCTATTGCTAGGCGAAAATCCGGACAATCGTGGATTTATGCCGTGGATGGGCACGTTTCACGGGATTTGCGTGCGGATTTTGCGTCAGTGGGGCGAAAACGCGCGGATCCCGAAAAACTTCGTGATTTTGGACGAGTCGGATCGGCTGAGTCTGATAAAACAAGCCATGAAAGACTTGCACATTACCGACAAACAGTTTTCGCCGCGCAGCATTTCGTCGATGATTTCGACGGCCAAAAATGATTTGATTACGCCTGGCGAATACGCATCCAGCGCCCGCATGCCGGCGCAGCGCGTGGCGGCCGATGTTTATCCGCGGTATGAGAAACTGCGTATTGACGGCAAAGCACTTGATTTTGACGATTTGTTGATCGAAACCGTGCGATTGCTAGAAACCGTGCCAGAAGTGCGCGAAAAGCTGCGAAAACTTATCAAATACGTGCTGATCGACGAATATCAGGACACCAACAAGGCGCAGTACAAACTAATGAAACTACTGCTGAATCAAGATCAAAATATTTGTGCCGTCGGCGACGATTGGCAATCGATTTACAGTTGGCGCGGTGCGGACTTCACTAATATTTTGAATTTCGAACGTGACTTTCCGGGCGCCAAAATAGTCAAGTTGGAGCAGAACTACCGTTCAACGCAGGCGATTTTGGATGCAGCAGACAAAGTCATCCGAAAAAACGCCCAACGCAGCGACAAAAAATTGTGGACCGACAAAACCGGTGGTGCACCGGTGCAGGTTTTGTACGCTCAATCGGAAATGCACGAAGGCGAAATCGTCGTCGGCCGCGTCAAATCGGCCGTCGATTTGCGGGCGCGAAACTACGCCGACTACGCTGTTTTGTATCGCACCAACGCCCAGAGCCGCGCTATCGAGGAGTCGTTCGTCCGCTACGGCATTCCGTATCGAATTGTCGGCGGCACGCGCTTTTATGACCGGGCTGAAATCAAAGACATTTTGGCTTATCTAAAATTGATTTACCAGCCGTTCGACCGCGCCAGTTTCCAGCGAATTGTCAACGTGCCAAAACGCGGTCTGGGCGCGGCGTCGGTCGACAAGTTTTTGATATGGCAGGCGAATTCCGACAAATCAATTATCGAATCATTACTCGACATCGAATCTCATCCTGATCTGACAAAACGCGCTAAAACGGCGTTTTCGCGGCTAGGCGGAGCGCTATTCTCGCTAACCAAAGTGGCTAACGAAATGCTCCCCGACGAATTCATCAGCGCAGTCATCAAAAAATTTGACTACATGGACCATCTGAACGACGGCACGCCGCAGGCCGAAACGCGCCAGGAAAATGTCGCCGAACTTTTGTCGGTGGCCAAAGAATATATCGACGCCGGGCTGGACGGCTTCTTAGAAGAAGTCGCGTTGGTGTCGAGTCTCGATTCGGTTGACGATCGCGCCGACGCCGTGACGCTGATGACGTTGCACGCCGCCAAGGGTTTGGAATTTCCGGTTGTGTTCATGATCGGCATGGAAGAGTCGATATTCCCGCACTCGCGGGCGTTGTTCGAACCATCCGAAATGGAAGAAGAGCGTCGTCTCTGTTACGTCGGCATGACGCGGGCCCGCGAAGAATTGATTTTGACGGCGGCGCAGTCGCGCATGTTGTTCGGTCAACGCCAATACAATCCGCCGTCGCGATTTTTGGCTGATATCGATGCGAAAATCGAGCAAATGTCGCCGTATGATGACTTTTCGCAAAAATTCGACGACGAAATTCAATATGAACCAGAGGAGATTGACGTCAAAATTGGCGATAAAGTTCGCCATCAAATTTTCGGCATTGGCCGCGTTGCCGAGATTGACGGAACAGTGGTCGAAGTCGACTTTAACGGCAAAACCAAAAAGCTAAACGTGGCCTTCGCGCCACTCGAAAAACTGTAGCAAACCGCTTGCGTATTCGCATGTGATCATGTATAATGTCTAGTTAGATTGTGAGTAAGTTTTTTAATCAGGCACGCTCCCATTTCTCTGCCCATCCACCACTCTGGGTCTGGCTCGCAGCGGTATTTCTGTTTGGCTTGGCGGTTTTCGGTACGGCCAATTTCGCATTGGCGCAGGGTCAGGAGAAAATTGGCGATGGCGACCGATTGATTACGGTGTACGACAACGGCAGCGAAAAAACCATCGTTACCAAAGCGGCAACAATCGCCAGCGCACTAGAGCAGGCCAATATTGCGGTCGAATCGGCTGACGCTGTCGAGCCGGCGCTGGATACGCAGCTGGTTGCGAAATCGTACAGTGTGAATATTTATCGTGCCCGACCGGTGGTGGTGGTCGACGGCGAACAGAAAACGCGCGTTATGACAGCGGCGCAATCGCCAGCCAAAATCGCCGAATCGGCTGGCGTAACGTTGTATGCAGAGGACGAAACCAACGTGGCGCGCGTCAATGACGTGCTATCGGACGGCGGCGCTGGACTAACTATGACGATTGATCGGGCCACAGCGGTCAATTTGGTGCTATACGGCCAGAATAATCAAATTCGCACGCAGGCCAAAACCGTTGGCGATTTGTTGGATGAAAAAGGCGTTAAAATGGACGCCGCCGATACGCTTAACACGAATCGTTCGGCGTCAATTACCGATGGCATGACGATCGAAGTTTGGCGTAACGGCACGCAAACCGTCACACAGGACGAGGCGATTCCGTTTGAAACCGAGCAGATTCAGGATGCCGACCAACCGGCAGGCTACAAAGCTGTCAAAGAAGCCGGACAAGATGGCGTTAAATCGGTGACTTACGAAATCGAAATGCGCAACGGCCAGGAAATTTCGCGCAAAGAAATCCAAAGCGTGACGTCGAAAGAGCCGAAGAAACAGATCGAAATTGTCGGCGTAAAAGTTAAACCGGGCCAAGGCCTGACCAAATCAATGGGCGTCAATCAGTTTACCGATAGCAGAGGTGTAACTCACCGCGAAACCTACTATGATTTGCCGATGAACAGAGTGATGCAAAATTGCGGCCAAGGTGGCTATTATACCGTTAGGGAAGATGGTGTTAAGGTTGATCGTGATGGCTATGTCATCATAGCTGCGAACCTAGGCATTTATCCACGATGTTCAGTTGTGGAAACGAGTGTCGGTCCGGGTAAAGTTTACGATACAGGTGGTTTTGCGGCATATCATCCTCACGGCTGGGATATTGCTACTGACTGGACGAATTACAACGGCGTTTAGTATCTTTATCTGACAAACGATCTTTTGTCAGTGACTCGGGGTGCTATACTGGATTCATGATTGAAATTATTGCGAGAAGCTCCATCATATTGCGCCTCGAAAAAGGCGAAAAATTAGTCGAACAACTGAACCGATTTGCGTTCAATCATCCGCGAAAAAGCTACTGGCTAAGCGGCATCGGGTCGTCGCACGATCCCGACATTGGTTATTTCGACGAAACAATTCTGAATTATCAGTGGAGTGTGCGCGAAGGCGTATTTGAAATCGTTAATTTGACCGGGAATTTGGCGTGGGAAAACGGCCAACCGATTTGGCACATCCACGGCACATTTGCCAACCAAACGAACGTCACGTTCGGCGGGCATATTCGCGAATTGATCGTCGGCGCGACGTGCGAAATTCATCTGACGGAAATCGCGCCGTTAAAACGCACGTTTGACGCACAGATCGGACTGAAATTGCTCGATGAAACCGAATAAGGATTTGGGTCAACATTGGTTGCACGACGCACAAATTTTGCGCGACATTGCCGACGCGGCCGATATTTCTGCTGATGATACGATTTTGGAAATTGGGCCGGGGCTTGGCACGCTGACGGCGGTTTTGTGCGAAAAGGCAAAAAACGTGGTGGCAGTGGAATTCGATGCGGAATTGGCGAAAAACTTGCCATCACGCGTCGATGCGAAAAATTTGTCGGTGCAAAACGCCGACATTTTGCAATTTGATTTGTCAAAGTTGCCGGCAAACTACAAAGTCGTCGCCAACGTGCCGTATTACATCACGTCAAAAATCGTCCAAAAGTTGTTGAGCGCGAACAATCGTCCGTCTGTCGCCGTGTTGTTGGTGCAGCGCGAAGTCGCCGAGCGCCTGGCCGCGAAACCGGGCGACATGAGCGTGCTGTCGGTGTCGGCGCAATTATTTGCGACGGTTGATTTGGGTGTCGAAGTCCCGGCGAAATTTTTCACGCCGCCGCCAAAGGTCGATTCGCAGGTCGTGGTTTTGCGCGTGCGAAAAACGCCACTTTTCGCAGATTTGGACGAAAAACGGTTTTTTCGCATCGTCAAAGCCGGCTTTGCGAACCGCCGAAAAAAACTTCGATCAAGTTTGGCCGCGGGTTTGGCAATTTCGAAACTCGATGCCGAAAACCTGTTGCGAAAAGTCGACATCGACCCAAATTTGCGTGCGCAGGATTTGTCACTAACGGATTGGCAGAAATTGGCGCAACTTACGGCAAATTACTGATCGGGGTAACGATGCCGCCGAAGTTATAGGGTGTAAATTTGTCGGCAATAAATATCGGAAACGCGGGAGATTTGACACCGAGCTGCGCGGCGATTTTTGGATCAAGCTGCGAAAACGCTTTCACATTGCTGGATGAGAGCGCCAATCGCTCCGCATCGTCGAGCGTCATCCGATAGGCGAACTTAAACAAGTTTGGTTTTCCGATCGTGTCAAAGTTTTTCATGCACGCCAGCATTTTGATTATTTCGCACCATATCAGCGCACTGTTTCGTGGACTTGTCATGCTGATTTCAACTGAAATGCAATTGGGTGCGAATTTGTTGATACAATCATAATCCGCAACTATGACGCGGCTGAGTCCTAATATAGATGCAATGTCGAGTAGTTTTGCGTTCGCATCTTTGCCAATGAAAGCGCAATCGTTATCAGGGCAGTGCGTATTGTGAAAGTCGAAAACTATATCGTAATTCTGGCATTTGCTTAGCAAAAACTGCGCACGCTTTGATTCATACGAATCGTCATTTACGCCAAACGAACGATTCAAATCACGATTCATGAAGCGCCGATTCTGCCAAGTTGCGGCGGGGTTTGCAATTATCGTATCGATATTTGCGACAGGATTGTTTCGCAGTGATTTCACAACGTCTATACCCAATGGCTCGTTGCCGTGCATACCGCCAATAACCAAGATTCTCATTTCGCACTCCCGTCGATGATGGCGAAATCACGCCAGTCTGGAACGTCCAGTTTTCGCTTTAGGATGGTGGCGTTTTTGCCGAAATCACGCTCGCTGGCTCGTAGCATCGCTGGATTGATTGTTCGAAACGCAAGCGTCGGCACGTCAAGCTGCGCCATCATGCCGCAAACAAAAGAGCCAAAATTTCGCAAATTTCCACGTGGCCGAGCCTGTAAATCCGCGAAAACCTCGTCAAGCCAAATTATTGGCGACACAATGTTTGTTTCGATCCAATCTTGCATCGTGTCGTCCGAATATTTATTTTCCGCAATAGTGTCCGGTGTTGTAGCATAAGCCACTGCGGCGAGCGCTATTCTTCCAGAAAATTGTTCGGTGTACCAAGAACTATTTTTTGATTCGTAGCTGGCGAATAATTCAGTTAGATATGTGGTAGAATATGCTGGATCGACAACCTGCTCGCTGCATGTTCCGCAAGTTAACCCGGGTCCTGTGGCGGAAAATCCGCTGGCGCATCGCGATGCGGGGTCTACGCATTTGCCGCGCTCAAACCAGGGCGGGCCAGCGAATGCGGATCGATACGTTTCGGCAAGCTCATTATAAAATGGCCGAATGTCCGTTGATGAGTAAAATTTTTCCATAAATTTCTCCATTAAAATATAAAGTAAAACGCCAGCCTGCGCTGACGAAAAACATCAAAGCAGGCTGGCTATTGATGTCTGTGATGTTGGTTTATGGCAGTAGAGTAGCCGCCCGTGCCGGTTTTGATCCATTCACTAATGCGTGCGATAGTTCGCGTGCTGAGTCCGGTTTTCGCAGAAATTTCGGTATATGGAACTTTGTCGAATAGCATTTTGGCTGCCGCAAAACGAGCGCTAACTTCAGTTATTTCGCTCTCTGTCATGACGTCGCGTAGAAATTTTTGCATGAGTCCTGTCGAATTGATTTCGCAAAGAATCGTCGCGAATTCGCGAGGATATTCTTTGCTCCAGACGGTGCTCGAGTTTGACATGGCTATAATTTACCAAAGTAAAGCGAAATAATCAAGTGATAAAATGTACGTATGAAAAATGAACCAATAATTTTCGCGAATGACGTGGTAATTGGGTTGTCGACAATCGCCGACGGCAACATGAAAGCCGTCGATCCGCGCGACGAAAACGAAGTTGCGAAAAACCAAAAGACATTTTTAAGCCGTACCGGTTTTGCTCCGTCCGAAACGATGATGATTTGGCTTGACTACGACAAAACTGATTTTTGTCGGTACGAAATCGTTACGAAAAATGCCGAACACAAAAATATGCGAAAGATCGTCGGCGTTGACGGTTTGGCGACGACTGCGAAAAATCTGGCGATTTTCTTGCCGCTGGCCGATTGTCTGGGCGCGGTCATCTACGATCCGAAAAATCACGCGCTGATGGTTTCGCATCTGGGCCGACATTCCGCCGAACAGTTCGGCGCACGAAAATCAATCGAATTCATGACGAATCAGTTCGGCACCAACCCGCGTGACGTACGAATTTGGCTGAGTCCGACGGCCGGCGCGAAAAATTATCCGTTGTTTGCGTTTGATAATCGTAGTTTGCGTGACGTGAATGTCAGGCACTTTTCGCAGTCTGGTGTTTTGCCGGAAAAAATCAGCGGCGGCGAGATTGATACGACGACTGACGAGAATTACTTTTCGCATAGCGTAGCGCAAAAAACTGGCGTCGATTTGGGCAAACGCTTCGCAATTGTCGCGAAGCTACGGTAGTCGCTGGCTGGTTTTTGTATATTGGTTGTGCTAATATAGCGTCATATGATGTATGGTGCGCGTCGATTATCGGGACGTCGGATTGTTTTGCTGCTAGCGGCGTTTTTGCTAGCTGTCGCGTCAGTGATAAGCATCGGCGCAACGCGAAATTTCGCACATGCGTTGGGCAATTCGGCCGCAATTTCGCCCAATCAAGGCTCAATCGCTGGTGGCACCGAAGTCACCATCACTGGCCTGGGCTTCATCTCTGACGCAAAAATTGTTCAAGTCGCCGCCGGCAGCGACACTTCGTTTGCAGTGGATGATCACGGAAATTTGTATGCGTGGGGTTCGAACTATGTCGGCATGCTAGGCGATGGAACGACCGGCCAAATCAATACACCGAAGAAAATTTCCGGTGGAACAATCCCTGGCTCAGCCTTGACGGCAGGCGTCAAAATCGTCAAAGTTGTGACGGGCGTTTACGGCACTGTCGCGCTTGATAGCAACGGCGACGTTTACGTTTGGGGTGCTGGTCCGCTGGGCAACGGCGATATCAACAGCTATAGCTTGCTACCGGTCAAAATTTCTGGTGGTGTTATCCCTGGTTCGGCTTTGGTCGACGGCGTAAGAATCGTTGACGCGTCGCTTATCGGTACCTCTGACGGGTTGCTTGTCGATGACGAGGGCGATTTGTACGGTTGGGGTCAGAATTCCAGCGGCGAGTTGGGCGACGGAACTAGCACCGAGCGTTCCGTGCCGATCAAACTGTCCGGCGGCGTCATCCCAGATTCAGCCTTGACGGAAGGCGTAAAGATAGTGCAAATAGCATCCAAACTGTACGGATTCACGGCGGCGGTTGACGATCAAGGTAATCTTTACACGTGGGGTGTTAATTACAACGGCGAGCTGGGCAACGGAACGACCATCCACACTTCTTTACCAGCGGTAATTTCTGGCGGCGTCATTCCCGGATCCGCTCTGACGACGGGTGTCAAAATAGCTCAAGTCAGCATCGGCGAGGACGCCTTAGTCGCTCGTGACGAACAGGGAATCATCTATGTCTGGGGCTCAACCGGCTGGGGTCAGTTCGGCAACGGCGCACATTTTGCTGATAGCCCAGTGCCGATTCAGATTTCCGACGGTGCTGTTCCAGGATCGATCTTGGACTCTGATGTCAAAATCGCCCAGGTGTCGGTCGGTTCATATAGCGTAGCCGCCATCGACGACCAAAACAACGTTTACACATGGGGATACAGCGGCTACGGACTGGCTGGCAACGGAATGTTGACGGAAAATTTATTGCCAGTTTTGATTTCCGGTGGCGTCATCTCGGGATCGGCCCTGGCTGCCGACGTCGTATTGGCTCAAATTGCGGTTGGCGTCAGTCACGCTATTGCCTTCGACGACCAAGGAGCTGTCTATGGATGGGCACTCAACAACGTAGGCCAATTGGGTCAAGGTGCGTCTGGCCCGGAAAATTGCTGGGGGAGCGGGTGCGCCAAAGTGCCGATCGAAATCTCCGGTTTTGATCCGGACACCGACACGGTTGTATCGGTAAGATTCGGCGATGTGGAATGTACGGATTTGCAGGTTATTTCCGATACAGAATTGACTTGTCGCGTGCCGGCGCGTGCGGCGGGGCGCGTTGACGTGACGCTGACGACGCAGCTGGGCGAGACGCTGGCCATCAATGGCTATACGTATCTTGACGAAACCATTCCCGGCGTGCCAAATACCGGCCGCTTCTAGCAAAACTTATCAAAATCATCTAAAATAGCCATGTGAGCAAAAAACCATATATCACGACCGCTATTCCATATGCCAACGCCAAGCCGCACATCGGCAACGCGATTGACTATTTGCTGGCGGATATTTGGGCGCGTTATCACAAACAAAACGGCCAGCCGGTGCGTTTTCAGGTTGGCGTGGACGAACATGGCAACAAAATTGCCGCCAAAGCCGCCGAAGCTAATTTGGATCCGAAAACCTATGTCGATCAAATGTACGGCAATTTCGAAAAGTTGATGACAGCGGTCAAAGCCGACTACACCGATTTCATTCGCACCACCGACCCGGCGCACGAATCGCGTGTTCAGGCGATTTGGCAAAAACTGCAACCGTACATTTACAAAGGCATCTACGAGGGTTGGTATTGCATTGGCTGCGAAAGTTTCGTCACCGACAAAGAAGCCGCCGCAACCGGCGGAATTTGCCCTGATCACCAAACGCCGTATCAACGTTTATCCGAGGAAAACTATTATTTCAAACTGAGCGAATTCGGCTCGCAAATCAAACAAGCAATTGCCAGCGGCCACATGAAAATCTTGCCAAAATTCCGCGAAAACGAAATCATTTCGCTGATCGACAGCGGTCTGCGCGACGTCAGCGTCAGCCGTCCGCGCAAAAATCTGTCGTGGGGCGTGAGCGTTCCGGGCGACGATTCGCAGGTCATGTACGTCTGGATCGACGCCTTATCCAACTACATCACGGTGTTGGGCTATCCGGAGGATCCGTCGTATGCCGAATATTGGCCGGCCGATGTGCAGGTTATTGGCAAAGATATTTTGCGATTTCACGCCGCGATTTGGCCAGCTATGTTGATTGGTTTAGACTTGCCATTGCCAAAAGTGCTGTTTACGCACGGTCACGTCACGGTTGGCGGCGCGAAAATGAGCAAAACCGTCGGCAACGTTATCGATCCGCTGGAAATTATCAATTCGTACGGTGTCGATGCTTTTCGCTATTATTTTTCGCGACATATTCCGACGTTCGACGATGGCGATTTCACATGGGAAAAATTTGAAAAAGCTTACAACGGCGAGCTGGCCAACGACCTGGGAAATCTGGTCAGCCGCGTTGCCAACATGATCACTCGCTATCAATCGGGTGTCATCGGCGACATCGAGGAATTCGCGCATGACACGCAGCCGTATTACGACGCGATGAACAATTTGCGATTTGACATCGCGATGGAGGAGATTTGGTCGGTGGTGCAAAACTTGAACCGATATTTGGAAATGGTCAAACCGTGGCAGATCGCGAAAAAACTCGAAACCGACCCTGATGCCGAGGCGCATTTGGCCGAAGTTTTGAACTACGCGGCCGGCGGATTGTTGCTGATAGCGCAGCTGCTGTATCCGTTTACGCCCGATCTGTCGACCACCATCAAGGCGATTTTCGACCGCGGCGTCATCACGTCGCACGAAGGCGTGTTGTTTCCGAAAATGTACCTGCACACCGCTGATCCGAAACTTGCGAAAACGACGCCCGATGCAACTAGTTGATACGCATTGCCACATTCACGAAAAATCATACCCGTTGAATCCGGATGAAGTTTTGGCGCGCGCTGCGGCCGCTGGCGTGACACGCGTCATTTGTGTCGGCACTGATTCGCAGAGTTCGATCGACGCGGTTGAGTTTGCGAAAACCCGCGAAAACCTCTATGCGATCGTCGGCGTTCATCCGCACGAAGCCAAATTCGGCGTTGGCGTGGTGCCGGATCTATTGGCCGAAAATCCGGAAATTGTCGGTGTTGGCGAAATCGGTTTAGATTATTTCTATAATCATTCGCCGCGCCAGCAACAGATCGAAATCCTGAACCAGCAAATCGAATTGGCGCTGAAATACGACAAGCCGATTTCGTTTCATGTCCGAGATAGTTTTGACGATTTCTGGCCGATTTTCGACAATTTTCGCGGCGTGCGCGGCGTGGTGCATAGCTACACCGATTCGATGGAAAACCTGGAAAAAGCGCTGGCGCGAAATCTGTACATCGGCGTCAACGGCATCGCCACATTTTGCAAAGTTCGCGAACAATGCGAAATGTACAAACAGATTCCGTTGTCAAACTTACTACTGGAAACTGACGCGCCGTTCTTGACGCCGATACCGAACCGTGGTAAAGTGAATGAACCAGCTTCTGTGAGGGTGATTGCTGAGTTTCTGTCCGAGCTTTATCAAACTGATTTGATGACGTTCGCGCAGACAACTTCGTCGAACGCCGAGAAGCTGTTTTCTATTTAAACAAACACCGAAAATCATCAAATGTAATTTGATAGGAGTTTGTTTTGGCTGAAGATTACCGCCCAAATCCAGAAACTATTCTTGAACAGCAACAAAATTTGTTGCGTGCCGCTTCGCTTCCATACAATCATTTTGCCGAGAGAATTAAGCCTGGCGACGGCGTGAAAGCCAACAGGACTTTTACTGACAAAACTATTGCCGATGCCGAATATGCAAATAGCAAACTCGACAAACGTTTTGAGCACGAAACGCCCACGAACAAACCAAACATTGACGTCAGGAATGTTGAGTTAGCGAAAGATGTGGCGCAAATTGGCGCGAATCTGGTGCGAATACGCCAGGCGCGTCAATCCGAATTTGACCTCGCGGCGTAGTATAATGTAACTATGGCGATTTTATCAAAAGTCAAAAAACTGTTAGTTGGCACGGCGACAACTTCGACGGAGCGGCCGCTCAAACATCTGACCGAACGCGATTTAATTAACGCCGAAAGCGAAATTGGTCGGCAACTGTTCGGCTCGATTCCGGATGGTCATCGTCGCGAATTTTTCTGTCTCGACCAACACACCTGGGTGTGGCACGAAGAATGGAAACAAGATAAACAAACTGTGTCACAAACCACGCGCTACGAAATTCGCCCGAACGGCATTATCAAAGTCGGCGACGGCGGTCAGTACAAATACGTTGAAGGCGCTGAACTGGAGAATCTGGTGCTGGCGATGCGCCTTTATTACGAGCAAGTTATGCGCGGCCTCTACAACATCGATCCATACACTGGACAAAAGTTGGTATAATTAGTACGTGATATATTTGGATTACGCGGCGGCAACGCCGATGGACGAACGGGTTTTGGCGGCTATGACGCCGTATTTTTGCGATGATTTTTATAATCCGTCAGCCAGTTATTTGGCTGCGAAAAAGGTCCGCGACGATTACGAAAACGCCAAACATTCGATTGCGAAAATCATCGGCGCACGACCGACGGAAATTGTTATGACGGCTGGCGCGACCGAATCGATCAATTTGGCGCTGAACGTTGATGGCGAAATTATTACCACGGCGATCGAACACCCGGCGGTTTTGGAGACGGCGAAAAATCACGATCGTCATCTCGACCCCGCCTCTTCGCAAACCCTTTCCCAAAAGAGGCAAGTAGCGCCTGAGACGGCTTCATGGACAGCCTCTTTTGCGAAAGGTTCACGAGCGGCGGCTGGCGAAAATACGAAAATCATCGGCGTAAATGCGAAAGGTCGCGTTGACCCGGCCGAAATCACGAAAAGTATCACTGACAAAACAACGTTAATTTCGGTCGGCTACGCCAACAGCGAAATCGGCACCGTGCAGCCGATTCGCGAAATCGCCGAAATCGTAGCCGGTGTTCGCGAAAAACGCTTGGCAAATGGTTCGAAAAAACCGATTTATTTGCACGTCGACGCTTCGCAGGCGGCCGGATTGCTCGATCTCAGCGTGGCTCGGTTGAACGTTGACATGATGACGCTGAACGCCGGGAAATGCTACGGACCAAAGCAAGTTGGGTTGCTGTATGTGCGAACCGGCGTGATCGTGAAGCCGCTGTTTTTCGGCGGCGGCCAGGAAAACGGCCTGCGCAGCGGTACAGAAAATGTCGCCGGCGCGATCGGTTTTGCGCGGGCGCTGGAACTGTGCGAAAAAAAGCGCAAAGGCGAGGTGAAGCGACTGGGAGATTTGCGAAATAATTTAGCAAAGTATTTGACTGAAACTTTTCCCGACATCCAAATTAACGGCGATCAAAAGCATCATTTATCGAATATCCTGAACATTTCGTTGCCTGGTCTGGACGGCGAACGCGCGGTATTCGCATTGGATTTGAAAGGTGTGATGGTTGCGACCGGATCGGCTTGCGCGGCAAACAAAGGCACGCGCAGTCACGTTCTGGCGGCGATCGGCTTGCCCGACAAAATGATCGACGGCAGTTTGCGAATTTCGCTGGGACGATTCACGACCGAGCAGGAAATTGCGGAATTGAAGCCGATCCTGCGCGAAGTTTTGGAGCGTGAGCGGTATGCTTAAATGGATTTTGACGCCGGTTCTGATGTTTTTGGCGATTGTCGTTGGGCTGTCGTTTTATCTGTCGCCTGACGACCTGCGCGGTTGCGAAAAGCCTGGCGTGGGTAAATGCCAGAAAGCCGACAAAATCGTCGCTATCAGCGGCGGCAACACCAACGCGCGCGTTGACGAAGCGGTAAAATTATACAAAAGCGGCTGGGCGCGAACAGTTATCTTTAGCGGCGCAGCGGCTGACAAATCCGGCCCGAGCAACGCTGCAGCGATGAAAAGCCGCGCAGTTGCGAACGGCGTTCCGGAACACGCTATCTATATCGAGGAAAATTCCGAAACGACGCTAGAAAATGCCGAAAAAACAGCGCCGTTGTTTTCGCCAAATGACCGCGTGATTTTGGTTACATCGCCATATCACCAGCGTCGCGCCGGATTGGAATTTGCGAAAGAGGCGCCCGATTCAGTGAATATTATCAACCATCCCGCGATCGATTATAATTGGTCGAAACGTGTCTGGTATCTGTCGCCGGTCGGCTGGTGGTTGACGATTAGCGAAACGACGAAAATCATTGCATTTTATGTCGGGGGGTTGTTCTAGTGAAAGTGTATGTTGGCATGAGCGGCGGCGTCGACTCGTCGTTGACCGCGGCGCTACTTTGCGAAAAAGGTTACGATGTGACCGGCGTGTATATGAAAAACTGGACGCAGGATTTGCCCGGCATGAAATGTCCATGGGCGGACGATTTGGCCGATGCGAAACGTGTCGCGGTGCAACTCGGTATTCCATTCAAAGTGTTCGATTTCCAGGCCGAATACAAACAAAAAGTCGTCGATTATATGATCGCGGAATATTCGGCCGGCCGCACGCCAAATCCGGATATCATGTGTAACCAAGAGGTTAAATTCAAGATTTTTCTGGAAACGGCATTGGCAGACGGCGCCGAAATGATTGCGACCGGGCATTATGCTCGAACCGAAAATGGTGAGTTGTTGAGAGCGATTGATAACAACAAAGACCAAACGTATTTTCTGTACCGCGTAACGGGCGATGCTTTGCGAAAAACGTTGTTTCCGCTGGGCGAATTTACAAAACCGACCGTGCGAAAAATGGCAGAGGAGCGCGGTTTGGTTACAGCTCGGCGAAAAGAGTCGATGGGCGTTTGTTTCGTCGGCAACGTTGGTATTCGCGAATTCCTTTCGCAATTCGTTGACACGACGCCGGGTGAAATCATCGAAAAGGAATCGGGCAAAGTTTTGGGTCATCACGACGGCGCGATTTTTTATACCTTTGGGCAGCGTCACGGTTTGAACATCGGTGGTGGTTTGCCATATTACGTCGTCGGCAAAGACATGGCGAAAAATGAGGTTTGTGCATCGACCAATTTGAACGACGAATCGTTTTGGCGCCACGAGTTGCGATTAACTGATCTACATTGGATAAACGACGCGCCGGTTGCGAGAAAAACGTATCAGGTTCGATTGCGCCACCGTGCGCCATTGGCCGATTGCGAAATTGACGGCGACAAATTGATTTTGCGAAACCCAGAACGCGCGATTGCGCCGGGGCAGTCGGCGGTGATTTATGACGGACGGGCTTGTCTTGGTGGCGGAGTAATTGTCTAGAACTTCGTCAGAAAATGAAAATCGGGCACCTTAGAGATGCCCGCCCGCGCCATAACCGGGCGCTGGGTGCGGTGCTCGGATAACCTCCGAGCTTGGTCTTGCTGAATGGGGTAAGGTGTTGTCTGTCAACGAGTAAAGCTATCGATCGCAACTATGCATTTATATTGCTACAGTACTAGCGGTGAGCTCAGTGCGCCGTTAGCTCTCTTCGATGATGCCGACGATGATGCCGTCGGCATTCACGATGAAAGTATCCGAGCAGAAACCCAGAAGACAGTCGTCGCCTGTCTTGCAGATACCGCAGTCACACTGGGTCTCCATCACGCTCACGCGACGGTTCTCGTCCCAGGGATTCGGCAATTCTTCGACTCGCGGCTTCTCGTATGAGGCCTTCAGGAAGTCGTCGAACACTTCTCCAACATGCTGCTGCATGAGATTCTCCATTCAACGTACACCTCCAGGGCGTTCCCGGATGGATAGCTCAATGATACCATATTAACTTATAGTAGTCAATAGCCTATCTTAATCCCGCAGTGATTCTAGAGTTATGGTACAATAACAGATATGAACGCAAACGAAATCCGCAGAACCTACTTTGAATTTTGCCGCGAAAACGGCCACGAAATCATCCCGCGCGCCAAATTGGTGCCGGAAAACGACCCGACGACGCTGTTTACCGGATCGGGCATGCAACCGCTTTTGCCGTATTTGTTGGGGCAAGATCACGAAAAAGGCGTCCGTTTGGCCGATTCGCAAACCTGTTTTCGCGCCGACGACATCGACGAAGTTGGCGACAACCGCCACACGACGTTTTTTGAAATGCTGGGAAATTGGTCGCTGGGCGATTATTTCAAGGCCGAACAATTGCCGTGGTTTTTCGAATTTTTGACTGACAAAGTTGGTTTGGATGCGAATCGTTTGTACGTCACGTGTTTCATTGGCGACGAAAAATTCAACTTGCCGCGTGACACCGAATCCGCGGAAATCTGGAAAAATCTGTTTGCGAAAAAGGGAATCGATGCGAAAGACGTCGAAATCGGATCCGAAGCCGACGGTGCTGAAAAGGGTATGCAGGGCGGCCGAATTTTCTATTACGACGGTGGCAAAAACTGGTGGTCGCGCGGCGGCAAACCGGAAACAACACCGGTCGGCGATCCATGCGGTCCGGACAGCGAAGTCTTTTACGAATTCACCGACATCGAACACAGCCCGGCGTTCGGCGCGAATTGTCACCCGAATTGCGATTGCGGCCGATACATGGAAATTGGAAATTCCGTGTTCATGACGTACCGCAAAACCGAGACCGGATTCGAAGAGCTTGCGAAGAAAAATGTCGATTTCGGCGGCGGTTTGGAGCGAATCGCGGCGGCGGCGATCGATTCGCCAGACATGTTCAGAATCAGTTTGTTGTGGCCGATTATCGAAAAGTTGGAACAATTATCAGGCGAAAAATACGACGATTACGCGGCGAATATGCGTGTGATCGCCGACCATGTTCGCGCCGCAATTTTCCTAATCACGGACGGCGTTGAACCATCGAATAAAGAACAAGGCTATGTTGTACGACGACTAATGCGCCGGGCGATTCGTTTTGCATTTGATCTGGGAATTGAGGAAAAATTGATGAACCAAGTCGTGCCGGCGATTTGCGAAATCTACGCGAACGATTTTGCGGAACTTGATGCGGAAAAAGTCTTGGCGATCATGGAAAAGGAAGAAAAAGTATTTCGCAGCACACTACGTGCCGGCGTCAAACATTTCCAGCGCGAAACACGTAACGGTCATTTGACCGGCGAAGTGATTTTCAAATTGTACGACACGTATGGATTCCCGATGGAATTATCGTTGGAGGAGGCGTCGCGGTCGAACGTGTCAATCCAGCCGGATTGGCAAAACGAATTTGACGCGAAAATGGACGAGCAGAAAGCCCGTTCGCGAACTGCAACAAAGGGTCAGTTCAAGGGCGGTCTTGGCGGTCAAACTTTGCAGCACAAAAAATATCACACAGCGACGCATTTATTACAATCGGCTCTCAGAAACATCCTCGGCGAACAATTGCGCCAACACGGATCGAATATTACGGAGGAACGCCTGCGATTTGACTTTAATTCGGATCGCAAAGTAACACCGGACGAAATTGCGAAAGCCGAAAAATTGGTCAACGATTGGATTTCGCAAGATTTGCCAGTGACGTTCCGTGAATATCCGACCGACGTGGCGCTGCAAATGGGCGCGATCGGGCCGTTTGGCGAACGCTACGACGAATCTGTCAAAGTGTACCAAATGGGCGACGGCGAAAACATCGTCAGCCTAGAAATTTGCGGCGGTCCGCACGTCGATCACACTGGGCAGCTTGGCGAAAATGGTGCGAAATTCAAAATCGTCAAAGAAGAAGCTTCGAGCGCCGGAATTCGCCGTATCAAAGCGATTTTGGCCTAACCACTAGCGTTTTGTGCGCCAAAAGTTTATAATTTAGACAAATGCGATTCAAAAAAAGTCCGAAAGAAGACACTACCGCGGCGCAGCACATCGTGGCTCTTGACATTGGTACCGAATATACCAAAGCATTGATCGCGCGTGTCAACGGCGATGATCTGGAAATCGTTGGCGTCGGCCGCGCTCGCCAAGAAGTTGGCAACATGTATTCCGGCGCCATCGCCGACATTACAGGCGTGGTCAAAAATTGCGAAGCGGCGTTGGTCCAAGCCGAAGAACAAGCCGGATTGCAAGCCAAAAAAGTCATCATCGGCATCGCCGGCGAATTCGTCAAAGGTTTAACGAGTACGATTCGCTACAAACGGCCGCAACCCGACCGCGAACTGGATGCCGCCGAAATGGAACTGATCATCGAAAAGGTCCAAGAACGCGCCCAGGTCAAAGCCCAGCGCCAGATCGCTTTTGAAACCGGCAATCCCGACGTCGAGGTAAAATTGGTCAACAGCGCCATCGTGTCGATCCACATCGATGGTTACAAAGTTACCAATCCGATTGGTTTTCAGGGAAAAGACATCGCAATCCAGATCTACACGGCGTTCGCGCCAATGGTGCACATCGGCGCGTTGGAACGCACGGCGGCGGAACTTGATCTGGAATTGATGGCGGTGGCGGCCGAACCATTCGCGGTGGCGCGTGCGGTTTTGGGATCGGACGCGAATTCGACGTTTACGGCGATTTTGTGCGACGTCGGCGGCGGTTCGACGGATATCGCGGTCATCAACGACGGTGGTGTCGAAGGCACGCGGATGTTTGGCGTGGCGGGGCGGAGCTTTACCAAAACTATTTCGACTGACCTGGGCGTCGGCTACGAAGCGGCCGAAAAACTGAAATTGAACATGAATGATCCAAAAATCAAACCGGCGGTCAAAAAAATCGTAGACGAAGCGGTCGACAAAACGCTCGACGTCTGGCTGAGCGGCGTGGAACTGGGGCTGAGCGAATTTGACGCCATCGACCATTTGCCAAGCCGCGTGCTGCTGTGCGGTGGCGGATCGAGTCTCGACGCATTGGTGCTGGCGCTGGAAAACGGCGATTGGTATCAGGGCCTGCCATTCACAAAACGCCCGCAGGTGCATCACATCAAACCCGACGAAGTTGTTGGCGTAACAGATACGACTGGCGATATTAGTGATCACACAATGATTACCGCCATGGGGCTTCTCAGGGTTGGATATGATACCATGTTAAACGCCGAGGAAAGTGGTTCAATCAAGGACAAAATTAATCGGATGCTACGGATATGAATAAAGATGTCATTTATGTTGATACCGACGACGACATAACGTCGATTATTGGAAAAGTCAAGGACGCCAAAGAGCACGTCGTGGCGTTGGTGCCACCGAAACGAACCGGCGTTTTGCATAGTGCCGTCAATCTAAAATTGTTGCAACGTGCTGCCGGAACGGCCGACAAACGCGTCGTGTTAATCACGGCGGATTCGGCGTTGACCGCGCTGGCGTCCGGCGCCAAAGTGCCGGTTGCGAAAAACTTGCAAAGTAAGCCGGAATTGATCGAATCCGACAAGCCGCTCGATGCGGACGATGACATCATCAACGGCGAAGAAATTGCTGTTGGCGAGCTGGCTACTTTGGCTGTCGCTAATCGCAAAGTGACCAATGAACCCGAAGATGAAGAAGTCAGCGCCGCAGTGGCTGCGATTTCCGGCCAGGACGCCACGAAAAAATCAGACGGCAAGTCGAAAAAAGCCGACAAAGCCAAAAAAATTCCTAATTACAGCAAATTTCGCAAACGATTACTGATTTTCGGTAGCCTTGGTTTGGTTTTGATCGCGTTTTTGGTGTGGGCGATTTGGTTTGCGCCCAAGGCGACCATTACTGTGACTGCGAAAACGACTGCGACACCGGTTAGCGCTACGATTACGCTTGATCCATCAGCGGCGACAAATATCGACGCCAATACTCTGCAGCCGGTTACTAAGCAAATCAAAAAAACCAACACCGTTGAATTTAGCGCCACTGGCTCCAAAGAAGTCGGCGAGGCCGCGCATGGCAGCGTGACTATCTCGAACTGTTCGGAATCCGACCCGGTTAGTCTGGCGGCCGGCACGACAATTGCCAGCGGTAGCTATCAATATACGCTCAATCAAGGCGTGACTGTGCCAGGGATGAAAACTTCGGGCGGCGCGTGCAAACCGGGCGTGTCTGGCGCTGTCGGCGTGACGGCGGCGAATATTGGCTCTGATTACAATTTGTCGGCTGGCACGAAATTCGCTGTTTCTGGCTACAGCGCGTCGCTGTTCAGCGCTACAGCGCAATCAGCATTCACGGGCGGCAGCAAAGAAACTGTGACGGTGGTCCAGCAATCTGACGTCGACAAAGCGGCTGATGCGCTGAAAAAACAAGACGACACCAACGAAATCAAATCGCAGCTAATTTCGCAACTTGGCAGCGACGTCACGGTGTTGCAGGATAGCTTCACGGTGGCATACGGCAACGTTTCGAGCAATCCCGACGTCGGCAAAGAAGCCAAAACTGCAACCGCCAGCATGGAGGTGACGTATTCGATCATGGGTATTGGCAACAAAGATTTGAACGAGGAGCTGAATGCGCTGGCCACCAAAACGATGGACGATCCAGCGGGACAGAAAATTTACGATAATGGCGCGAAAAATGTTAAATTTACGGATTATGCAGCCGGAACAGGCGGCGCAGCTAGCGTAAAGATCGCCACCACGGCGCAAGTCGGTCCAAAAATTGACGCGAACCAAGTCGCCGAACAGTCCGCGCACAAACGCGCCGGCGAAATCCAAGAAAGCTTGACCAAAATTCCAGGAGTCGAAAACGTCGAAGTTGACTTCTCGCCGTTTTGGGTCAGCAAAACGCCCGACGCCGACAAAATATCAGTAAAATTCTCGATTGATGCCAATAACTGACCAGATTTTGCTGGCGCTGGATATTGGCGAAAAGCGTATTGGCGTGGCGTGGTGTGATACCGTGGTGCGGGTCGCGTCGCCGCTTGCGGCTATCGCGATGGATGACAATGCTGTCGCGAAAATTGTCGCAACGATGCGGAACATGAACGCCACAACAGTAGTGGTTGGACTGCCGCGAAACCAATCTGGCGACGAAACGAAACAATCGCAGTACGCGCGAAACTTTGCGAAAAAACTGGAAAATGCCGGCGTAGCAGTCAAGTTTCAGGACGAATCGGTCACGTCGATTATCGCCGAAAACCGTCTGCGCGAACGTGGCAAACCATATGACAAATCCGATATCGACTCCGAAGCCGCCGCCATCATATTAACAGATTATATCGAGGCAAATCATGGGTAAAAATATGCGAATAAAAAACCGCAGACAAAGCGTTTGGTTGTGGATTTCGCTGGCAATTGCCGGTTTGGCGGTGCTGTTTGTTGCGGTAATTTCGCTGTGGTATTTTGGTTCGCTGGCGCCGGTCGACAAATCCGATACGACCAAGCGGCAATTTAGCGTGGAGATGGGCGCGTCGACTGAACAGATAGCGAATGATTTACGGGCGCAAGGCTTGATTCGCAACGCTAACGTGTTTGCGATTTACGCGAAACTGCACAACAAAAAAATTGAAGCCGGAACGCATCTGTTGGCGCCCAGTGAATCGACGCAGGAAATCGCTGAAAAGTTGGCAGCGGCCGAAACGGATCAGATTGCCGTGACGATTCCGCCGGGGTTGACGCTTGACGAATTGCGAAAAGTATTCCAAAGCTATGGTTTTACTGACGAGCAGATCACAGCGGCGTACGAAAAAAATTACGACAGCACAGTTTTGGCCGATCGGCCAGCTGGCGCCGATCTGGAGGGCTATATCTTTCCCGAAACCTACAATATCAATCTGGGAGATGGGCCGGATGTGGTAATCCAGAAAAGTTTGGATGAATTGGATAAGCGCTTGCAAAACGGTAATTTGATTGCGAAATTCAAACAAAACGGCTTGACGACGTACGGGGCCATCACGCTGGCGTCGATTGTGCAAAAAGAAGTGTCCGACGCCGAAACTCAGCGAAAAGTTGCTGGCGTTTTCTACAATCGTTTGGCGGCCGAAACGTGGTTGGGATCAGATGTGACGTATATGTATGCGGCCGAAAAATCAGGCGCGGTGGCGTCGCCTAATTTGGATTCGCCGTACAACACGCGCCTATACAAAGGCCTGCCGCCCGGCCCGATCGCCAACATGAATTTCAGCGCTTTATCGGCGGTGGCGGATCCGGAAATGTCGGATTACGTGTACTTTGTGGCTGGCGATGATGGCGCGACGCATTTTTCCTTGACAGAGGATGAACACTTGCAAAATGTGGCCAAATATTGCACGACATTGTGCCAATAACGATTGACACGGCGATGCGCGGTTGCTATAATGAAAACGCTTTCTGTTGAGGGCGCGTACATCTGTATGTGCAGCGTGGGTCTTTGACACAAAGCCTGCCGTGAACTGTCGAAACGAACGTTTACTTAGGAATTAATAATATCAATTAGCGAGCTAAGGTCGATATACGTTCTGTCCCAGATGGGAGCAAGTCACATTAACGGTAGTCGCCGATCGGCAACGTTCGGCACGGAGATAGTTATTCGTAACTTTTCAAAATCGCCCCTGGGCGTGTCTAGAAAGCCGATGAGCCGCAAACGACACTCAAAAATGAGTCGTCGCAAGCAGGTTGCAACAGTAGTAACATACGCAGCAATTATCGCGGTCGTCGCAAGTGTTGTCTCTGTTGGCTATCGCTCGCCATCTGAGCAGCAAAATTATCCTCTCTCGAGTATTACCCCAAGCGCGTCTACGTCTGCGAATACAGCGCAGGCCGCAAACGACCCTGTTTCGGTCGACCAAATTGCCGCAACAGATCTAGCTGCTAGCGCCGCAGCAACGGCAAATCTGTCGGTCGCAAACAACGTATCAAACAAATCTGTTTCGCTAAGCATCAAAGGCGAATTAGCTCAGACCAGCGATACCGTGATTTCGCGCCAACAGATCGCGCAACCTACGGCGTCCAGCCAGGCAATCGTGGCCTACAAAGCCGTCGAAGGCGACAGCGCTACTGTAATTGCGAAAAAGTTCGGCATCTCTGACCAAACAGTGCGCTGGGCGAACAACATGAAAACCGATGAAGTCAAGCCGGGAACCGACCTGTCGATTCCGAGCGTCGACGGCGTCGTTTACACTGTCAAAGACGGCGACACGATCGAGGATATCGCTTCGAAATATGGTTCCGACATCAAACAGATAGTGGCGCTAAACGACCTAGAAACGTCGGGCGTCACGACTAACGAGCGCATTCTGTTGCCAAGCGGCACGTTGCCTGAAACCGAACGCCCTGGCTACGAAGCTCCAGGCGCTGCAGCGGTCATAACGCAATCGACTTCTGGATCATCCTCGGGCGTTTTGTACGGCGGTGGCGAGGCGGTGGGCAATCGTTATGCCTACGGATATTGTACGTGGTATGCGTACAATCGTCGCGCCGAATTGGGGCGACCAATCGGAAGCTTCTGGGGGAATGCGACGACATGGGACGCTTATGCACGGGGCGCTGGCTTCCAGGTTGATAATACGCCAGAAGTTGGCGCAATTATTCAAAACAGTGGTGGCTGGGGTGGTTATGGGCACGTGGCTATCGTCGAGTCTGTTAATAGCGACGGTTCGGTAACAATTTCAGAAATGAACGGCCCGGCCGGCTGGAACGTTGTCGGCACTCGGACCATACCAAACCCAAGCGCTTACAACTACATCCACTAAACCAGAAAATCAGAAAGCGTCGGTAAATCCGGCGTTTTTTGATATGATGATAAGGAAATGTTTGTAGACACTGCGAAAGTTTATGTTGCGGCGGGCGACGGCGGAAATGGATTCGTCAGTTTCCGTCACGAAATATATGTTGAAAAAGGCGGCCCAGACGGCGGCGACGGTGGTCGCGGCGGCGACGTTATTTTTGTCGCAGATTCGAATATTAACACCTTGGTGGATTTCCGATTCAAGCCGGAACTAAAAGCCGATCCAGGCAAAGGCGGATCAAAACGCGACCGACGCGGCCGAGGCGGCGAAAATTTGTATGTCAAAGTTCCGGTTGGCACGATCGTTCGCAAACTCGATGGCGAACAGATCGTCGACCTTGCGAAACCTGACCAAGAAGCGGTAATTGCGAAAGGCGGCGACGGCGGTTTCGGCAACGCCCATTTCAAATCGTCGACCAGACAGGCGCCGCGCGTGGCGGAACTTGGCGAAAAAGGCGAAAAATTCGAAGCCATGCTCGAGTTGAAATTGCTGGCCGACGTTGGGCTGGTCGGTTTTCCGAATGCTGGCAAATCAACGTTTCTGTCGGTCGTGTCGAACGCGCGACCGGAAATTGCGAATTACGCATTTACGACGTTGACGCCGAATTTGGGCGTGGCGGATATCGACGAATCGTCGCTGCTGATCGCGGATATTCCGGGCTTGATCGAGGGCGCGTCGGAAGGCAAAGGCCTCGGCGACGCGTTTTTGCGCCACGTTGAACGTACATCTGTTTTGCTGCATTTGATCGATGTTTTCGCAAACGATGTGGCGGGCGATTACGCGAAAATCCGCACTGAATTGGAAAAATATAGCCCCGAATTAGTGGATCGCCCCGAAATTATCGCCTTGACCAAAATCGACGGCGTCGACGACGAAATCGTCCAAATGCAAATCGACGAATTGCAAAAAGCCGCGCCGGATTCGCAAATTTTCGCAATCAGCTCTAGCGCCCACAGAGGCCTGAAAGACGTTCTGCGTGCGCTTAACCAAACGGTCGAAAACGACAGGAAGCTCCGCGCGGAAATCGCTATCGAAAACGAAATTGACGATGATATCCCGATCATTACGCTGTCTGAGCGCGAAAACGAAAACGCGTGGTCGGTCGAAAAAGTCGGCGAATTCTTCGTCGTCACTGGTCCGAAAATCGAACGTTTCGCGGCGCGAACTGATTTCGCAAACCCGCACGGCGTCAATCGGTTGCGCGATATCATGCGAAAATTGGGCGTTACGCACGAATTGGCGCGAAAAGGTGCGACGGGCGATTCGATTGTTCGCATCAATGACGACGAATTCACGCTGCTGGAGACGCGTAATTAGCGATTATGCTAAAATGATGGAGTGAAAACCACCTATTTTTTCTACGACCTCGAAACGTCCGGGCTGAATCCGCGAACCGACCGTGTTATGCAGTTCGCCGGCATTCGTACCGATATGGATTTCAACCAGATTGGCGATCCATATGATATTTTGGTCAAGCTTTCCGACGACATTTTGCCGTCGCCCGAAGCATTGATGATCACCGGAATCACGCCGCAACAAACCGTCGCTGACGGATATGGCGAGGCGGACTTTGCGAAGTTTTTGGTTAATGAAATTTTCACGCCGGGCACGATCGCGGTTGGTTACAACAACGTGCGATTCGACGACGAATTTGTGCGAAATACGCTGTGGCGCAATTTCCAGGATCCGTATGAGTGGTCGTGGCGCGACGATCGTTCGCGTTGGGACATGTTGGATGTCGTGCGGCTGGTGCGGGCTTTGCGGCCGGATGGAATTAAATGGCCGGTGGATCGCGAAGGCAAGAAAAATAATCGTCTAGAAAACCTGACGAAATTCAACAAAATCGATCATTACAAAGCTCATGATGCGTTGTCGGACGTCTATGCGTTGATCGCGGTGGCGAAATTGCTACGTGAAAAACAGCCGAAAATGTACGATTATTTGCTGCAACTTCGCGACAAAAAAGAAATCGCGAAATTGGTCAATTTGGAAAATCCGCAACCGTTTGTGTATGCGAGCGGTCGATTCGACGCAGATTTTGGCAAAACCACGGTATGTTTGCCGATCGCGCTGGGCAAAAATCCGGGTAGCGTTTTGGTGTACGATTTGCGAAAAAATCCGGACGATTTCGCCGATTGGACGCCGGAGCAATTTGCGAAAACTATAAATGCGAAGTGGGAAGATCGCAAAAAAGACGATTACATTCCAGTTCCGATCAAGGAATTGGCGTATAATCGTTGCCCGGTCGTCGCGCCGCTTGGTGTTTTGGACGAGAAATCGCAAAAACGTTTGCAATTAAATTTGGACAAAATTCAGGAAAACTTTGCGAAACTTACCAAAAACCGTGATTTGGTCGACAAATTAACGAACGCATGGGTGTCAAAACCGGATTTCGCAAAGGCTCAGGATGTGGAGGGACAACTCTACGACAGCTTCACTCCGGATGCCGACAAAACCAAAATTCGCGCCGTCGCTGCGGCTGACGTGAATGAATTGGCTGATTTTAATCCGCAATTTACTGATGAGCGTTTGCCGGAATTGCTGTTTCGTTACAAGGCGCGAAATTTTTCGCAAAGCTTGTCCGAATCCGAACATGAAAAGTGGGAAGCGTATCGCCGCGAAAAATTGATGCGCGAATTGCCGGGGTATGTGCAGCGGTTGGCGCAGCTTTCGCAAACGACTGACGATTCTGCGAAACAGTTTGTCTTGGAAGAACTACAGTTGTGGGTGGAATCGATTATGCCGTACTCGGATTAGTTTTTGCGAATTTCGTCGCGAAGTTCCATCCAGATTTTACCAAATTTATTTTGGCCGTCACGATTTTGACCCCAGCCCCAAGTCGTCCTTTGGCGAATCTTCTACGATCTCCAAATCGCCGCTATCTAGAAGTTTGTCGCGAACATATGGATTTTGCTCTAACTTCAATTTGACTATTTCGCGCATGATCTCAACTTTTTTCTCATCCCAATCGACGGGGGCTTTATCTGCGTTGGCTTTCGCAATTTTATAAGCATCATGCGCGGAGCGGGCGATAAAAATTTGTTCAACTAGGTCGGGAGCGGTTTCAAAAAAATGCGAAGCCTGGTAAGCATGTTCGGATGTTGGCCATCGTCGTCCGCGATAGTCGACTTGAAATGATGCGAAATTATCAAAAACATAAAATTCTCGAGGATAAAATCCGATTACTTTGCCGGATGTTTCGAGCTGCGGATCGCGAAATTGTGAAGGATACGTTGCCATGATTTAATCTTGGCATGTGCATAATAAATTGGTGTAGCTGTACTAGAAAAATCTTGCGAAAACTGCTATAATTGGTCAGTTTTATGCCAGAGTTTATCAAAGTCACAGGTGCTCGCGAGCACAACCTGAAAAATATCAGCGTCCAGATTCCGCGCGACAAATTGGTCGTGATTACGGGTTTGTCTGGATCGGGCAAATCTTCGCTGGCGTTTGACACGATTTACGCTGAAGGTCAGCGACGATATGTAGAATCATTATCATCGTACGCGCGGCAATTCTTGGGTTTGATGGAAAAACCCGACGTCGACCAAATCGAAGGTCTAAGCCCGGCGATTTCGATCGACCAAAAATCCGCGTCGCGAAACCCGCGCTCGACGGTTGCGACGGTGACGGAAATTTACGATTATTTGCGATTGCTGTACGCACGCATCGGTGTTCCGCATTGCCCGATTTGCAGCAAAGAGGTTCAGCGTCGCACGTCGCAGTCGATCATCGATGACATTATGCAACTCGGCGAAAAACGTCTGATGATTTTGGCGCCGTTAATCGCCGGTCGCAAAGGTGAATTCGCACACATTCCCGAACAATATATGCGCAGCGGTTTCGCTCGCGCCCGCGTCGACGGCGTGGTGTACGCGCTGGACGAATGGCCGGAATTGGACAAAAAATATAAACATACGATTGATTTAGTCGTCGATCGCCTTGTTTTATCGCCGGAAATGTTGTCGCGCGTTTCGCAAAGTGTCGAATCGGCGCTGGAACACGGCGACGGCGCGGTGGAGATTGTCGACGTCGACGCGGAAACTTCGCAAATCTTTTCGCAAAATTACGCGTGCGCCGATCATCCCGACGAAGTGATTCCGGAACTCGAGCCGCGCCTGTTTTCGTTCAACGCGCCGTATGGTGCGTGCCCGACATGTACGGGGCTGGGCAATCGTCTGGAAGTCGATCCCGATCTGGTGATGAACCCGAATTTGACGATCGCCGAGGGCGCGATTCGGCCGTATAATCGCGTGAATTCCGACGCGTGGTACATGAAAAAACTTGCGAAAGTCGGCGAAGCGCACGGTTTTGATTTGCAAACGCCAGTCAAAAATTTGACGCCGGACGATTTGGAAAAAATTATGTACGGCACTGGTTCGCAAAAATATACCGTCGATTTGGGATCGGGCCGCAGCTATGATTCGACGTATGAAGGCGTGATTCCAAATTTGGAGCGCCGTCACAAAGAAACCGACAGCGAATTCATGCGCAAAGACATCGAGCGATTTATGCGCGAACGAAAATGTACGACGTGCCACGGAACGCGACTAAAACCTGTCGTGCGTGCCGTCACAGTGCATGGTTTGTCGATTGTTGACATCTGTAATTTGGGCGTAGATGATGCGCTGGACCTTTTCGCAAACAATTTACAATTGACCGAAAACGAGGAAATTATTGCGAAACAAATTTTCAAGGAAATCAAGGCGCGACTGGGATTCATGAGCAATGTCGGGTTGAATTATTTGGAGCTGGGGCGCGCGGCAAATACGCTGTCGGGTGGTGAGGCGCAACGAATCCGTTTGGCGACACAAATCGGTTCGGGTTTACAGGGTGTGTTGTACGTTTTGGACGAGCCGTCGATCGGTTTGCACCAACGTGACAACGATCGTTTGATCGCGACATTGAAGCGTTTGCGCGATTTGGGCAACACGGTTTTGGTGGTCGAACATGACGAGGATACAATCCGCGAGGCCGATTATTTGCTCGACATTGGACCGGGCGCGGGCGTGAACGGTGGCAACGTCGTGGCGGCAGGAGCGCCGGACGAAGTTTCGCAAAATCCGGATTCGATTACCGGGCGATATTTGTCGGGCGCCGATAAAATTGATGTGCCGAAAAAGCGTCGGGCGATCAATCCAAAACGACAATTGATTATCCGCGGCGCACAGGCGAACAACTTGAAAAACATCGACGTGGCGTTCCCGCTGGGCGTCATGACGGTCGTGTCGGGCGTCAGTGGTTCGGGCAAATCGACGTTGGTGAATGATATTCTGGCGAAAGAATTGGCGGCGCGTTTGCACCGAGCGAACGATGTGGCGGGCAAGCACGAAAACATCGAAGGCATTTCGCAATTGGACAAATGCATCACGATCGACCAAAGCCCGATCGGTCGCACGCCGCGATCGAATCCGGCGACGTACACCGGGATTTTTACGCCGATTCGCGAACTTTTCGCAAACGTGCCAGAAGCCAACATTCGTGGTTACAAAGCCGGCCGATTTTCGTTTAACGTCAAAGGCGGCCGCTGCGAAAATTGTCAGGGTGACGGCGTCATAAAAATCGAAATGCACTTTTTGCCGGACGTGTACGTGACATGCGAAGAGTGCAAAGGCAAGCGCTACAACCGCGAGGCGCTGGAGATCAAATACAAGGACAAAACCATCAGCGATATCCTTGAAATGACCGTTGCGCAGGCCGCGGAGTTTTTCGCGAACGTGCCGGCGATCGCGCGCAAATTGGATACATTGGTTGAAGTTGGTTTGGGATATATCACGCTTGGTCAACCAGCCACGACGTTTTCGGGTGGCGAAGCGCAGCGTATCAAGCTGGCGACGGAACTTTCGCGCCGTGCGACCGGTAAAACGTTGTATATTTTGGACGAACCGACGACTGGATTACATTCGGCCGACGTCAAACGATTGTTGCACGTGTTACAGAAATTGGTTGCGACGGGCAACTCTATGATCATTATCGAACACAATTTGGACATGGTAAAATCCGCCGATCACGTGATCGACATGGGCCCAGAAGGTGGATTGAACGGCGGTCAAGTTGTCGCCGACGGCACACCGGAACAGATTGCGAAGAATGCGAAATCGTTTACGGGCAAGTATCTGAATAACTTGCTATAAGCCGTTGACAGACAAAATTGGAATATCGTATACTATAAGTGCGCAACAGAGATGATTGCGTGAAGGTAAAAGAATACGTATTCTTTTTATTTTACTCAAATAAAAAGAAGCAATTTTTTGCCTTGAATATGGGCTTCGGCCTCGTACTTTGGAGAGGGGGTGAATAGCCTTGGCACCTCGTGAAACGGACCACCTGTATATCAGCAAGCCGCACACGAGCCATAACGATCCGAGCTTGCACGTTACCACTCAGCCCATGAGTGCAAACGGCCATGCGACGGGTTCGGCTTCGCACAGCAGCGGCATGGGCGCAATTGCGACCGGTTATGCTGCTAACAGCGATTACTACAACGACAGCTCGTCTGATGACAGCTGATCCATAGTTGGGTCGCACAAACCATCCCTTCAACTCCTCCTCGGGACAATGTATAATTGTCCCGAGGAGGACAACTTCATGAAAGATACACTAGATAATGTTTTTGAAAAAAATGTTAATAACTATCAGGGTTATCTGTCCGACATTGTCGATGCCTCAAAAGGATTTTCTGTTCAGGAGTTGCGTGCTATTGTTGACGAAGCTGGCATTTCGCAAAGACGCAAAATCAACGAAAACTTTGACAAACTGGCGTTGATCGAAGCGATTTCTGACACTGATCTAGAGGAATGGCGAATTGCAATCGTGCGAAAAAAACTAAATATCAAAAATCCTAGCGACGATGTTTACAGCATCGAGCAAATGGAAGAGCTGTTCGTATAGCTACTTTTTATTCCGCTCTTTCCGCTTTGCGAAAAACACGTCAAAATTCTGTTTGATAGCTTTTCGCGATTTCGGATCCTTCAAGATGTGGATCGCTGGCGGTGCGATCGAAATCAACAATATGATGATAATCGCTGGCAGCAGAACTTGGTCAATTCCAAGTCCGATTGACGTAAACCACGCGCCCAAAAAATATCCGGCCAACGTGATGCCGCCCGCCCACAATGCGCCGCCGACCAAGTTGTAAGCGATAAAATTTCGATAATGCATTTTGCTAATGCCGGCGACGATTGGCGCGAATGTGCGAATAATCGGAATGAACCGCGCGATTATAATGGTTTTGCCGCCGTGCTTTTCATAAAAAGCTTCGGCTTTTCGCAAGTTGTCGACGCTAAATAACATTGATTCTTTGCGGTGAAACAGCCGCCGACCGACACGGTGTCCGAACGTGTAGCCGACCGAATCTCCGGCCACTGCCGCGACGAACAGAATAACCGCTAGCCACCAAATATTGAATTCCAAAACGCCTTGCGAAACCAAAAATCCGGCGGTAAAAATCAACGAATCGCCCGGCAGAAAGAATCCGATTAACAAACCGCTCTCGGCGAAAATGATCGCCGCCACCAGAATTACGCCGCCCCACTTGATCAAGCCCTCGATATCAAATCCAAATAAAGCCAACTGTTCTAATCCAAACATACGTTCCATTTTAGCACGCACCGCGCCAAGTGGTATAATAGAAACAATTAATGGGAGAATTGTATGAAAAGCGACCGAATTACATTAAATGTCGACAAACGCGAAGTCAGCGGTAAAAAAGTTGCGCAGTTGCGAAAACAAGGCATCGTTCCGGCTGTCGTCTACGGTGCGGATTTCGCGCCAGAATCAGTCCAGGCTGGCGCCGTTGCGATGAACAGAGTCGTCGCCGAAGCTGGCACACACACGCCGGTGGAATTGGAAATTGGCGGCAAAAAACAAACCGCCATCATCAAAAACGTCGAAATCGACCACGTGCGCAACCAAATCCAACACGTGTCGTTCCAGGCGGTCAGCAAAAACGAAATCATCACCACCGAGGTTCCGATTGTAATCGTTGGCGAAGATGAATCAGAAGCACAAAAAGCTGGCCTGGTAATTCTGCAGGCAATCGAAAAATTGGAAGTCAAGGCCAAACCAGGCGATTTGCCAGAGGCGCTGGAAGTTTCCGCCAAAGATTTGAAAGAGCACGGCGACAAGCTGACCGTGGCGGACTTGACGATTCCAAGCGGCGTCGAATTGCTAGAGGAAGACGAAGAATTGACCATCGCTAGCGTGTACGAGCCGAGCGCTTTGGCTGCTGCCAACGAACGGGCTGACGAAGAAGGCGAAGCCACAGCTGAGGACGCTGAAGAAGTTCCGGCTGAAAACGGCGGTGAAGAGGCGAAAGAGTAATTTGCGGTGTTTTCGCAATCAAAATCCCGGCATAATACTGGGGTTCTGATTGCGAAATTTTAGTTCAGCGCTCCAGTCTGCCGATTCCATAACTTCGCATAACTACCGTTTTTCGCAAGCAATTTTTTGTGCGAACCATCCTCGACGATTTCGCCGTGATCCAAAACGATAATTCGATCGAGTTCCGCAACGGTCGACAATCGGTGGGCGATGACGATCGACGTGCGGTTTTTCATCAATCGCTCCAATGCTTCCTGGATCAATTTTTCGCTTTCCGTGTCGAGCGCGGAGGTTGCTTCGTCCAAAACCAAAATTGGCGCGTTTTTCAAAATTGCGCGAGCAATTGCAATGCGTTGGCGCTGGCCGCCGGATAATTTGACGCCGCGCTCGCCGCATAATGTGTCGAAGTCACCAGGCAGTTTCTCGATGAATTCCAGCGCGTTGGCTTGTCGCGCAGCTTCGCGAATTTCGTCGTCGGTTGCGTCAGGTCGACCATAGGCGATATTATCGCGCAAACTACGATGAAACAGCATCGGCTCTTGCGGCACGTAGGCGATTTGATTGCGCAAACTTTCTTGGGTCGCTTTCGTAATGTTTTGTCCGTCGATGTCGATTTCGCCTGCGTTCACATCGGCGAAACGCAGCAGCAATTTCGTCAGGGTAGTTTTGCCAGATCCGGAACGGCCGACCAAACCAACACGCTGGCCGGCCGGAATTTTCAACGAAAAGTTGGTGAAAACTTTGTCGTTTTCGGTGGCGTCGGCGTGCCAAAATGTAATGTTACGAAAATTTACCTCGCCCGCCCCTGCTTTTATGTATGTTGCGTTTTTAACATCAGTTATTAAAACAGGTTCGTCCAAAATCTTTGTCATGGCTTCAGCGTCGCCGAATCCCCTGTTTAGATTTCTGAGAATCCGCGTGAAACCCCAAATTTGATTGATTAGTTGAAAGCTATATGTGATTGCCAGAACAAGGGTGCCGATTTGGACATGGAACCAGCCCTGGCCGCCGACTAACACGACGACCAAAATGATGTTAATCGCGACGATCAGGGCAGAAAAAAGCATATCGCGCAATGTTACGGCACGAATAACTTTCTCGGAGATTTGACGTGATGTTGTGTTAAAGTTCGCAAACCGGCGACGCTCTAGTGATTCGCGCCCGTAACTTTTGACCGCAACAACGTTGGAAATGCTGTCGGCTAATTGTCCCGACAATTTGTTTTGTGCAGCGGCTTCTTGTTTGTTGAGTTTACGAATTCGTGCAAAACTGAACCACGAAAGTGTCAAATACGCGACAGTCAAGATCGCTAGCGCTAACGAAAACAGTGGCAGCTGCGGTCCTAAAATTGCGAAAATAAAAATTAAACTGCTGATGAGCGGAATAATTTCATATGTCGACGAATCGGCCATGCGAACGTATGCACCGCTAAATTTATTGACTTGCGAAACCAACGAACCGCCAAAACGATTATTGTGAAAATGCATTGACTGCGAAACCAGCGTATTGAACGATTGCTTGTTGAGCGCGTAAACAATGCGCGCTTCCAGTTTCCATTCAAGATAAACCACCAAACGCCAAAACACTAACGTTCCAAGCGCAATTGATGCCACATAGGTAAGTACGTACGGCGCAAATTGCCCCCATAACTGATCGAGCGGGATCGTCTCGGCGGTTAGTTTGTTGATAATCTGCGAAATGATAAATGGACCAGCGTAAGTGTTGAAAAACACTGCGATCGGGATCAAAATAATCAGTGGTAACGATAACTTCCAATTTCGTCGCACTTCTCGCCAATAATAATGCAGTGTACGTTTGGCGGTTGATTGCGCCATAAAACCTCACCTTGATTAGAGTTTTCGTGATAGCGGACGATCTGTTATCCAGAGGATCGTCATATTGCGAACCATTCTACGCGCATTGTGATAAAATGTAAACAATGAAAGAGGGGGTAATCAAACAGATTTCCGCTGCCGTGATCGGTGCGGGTGCGTGGGGGAAAGTTTTCGCGCAGATTTTGATCGATTCTGGCTGGGCGGTTCATCTGTGGAGTCGCGAAGTTGGCGAAATTCAGGATTTGCCGTACGGCACGCTCGACATGCGAAAAGCAGTCGACGGCAAAGATCTGGTTGTTTTGGCTGTGCCGTGCGGCGCGTTCCGGTCGGTTTTGCCGGAATTGAAACAGTTCGATTTGACGAATACCGCGCTATTGTCGCTAGCAAAAGGCATCGAAACCGAAACGTTGAAACGCCCGAGCGAAATCGTGAAGGAAATTCTGGGCGAAGTAAATATCGCGGTTTTGTCGGGGCCGAATCTAGCGGCTGAACTTTTGCAGAAATTGCCTGCGATTAGCGTTGTTGGCAGCAAAAATCCGGAAATTGCCAAATTTCTGGCCGACCAGATTTCGAATAAGTATTTTCATGTTCGCGCCAGCGGCGACGTGGCGGGTTTGGAAATTGCCGGAACTTACAAAAATATTTTGGCGATCGCGATTGGTTTGGTGCGCGGCGCCGGCAAAGGCGAAAATTTGGCGGCAGCCGTGACGGTTGCCGGATTGAAAGAAATGCTTGGTTTGGCGCTGAAATCCGGCGGTCAAATCGCTACAATTTACGGTCCGGCTGGTATCGGCGATCTGGTGGCGACCAGCAGTTCCGGCTATTCGCGAAATTACTCGCTCGGCCGATTGATCGCGCAAAAAGATTCGGTTGAAAAAGCCATGGAAGCGGCGCATCAAACGATCGAAGGTGTGAAATCCACGGAGTCTATTGTGAAATTGGGCGAAACTTTGGACGTCAGAATGCCAATCGCGAAAATTATTGCCGACATGCTGGCCGGGAAATTGACGGCAAAGCGGGCGATTACGGCGATTGCGAAAACGGCTTTGAAGTGATTCAGAATTTCGCATGATCTGCGAAGTGAACTATAATTAATGTGTGAACGCGAAACTTTCCGCGAAATTGAAAATGTTGCCGTCGTCATCCGGTGTCTATTTTCATAAATCCGCGAACGGTGAAATCATTTATGTCGGCAAAGCGGCGGTGCTAAAAAACCGCGTTCGCCAATATTTCCAAAGCAAGCGCGACATGGACGCGAAAACCTTGGCGTTGGTTGCCGAAATCGACGATACCGATTGGATCGAAACGGAAAGCGAAATCGACGCGCTGTTTCTGGAAAGCGAAATGATCAAACGTTACATGCCGCGCTACAACATTTTGCTGCGCGACGACAAATCACAATTGTTCGTGCGAATCGACATGAAATCCGCTGTGCCGACCGTGACGACGACGCGCAATCCGGCCGATGATAACGCGGAATATTTTGGTCCATTTTATAATGGATTCGCAGTCAAAAAATCGCTGCGATATTTGCGAAAAGCTTTTCCGTATTACACGAAACAAGTGCCGAAAAAACCGGATTTGGATTATCATTTGGGATTGACGCCGGGGATTGAGGCTGGCGCGAAAACGTCCGCAGAATATAAAAAAGATTTGCGAAAATTAATTCGATATTTACGCGGCGAGCGAAAAACGTTGCAACGCGAAATTCAAAATGATATGAAAATTGCAGCCGCGAATCACGATTTTGAATCGGCGGCGCATTTTCGCAATCAACTGCGCGACATGTCGGAATTGCAACGTCAAATTGTTTTTGGTCGCGAAGAATTCCTCGATATTTCAAAAGACAAAGCGCTGGACGGTTTGCGAGAATTGCTGAATTTGGAGAAAATTCCGCGCCGTATCGAAGGTTACGATATTTCGCACATGAGCGGCACAAACAACGTCGCGTCGATGGTTGTGGCGACGAACGGCGTGGCGGACAAGCGCGAATATCGCAAGTTTCGGCTTTCCGATAAAAACGATGATTATGCGCATATGCGCGAAACAATTTTGCGTCGGCTAAAACATTTGAAGGATTGGGGGCGACCGGATTTGATCGTGATTGACGGCGGAATTGGGCAACTCGGCGCGGTGGCAGATTTGTTGAAAGCGGAGAATATTCCGTATATTGGGCGCAATAAATCGGGCGATCATTCGCGAAATGCGCGGATGCAAATTGTGATTCCCCAAAACGATGACGATTCTGAAAATTATCGTATGGTTGAACTTGCGAGCGACGATCATATTGCGAAATTGATTGCGCGGCTCGACGACGAAGCGCATCGGTTCGCGGTCAGTTATCACACGACATTGAAACGCGCCGGGCAAACGAAAAATGCGTTGGAGGAAATTCCGGGGATTGGGCCGGAGACGCGTAAAAAACTTTTGCGAAAATTCGGCAGTTTGACGGGCGTGAAAAATGCTTCGCAAAGTGAAATCGCGCAAATTATTGGCGACGCAAAAGCGAGAATTATAAAACAACATTTGGGGGAATGATGAAAAAGATAACAGACGACTATGAAGTCAAAAATGACGATGACGCGACGAAATTATTTATTGAAGCGATAAAGTTTCGCGACGATCAAAAAAATATGTCGGCCGATATCGCACGTTACGTTTTTGCCCAAACGCAGCCTGCGAAAATCGGTTTTGAATTGCGAAAAGATCTGAGTGATTTGCGATATGAGTTCACGGCTCTTGAAGCCCCAGGCTGGCCGCCGGGGTGGCCGAATATGAATGAAATGTCACCAGAAAAGTACGATGATTTTTTGTGGGATAGGTTGCTAAATTTAGTGGTTCAGGCAAAAGAAAGAGGACAGTTTGGCGACGTGTCCAGGTCGTAAATCTCAGTAGACGCCGCGCACGGCGAGCGACTCAAAGCTGAATCGATCGTCGATCATGACGATGCCACCCTCACTCGCCGGCTTGCGCCAGTAGTGGATGTTGACACCGTCGTTCGACACGACGTGGCCGTGGCCGTAGCTGTCGGGGAGCATCGAGCCTCCGCAGAAGAACTCGAAGCGTTCGTTGCGGCCGGTCGCGCCTCGGACAACCTTGATCGGCTGTCCGTCGAAGTAGCCGTCCATAGCTACATTCCAATCTACTCGAGAAACCATCGGGTTGATGGTGTAATATCGTTTATACCTTATATGTCAAGTATTATAATGGTTGTATGAATCAAGATTTTTTCAAAAATAATCGTGCGAAACTTTGCGACAAATTGGACGACGTGCCAATAATTTTAACTGCGTTTTGCGAAATGCAGCGATCGAACGACGCGTCGTGGAAATTCGAACAAGACGCAGATTTTTGGTACATGAGCGGGATTGAAGCGGCCGATTGGCATTTGGTTATCAACGGCGGCGAATCGACGCTGATCGCGCCCGATATCGCAGAAGTTTCGCAAATTTTCAATGGCAGTCTGGACGCAATTTCAGCTGGAAAAATCAGCGGCGTCGATCAAATTATTAACGCAAAACAAGGCGCGGAATTGATTACAAAACTTGCGAAAAAATCGTCGAAAATCTACACGATTTTGCCTGAAGATTACGATTTCGGATTTGCGAAAAATCCTTCGCAAAATAATTTGGTGAACGAATTGCGAAACGATTTTGACGAAATTGTCGATTGCCGCGCGGAAATTGCGAAACTTCGTGCGATCAAAACGCGCGAGGAAATCATGATGATGCGCCGCGCGATAAACTTGACTGCCGCAACATTTTCGCAGGTCAAAAACGAGCTGCAAAATTACGTTTTCGAATACGAAGCGCAAGCCAAATTCAGTTACGAATTCGAAAAAGTTGGCGCGACGCACGCCTACGATCCGATCATCGCCAGCGGTGGAAATGCTGTGACATTGCACTACCACGAAAACCGTACCGGAATTGCGAAAAACGAATTGATCCTGATGGACGTCGGTGCGCGGTACGGGAATTACTCGGCCGATATCACGCGAACGTACGCTGTCGGCGAAGTTTCGCAGCGTGCGAAAGGCGTGCATTTGGCAGTTTGCGAAGCTCAAACCGAGATCATAAATCTGATAAAACCAGGCGGCGATGTTCGCGAATATTTGGAAAAATCTGACGAAATTATGAAAAAATCGATAGCGAAATTGGGATTAAAAGGCGATTTTCGCAAATTCTATCCGCATGCCATTTCGCACGGTTTGGGCATCGACGTGCACGATCCACTGGGTCGGCCAAAAACATTTCAGCCCGGCATGATTCTGACGGTTGAGCCGGGAATTTATATCGCGGATGAAAATATCGGCGTGCGTATCGAGGACGATATTTTGGTCACCGAAAACGGTTGCGAAAACTTATCCGGTCGACTGCCGCGTGATTTGTGATAAAATGGTAGCGATATATGGGTAAACAATTAGTTGCTTTTGTTATTCGCTGGCTGTTTTGTTCGCTAGGGCTGTGGATCGTAGTGCGTTTGTTCGGCACGATTGATGTGACGAATGTTGGCATGGCGATCGCGACGTTTTTGTTCGCCGGGCTGATCTTTTCGCTGATCAACGCGGTATTAAAACCGATTTTGACGGTGCTGTCGTTGCCGTTCGTGGTTGTGACGCTCGGACTTTTCATGCTGATCGTGAACGGATTTTTGGTGTGGATTACGATCGTGATTGCGCCGAATCTGGATATGACGTTTGGCTGGGCGATTGTTAGCGGAATCGTCATGAGTTTGATAAACTATATAATTAGTGGAATTCTAGAGCTTTCAACCAAAGAGGAGGCAAAGTAATGGATATTGATACGGTTTTGTCGGTAATTACGGTGGTTTCGGCGGCACTGATGGTGTTGATGATTTTGCTGCAGTCGCGCGGTGCGACGTTGGGTGCTGGGTTTGGCGCGAGCGGCGAATTGTTCACGACTCGCCGTGGTTTGGAAAAAAACTTGTATGAAACGACGATCGTTTTGGCTGTGATTTTTGTTTTGAGCATTTTGGTCGGACTAATTATCGGCTAGAAAAATGAGCGAAAAATCAAACTGGAAACGGTTTATTCAGGTCAAGCCAAACAAAAAGGCGCTAGAACGTCGGGCCGCGAAAGCTGAAAAAGCCACGCTGCGCCACGCTCGAAAATTTTTGACCGGTCGCTGGGACAATTTGCGTGAAGCTCGCCGCGACGTGACGGCATGGTTATTGTTGGTGGCGGTGCTGATTGCCATCGGTGTTATGCAAATGATTTCGTATAGCAGCGGTTTTCAAACGACTGCGGCTGTTGGCGGCGGAACTTATGCAGAAGGTGTAACGAGCAAAATCGCCACCATCAATCCGCTGTACGCCGAAACTGAAGCTGAGCATGCGGCCAGCCGATTGGTGTACGACGGTTTGTTGACGTACGATTCGACGAATCATTTGCACGGCGATCTGGCGACGGCGTGGTCGGTCAGCGAAGACGGCAAAACGTATGACGTGTCACTAAGGAAGGACGTCAAATGGCAGGATGGCCAAGCGTTCGCGGCTGATGACGTAGTTTTCACGGTCAATATGATAAAAAACCCCAAAGCTGGTTCGGCGCTATACGATAGTTGGCGCACGATTTCGGTGGCGAAAATTTCTGATTCGCAGGTGCGATTCACTTTGCAGAACCCGTATGCACCGTTTCCGCACGCGCTGACATTTGGTATTTTGCCGGCGCACGCGCTGACTGACGTGCCGGCCGAAACGATGCGGGAGCATGTCAGCGGCAATACGTATGTGACGGGAACTGGGCCGTTTTATTTGCGCAGCGTGCAGGCAACTGGAGGCGAGCAGTCGTCGTGGTCGTTTGGTGCCAATAGTGCGTATTTTGGCGGTGCGCCGCGTGTTTCGACGGTGCAGATGCGAACGTATGCGACTAGCGGCGATTTGACACAGGCTTTTACGAATGGCGAAATCAACGCTGCGGCCGGACCGATATTGGTTGATGCGTTGGCGACGCAGCAGAAAACTGCCGACACGCAATTGCAGCAAGCACCGTTGGACGACGGTGTTTTCGCGCTATTCAACATGAATGGCGAGGCGACCAGCGATCAGAGCGTGCGTGAGGCGCTGCGGCTGGGACTGAATCGTGACGAGGTGCGAAAAGCGGTGGCGCTTGGCGACGGCGATTCACCTGAGGAATTGAACGGGCCGATTGTGCCGGGACTTTTCGCATCTGTTGACGAATTGAAACAGCAGGCGTTTGACGAGGCGGCGGCTGCGAAAAAGTTGGACGACGCTGGCTGGAAACTGAACAGCAGCGGCATGCGCGAAAAAGACGGCCAGAAGTTGCGACTTCATATTGTGACAGTGGCCGGCACGGACTACGAACCGGCGGCGAAAAACTTGGCTGAACAGTGGCAGAATTTGGGAATCGACGTTGATTTGGACGTGGCTAGTTCTGACAACGTGCAGCAAAATTATTTTATCCCGCGAAATTACGACGTGTTGGTGTATCAGTTGCAATTAGGCGCTGACGCTGACGTGTTTTCGTATTGGCATTCGTCGCAGGCTGTGGCGAGCGGGCTGAACTTTACGAATTACAAATCGGTATTGGTCGATGCGTCGCTGGTTAGCGGGCGGACGCGCATGTCGTCGGAGCTGCGCGAGGCGAAATATCAAACTTTCGTTGAAACGTGGCTGGCGGACGTGCCGGCAATTGCGCTGTATCGTCCGAACTTTTATTATTTGCACACTGATAATGTGCGGTCGATCGACAATTCTCCGCTAGTGGATGCGACGTATCGATTTGGTAACGTGGCGAATTGGACAGTGCGAACCGGCCAGGTGAATACGACGCCGTAGCGATGTTGCAGAACAAGCTTGATAATAAAAAACTAAATTCTACAATGTAATCTGTGGATTACAAACAACAGAGCAATCAGGGTTGCTTGGTCGTCGGTCTGATGTATTTATTTGGAATCGAGCCGACGTGCCAAAAAGAGTAAGAGATTTTGAGTGAAGTTTTCGATTCGTGGCATATTCACTACCACTCCTGGCTTGAATTACGAGAGGCCAAAACTTACGCTTCAATCAGTATCATTGCCGAAAAAGTGGCGGCAGTTATGAATTGATAGGGTATAATTGAAGTAACCATAAGGAGGGGTAATGAGTTCTATCGATGCATTGATCGCTTCGTCACGACCGCTGGATGAGACTGATAAGATTGTAAAATTTTCGCGCACTCTGTATGGCCTATGCAGTGATTTGTATCAAAAAGAAGACAGAGGCGTAGCCCTTGCTGCCATATTCGACTTGGCGGTAACGGCGCAATACGTTGAGCGGCTCAGCAGCAACGGATGGCTTTATTGCAAGAATGCTACCGGAGATTCTGAGGAGCCTAAGCTATTCTATCCGTTTGTTAATGCTTGTCCTCGTTGCGCATTAAGAAATGTATTCTATTTCGCTCCGTCTCGTAAGCCAAGTTCGGCAAACATTGGTCAAACAACCAGCCGAGTTCTCGCTACGTTTTTAGATGAACATGCAAAGCGCACAAGTAATGGTACGTGCAACGTCAAAGAGTTAGGCGGTGGCCGCATAGTTGACGCCGTAGCTGTCGAAGATGATAAAATTTGTCTTTTTGAAATAAAATCTGCGCCACTTATAACGTTCCCCATTGAGTCAAATACCGAACTTATGACTACGACCTCGGACGACGGCGAAGAAGAGAGTCTCGACCACTACAACGTGACGCTGCCGGCAAGTTTTGCAAGCGATCTTTCGATGATTGTTTCCGAGTCACTTTCTATACCTATTGGACGACAAAATCAAAGCCAGGATTGGCCGTGTGCCGAACTCGTGGATTACCTATCTAATGAAGATGCACTCCGCAATTATGTGGATGAATGGAAGAAAACCTACCTAAGGTATTCGGGTAAAATGCCGAAAGAAAAAACTTTTTGGCTGTCAAATGGCTGCGGGCAACCTCCTGTCTCGGTCGGATGGCCGGCACGCAGAAGTGGCTCTGGCTACGAATCGATTAGCGACGGCAAAAGCAGCGTTGGGCTCGATAGAACAGATGATATTAAAAAAGGAATTTATCAGGTTCTAAAAATAGGCACCCATTACAAGGAGTTCTCCGATCGGGGGAGTTACAAAGTTTACACTGCTTTGGCGTCCAATATTCACGCCGTAAAACATCACGAATCATACCTGAAGGAGTTCGAAGATATGATGTGGACGATAGATGCGCCTGATCGAACATATATCGTTGAACGTGGCGACCATGAGACGGTTATTGATACTGATGGTTTGTATAACTTGTACGATGGCTTAGTGACCTTTACTCGGGGGCATTATCGCGATGACTGGGTAAGAGAAAGGTTTAGTTTCTGATGGACCATACATACGGAGATTATTCAGATATAGTTTTGAGGCGTATAACGCTTTTGCCTCCGGGCGGACGCATGAAAGACTTGCCTCAAGAACTTTGGCATAAAAGCTTTATTAGAACGGGCGAGAAAAAAACCGGCGGCCCAAATTTGAGATTGCTTCGCCTGGAGCACGACAAGCCGTCGAATACGATTACCGGGTTTGTTTTTAATAAGTTTGTACATCCAACAGAGAACAGGTACATTACGCCAAGAGAGGCCGCAAGGATTCAAGGTTTTCCTGACAGCTTTACGTTTAAGGGCCCCGTGACCTCAATACAGCTACAAATTGGCAATGCCGTTCCCGTAAACTTGGCTGACGCAATCGCCAACAGGGTATCCGAATATCTGAAAAAAAATGCAAAAACTTCTGCCAATCCCAAAGCGATCAGCTTATTCGCAGGAGCAGGCGGCCTTGATTTGGGCTTTCACAAGTATTTCGACGTTATATCCATAAATGAGTGCATCCCGGCATTTTGTGATACGCTTCGCGCAAATTTCGCTGACTCCAATATCGTTGAAGGTGACATTACGAAATTGAAAGGCGCAGACCTTGCGCTTGGCAACAAAATTGATGTTGTATATGGTGGTCCTCCGTGCCAAGCATTCAGTTCAGCAGGAAAGCAAAAAGGGATAGACGACCCAAGAGGAATGATGATCATGGAGCATATTCGCATAGTGAAAGAGACAAACCCCGAGGTTTTTGTTCTGGAAAACGTTCCTAATTTGAAAGCGATAGCGGGCGGCAAAATTTTAGAACAGGCACTTGAACAAATGAATAAGATTGGTTACGCGACGGAATGGTATGTTCTTAACGCGGCAGACTACGGAGCCCCTCAAACACGAAGAAGACTCATAATTCTTGGTAGAAGAAAGAAATATAAAGAACCTATTAGCGCACCTCCAGTAACTCATACAAAAGAGCCTAGTTTGCTAGGGTTAAAGCCCTACGTCGGTGTGGGCGAGGCATTGGCCGGACTACCGAAAGCCATATCTCGGCAGGATATCAAGGTGCTGCAAAAACAGACGAAGCTATTGCAGTAAGCTAAAATTCTTGCCAAAAAAGCCGCCCGTTCGGGCGGTAATTTCCGTAATTCTGCTAGTTTGGTGCGCACGAGAAGACTTGAACTTCCACGACCGTAATGG
Source organism: Saccharimonadaceae bacterium (SeqCode) (assembly GCA_031548885.1). Taxonomy (GTDB): domain Bacteria; phylum Patescibacteriota; class Saccharimonadia; order Saccharimonadales; family Saccharimonadaceae; genus JAVBQO01. The sequence goes on from JAVBQO010000004.1 coordinate 74,026, forward strand.
TCACTAGCCCCTCAAGCTAGCGCGTCTACCAATTCCGCCACGTGCGCAAAAACAATGATGAGAAGGTTCTCTGCTCCAAACTTCGTCGACTCGGAAATGAAAGTCGGTTTTCATTTGCTCGTTCCTTCGCTTGGCGGGCTGGTCCAGGGTGTTACCGCGCATGTCGGCATTTCGAACTTCAGAGGTTTGGTGGGTTCGAAGAGACTTGAACTCCCGACCTCCTCAGTGTGAATGAGGCGCTCTAGCCAGCTGAGCTACGAACCCATGCCCGTTATTTTACCATATTGCCGGCGGTCACGAAACATTATTTTCCGTAGCGGTGCTCGGCTTCGTCCCAGTTGACAACGTGCCACCAGGCTGCGACGTAATCGCCGCGATTGTATGTATAATCCAAATAGTAAGCGTGCTCCCACACATCCAGTCCCAGGATCGGCTCGCCGTATTCTAGCGGAATATCTTGATTTGGCGTCGTCACGATCGACAAGTCCGGCAAAAGCCAACACCAGCCGCTGCCGAAAACCGCCAAACTTTTCGCGGAAAATTCATCAACAAAATTTTGAAAAGTTTCGTATTTCGTTATCAAGTCTGATTTTAGCTGGCCAGTCGGCTCGCCTTTGGCGTCCGGCGTCAGCCATTTCCAAAACTGCGTGTGATTGTAATGGCCGCCGCCGTGATTTCGCACAGCGGTTCGCACATTTTCCGGTATAGAATCTAGATCTCGCAATAAATCCGTTAGTTCACGGCCGCGCAGTTCCGGTGTCGAATCGATTGCGGCGTTCAGTTTGTCCACGTAAGTTTGGTGATGATGGTCGTGGTGTAATTTCATGATGTCGGCGCTGATGTATTTGCCCAGCGCCTCGTAATCGTAATCGAGTTTGGGTAGCGTGAACATGAGCCCTCCTTGGTTTACTTTTTATATTTTAACGCAAACCAACAAAGATATCTACGTCGACAGCGCAAAAATTGCACGCCGCGCTATTAGCTCCCGTTCAAGCTGTTTGCCCGCCGAGCCAGATGGCAGCATCAATCTGTTGTGCGGAATTGCCGATGGAATTTCCAAACCGCTGTCGAGCGCAACGTGATCAATCGTAGCATCAGGCGCATTTTCATCATCATAAAATCCCCGGAGTTGTTTCAGCGTGGAAATTTCAAAAGTATCCAAATCGGCCGTCGAAGACAAAAACGTCGTTTGTTCGTTGACGATGCCGGTCGACGGCAACTCGTTGCGGCACCATCTGCACGGTGGTAGCGTCCGGCCCGCTTTGCCTGTTTCTTGATCGGCTTGATAATCAGCAACCAGCGCCATCAGTGCGACGTGGATATCCATATTTTTCGCAATTTCGCCGAAGCGATCTTTCATTCGTTCATGAATTCCGTGAACTGTTGCGAATTCGCCGTGATCGTCGATGCGTTTGCCGGATTTCGCAGTTTTCACATTTGCCCCAGCGGCTGCTAATGTGTAAGCGCCGCTTTCGTCTCTCAGCAAAGCCAAAGCGCAAGCCCCAACGCGGAACGGATCCTCTCTGTACGACCACGCACACTCTTGTGCCAGGCTAGCACGAATCACGGCGTCGTATGCTTGTCTGGCAATGAAAAGCTGCTTACCCTCGGGCGTCTTGTCATCAAATCCGTTAAGGCGTTTGATGCGTCGATCCAATGCGGCGACGTTTGTAGTGCGCCCAAAACTCGCGGACCCGGTAACTTCGTTCCCCGCTAAATCGTATGTTTTGTAGCTTTGTGGATTCATCTTGTGATATTAAAACATATACTATAAATATTTACAATGTCTATATAGATGTGGTAGAATAAATACAAGTTTAAGCCAAGAAAGGCTATTTTTTATGGAAAAGAACAAAATTCGCAACATTGCAATTATCGCGCACGTCGACCACGGCAAAACTACGATGGTCGACGGCCTGCTGAAACAATCCAACACATTTCGCGAAAACCAAGCTGAATTTTCGCAGGAACTGATTATGGACAGCGGCGACCAAGAGCACGAACGCGGCATCACGATCACCGCAAAACAGACCAGCGTGTATCACGGCGATTACAAAATCAACATCATCGACACGCCGGGTCACGCCGATTTTTCGGGCGAAGTCGAGCGAACATTGAACATGGCGGACGGCGTTTTGTTGATCGTTGATGCGCAGGAAGGGCCGATGCCGCAGACGAAATTTGTGTTGTCAAAGGCGTTGGAGTTGGGTTTGAAACCAATTGTTGTTATCAACAAAATCGACAAACCGGCGCGTCGTATCGAAGCTGTCGAAGACGAAGTCGCCAACCTGTTTCTGGAGCTGGCGATCGACGATTCGCAGTTGCATTATCCGGTTTATTTCGCGATTGGTCGCGACGGCAAAGCTTGGAAAGAATTGCCGGCTGACACGTCCGCGAATGCCGATTTGTCGCCGATTTTTGACGCGATTATCAGCGAAATTCCTGCGCCGACCGTCGACGAAAACGGCCCGCTGCAAATGCTGGTCACGTCGCTACAATACGACAATTTCCTGGGCAAATATGCCATCGGTCGCATCACGCGCGGCATTGCGAAAAAATCCACACCGATCGTTTTAATCAAGCGCGACGGCACGCAAATCTCATCCAAAATCGACAAAATTTTCACATATCGCGGCTTAGCCAAAGAAGAGGTCGAATCCGCAAATGCTGGCGACATCGTAGCGTTGACTGGAATTGCCGACGCGCATATCGGCGAAACGATTGCGGATCGCGAAAACCCGGAAGCCTTACCCGTCATCGACGTCGAAGCGCCGACAATCAGCATGTATTTGGGGCCGAACACCAGCCCGATGAAAGGCCGCGAAGGCGATTTCACGACCTCGCGCCAAATCGGCGATCGATTGCGCCAGGAACTCGAAACGAACGTGGCGCTTCGCGTGGCCGAGGAGGGAATCGGCTTCATCATCAGCGGTCGCGGCGAATTGCATTTGTCGGTTTTGATCGAAACAATGCGCCGCGAAGGCTTCGAGTTCGAAGTTGGCCGCCCGCAAGTCGTTACCATCGAATCCGAAGGTCAAACCATGGAACCAATCGAGGAATTATTGGTCGAAGTCGCGCCGGAATTTGTCGGCACGATTTCGCAGGAAATGGGCCTGCGCCACGGCGAATTATTGCACCAGGAAAACACAACGCAGGGCGCGGCGCGTATGTCGTACAAAATTACGACGCGTGCATTGATTGGCCTCAGAAACAAATTGCTAACAGAGACGCGCGGCACGGTAATTATGCACAGCTTGCCGGCCGGTTATCAACCGATTGGCACGAAATTCCAAACCACACGCAGCGGCGCATTGATCGCGTTTGAACCTGGCATGACAACGCCGTACGCGTTGGAAACGGCCGAATCACGCGGCGAATTATTCGTTGGCCCAGGCGTCGAAGTCTATGCCGGTATGATTGTTGGCGAAAACTCGCGTTCAGAGGATTTGGAAATCAACGTCTGCAAGGCAAAGCACTTGACCAACATGCGGTCGAAATCGTCGGATGGCACGACGCAGTTGACGCCGTTTACCGATTTGTCGTTGGAGCAATCGATTGATTTCCTGAATGACGACGAATTGCTAGAAGTCACGCCGAAAAATCTGCGCCTGCGAAAACGATTTTTGGATCCAACTCAGCGAAAACGCGCTGCGAAAAATACTGTATAATAGACGATTATGCAGACGTTTTGGTTGATGATTTTGCTGGTTGCGTTGGGTAGCGTCGTGTCGCTAATCGGTGGCATATATTTGCTATATGGCAAACGCGGCGCCAAAAAACTGCAGGCCATTTCGATTCCGCTGGCCGCCGGCGCATTGCTGGCCGCGGCGTTTTTGGATCTGTTGCCAGAGGCGTCGGAGCAGATGGATATGCATGTGGTTTTGCTAATCGCGTTCGTCGCTTTTTTGGCGTTTTATTTGTTTGACCGATTTTTGTCGGGCGGACATCATCACGATCACAGCCGCGAACCATCGAAGAACCACGGGAATTCGGCGTTGATCGTCATCGGCGACGTGACGCATAATTTTGTCGATGGCTTGGCGCTTGGTGCGGCGTTCCTGAGCGGAGGTGGCGTTGGTTTGGTAACGACGCTGGCTGTGACGGCGCATGAAATTCCGCGCGAAATCGGCGATTTCGGATTGCTGCTGAAAAAGAAAATGGCCAAGAAGCGAATCGTCGCGGTCAACTTACTCGGTGCGGCGGCGTCCGTTGTCGGCGCAGTCGTGTTGTTTGCGTTTGGCGACGGGTGGCCGTTTTTGGCTCCGATACTTCTGTCGGCAACGGCGGGATTTTTTATTTATATTGCGGCCAGCGATATTATTCCATCTCTGACGAAATCGGAGCGCGACGTCAAAAACCCACTATATTTGGTAATTGGTGCGGTCGTCGTTGGCCTGCTTATATTCGCGGTTCACAGTATCGAATAACAGCGTTGTTTCACAAAACACAACGTTTGATTCATAGCCACAAGCGGTATAAACTAGTGTCATGCTGAATGGAAAAATCAAACTTCCGAATCCGTTTCCGTACCCAAGCAAATTGTTGGGAACGCATGCTGGCCCAGAGGATATTTTGGCCGATTTGTTCGAGCGCGTGCAAAATCAGCGCACGTTTGCTGACGGCAAAACGATTGTCGATTTGGTGCCAGCGCGGCGACTTCGCAAAATAAAGCAGGAATACGAATTGCAAAGCCGCGATCCGAATTTCGATCTGCCGGAATTTATTAGTCGACATTTCTACGAGTTTAGCGATGAAAAATCCGCGTACAAAACCAAATTGGGGCAAACGCCAGCCGAACACATTGATGAGCTGTGGGATGTGTTGACGCGTCGGACGGACAAAACACACGGCTCGTTGATTGCGTTGCCGCATCCGTATGTCGTGCCGGGCGGGCGGTTCAATGAGCAGTTTTATTGGGATTCTTATTTTATTATGCTGGGTTTGGCGGCGGCCGGTCGCTGGGAAATGATCAGAGGAATGGTTGATAATTATGCCTATATGCTGCGAAAGTTCGGCCATATTCCGACGGCCAACCGGACGTATTTTTTGTCGCGCTCGCAGCCGCCGTATTTGTCGCGAATGCTGCAGATTTTGGCGGCGCATTATGGCGGCGCGATTTATGCGCACTATTTGCCGGTCATGATCGCCGAATATCGGTTTTGGATGCGCGGCGAAAATCGTTTGGACGATACGGTTCGCGCGCATCGCCGTGTGGTGCGTTTGCCGGGCGGCGAAATTTTGAATCGGTATTTTGACGCCAATGTTACGCCGCGGCCGGAATCGCTCCGCGAGGACATCAACACGGCGCACGCGTCGGATGATTTGCCGGCCAAGACTTTTTTGGATTTGCGGGCCGCCGCGGAAAGTGGCTGGGATTTTAGTTCGCGCTGGCTTGACAATCCGAACGATTTGTCGACGATTCGCACGACCGACATTATCCCGGTGGATCTGAACTGTTTGCTGTATGATCTGGAAAAGTTGATCGGCAAAACGTACCGGAAACTGCGCCAAAATAATTTGGCCGACAAATTCCAGGCCGCCGCCGAGCGCCGCGCCGCCGCCATCGAGCGCTATTGTTGGCATCATGACGATGGGTTTTATTATGATTATGATTTCGCGAACTTTTCGCAAACGTATCGCAAGTCATTGGCGGCGGCACATCCGTTGTGGTCAGAAATCGCCAGTCCCGATCACGCCGAAAAAGTCGCCAACAGATTCGAGAGCGAGTTTTTGAAATCGGGCGGCTTGGTGACGACTTTGGCGGAAACGGGGCAACAATGGGACGCGCCGAACGGCTGGGCACCGCTGCAGTGGGTGGCGATTCAGGGTTTGCGAAAAAACGGTTTTGACGAATTGGCCAATCAAGTCAAAGATCGCTGGCTAAAAACCAACATCGAAGTCTACAATCGCACCGGCAAAATGGTCGAAAAATACAACGTGGCCGATCCGGCGATGCTGGGCGGCGGCGGCGAATATCCGTTGCAGGACGGATTTGGGTGGACGAATGGGGTTTTGCGGGCTTTGCTCGACGATTAAAATATTGTCGATATGTCGTTTTGTAGCACAACTTTATTCCTCTTGAAGGAAATCATTGACTTGGATAAAACTTCTGTAATGTTTTCCGCTGTCGCAATTTGTCTCCATCCGGGTTTTCCGATAACGGATCCAGTGTTGGCGTAGATTTCTTCAGTTAAACGAACAGGAATATTCTCGGTTGCAAGTTGCTTGGATAGGCGGTCAAAGGCTGATTCATCCATCATATATTTGATCAAATCTATCGCGTGGTCAGCTTCATCAGTCAATTTAGGTATGTGTTTGCGAAATATTCGAAACGTACTCTTTGTTTGTGAGAACGTTCGACTTCCCCCGGACGAATAGCATGAATAGCGTGACGCAATATCTTCGTCAATGTTTGCCATGATCGTGCGCGATAGAATGTTGAATAGCGGCAAGAGCTTTATGCTATCGTCTACAAATTTCTTGTCAATGAATATTTTTGCAGAAAAGTTATCGAATTCTGTTTTGTCAACCTGCGAGAGAACTAGCGCCACGTTGGCGTATCTTTCCAGGCGAACCGGCTTTACTTTACTTGTCTCAAACCACGGAGTTTGGTTTAATATCTGTAGCATCTGTGAAATAGCATTTTTGTTGAGCTCGTATAGGCCAGCTTGTTTCTCGGCGAGGATCTGCAAAACGCCGCTCTCTATATCGTTCGCATCGATCTTGGTTGAGTGAATAATATCCAAGATTTGATTTTTCGCAGACTTATTCCATATCTCAATCTCGATAAATAGTAAACCGCGACCATATGTGCGGCCGCTGATCGTGTAGTCGACGAATGCAAAGAGGCGGCTCTCGCGAAGTTTTTCGATTGCGGCATCGATGAACATGTGTTCGTACAGGTGGCTGCAATTTGATTCGGGCGATGCTTTTGCGAATAAGTATTCCATATTGTCATTGTATCGTGCATATGTGCGCTCGCAAAGCCGCGAGCGCACATATGCTTCTGTTGGTTCGGCTACCAACTACGACGGCTGTGGGTATTCTTACCCTTGGTGTCGTGCACCTTGCGGGTGTCGATTCCCTTGGCCCTCCTCGGCGTCTTCTGGAGAGCTGCCTCGAGTGGCGTTCGATAGGTACTGCGCTTGCCTCCTGACCCTTGGATCTTCGCCTTCTTGCCGGAACCCTTGTATGCCACGATAATTCTCCAATCACTCGTGGCGACTTCTCGGAAATGCTCCATGATAAGCATCTCGACAACGATAAAGTCAATATATATATCAATTCTAAGCTGTTCTGTCAAGCCACCTCGCAAAAGAAGAACCGCCTCTCTCGCGGGCGGTTCTTGATGTGCTCGGGCTAGCCGGCATCACTGTTTTGACTTGAGGTCGCTCGGTTAGCCTTCGTAGCGGACGTAGATTTTTTTCGATTTCATCTCGCATGATTTCCTGTTTAGGTGGTGTTTGTTTTCGTTCGCGGCGGTTGGTTTTTGCCAAACTTTCGCGATCGAATGTTTACATATTAGCATAAGCGTAATAGAAAGTCAAGACTCTTCGCAATAAAAATTAGATTTTATCAATCTCGTCGCTGTTAAAAACTAGTATTTATTTGACTTGTCAGTTTCGATTTGCCGTATGTCGGAGCTGACCGCGAAACCATTTTGGTCGACTTCGTAGATAAAAACTTGATCGAAACTCATTTCCAAATGACTGACATCGTCGTCGCTAATCTGTTCTAAATATTTTCGCAGTGCGCGATTTGAATTGCCGTGCGCCACCAGCATGACGTTTTTCCCGTCCAATAGTTGCGGCACTACAATTTCGCGGTACCATGGCACGACGCGTTCATAGACGTCTTTCAATGTTTCGCCGTTGGGCACGTGTTCGTCGAACGCGCGACGAATGGCGTTGAATTTTTCTTCGCCGATTTTGTCGCGGACTTCCCATTTGTTCATGCCGGTGTAATCGCCGTAATCGCGTTCGTTGATAGCGGCCGTTTTGCGAATTTCGGCGTCGGTCGGGCCGTAGATTTCTAGCAAATCGTTTTTGGTCTCGACGGCGCGTTTTAGTTGTGAAACGTAGATTTTGTCAAATTTCAAATCGGTCAAAATCCCGCCGATTTTTCGCGCGTCATCGTGGCCTTTTTCGGTCAGGTCGCAATCGGTGATGCCGGTCCAGACGCCTTTGGCATTGTATTCTGATTCGCTGTGACGTACGACAATTAATTTTCCGCTCATACGAAATCTACCTTTCCATTGTTGTAGAAATTGACAATATTTTTGACAGTCGTTTCGTTGATGCGTTGCAGCGCCTCGACCGTGTTGTATCCGTTGTGATTGGTAATGATAACGTTCGGCATGCGTTCCATCGCCGAAACCGCCAGTGCGTGGCGTAATTTGTCGACGGCCATTTCGTCGCCACTGGCTGCCAGGTCGATCAGCGCATTTGGGTTACTGAGATAATTTTCGTCCTCGACGACGTCCAACGCCGCGCCGCCCAGTTTGCGATCTTTGAGCATACGCGCCAATTGCAACGTATTCAGCAATTCACCGCGTGCCGTATTGACAACCAACGCCGTCGGTTTCATTTGTTCGAGCAAATTCGCACTCAAAAAATGATGGTTTTCCGGCCGATATGGAATATGCAGCGTCACGATGTCCGATTCGCGACAGAGCTGCGTCGTGTCGGTGGTGTATTCGATTTTGTACTGGCGGGCGAATTCTTCGTCCTCGCTGTGCGAAAATGCCAAAATTCGCATACCAAAACCATAAGCGATCTGCGCCACGCCGCGCCCAATCGACCCCAGTCCAATAATGCCAATTGTCCGGCCGTGCAAATCCCATCCGCGCTCCATTTTGCGATCGACAACGCCACTGTTGGTTTCGAGCAAAATCGCCGGCAATTTCCGACTCAGCATCAAAATCAGTGCAAATGTGTATTCCGCGACCGAACTAGCGCCGTAGCCGGGCGTGTTGGCGATGCGGATGCCGCGTTCGCTGGCGGCGGTTCCGTCGATGTTGTTGTAGCCAGTCGAACGGCAAACAATCAGTTTCAGATTTGGCAATAAGTCAATCACATCGCGCGTCACATTGAAATCCACGAAAACCGACAGAACTTCGATTTCCGGATCGAGTTTGCGAATATTTACCGGCGCGTCGTAGAAAATCGGTTCGAAATCCCCGCGCAGGTTTTCTTCGTAAAATTGTTTTTCGTGTGGTTCAAGGCATAACAAGCCGATTTTTATCATGGTTATGATTATAGCAGTTTTGTCGGCGTGCGTCATTCGCTGTTTCATTTGCGGAATGCTTTCGCAAAAAACCACAAAAAGTGTAAAATTAAACCATGAACATTTCAAAAATTCACGCACGAATGATATTGGACTCGCGCGGATTTCCAACCGTGGAAGCCGACGTGATTTTAGACGACGGGACGCTGGGCCGCGCGGCGGTTCCGTCAGGCGCGTCGACTGGCGCCGGTGAAGCATTGGAACTGCGCGACGGCGGCAAAGATTACGACGGCAAAGGTGTTTCGCACGCCGTCAAAAACGTCAATGAAATCGTTGCGCCAGCGTTGATTGGCATGGACGCAGCTGATCAACGCGCAATTGATACCGCTATGATTGGCCTAGACGGCACAAAAAACAAATCAAGATTGGGCGCGAATGCGATTTTATCGGTTAGTTTGGCGTGCGCAAAAGCCAGTGCGCTGGCTGCGAAAAAACCGCTGTACGTCTACGTCGGTGGTCTGATCGACAACGCGGAATTCAAATTGCCGTTGCCGCTGATGAATTTGATCAACGGTGGTAAGCACGCCGCCGGCTCGACCGACATCCAGGAATTCATGATCGTGCCGCGTGCCGACGTGCCGTTTGCCAAACGCTTGCAAATGGGTGCGGAAGTTTTCATGAACTTGAAATTGATTTTGGCAGAAAAAGGCTACGGCACAACCGTCGGTGACGAAGGCGGTTTCGCGCCGCACGTCAGCGGCAACGAAGAAGCTTTGCAACTGCTGGTCGCGGCAATCGAAAAAGCTGGCTACAAACCGGGCGACGACGTGGCGTTGGCACTAGACGTGGCGGCTAGCGAATTGATCGACGCGGACGGCATGTACGATTTGAAAACCGAAAACCGGAAATTGACCAGCGCCGAAATGGTCGACTGGTACAAACATTTGTGCGAAATTTATCCGATCATGTCAATCGAAGACGGCTTGGGCGAAAACGATTGGGCAGGTTGGCAGATGCTGACCCGTGAAATCGGTGCGAAAATCCAATTGGTCGGCGACGATTTGTTGGTGACAAATGTCGAGCTGTTGAAACGTGCGATTGCCGACGATGCAGCCAACGCGATCCTTATCAAACCAAACCAAATCGGCACATTATCGGAAACGATCGACGCCGTGCAGTTGGCGCACACCATGAATTGGAACACCATCATGTCGCACCGCAGCGGCGAAACCGAAGACACCACGATCGCGCATTTGGCGGTTGGGCTGAAGTGTTCGCAGATCAAAACCGGATCGCTGAGTCGGTCGGAACGGTTGGCGAAATACAACGAATTGTTGCGAATCGAAGAAGCGATCGGCGGGTAGAGCTTCGCAAAATTTCTAAGCACGAACGAATGTGCTCGTGCTTTTGTTTTGGCAATGAAAACGTATACTGTAAATATGGGATTTAATTTACATAGGCCAATTGGGCGCGCAGACTGGGAGAACATTCCGCGCGAGCAGTGGAATCGTTTTCAGATACGCGCTGCAGAAACTGGCGGAATTGACACTCCAGCAAATCGATTGGATTTGATAGCTTCGATGGCTGGTGTCGCGAATTCGGCGCTTATCATCAGTGGTCATCGCATGATGGAGCGGGCGGCCGAGGATGATGATACGATGTTGTTTTTGTGCGGTGGAACGGCGAAAATGGCGGGGCTGGCGGGCGACACTTTGACGATTCCGGTTGATTTTTTCGACGGAATTATTGCGGACAAAACGGGAACAAAATCATCGCTGGGCGAAGTTGTCGACGCTGGCCGCGATATGTTTGAGGCGTCGCGTCGACTAGGCACGCGCTACGCAATTGGTGCGTTGAGTTTGACAGAGGCTGGCTTGATTGGTGCGCCGAAACTTGCCAATATGGGAATTGCTGGCGCGACAATGCTGCGTGGCGAACAGCCGCACACATCAGTATTTGCAAAAGGTGCGGAAGGCGTGCGCGGCCTGGCGTTGGAAATGACGGACGTCGAAACTTTTGCGGAAACGTATTTCCGGATGCGTACGGTTTCCGATGGAAAAATGTCGCCAGGCGAAGCGATGGATTACGATTTCGCGAATGCCGAGAAAGTTTTGCGCGATATGCAACGCGCCAAAAGGTCATTGATTATTGGCGCTGGCGCAGTCGGGTGGGCGGCGACTGGAATTGATATGCTTGCGCTGGCAAAGCGAGGCGGCAAAAATGTTTGAATCAGCGACCGACGCATATAGATCCACTGTCGAAAACGAGCTGCCAGATTTTTCGGAGCATCAGAGATTTGGATTCATGGCGGCCACAGCGTTGAGTTTTGTGCGGCCGGTTTATCACACGGCAAAATTGTTCGCCGATCAGGATGAATTGAATGATTGGCGCTGGCTGGTGGCCGACGCTTTGGTTGCGACGACCGACGCGTTGGATGGCGAAACGGCACGTTGGTTTGATGCGAAAACGGAACTCGGCGGCATTTTGGACCAGTTGATTGGCGACAAACTCTCGTTTATTCCTGCTGAATTGGATTTGGTGCGACGCGGCCGCATGAACGTTGGGCACGTGGCGGTGCGTATGGCTCGCGATGCCTGGGTAACGGCGAAACGCGACGAAGTTTATACCAAATCGGCCGGTGCTGTGGACATCAGCGCCTTGCCATTTGACGAGGCGTGGCACAATCGCGATTGGCCCGCCTTGATTTTCAATGGAAAGTTTACCACGGCCGACCGGCTGACTACGAACACGTTTTTGGCTTCGCCATTGGCCGCGAAAATGCCAACCGCCGCCCGCGAAACGATTGCGACTGCGACAACCGTTCATCTTGTCGGATCGGGAATTCGGAATTTGCGTGAGTACTCTGCGGCCTTAGCGAACTGGCGCGAGGATAATGAATTTGCGTCGAGCGCGATGTCCGCGAACAATGCGGATTTGTGATTTCGGGATTTTGAAATGTTTCGCAAGTGCCGAAAACAGCGCCGCGTTTGCTGCGCCGCCGATCGCTTTTTCGCGCAGATAAACAATCAGGCCGTCGTCGGATTCGACAATTTTCGGGCCGATTTTGCTACCGGGTTTGACCAGAATCTGTATCATCGATTGTTTTCGAAACTTCGCTCGGCAAATACGGTTTTGCGTGTTTGAACCCTGCTTCCCATTTGTAATCTTTGCCGAATCCCAAATCCTTCATCAATTTCGTCGGCGCGTTTCGCACGTGCAATGGAACGGGTGAGTCGGGGAATTTTTCGGCTAGTTTTTCGAATTTGTACATCAAATCTGTGGTTTCGCGCGATTTCGCACTTTTCGCAAGCGCCGTCGCGACGTGAAACAACACGTATTTGCATTCCGGCAAGCCGACGCGTTCGACGGCGTCAAACGCCGAAACCGCCAAACTGACCGCACCGTTTCCGGCTAGTCCGATGTCCTCGGACGCGAAAACGATCATGCGCCTAGCGATGAATTTTGGATCTTCGCCGGCCGCGATCATACGCGCCAAATAATACAGCGTGGCGTCGACGTCGGACGCGCGCATCGATTTGATGAAGGCCGAAATCACGTCGTAGTGCATGTCGCCTTTTTTATCAAATCCCGGCAATCTTTTTCCGGCGGCTTGTTGGACGATTTCGGGCGTGATTTTCGTGTTTTGCGAAAGCTCTAACGCGACTTCCAACGTGCCGAGTGCACGCCGCGCGTCGCCGGACGACAATTCCGCGAGCATCTCGATCGCTTTGGGCGAAATCTTTTTCGTGGCGTTTTCTGATTTTAACGCACGCTTGATGATCTTGACCAAATCATCGCGCGAAAGTTGTTCCAAAACGATGACGCGCGACCGCGAAATCAACGGCGTGATGACTTCGAACGACGGATTTTCGGTTGTGGCGCCGATCAGCGTGATCAGGCCGGATTCGACGTGGGGCAAAAACGCGTCTTGTTGGGCTTTGTTGAAACGGTGAATTTCGTCGACAAACAAAATCGTGCGAATTTGTAAATTCCAGTTTTGGCGAGCGCGTTCGACGATTTGTACGACGTCGGCCTTTTTTGCAGTCACGGCGGAAATTTCTACGAAATCCGCATCCAAATCAGACGCAATAATTCGTGCCAACGTGGTTTTGCCAGTTCCCGGCGGTCCCCACAAAATCAACGAAACTGGTTCGCGCGACTCGACGATTTTTGTCAAGATTTTGCCTGGCCCAACCAAATGCTGCTGGCCGATAATCTCGGACAGTTTGGTTGGGCGCAGGCGATCGGCGAGGGGTTGCATGTTTTAATTATAGCGCTTTTATAATTTTTGCGCACGTTCGTCAAATGGTTACGGCCGAATCGATTTTTTGCGGAGGATTTTCGCCGTCGATCACAATCGCTTGATCGTTTGGAAGAGGTTCAAAATTAAACTTACCAGTATAGTTTTTCGCCAGTTTGTCATATTGCGCCGAATATTTTTCCGTGCCGAAATGCGGCATAGGCACGAAATCGATCAAATTGAGGCCGTCGTAATTTCGCAAATCGGGCGCTTTTAATGCGTCGTCCAGAAATTGCATTGGTGCAATCGACGGCCCCAAGATTGCCGCACCAGCGCTAGCGCCGACGTAAGGAATTTCGCGATTGACTGCGTCGATAATGATCTTATCGTGGCCGAATTTTTTCAGTTCGTCCAACAAATAAAATGAATTTCCGCCAGCCACATAGATCGCATCGTTTTGATCGATAGCTTGGCGTAGCTGCGAGGCGCTAATTTGCGATAAATCGATGTTCGTTAATCGATATCCTGCGGATTGTAATTTTGAAAAATCGTCGTAGACAAATGTTGGATTTTCGTAAACGTTTCCAGCGGTAGGGACAAATACGATTCGTGAACGGTTCGGAATGAAATTGCGGACTGCACCCAGGTTCTTCGCTATCAATAACATTCTCCTTGGCATGTTTCAATTCTAGCATGCGGACATGATATAATTTGAGCATGAATCGCACGAAAGTTTTATTACTATTCGGCGGCGAATCTTCGGAGCACGAGGTGTCTATTAACTCGGCGAAAAATGTTTACGCGGCGATCGACGATGCGAAATTCGACGTGATTCCTGTGTATATCGACAAGCACGGCCATTGGTGGTTGCTGGACAATTTTGACGACGAAATTATTTTGGACGAGGCCGAGCAAATCATGCCGGTATTGGGCGCGGGTGGTTTTGTTGGCATGCAGTCGCGAAATGTATTGAAACCGGACGTGATTTTGCCAATTCTGCACGGGCGCGGCGGCGAAGACGGTTCAGTGCAAGGTTTAGCGCAGTTATTGAATATCCCGATTGTCGGCTGTGACATTGCAGCATCGGCGGTATGCATGGACAAAGATTTGGCGAAACATTTGCTGCAAGGCATGGGGCTAAAAACCGCGCCGCACAAATCGGTCATGAGGTGGCAAAAAGCGCCGAATTTCGCGGAATTATCGGTGCGGCTAGGCGACGATTTGTTCGTCAAACCAACTGCACAGGGCTCGTCGGTCGGCGTGTCGCGCGTACGAAGTCAGACGGAACTAACAAACGCGCTAGACGAAGCATTCCGATACGATAGCCAAGTTTTGATTGAACAGGCCATCGCCGGCCGCGAATTGGAGGTTGCGGTGCTCGGCAATCCGCCAACTGTCGAAGCTAGCGATGTCGGCGAAATTACGGCAGCCGACTTTTATGATTATGACACCAAATACGGCACTGGATCGACGGCCAAAATCCAAATCCCGGCGGATTTGCCCGACGAAACCCGTGAACAGATCCGCATGCAGGCGTTGCAAGTTTTCGAAATCCTAAACTGCTCCGGCTTGGCGCGGGTTGACTTTTTCTTGGCAAAAAACGGCGAAATTTATGTCAATGAAGTCAACACTTTGCCGGGCTTCACCAATATCAGTATGTATCCGAAATTGTGGATGGCAGCTGGCGTGACGTATCCGCAACTGATTGAGCGGCTTATCAATTTGGCGCTCAGTCGTGTATAATATAGACACAATGGTTTGCGAATGCGGAACGGAAATTGACGAAAATGGCGAAGCGATTTATGCGTGCAACTGCGCCAGTCCGGCGCTTGGGGCCAGTGAATAAACGTAAATAAAAGAGGAGAAATGATATGGTTTGGCTATGGATTGTGATAGCGGTTCTGGTGGTTTATTTCCTGTGTGGCATCAAAATTATCAATCAATATCAGCGCGGTGTGATTTTGACATTGGGGAAATTTACCGGCGTGCGCCAGCCGGGCTTGAAAATTATCTTGCCAATTTTCCAACGGGTAATTTTTGTTGACGTGCGTTCGACGCCGATCGACGTCCCGAAACAAGAAGTCATTACCAAAGATAACGTGACCGTCGGTGTTGACGCAGTTGTCTATTTTCGCGCCGTCAACCCGGAAAAAGCAATTCTGGAAACAACGAATTATATTTACGCGACATCGCAATTCGCCCAAGCGGCGTTGCGCGATGTGACCGGAAATGTCGAAATGGACGAATTGTTATCCAAGCGCGACGAAATCAGCGAACAGATCAAAACCATCGTTGACCAACACACCGAACCGTGGGGAATCGACGTCGAAACTGTCAAAATCCAAAACATCGAATTGCCGCAGGACATGAAACGCGCCATGGCCAAACAGGCCGAGGCCGAGCGCGAACGCCGCGCCAATATCATCAACGCCGATGGCGAAAAGGCCGCGTCGAAAACTTTGGCAGAAGCCGCTGAGATGCTGGCCGCCGCGCCGGGCGCAATCAACCTGCGAACTTTGAATACGTTGGAACGGATTTCGACCGAACCGTCACAGAAAACGATGGTTTTGTTCCCGGTTGAATTGTTGGATGCGCTGCGTGGTAAGCAGCGGGGCGAAAAGTAGTGCTCCGGCTGGCCGGTTGCGTCATCACTGACAAAACTGGCGCAATACTGATGTTGCATCGCAACACGCCGAAACGCACGCAGTGGGAAATTCCCGGCGGCAAAATCGAGGACGGCGAAACGATTTCGCAAACGGCCGAACGCGAACTGGCCGAAGAACTTGGCATCAAGGTTGAAACGGGCGAACTGCTGGGCGAGCACTGCTTTTCGGAGGACGACAACGAGATGAGCTATTGTTGGATTCGTGCGAAAATTATCAGTGGCGATCCAAAAATCATGGAGCCGCAAACGCACGATTCGTTCGCGTACTTTTCGATTGTCGAGTTGTGCAAAATAGAGAATGGTCTGTCGGAAAATGCGAAAAATTTCGTGCGGGAACATCGGGCTGGCAGCTTTCGGCTATAGCCGGTCGATTATTCGCAAAATACGTCCGCTAAGCCTCTAGGTTTGAAATCAGCAGGCCAATTGTCGGTCAAAACTGCAGCGAGTCCCGTCGGCAGAATTTTCCCGCTATCCGGGTCGACGCCAGTTTCGTTGTGGCTAGAAAAGTCACGCGAAATTTTTGGATTTATGTCCGGTGCTGCTCGCAAGATTGCCCTCAGTGTTTTGATCATAAAGGAGCGAGCTTCCTCCTTTTTCTCCTGTAGATCATTTGGGCGGCGGCCGATGATTTTGGACTCGACGAACTCTTTGCCCAACACGCGCTCTGATAAATTCTCCAGGTCACTAATCTCGCATTTCATGATGTCGAACTCTATTTCCGGAGTAAATCTTTCTGGCAAAAATAAACCTTCGATTTCTGGACGCGACCAGCGACTTGAATCGATGACAAGTGGTTTGACGGTACGTTTTGGCCGCGTATACTGGCTGAACAACTGTTTTTGATTGTAGCCGATGCGTTTTTGCAATAGTGCCAGACTCTCCGTGAGGCAATCAGTCATGTCGCTGTTCCAAATGGTTGCCGGTACGAACCAATCATCAATTTTGCCTTCGCGAAAATCACGATCAGCCAAACGCGCTGCGTTTCGCAGATGCACGTCCGAAATTATGTCAAAATATGTAATTTTCCGATCCGCTACTACCATATCGAACGCAGCGTCGGCGAGCTTGCCTTCGAGCAGTACTATGCGATCCTGCGGCAGATTGCCGTACATTTGCCGGTTCAGCTCGTCGGGCGCGGGTTGATTGCGTTCGTCGGGGTAGTTTTCTTTGACAAATTCGCCAGTTCGAACGATATACGGGTCGTCGAGGCCATTTTCTCTTAGGCCATTCAGCAATGCCGCAAATACAGTTGACGACATGCTGACCGGAATCCTCCCGCGAACCGCGAAAATATGGTCCGGATCGGGATTGTGTAAAGTTTCCTGGACCGTTTGCTGTAGATTGCGGTACTCGAGAGAGCTCATTATTTAACTATACAACTAAATGATGGATATGTCAATATAACGCTGAATGACAAATCTGAATAATGAGGCGGTTTAAGCGCTTCTGCGTGCTTTGGCCTGTTGATTTTTCGCAAACAATTCGATAAAATAATTGGTGTCATGCGGGTTTAGCTCAGTTGTTAGAGCGCTTCCTTGCCAAGGAAGAGGTCGAGAGTTAGAGTCTCTTAACCCGCACCATATGGGAAAATGAAGACGCTTCGGCGTCTTTTTCGTTTGCTTTCAATCTGTAAATTGGTAAAACAACCGGTGTGCAAACTTCTCCGAATGAATTTGCTCAAGACATTTTGTTCCGCGCTGCAAATTGTTCGGACTCGGGCAAGCAGAATCGGATCGCTCACGAGTTATTTTCGCAAAACCGCCCGCGTGCTATAATAAACACAATCGTGAATGCGAAAAGTGGAGGAAAATGAGTAAAATCGCGAACTACCTGCAGCAACATTTGAATGGCGAAGTTGTGTCGTCGCCGCGGGTGCGGAAATTTTTCGCGACCGACGCTAGTATTTTGACAAAAACGCCGCAGATTATTGTCTATCCGCGAACGACCAATGATGTGCGAAAAGTGGCTCGCTTCACTTGGCAACTGGCCGAAAAAGGCCACGTTTTGCCGATCACGGCGCGCGGCAGCGGCACCGACCAAACCGGCGCGGCAATCGGCAACGGCATCGTGATGGTTTTTCCGGCGCACATGCAAAAAATTCTGGAACTCGACACCAAAACGCGCATGGTTCGGGTGCAACCGGGCATGAACTTCAAAGCTTTGCAAGAAGCCATGGCGACGCACGGATTATTTCTGCCGCCGTTTCCGTCCAGTTTCAAATATTCGACGATCGGCGGCGCGATCGCCAACAATACTTCTGGCGAAAAAGCATTGAAATACGGTTCGATGCGCAATTGGACCGACCGGCTAGAAGTCGTGTTGGCCAACGGCGAAGTTATCCAAACCGGCCGATTGAACAAGCGCGAATTGAATGCGAAAAAAGGTTTGCCGGGTATGGAAGGCGAAATTTACCGCGCGTTGGACGGATTGATTACCGACAATGTGGCGATCTTGGCGAAAAAGTCCGCCCAGAAATTACCCGACAGCACCGGCTATGCCATCGAACGGGTCAAAAACGCTGACGGAACGTTTGATTTGACGCCGCTGATCGTCGGCTCGCAGGGAACGCTCGGCATTGTCACGCAGGCGATTGTGAAACTAATGCCGCGTCCCGACGCAGCAGAATTGATGGCGGCGGCGCTGCGCACGACTGACGATTTGGGAAAAATTGTGACGGAACTACGCGAACTGGAACCTAGTACGCTGGAGTTTATTGATGGCAGCACGCTGGAAATTATTGAACGCCAAACCGGCGCGAAACCTTACAAAAAATTCGGCAACGCACGTCCGGCAGCGATTTTGTTG
Organism: Saccharimonadaceae bacterium (SeqCode); assembly: GCA_031548885.1. Taxonomy (GTDB): domain Bacteria; phylum Patescibacteriota; class Saccharimonadia; order Saccharimonadales; family Saccharimonadaceae; genus JAVBQO01. Next base: position 92,961 of record JAVBQO010000004.1, read on the forward strand.
CTAGAATTTGACGATTCGTCGGCCAGCAAACGTAGCAAAAAATCCAAACAAGCTGCAAAAATATTGCAAGAACACGGCGATGTTGTCACGGCGCAGAATTGGGAAGAGCAGGAAAGTTTGTGGGACATTCGCCACAGCGTGTCAACCATTACGAATTATAGCGAAAACAATCAGGCTGCGCTGCCCGTTACCGGCGACGCAACTGTCGAGACCGCGAAAATGAACGAATTGTTGACACAGGTGCAGGAATTGTTGCGCCGTTATCATGTTCAAGCCGCGATTTGGGGCCACATTGGCGACGGAAACTTGAACGTGCAACCGTTGTTGGATTTGCGAAAAATCGGCGATCGCCAAAAAGTTTTCAAATTCATGAAAAGTTATCACGAAATCGTTGCAAAATTGGACGGTTCGGTTGCTGGCGAATACGGCGATGGCCGATTGCGCGTGCCGTTCGTGCGGTCGCAGTACGGCGACGATTTGGCGAAAGTTTATGCTCAGGTCAAGCAAATTTTCGACCCGCGCGGCGTGTTGAACCCCGGTGTCAAAACTGATACAGAATTGAAAGATGTCGTGGCGGCGCTGCGCACGGAATACGATTTGACGCATTTGGCCGAATATCAGCCGCGAATTTAGCTTGCGAAAAACGTGCGATTTCGGTAGAATAATTTTGTTGAGTTTGCGAAAACTTTACAATCAAATATGCGCGAGTGGCGGAATTGGTAGACGCGCTAGCTTCAGGAGCTAGTGAGCATTACGCTCGTGGAGGTTCAAGTCCTCTTTCGCGCACCAGACGTGAATTTAACGGCTTTTACAAGTTCATCAAAGGGCGGTTTCCAGAGGTAGGAGACCGCTCTTTTGTCATCTATGACTAGGTTCAGCATCAAAATTCGCACCAATTGATCTTTCTCTACTGGATTGCCCGCTCTCATCTTGTCAGCGGCCGTTTTTAGCAGGTTCAACATTTCATCTTTGGTAAGTTGAATTTTGTTCGGATCGGCTATTTTATCACTCAAATCCTTGCGTTTCTTGGTTAACTTTTTGATCTCACCATCTAGCTCTGCGATTTGGCTCGAATTGATTTCGAATGCGGGAGAGGTTGCTGGTATATTTGCTAGCCCTGACGAAAGACGCTTGATCTCGCCATTCTTATATTTAATCGCTCCTGAAATGCTCGTGATATCCTCTTTGATAGATACGATGGCCTTGCTTGTATGGGTTTTGAATCGCTTGCTATACCGTTCGTAAGCTTCGTCATTGAGATTGAAATCCTCCAGGATTCTATATAGGCCATCGAAAATAAAATGTGCACGCACTGATTTGACCTTACGCGTACAGCCTTGATTCTTGCATGTGTAGCTTAGCACATGAGCATCACCCTTACTGCCGCGCCGAGTGCGATCCGCTTTCATGGGCTTGGGGCCATTGCAAACTCCGCAAAGTACGATGCCTTCGAGCGGTTTGAATATGAAACGCTTCTTGTCGTGTGTGTCGCGTTTTCGCGTGTAAGCTAGCGATTGTACTCTGTTGTACAGCTCTTCATCTACCATGGTCTTAAAATCGTAATGCAGAGATAAATCAATGACGTCGTCGACCTGAGTTAACTTTCCGTAGTAAAAGGAGTCACGCATAACGTTCGCTACGGCATTTCGATTCGGGTTTATTCGACGGCTAACTTTGTTACGACGATTGATCTTGGTCATGCGGTGGACATTGTGCGCTTTCCAGTATTCAAGAATCTCGTCATATGTAGCGCCGTCGGCTCGCATAATCCATCCGTTTTTAATAATAGGGAAGAACTGGTCGGTAACGTAATAACCCGTAACATCATCGCGTATATAACCCCATTTATATTGCCCGCCAGACTTTCCGTCCTCAAGGTTGCCGTCAATTCCTCGCATAATGTTTTCGCTCATGCCGTCAGTGTAATTTTTAGAAAAGACGAACATCATGCCGAGCATCATTTTGCCGTTGGCATTGTTTGTGAACTGATGCGTAACGAAGCGTAGGTCTTTAATTATGTAGTTATCGAGCATGTCAATAATCTTGCCGCTCTCAAGCATGTTGCGGCTTAGCCGATCTGGATGCCATGCTATAATGCCGTCATATTTTCCTGTTTCGACTTTTTGCAATAAGTCATCGAAACTGGCACGATTGTTTGCAATTCTTGCGGAAGTCTCGTCTTTGAAAACATCAACAATATTTAGCCCGTGCTGCTTCGCAAGTTTGCGACACTCCTTTTCCTGATCGTCAGTGGAGCGAACCTGGCTGTTGTTGTCCTCTGACGATTTGCGAATGTATAACGCGTATTTTAATTTTTTGAAGTCTTCGTTTGATAGTTCGGTGCGACGATTGCTCATATATTGATTTTAGCATTTGACTAAAACAATATACGTCCGCTGTTGTTATCTCTGATGGAATTCGTGTTTAGCTTTATACTTTCTTCGCTATCATCAATAGATTGCAACAATTCCAATAATTCAATTAACGCATCGTCCTCGTGCGCTGCAATTGTGTCATTGGCCTCGTTGCTGTCATTCATCTACCCCCATTCTTAACTAGGGATTTCCCATACCAAACACAAATGTTATGAGAAAGTTATAAGAAAAATCGGTAGGTATTCTTGCTGCCGGAAACCTTGCGAATATGGTTTTTGCCAGATTCGGCTTTGCCTAATTCCTTGTTTAACGAAGATATGCGGCTCTGTATCGTTTTGGGATCGTAGGATGTTTCGCGATTCATGTCGATCGCTTCTACGATTTTATCGTAACTCAGTTCGTACCTTTTGGCTTTCGCAAAAGCGACCATCAAACTCAGTAGCTGCGGACTGTGCAAATCGAGCAGTCTGCCGTTCTTGTATAACTGATTTTCATTAACGATGGAGAATTCGCCTAACCCCAGCTTTTGTATCGGCACGGAAACTATGCCCTGTTGCGAAATATTAACATGCGTATGAAGCGTCCTAAGCGCCGATAACAGTGTTTTAGAGCTAAAGGCGAGTACTTGTGTGTCGAACATGATGTCTGTCAGAAAAACATCAGCTTCATTGATCGGCTTGTCGTCATACTTTGCTAGCCTGTAACCTTGAATGTAGAGCTCGTCACAATAGCTTGCCGGTGCAACATCTTTCGCAACAATGAGGTTGTAATACTTGGATAGTTCGCGGTACGCTTCTTCGAATTTGTTATTTTCAGAATCGTTATCAAGCTGCGACGCTTTGCGATACTGCACAATGGATAGAACGCCAATAAATATTTCCGGATAATCTTGAGCGTCAGATGGTTTCGGATCTTGGAAATATTGCATGTATGCATCCCACTTTTCGCAAGCATTTCGTTCAGCAAGTTGAAGTGTGAAATCACAGAGAGCGATTTCTAGTTGCGATAGAAGCTCGTCAGTATCAGACAATATCCCATCATCAAGAGAGAGCAGAGTAGTTCGGCTTTTTTCACTGAGCGAGATGATTTTAAGTTGGATTGTTCTGCGAATATTTGGCAATTCAGAGTCGGCCAGAAGCCTATCCATAAATATCTGCGAATCACTCATTATTTCATCAAAAGACGGTTTGTCGGATTGCGAAGCTTGCTCGATAGACTCATCGAGTTGCCTACGAATTTCAGGATCTGCGAAGAGCTTTTCGGTATATGCGGACAAAAGCGTCAAGAAAATAACAGTGGTCTGTGCCGTATTTATCTTTTCATACAACGCATCGAGTCGATCAACTAATCCGCCAGATATCATGTAGTTATTCTATCAGTTTGCGAAACACTTTATCGCCAAAATATTCGATTCTCAGTCTACTACTCAAAAATAATTTATGAAAACTTTTAAAAATAAACTACTACCTGCTCGCTTTTTCCACTAAATATCGGCTAATCTCATTCCTACGGTTGTATGCGAAAAAAGTTTACATCCCAGTCTTGCAGTAGATGAACGTTTTTTGCGGTATAGACAGGGGTTATTTAGCTTTTACACATATCAAATTTATAAAGTCCGTACGGCCACATCTAAAGTTATAATTTATTAGTACTTTCAAGGCGTACTACTCAAAACGCCAATATCAGAAATTGCTTAGGTGCACTATCAGTCATATGTAACGGGGTGCTCTCCGCCGGGTTGCTATTCTACCGACTATATACGCAGCCAAAACTCGTATCGCAGTAAAGTCTCGTTGGTGTGGTGATTTGCTGTAATGATTCTATCTTGATTTGTGGAACGCCTTCGTATGAACTGATGACGCCACTGACCGCAATCTGCTTGCCCAGGTAGTTCTCTTGGGCGTACTCAAAACTTACTAGGTTAGGGTTGAAGATTGGCGCAACAAAGCGTGATTCGTAACCTTTCTTTTCATTTAGAAAAGTGTAACCTTTTTCCGTGCGATATAAATAGCCAACAGAGTAAACGACACACATATCTTTGCCTATGTTTTGCGCCGCCTCCTCGACGTTCAGGCATATCGAGCCACTGTTTTTGCCGCTTTGGACAGCGGCGTCGCGTTTCGCAAGCGATTCGCGTTCGCTTTGCATCCACGCATCGTATTCTTCCTGGTCTAGTTCGCGCTGTGTTTTGTCTCTGCATTTTTGGTCTGCGTATGAGTAGGATTGTTTTGCCGTGCAATCTTCGGGGTTTTGTTTGGTGGCGTTTGATATGACTGCAATTCCAATTGCAAACACGACTACCCCGGCTGCACATCTGGCGATAAATGATGGTGTAAATATCTTGCGCATATTCTATCTTTCGCGCAGGCCAATCGATTCCAGAATTCTATTCCATTTCGCGCCAAACGACAGATCGCTGAATTCTTTGCAACCCGATCCATAATCTACAACGTTCTTTTTTGCATATATAAAGATATCGGCATTGGCGTCGCGCAAAAGTGGCGTAGGGCTGTCATTCTCTTGTCTGCCCAGTACTTGACCCTTTTCATCGACCGCGTTATCGCGAAATTCGATAGTGGCATTTTTCGTGCAGTATATATTTTGGTTCAATTTCATCAGATTAGTGACCACAACAATCGCTAGTGTGCCAACGATCAATACGATTACGATCGTAGCGATGATTCCTTCGCGCCGCTCTTTGTGGTTTTCGTTCATTTTGTAATTCCTTTTTTACGATTTATTGCTGCATTAACATAAAAGTACTAATAATAAAAACCGCTCCAAGCGAAACAAAAAACGTGGTTAACGAATAGTTTTTGAATGCCTCATAGCAAAGTTTTGATTTCTCTGGATCATCTTGATTTTTGTTTTGTACAAGTAGCCGGCGAAGTTGCAGAATCACTACGACCAATACAAGCACGCCGCCAGTTACGCCAATTCCGATACCATACCCTTGAAAATCTTCGACACTGGCGTCGCCACGATACATCTTGTTAAATAACAGTTTCGTAAACACGAGCGAAGTTATGAGTGAAATAATCCCTATTGCATACCACATGGCGACTACTCTTTGCCCAATTCGTTTTTAATGTGAATCTTGGGCAAGTTATCGTCGTCCGTTGGCTTTTTGTCCGATACTAGCAAGACTATCCCGATAGCCATACAGGGAACGAATGCAAAGACACTCAAGACACCGATAGCATATAGAATTATATTCGCAACGTTTCCCGATACCGACGTAGAGGTCGAATCGGTGGTTTCGGTTGGGTAGCACGATTCATCCAAGGCAGAGGATAGGCCGCCACTACTACACTGTGGTGATACGCTTTGCGAATAGGTCGTTTGATTCGATCCGCTTGTGTCGCCAGACTGCCAATTCACTATCATGTAAAGCATGATGCTGACTATCGCGCACGCTGCGGGAATTGTCATTAATAATATTGCCGCTTTTCGCCTTGTGCTTCCTGTCGTCGCCATTTTTCCTCCGTTCGGTTTGATTGTATATAGCGACAAACAAAAAACTCGCCGCCAGCGATAGCCGAAGCCACCTACAAACCTTTCGGAATGCAACTGTACTGAAAACAGAACTCTGACGACGAGTTTTATATTTTCAGTACAGATTTTATTCGACCATGCCAGCAAGCTAGTTTAGGTCTCGTCGCTATAAAACGACTTATTCTAATTATAATCCAAGCTGGGCGTAATACGAAAACGACACTATCATCAAAAATAATCGTGTCGTATTTTGGAAAAACTGAATGTGTTCTAATATGTTTTTTAACAGGGGTGGAGTTATTTTACTTGAAGCCTTGACATCGTGATATTGGAATTGCAAAATGACTCACCTCTGTTAACCATGTCGCGCAACGTAGATTGTGCGACGTAACCAAAGTATGTTGTATTAAATTGAATGTGAATTGATTATCTTTTATAATTCTGCTTATGACGAGCGAGGAAGAGCAATTTTTGAAATCATATAGGGCATCTCAAAAAGAATGTCAGTCACACCCAGGAGCAGTTGCTTCGCGTGAGTGGTCGAACCTTGATCTAGTATGGCGAGGGGTGTACTGGGGTAACTGCAGAGCCATTGACTCTTTGTGCAGCCACGGAAAGGAAGACCAAGGGTTTATAGATAACTTAGTGTCAAATATGGGGCGGGTGCAACATGATAATTCAAATTACGAGTTACCTGCAATGATGCTTCATAACTTTGCTTCAGCTGCAGCAACGCTTGTAGACCACACGAGGAACCTTATGAAGAAACAGGACAATAAGGATCTGGTAGATGAATATGCGCACAAAGTAAAAGATTTGGGCAAAATAGAGCACATTGTTTTTGTTAAGAATTTACGCAATTATTTTTTACACAGCGATGTTCCCAGCTTGGCGATTACACTCAATATTGTTCGAGATGCAGACGGTAACGATTTAGAGACTGTCGATTTTTCTCTAGGAGTTGATGACGACATGCTTAATTGGGACGGTTGGCACGTTAATGCAAGGTCATTCTTGACGAAGCAAATGAAGCAACCAAATTCAAAGATGAATTTGCAGGATTTAGTACGAATGCACCGAGAGGACATAGATAAACTTTATCACTGGTTACATAGGGAATATATGACGGTTCATAAGGATGCGATAGGCGAAGCTAACAATCTCATCATAGAGCACAACAGAAAAATGAGAGATCATGCGTTTTGAATGAGTCTTGGTTGGTTCAATGCATCCTTCCTTGTAATTATATTAGTAGATATACAGATTGAAATATCGTATCGGATCTATGCTCGTATTGCGAATTTTCCAATCTATATCTTGGTGATTTATCAACCAATCGGCTATAATGCAAAAAGGTTCAGCATCGCGTGATGTTGGCGCACCACGAACTGCGAAATTTCATTTTGCCCGCCGGAACGGCGGACAAAATGAAATTTCGCAGTTCGTGCCGTTTATACAACGAACCTATTTTAGCATGAAAAGTTGAAAAGTAAGTTGTGCCGCGTTCGCGAAGCGGACTGAAACCAAAATTTACCACGATTTTAATTTGGCGACTGCGTCGCCGATCCCCCCCGATTTTTTTATAATTATGAGTGGAAA
>JAVBQO010000001.1:0-275234 GCA_031548885.1 Saccharimonadaceae bacterium (SeqCode)
CCATCGCCGTCGGCTCCGACACCAGCGGTACGGTCCAGGAAGCCCACCACCCCGGACACACCAAAGGCCCCGCCAACGGCGAGGCCTCAGGCCAAACCTCAGCCTCTACAGACCGGTGTTTGTGTAAGGACAGTTTGGTGGAAGCTTCGGGACTGCTCGACAACAACGAAACGAACCCCGGCGGCAACCGGGGTTCGTGTAAGGCTAGTTTGGTGACCTCACGGGGAATCGAACCCCGATTGCAAGGATGAGAACCTTGTGTCCTAACCGTTAGACGATGAGGCCAACAGAGATATTCTAGCAAATAACGTACTTTTCGTAAAGAATCGATTCACGCCCGAACGTTGTTTTTGGGCACAAAGTTCGCCCGCAAGGCGCGATACTCGCGTAGCGCCTTATCAAAATCGATGCGGCGTTTCACGGCCAGTGCCGCAACTCTTGCCATGTGATAAATTATAGCGTCGCGTCTGACAGTCGGGTCAGCTGCGTTTTGTTCGACTATGGCGAGCCGAGCCAGCACGCGCGTTGCGGGCGACAAATCATAATTCTGGTTGATTTCTGCTATCGCAGCGGCACTATCGGGTGTGGCTGCTGCGGCTTTTTCGGCCGCTTGAATAATTTCATCGGGTAATTTGTCACGCATTGTGTACGGCGTCAACCCAGCAACTTCGCAATAATATCCAAAAGTTTATGCGGCGTAATATCCGCCTTGATCAAATATCCGTCGGCGTTGGCCTCCATGGCGGCGCGCGATTGCTCGTCTTGTTCGAAATTCGTCATGACCAGAACTTTGGTGCCGGGGATTTTGTCCTCGTGGGAATTGCGCAGATATTGCAAGATTTCAGTTCCCTGTTTTTCTGGCAGCATGATGTCCAGCAAAATCAGATCATATTTTTTCGCAACCGCCGCTGTTAATCCTTCGTTGCCGCCGACAACCCAATCGACCTCGTAGCTGGCTTTTCGCAAACTACGAACATACATTTCGCCGATGAAACGGTCGTCTTCGATGACTAAAATCTTTTTCATATTATCCTTTGTACATGGAGTGGTTGCGAATCCAACTCCCGCTTCCTTTGACGATAGCGTCGTTTTTATTATCGCTTAGTTTAAGTTTTTCGGCAACGGTCGCATAAACCGGTAGCGTGAAGCTAAACGTGCTGCCGCGGCCTTCGGTCGATCGTACGCCGATGGTGCCGCCGTGGCTTTCGACGATGGCCCGCGAAATGTATAGTCCCAATCCGGTGCCGCTGACGGAGTTGCTGGATCGGTGCGAACGGTAGAATTTGCTGAATAATTGGCCAGCAACGCTGGACGGAATGCCGATTCCGTGGTCGATAACCGAAAACTCCACGTAGTCGCCGTCATCCTGCGCCGTGACTTGGATAGCGCCGTTTTCGCGGCTGTATTTGATGGCGTTGTCGATTAAGTTTGACAAAACTTCGCTAACACTCGATTTGTCAGCGGCGACAGTCGGCAAATCGTCCGGAATGTCAAACGAAATTGTCCGGTCGAGCGTATGAGCACGCAGTGTCATGTCTTCGCGGACGCCGTCGATCAGATCGGAAACGGTCATTTCGTGCAGCGACAATTTCAGATGGCGACGGTCGTAGCGGCTGGCGTTCAGAATGTTGTTGATGTAGCTGGACAAGCGGTTGCTCGACACGTACAACCGGTCGATTAATTCGTGCTGATCGCCGGTCAACGACGGTGATAATTCTTCGGCCAAAACGTCCAAATAACCGCGAATCACGGTAATCGGTCCGCGCAGTTCGTGGGCTGCCAGCGCGATGAAATCCATGGTCGTTTCGTCGTTGATGTAGGCGCTGGTGCGGTCGGTTGTGATGATGATGGTTTCGATGCCGCTGGGCGCGTTCTTTTTGTAGTGAGCCACGACGTCGAATAATTTGCGGTTGTTTTCGCCGGGTACGACGTTTTGGACGCGCGTCCAGATATTGTCGCTGCTGACGGCGGTTTGTTCAGACTCGCCCAACCACGACCACAATGAATTGACGTTGTCGTCGTCGAAAACCAGTTGCACGTGCTGATTGCCTTCCGGGTCGGTGTAAATCGGCGCCAAATTGTTGCGAAAAATCACGTTGCGCTCCGCATCGAGCGCAATGATGCCGACCGGCAGCGCGTTGACGATAAGTTGAGCTTTTTCGGCGTCGGTTTCTGGCGTTTTTTCGATAACAAGCGGCCGGCTGTTGATTTCGTAGACGGTTTGAATCATGTCTTTGAGTCCGCTTTGTTCGTGGCGTTTTTCGTTGATTTGCGGCGGTTGAATAACGGTATCTTCGCCGGAAACATGAATGATTGCGCTGGTCAACATTTGGGTTGGCTCTAGAACCATTTTCAAATACAACATTCCGATCGAAAATTCCAGCGCCAAAAACACTATGGCTGCGAAAAACATATCAACCAAAACGTGAAGTGTCGTCAAGGTTGCGAAACAAGCGAAAACAATCGATGCCACGCCCATAATCACAGTCTGTGTCAATACCAGCCAAAACAAACTTTTCGTGAAATGTTTCGGATAAAATTCGTCCAAACGGCTCATTGCCATGATATGTCATTCTCCTGCGGAACAGCGGTGATCCAGGTTTGTCCGCGGTTAAGTTTGATCGGATTGCCGTCGTCGCCAATGAACTGAATTTGTTCTTTGTCGCTGGCTTTTTTCCAAATGCAATGTTGAGCGACGCCGTTTTGAAACACAAAACATTCGCCGTTGCCGGATGTCGGAATTTGTTCGCGGTAGCCGTCTTCGAACCCGAGCGTCATCTGGACTCGAATGGCGATGGCGACGCTGGGCTGGATTTGGCCGTTTTCGCGGTCGACGTGATTTTCGCCGCCCTGTTTTCGAATATACGTATTTGACGCAGCGTCGAAATCATACGTCACGTCAAATGTGCCGGTGGAAACGCCCATGTGCACGTGCGTGGCGTCGGGCGTGGCGAACGGTTTGCCATCGGTGCGCGGGAATCCGGCAAATGATGAAGTGGCTTTGCCTTTGCTGTTTTCCAAATCGCGCAGATGCGCATAATCGGTGTAAACATTGTGCGGCGCCCAGCGGTCAGCCGTGCGCCAATATGCGCCATCGTTGAAAAACTGATCCAAATCGACGCCGTAATTGCCGCTGCGAATCATATTCAGCGAATTGAGGCTGCCGCCAACGTGGGCCACCGCTGGGTCGAACGGCGCGGCCCACTCGACATAGTACGGCCGCAACGAACGAACTGGACCGATCAGCGCTGGCTCGGATTCTTGGTACAAACCGACGAAGCGCGTGATGCCGCCTTCGGCGACGGCTTCGTAGACGACGCCCATGTTTTTCAATCCTGACTGCGGCCGAGCGTCGGGTGAGTTTTCGATCATCACGGCGGTGACCGGACGCTTGGTAATGGATTCGGTGTTGACTTTCATTCCGGTTAATGGCGAATGGTAAGTCGGCGGCACGTATTTTTCGGACTTGTCGGGAACGGCGTTGACGGCGACTTCTTGTTTGGGTGCGCGGAAAAATATCGCGAAAGCTATCAATCCGCCCGCCAAAACCAATCCGCCGATCGCCACCCCATAACGAACCGGTCGTTTGGCGAACCAACGGTGAAATCGTCCGGGCTTTTTCGGGGTGTTTGTTTTTGGCATGTTCTCTATTATTATAGCAAAAACACGAGCGTTTTGTATATTGACATTTCGCATTGTAAGTGATACAATCAAGTCATGAAATTGGAGTTGAATCGCGATTTTCAAGATGCGCGTAACATCGTCGGTGGCGCGATGGCGTATTACGGTTTGAAAAACGAATCGACGCCGGCTCCGAAACCGGAACTTTCGCCGGAACAGATCAATCGAATCAACGTCAATATGGGATTTTATCGCAATTTGGCCGAGTGCGTGGCGAATCTGTCGAATCAAAATGTTGCGAAAAGTACTGAAACGCTGCCAGAAACGGCGGCGAACCACGCGAAAACTTATAGCGAAGTCATCATGGACGGCCAAGTGATTCCCGACCAAGCGCTCGCGCCGGGTGACGTCGCAGAGCATTGGGCCAGAATAGCGAAAGACCTCGCCGAATCTTCGCAGGCAGATTTTGGTTTGGCGGCGTAGTTATTTCGCGAAATTTTCCGTCGACAATGTAGAATCCTGAGTTTTTGCTGAGAATCCGCGCTTACGCAATCTGCGAGATGCGTTTTCGGCTTCCTGCGAAAACGGCTGCGCGGTCTGAAAACCTTTTGCGGCGTATTCATCAATTCGTTGGTAATCGCCGAGCATCGACGCGATCGTGCGTTTGGCCAGACTGATCGCTTTCTCGCGCTGCATATATTCGCGAAAATTTTCGTTAATCGACGTGACGTAGAAATTCGGCTGTGGCGTCGGCCACTGTTTTTCGGCCGTGGCTTTGAACCGGCGCGTCATGTATGGTTTGTGAACCAGGATGACATTTTTCGCAGTCAGGCCATGTTCGTGCAATTTTTTCGCCGCCAAAATAATATTGAGCCCAGTGTTTCGCGCGTTCGGTTCGCGAATAATCGCCCGATTCGGCACGCCGAGTTCAACCGCCTTTCGTGCCAGTAACTCAGCTTCGTTTTCGGTGAAATCGGGATGCTGAAATCCGGAAAACACGATAATCGGCGCACGATTTTCATGATAGAGCTGAGCGGCGCGCTCGGCTATATCGACACGCGATCCAGCACCGCCACCGATGATTGCGTCGGCGCGATCTGGCAGTTTGTCTTCGATCCGCAGATAATCCCAGATGGTTTGCAGGTCGCGCCAATTTTCGTCGGAAATGTTCATCTCGCAGACTCGATTGCTGCGTCGATCCGCGACAAAGTTTCCCCCCGCCCCAACAGCCGCATCGTCTCCGGCAATCCCGGCGAAAACACCGCCCAGGTCAGCGCGTAGCGAATAATTCCGAACAAAATTGCCGGTTTGGATTCTGTTTTTGCCAGCAATTCGTTCAGGCATTCCTGGATTTTTTCTTCGTTTTCGAAATCGTTTTCGGATAAGGTTTCCAGCGCAGTTTTCGCAGATTTCAATAGCTCGATTTGCTCGGCGTGCGATAGTTTTCGCAACTGTTTGTTGCCATCGACCATCGTCCAATCTGGCGTCGGCTGCTCCGCGAAAAAATATTCGGTCAATGCAGGCAAATCCGCCAAAGTTTTCAAGCGATCACGCACGACTTTCAGAACCTTTCGCAAATCATCATCGGATTCTTGCGCGGCGTTTTCGCCCCAGAAATCGCGACATCGTTCGAACAGCTCATCCAAACTGAGCCGCTTGATCCACTGCCCATTCATCCAGATCAGCCGTTTTTCGTCGAATCTGGCTCCGGATTTCTGCACACGCTCCAGCGAAAATTTCGCAATCAATTCGTCCATCGTGAAAATTTCCTGCTCAGTACCGTCATTCCAGCCCATCGACGCGATGAAATTGTCCAGTGCTTCGACCAAATATCCGTCGCGCAGATAATCCAAAACGTCTTTGGCGCCGTCACGTTTGCCGAGCTTTTTGTTGCCAGATTCGGCCAAAATGTGCGGCATCGTGGCGAAAATCGGCTTTTCCAAATTCAGCGCCTCGTACAAATTCAGGTAATTTGGCATCGACGCGATAAATTCCTGCCCGCGAATAACGTGCGTGATTTGCATTTCGGCGTCGTCGACGATATGCGCGAAATTGTAGGTCGGAAAGCCGTCGGATTTCATCAAGATGAAGTCGTCGATCGCCTCAGCGCCGGCGTGCATGTCGCCCATCACGGCGTCGTGCCAGCGATAATCTTGCGGTTCGGACTTGAACCGCAACGGCTGCGTCCCGTCCCAAACCAGCGGATTTTCCGGGCGATGATTGCGAAATAGAAACGGTTTTTTCGCAGCGGCGGCCTCGTCGCGAAATTGCTGGATTTGTTCCGGCGAATACGGATCGGCGTAGGCGCGGCCGCTGTCGATTAATTTCTGCGCCCACTTTTTGTAAATTTCCAAACGTTCGGATTGGCGATACGGACCGTGTGGGCCGCCGATATCCGGACCTTCGTCGTAATTGATATTTAGCGAGCGCAGGCTGCGAACGATATGTGCGTCGGAACCCTCGACCTCGCGTTTTTGGTCGGTGTCTTCTAGCCGCAGGATAAATTTGCCGTGATTTTGTTTCGCAACCAGATACGCGTACAGCGCGGTGCGAATGCCACCGACGTGAACAAAACCGGTTGGTGATGGGGCGAAGCGAGTGCGTGGAGTTTTCATGGTTATATTTTAACAGATTGCGAAGCGTAAAAAAACGCTGCGAAAATTGCAGCGCGGGATTTGCGTTGAAATTACGTTTGGGGGAGTTTGCGAAAACCATTCCGCGGAGCCGAGACTTTCTTGGTCGGCTCCGCGGTGACGCGAGTTCGAGGCCCTACTGCTTCCACGCATCAAGTGCAAGAAGTTGTAGTTCCTCGAGGTGGTCGCAGTGGTAGCCATAGCGGCATTCGATCATGTACCACCCTGGGGCTCCTTGTTGCACAGAAAGCTGACAACTATCGAGCCCAAGTGTCCTGTGCGACAGAATAAGATCGAGATCGAACGCTCCGGGCTGGATTTCGATCTCCATTCCACGGGTGTCACACTTTCGCACAGGGGGTTTCTTGTAGGAGAGCCCCGCCAAGAACTTCCTGATTGCGATTTGCACGGCGTCACGACTCATGGTTGTGTTGATCAGGTCGTTTCTTCCGCGAAGGGCCACGACCTCGCCCTCACATGCTTGAATGACGCCCTGTCGAATCTCGTCGGAGTCGGTGAGCGCCATGCTGGCGAAGGTGCCAGTTCCGTAGATGTACAGGCTCGTGTTGCGATTGTACGTGAAGTTCACAACCGGCCACTTCAGACCACCCCATTCGAGGGCATATGCTCCATGGTCGCTGACGATTGTGACGGTACTGGCTGCTGTCTTGCCGAATAGTCCCATGTTATCCTCCAAACGTAAAAGTGCCCCTTGCGGAGCACCATGGTGGCGCGTCGCGAGCTTCTGAAAACTCTAACGCAAGGATGGGCTGATTATCGCAATTTTTCGCAATGATGTCAATAGCTATGGAATAATCTGCGAAAAATTGATGCGTCGATCGGAGGAATGTCGCCTGCAACCCCGCAGGCTGTGATGCCCGCGGGGTTGCGAAAATGCTAGTTGCAGGCTGGCGTTGCGACCGCGGTTTCAACGCCGTTCAGCGTGTACGAACCTGTTGCGCACGCTGGGTCGTTCGGCCCGTTGACGACGATGAGGTTCGAAAACACGATTGTGTAGCCCGTCATGGTGTCAGATTGCGACCGTGCGCCGCTGTCGACGGTGGCCGTGATCGAGTCGGCGGGTGTTGTCGTCGTGATCTTGGACCACACGGCGCTGCACGACTTTGAATATTTCAGCTCGACGATCGCGGCGCCGTCGGCTTGGACGGCTCGCTTCAGCGTGGCTACGTCGGTCTCGCTGGCGCAGTTGGCCAGCATTGGGTCATCGCCATCCTTGATGGCGGACGCGGCTGTCTGCTCAGATGCGTCGGCCGTGACGGTCACGGTTGGTGTCGGTTCGGGCGATGCGCCGCAGCCGGTTGCAGCGAACGTGGCGGCGATGGCTGTGATTGCGAAAAACTTGCAAATACGGGACATTTTTCTCCGATCGAAAGTGCTCCAGATGGAGCGGGGCTCAACAAATGGACTGCGAAATTATCGCAGCTTTTCGCAAAACCGTCAACTAAATACTATCAACAATCCTCAAAACCTGCTCCGTCGACAGCGACGCATCGCCGTCAATCGTGTACAGAACGCCGCCGTTGACCCACGCGGCTTTGTCGTCGTATCTGTAGATTGTCAGGCCTTTTTGTGACAAAGTTTGATAATTCGCGGTGTCGGGGCCGACTTTGTTTTCCAGCACGGCGCTACTGTCCCAACTGCTGTTTTGTTGCGTGATCGAATAGCGTTCGTTGTCGGTGTTTGATTTGTAATGCAACATAACTTGACCGGGCGCAAATGCCACTGGGCCGTCCAAATGATAGCCATTCGGGTTGTAATTCGGGTATTTCGCGTTGACGCCGGCCCGCGACGCGGCGACGCGCACCGACAGCGACGGCATGTTGACGTAGGTAAAGTAGCCGCCCAGCAGCACGACGACGAACGCCGCCGACGCGATTGATAGCGCACTAAATTTTCGTTTCTTGCGTGGGGAATCTTTGGCCATGTGCGGTTTTTCCATCTGTTCGCGAATCAGCGCGTTTTTCAATTCGCGGGAGTTGGCCGGTTTGGCAACGACCGGATTTTTCGCGATTTGGACAGAGTGTTTTTGTTCGGCACGCGCCACGATGTCGGGTTTGACGGCCGGTCGATCCGGCACTGGCGCAAACGTTTTCGCAATCGGTCCGACGGTCGGCTGCGTGACCGGTTTGAGTTTGGCTGCGGCTGGTTCGGCAGCGCGGCGCACCGTCAGTTTGACAGCGGCCGATTCATTTTTCGCAAATTTACTGACCATCGGGCTGGTGGCGACGGGCGCCGAAGAGGTTCGGGCGCGGTAATTGACGACTTTGCCGGCTGGTTTGCTGACGAATTGGCGGTTGAGCGTGCGCGAGCGAGCCGGTTTTTTGACATTTTGAACTGGCGCTACGCGTTGAGTGCGAACACGATCAACGGCGGTCGGCCCGGTTTTCGCAGGCGCAGGATTGCCGGCGACGATTTTTCCGAGCTCATCAACGAAATCCATCGAATGCGTCGGGCGCGGCGTCGGCGATTTCACAACTACTTTTTCAATTTTTTCGACAACTGGCGCGGGTTTCGGCGTGTCCACAATCGGCAAACCGGTGTTCGCGTCGTACAACTTACCATTTATAACCACGGTGTTTTTTGTCATCCCTGTTCCCCATTTCTTGTTACTATCTAGCTTAAGCTAAATAGCGCGTCATTTCAAGAGGCAAATTTCGCGAAAAGTGCTATAATGAAACGCGAAAATGCAAAAACATCACACACGCCGCAAACAATTGACAATCCGTTGGTTTACGTACGGATGTATGACTATCGCCGTTGTGTTCGGGCTGCTGGCGTGTTTTGCGTGGGTTTCGGGATTTCGGTTGGATTTGGGAAATCGCGAGATTTCGCAGGTTTCGCTGGTCCAATTTCGCAGTTTTCCGTCCGGCGCAAATGTTGACATAAATGACAAAAAGCAATCGTTCACGACACCGGGGCGGCAAAATGTCAAATCTGGTGCGACTGACTTGAAAATATACAAAAACGGCTACAACGATTGGTCGAAAACTGTCACTGTGCGGTCGGGCGAAATCCGTTGGATTGATTATGTGCGGTTGATTCCGCAAACCATCACGACTGATTCGGTCAAGTCGTTCGACAGCATCAAACAAATGATGGCCTCACCCGACAAACATTGGCTGTTGTTGCGAACCACCAATGACAAACCGAATATTACGCTGGCCGATATTTCCGATCCAAAAAATATCCGTTTTTCGCAGTTGACGATTCCGGCTGATATGATGACAACGCCGCCGGAAGGCCAAACCAGTTCGTTTTCGCTGATCGAATGGGATGACGGATCGCGGTTTGTGATGATCAAGCATGACTATGGTGCTGGTAGCGAAATTATTCGGCTGGATCGCAAAAACCCCGGCGCGGCGGACAATTTGACGCGTGATTTCAATTTGAATATTTCGTCGCCGCATTTCGCGGGCAGCAGCGGCAATGTGTTTTACGCTTTGACAGGAACGGATTTGCGAAAATTTGATGTCGGTAACAAATCGGTGTCGGCGCCGCTGGTAACTGGCGTTTCGGCGTACAATTTGTACGGCGATAGCAAATTGGCGTACGTCGCAACGACCAACGCCGAACCGAAACAGCAAATCGTTGGCGTGTATGTCGATGGCAAAAACACGATTGTGCGGACTTATGACAGCATCAAAAGGACGTTTGCCCAGTTCACGCATTATTATGACAGCGACTATTTGGCGATCGGCCGCGGCGAAACGGTGTCGATCATTCCGTCGCCGTTGTCGGCTGGTGCCAGCAACAGTTCGGCGATTTATTTGTCCAGCCCCGGCGGCATGGATTTCATGGAATTTAGCGAATCGGGACGGTTTGTAGTGGCGGGACTCGACATGAACAAAGTGAGCTATGATCTGGAAACCGGCGACAACTACGTTTTCCAGACGGCCGGTACGAGCGGTGCGCCGTACTGGGTTGACGAATTTCACATGGTCAATTATACGAACGGCGAAATCGAATTGATGGAGTTCGATGGCACCAACCGTAGTCGAATTGTCAGCGGTCGCGGTGCAGTCGTGCTGTCGAGCGACGGCAGATATTTGTTGAGTTTGGGTGACGGTTCGGCTGGGGCGATTTTGCAGCGATCGAAGATGATTGTTGACTAGGTCACACTTTCGTTCTTTTGCGAAATCTATTGCCCGCCAAATATCCGCTCGAACAATGTCGGTGTATTGCCGGTAATTTTGTTGACGGTCGGTGCGCTATTGACCGGCGCGGCGTCGGCAGCTTTGTTGGGATCGGGGTTGATTTGTGTGCCATACACAACCAAGCGGCGCAACGCGGTGCCCGGCGGGTCGCACGTGATCAGCGTGGCGTACGGTTTGTCGTTGCCGATGGCTAGTTTGCCGACTTGCTCCGGCGCGATGACTTCTTTGGCGGTGACTTGGTAGGTGTAGCGTTTGCCTTGATAGTTCAGATAGAACAAATCGCCGTTGTTCAATTTGTCCAATTGCACAAAAATAAATTTGTACTGGCCGTCGTTGAACACGTCCGACGAACTGTGCCCTAAAATCACGGTGTTGCCGTTTTGCCCCGGAAAACTATTCGCGCCAGGAATCGGATAATGCACCACGCCGTGTTTGAGCGCTTCCTGCACGGTTGCTTCATCCAGCGCCGGCAAATTGTAAATCACCGGTGCCTCGACGTTGATTTTCGGGATGATAATCTCCGGATCCGGGCCGACCGGTTGGTTTTCGCCGGTGCCGACGATGATGTTTTGTTCGCTGATCTGGCCGGGGCTGACGAAGGCGCTGACGCTAGAAAAAATAATTTGGTTGAATTGAATAAACAGCGCGATCAGAACCACGCAGCCCGCGGCGATGATCGGCCAAAAATGACGACTTTTGCGGACTTTTTGGGCGCTACGTTTGACTTTTGACAATAAGTCATTTCGCAACTCGTCCAACGCCTGATCCTGCGTCAAAACGGTCGACAATTTGGTTTCGTGATCGTGCACAACGACTTCGGCCTGTTGTTGGTCGAAACGCTTTTTCTGGGCCTGCATTTGGGCAATATAATATTTTTCGTAATATTTTTGGTAATATTGCTGCCACGCCGAATGGTATTGTTTCTGCGCGGCGGTGCGAGCTTGCAGCGCGGCGGCCTTTTTCGCGGCCTCGTCATTGTCGGCCAAATTCGCGGTGTTACTGGTCGGCGCGTGCGTTTGTTCGTACGGATTTTCTGGCGATGAAGGCTGGGCAGACCGCGTGTTTTGTTGCGTCGCCATCGGGCCGTCGTCGTTCTGATAAATCTGATCAATTTGGTGCCGAACCACGTTGGCAGCGGCCTGACGGTCATCAGGATTTGACAAATTTGGAATTGGTCGCTGAGTTTTTGGATCCATGAAAAATAATGCTTTCGGTTACAATTGTAGCATTTTTCGCGTAGAAACGCTGGATTTTTGGCGCGGATTGCGGTAGAATTGTTCTCGCAGTGGTTTTTGCTTTGCGAAAAGTTTCGTATTCGCCGAAAACGTTGCGAAATTAACAATTCGTGCGATATTCGCAAATTATGATTTGGGCCGCGGTGGCGGAATTGGTAGACGCGCCGGACTCAAAATCCTGTGAGCATTAGCTCGTGAGGGTTCAAGTCCCTCCCGCGGCACCAATCATAGTTTACGATGCTATACAAATAAATATGTTTGCGAAGCACCTCGGCAGAATTTGGCAAGTCGGTCTGGACTTTTTCGCATAAACGTGATAACATGGTTCGGTTGATTTATGACTTCGTGTAGGTTCCCAGTTTGCTCGAATTCATGTTTCGCAAACTATTAAACGAAGGATAAATATGTCTTATTCAAATCACGCGCATCGCGACAATGTTGGTCGTGGGCGCAATCGCGGTCACGCGAGTTTTCGCAAAAATAACCGGCCGCAGAATCGTAATAAAAAGTCGAAAAAACTCGGCGAAAATATTCACTTTTCCAAATACATCAAACCCGCGAAACCAGTTGTCGCCGAAGAAATCTACGTGCCGACGCATACGTTTGCTGATTTTGCGATCGACGATTTGCTGAAACGCAACATCGCGAAAAAAGGCATCACGACGCCGTCGCCGATTCAGGATCAATCGATTCCGGTCGCGCTGGCGGGAAATGACGTTATCGGTGTTGCGAACACGGGAACCGGCAAAACTTTGGCGTTTGCGATTCCGGTTTTGAATCGCATTTTGCACGACAAATCTGCGAAAGCGTTGATCGTGGCGCCGACGCGTGAATTGGCTCAACAGATCGAAATCGAGATGAAAAATATTGCGAAAAACTCAAGATTGTTTGGCGCGATTTTGATTGGCGGCACAAACATGACACCGCAATTTTTGGCGCTGCGCCAGAATCCGGAAATTGTCATCGGTACGCCCGGCCGCATCAAAGATCATTTGGAGCGTGGATCGCTGGACTTGTCGGACTTTAACATCGTGGTTTTGGACGAGTTCGACCGGATGTTGGACATGGGATTTGTGGCGGACATGCGGCGGATTTTGTCGCAGTTGGCGGATGAGCGCCAGAGCTTCTTTTTCTCGGCGACACTGGACAAAAAAGTCATGGAATTGGTCGACGAATTTGCGAACGAGCCGGTAACGATTTCGGTCAAATCCGGCGAAACGACCGATAATGTTGATCAAAACGTGTTGTTTTATGGCGACAAATTGGACAAAATCGAAAAATTGCACGACTTGCTGATCGCAGACGCCGCGAAAAAAGTTTTGGTTTTCGACGAAACGAAATATGGCGCGGACCGCTTGGGCAAAGCTCTAACCGAACGCGGTTTCGCAGCCGGTTCGATTCACGGCGGCAAAACGCAGGGTGCGCGGCAGCGGACTTTGAATGAATTCAAATCGAACAAAATCAATGTGTTGGTCGCGACGGATGTGGCGGCGCGTGGCATCGATGTTTCGGACGTTACGCACGTCATCAATTACGCCGAACCGCAGACTTATACAGATTATGTGCACCGAATTGGGCGGGCTGGACGCGCCGGAAAAACCGGTTTCGCAGTGACGTTTGTCGCGAAAAACAATTCGTAAACTTTGACTAAGCCAACCACGACGCAACCGCCGATTCCAGTGGTTGTTCCGGCGTCCACAACCAATACGTCGCCGATTTCGCGGCCACCGTGCCGTTCCACATCAACGCCGGCGCATCGAAATTCTGCGTGACGACTTCCCCGCCGTGCGCACACATCAAATTGTTTTGATGAAAAGCGGTGATCGTGACCGGATACGTGACGGTAAACTTTCGCAGCGCGTCGACGACTTGTGTCAATTGTTGCGAAAACGTCAGAACTTTCGGGTAATACACGGCACCGAATAATTTTTGTAATTGCGAAAAACTGACGATCAAATGTGTTTTTTCGCGATTAATTAATTTCTCGCTGGCCGGTCGCAACAAATCGATGGCGTCGCGCGTGATTGTCAATGGCCGGTTGGTTTTCGCGATCAATTCCTCGTACAGAATCGCCGTTTCCGAATTGGCACCCGAATCGCCGATCAGCAGCACGCCATTGGCCCATTCGCAGCCGGCCAGCAAATCGACCAAACCGCTTTTCGCGAAACCGCCGCTGGGATTGGTCGGCGTGAATATTCCTTCGATCATGTCGGGCGGCAAAGTTTTTTTCAGTGCGTCGGGCAGCGCGACTTTGACATGTCCCGCGCCTGTTTTCGCAGCAATTTGAAATGCGTTCGCGACGCCCAGAAATCCCAATTTGTTGCCGCCGACAATCAGTAAGTTTCCGGCCTGATCGCGACGTTCCGGTCGCGAAAATTCGATATCAGGAAACAGTGATTCGCCGAATTTCTGACGCCGCCAATGCTCATTCATCGTAACGTGTACCTTCCTTCGTCGGGCGATAACTCATATATGACGTTTTTGCGTTCAACGACAATCGGCCACGAATTTTGTTTGGCGGTTTCGAACAGTTCGCGTTCTGGATTGAAGGCGATCGGGTTCTCGACCAATTCCAGCATTGTGGCGTCGGAAATCGAGTCGCCGATGGCGTAGCTGCCTTCCCACGACAGATCGTGTTTGGCGATCAAGCCGGTTAGCGCTTTGTTTTTGTCAAAAACTGGCGAATTGATTTGGCCAGTAAAACAGAGCTGATCGTCGC
Organism: Saccharimonadaceae bacterium (SeqCode); assembly: GCA_031548885.1. Taxonomy (GTDB): domain Bacteria; phylum Patescibacteriota; class Saccharimonadia; order Saccharimonadales; family Saccharimonadaceae; genus JAVBQO01. Next base: position 14,384 of record JAVBQO010000001.1, read on the forward strand.
ATACAAATTCGGCGGCTTCGTAATCGTCGAATCCGTAATGTTTGGCAACTTTGGCGACGATTTCGCGCGGCGAACCAGAGACTATTAGCAGGAAATAATTTTCGCGTTTCAGTTTTGCGATCAAATTGCGCGTGTAGGTGTAAGCTTGACCGATGTATTCCTCGGTAATTTCGTCGACCGTTTCGATGTATTTGGCGTGATCCAACGTTTTGATTCGCGCCAAAAACTCGCCGACCAAAACGCGTTCGTACGCTGCGAACGATGAATCGCGCTCGCGATTTTTCCATTTCATGCGTGCGTCGTGCAAAATTTGCCACATGTCGTCACCCAAATCGCCACGTTTGGCCAAGCGATTAATCACTGCATGATATAATTGCCATCGAATTAATGTGCCATCGATGTCGAAAACGGCGAATTTTTTACTCATCACAACCCCTCTTTCGTTTTATTGTACTCACTTTTTGCAGCAGTCCATGCGTCAATTTGCTCGGAACTCGTTTTGCCTTTGAATATTTTGGCAGGATATTTTTTCGCTGAAATTGCTAATTTTCGATCAATCCCAGCCGAGATATCGAGATTGTTTACCTGGAACGATTTGCCGGATTGTTTCGGTGCCTGACTCATGCAACCTCCTTTATCAATTGTAAACATTTTCGCAACATCTGGCGATTTTCATTCTGGATAAGCTGATCGATCGGCGTGCCATCAATAAATTCCATCGCATTTTCTGCAGTTTGCGCATAATTCCCTTCGATATTTTGCAGCAAAAATACGTCGTTCGGATGCTGATTTAGCTGCCACGAAACCGAAATTCGCGCTTCGTTCAGGCGTTTGATGAATGTTTTCGGATCGCCGGCGTATCGTTCGCGCAATCGCGACAGCCAAATTTCTGGATTTGTGACCAATCCGATTGTCAACGTCTGTGCAAAAGTTTTTCGCAGCGGTTCGACGACTTGCGACAACGTGTCTAACAGATTGATTTTGGCTGGGAAGCTGTGCGGGTATGTACCGTAAATATCGCCGGTCGTTGGATGAATCGCGAACTGCACGACGCGTCGGTTCGCGATGTCGTTGACAATTTGCGAAACTTTTTCTGGCGAAATAAATTCGTACAAGTTCGGATCGTCGTTCGGTCGCGGCGCACGCGTCACAAACGATCGCGTGCGACCGATTTGCGCCGGATTTAGTTCGACCAGCGCGTTTTCGATGGTGGTTTTGCCCATCGCGCTGGGCGCAACGAACATCACCAGCGTTTTGTTGCCAATTTCCGCCCGGGTTTCGGCGGACGGAACGTAGGTTTTTTGTAGTTGCGAAAGTTTCGCGATGGTTGCGGGATTCATATTTCAATTATAGTGAAAAATTGCAGAAATGCGAAAACGCCTCGCCGGAAGCTGCGAAACTCGGGCGAAAGTATTTTCACATGCTGCGAAATTATTAAAATGTTTCGCCTCAAACAGTCCTCGTTTCGTCAAAAACAGTTTTGCGATTTACTCGGATTTTGGGGAGTTTGCGGCAAGTCAATTTGTTTCGCAAGCTTAACCAATAAATCATAAATCAAATCAGAAATAATTGCGTCAATGTCAATCCAAATCAACCGTCACGCTTACCGGACAGTGATCGCTTCCCATCTGCCCGGGATAAATTTCCGCGTCAGAAATACTTTTCGCAATCTCCCGTGAAGCCAAAAAGTAGTCAATCCGCCAGCCGACGTTGCGTGCACGCGAATTTGCCCAATGTGTCCACCAAGTGTATTTTGCGGATTCGTCGCCGTGAATTTTGCGAAACGTGTCGACGAATCCAGCATCTAGGAAATTCTGGAATCCTTGACGCTCCTCGTCGGTAAATCCGTGTTTGCCAACATTTTGTTTCGGGTTGGCCAAGTCAATTTCACGGTGCGCCACGTTCAAATCGCCACAAAAAATTACCGGTTTCGTGGCCTCTAAATCTTGACAATATTCCAAAAATGCCGGATCCCATTTGTCGCCACGCAGCGGCAAGCGCGTCAATTCGCGTTTCGCATTCGGCGTGTAAACTGTGACTAGAAAAAATTTGTCGTATTCGGCCGTCAAAACGCGGCCCTCGTGTGTCGGATCGCCGTGCGGGTCGTCGCGAAAATTGTATTTGGCGGTGATTTCGTCGGAAAATCCGTAGCGCACCGCGACCGGTTCGGTTTTGGTAAAAATTGCCACGCCGGAATAGCCGGCGCGGTCGGCGCTGTTCCAAAATTCGTGATATTGCGGAAAGTCGAGCTCGGCTTGACCTTGCTTCGCTTTTGTTTCCTGGAGACACAGAATGTCCGGGTCGTACTGCGCGATGAATTTGGCGAATTCGCCTTTGTTGACGACGGCGCGGATGCCGTTTACGTTCCAGGAAAAAATCTTCATAACTTTATTATAGCCTATTGTCGCGCGAAAATCCGCGACGACAATCGCGGACTTTGCGAAAATTATTTGACCAAAGTTTGTTTGACGCGGGTCGAAACTACGAAATATAACGCCGTCAAACCGGCCACAACGAGCGAAACCACGATCGTGCCGAGCATCAGGATGAGTGCTTGGCTGTCGCTGTTCCCGGCGCTGTAATAGTAATCGTAACTAGAGCGCACCGACGTGCTGTTTGCGAAAATCACGGCACTTTGCACGATGGCGTACAGTGCTGACAAACCGATCGCGATGTAGGCGAAAATCACGGCCAAACGCTTTTGCAAAGCAATCAAAACCACGTCGGTAATCAATACGCCCGCGATGAACGGCGCGAAAAACGCCATCACGACGGCCGACGACTCGTTGATTCCGTACGCCAGTCCGACGAAAAACGCCCACAACATCGACACGCCGCCACACGCGAACGCGATGACCCAAAAAATCAATGCGCCGCCAACATTCATCGGCGCGATTTGTGGTTTAGTTGTTTGAGCGATTTCCGTGGGCGGCACAACGGGTTTTTTCGGGGCTGGGGTTGCTGTTGAAGTCATGATTTCTCCTGGTTTATAGACTTATTTTATCATGAATTTGTCAAAAGCGTTTTTGGACACGCGCGTTTTCGCGTTCGACATCGCGGCGACGAATGGTTTCGCGTTTGTCGTAATGTTTTTTGCCTTTTCCGACGGCGATGACTAATTTGATGAATCGGCCGTTTGTCAATAATTTTAATGGCACGATCGAGTTGCCGTCTTTTTTTGCAGCGATCAACGTGTCGATTTCGCGTTTTTTCGCCAAGATTTTTCGCGTTCGCGTGTCGATCGCGTTGCCGCCGCCGCGCTCGCCGGTTTTGACGGAAAAGCTGGCGTTGAGTAGCCACAATTCGTCGTCTTTTACCGTGACGTAACTTCCCTTTAATTGGACGTGGCCCATGCGGGCGGATTTCGTTTCCGGCCCAGTCAAAACCAAACCTACGACGAAATCGTCGCCGAGCGCGTAGTCGAACGTGGCGCGGCGATTGACGATGGATTTTGGTTGCGGAGCCTTTTTCATTTCATAATTATAACAGATGTTCAACGGTTGATTAATTTGCGAAAACGTTGTAATGTATATCCATAGCTCAAACGAGCTCGCTCTTCCCAGGATTGGAGCAAAAATGTCGGCGTGGACTGCGTCGATTGTGGCGCTATTGGTTGGGTGGTTGATTACGCCTTTCGCAATGATTTTGATCGCGCGGTTCGGCGAACATCGTCGGCTACCGTTGTGGCGCGGGCAATCACGTGCGTTCTTCCCAGGGGATTTGTTCCTCGGGATCGTTTTCGCAAGTGGCGTATATGCGTGGCGCGGTTGGAATTGGCTGTGGTTCGCCGTATCGGTGGCGATTGGCGCCGCGATCGTGTGCGTATTCCGGTACATGGTGGATCGACCGCATTACAACGCGCATGCGTTCCGCTCGCCGGCGAAGTTGCTGATGACGATGCGCGAAAATTGCAACGCCAAACAATCCGCCAGGCAGTTGGTCTCCTTGTGAATGCGGCGCTCGTTGGCGGAATCGGCCACGTGTTCGACGCTGGCGTCGGTAGTTTGCAGGCTGATTTAATCGCGGCTGCAGCCGGAAGTCGTGGTGTGACAGATTTTGCAGACGGACGGTTTAAAATTATCGCTGGTGGCGAAAGCGCGATGATTCCGCCAGAGGTTGCGGTTGGATCCGTGGTTGACATGCGTAAGCAGGTAGCGGATGCTCCGGACGTGACATCTTTGAACGGTGAACACCATCAATTGTGGCAATCGTTGCCAGTCGCGCATTCGATTACAGACAAATTATAGTGATTTTATAAGTGCGTCCAACTCACGCGCCGACGCATCCCAACTAAACCGTTTCGCGTTCGCAAAACCCTTCTCAATCATTTCACTTCGCAAACCCTGATTTTCCAGTTTGCGTACGTTTTTCGCAAAAGTTTTTTCGTTGTCTGGTGCGAAAAACAACGCCGCGTCGTTCGCGACTTCGTGGTAAACCGGCAAATTGCTGCAAATTACCGGCGCACCGGCGTTCATCGCCTCGATCAGCGACAGGTTGAAACCTTCGTATTTGGACGCGTTGACCAGCGCCGTGGCACGCGACAGCAAATTCAAATATTCGTTGTCTGTTACGCCGTCTTTCCATACGATTTGCGAAGGATTTTTCGCAAAGTTCATCAACTGCGTGCGACGTTTTTCGTCAATTCGCGAGCACAAAACCAATTTGTATTCCGGCAAATCGCCCATCGCCCGAATCAACGTCTCGACGTTTTTATATTCCATGAACGACCCCATATAAACCAGGATTTTTTCAGTCGGTTTCGCATCGACCGAAATATCAATCGGCGCGTTATAAATCACCGAAACGGGTTTTTTGGTAAGTTTCGCCGCCAAAATCTCATCTCTTGAACTTTGCGAAACCGTCACAATCGCATCGGCACGATTTAGCGTCAAACGCTGCGGAATATATGTCGTATGAAACGTGCGCCACGCTAATTTTTCGTGCGGTTTCAACCGATGCGGCGGTTTGCGAAAATGATAATAAATCATGTCGTGCAACGTCAAAATCAACTTGAATTTGTGTTTGCCACCGCCGAAAATCTGCATCGGGCTGAATACGACGTCCGCACCGAGTTCGTTCAACTTTTTCGCAACCGACAATTCCGCCGGTTTGGTCGGATCGTTCAAAATCACGTACGGCAAATCTGGCAACATTTTTAATTGTTCGCGGTCGTGAATCATCATCGTAGCGTCAGGATTGATTCGGCCGTACGCCCGCAGCAATTCCGTGCCGTATCGCGACACGCCGTCGTGGCGGCCGACTGCCGTGAATCGCGCGTCGAAAAACACTTTCATGGTATAATCGTATCATAATGAAAATCCTAGTTGTGTCCGACCAACACTGGCCGGCAATCAATGGTATTGCAACATTTGGTCGAAATTTGGCGTACGGATTGGCGAATCGCGGGCATCAGGTTCAAGTTATCGCGCCCAGCGAAACTGGTCGCAAATATACCGAAAATGACCGGAATCACGACGTGCGCCGCACGGTAGCGGTGCCGTTTCCCTTTTACAAAAATCTGAAAATTTCGCTGGCGCCGCACCGCGAAGTTCGCAATATTATCGAAGATTTCGAACCGGACATCATCCATATTCAATCGATGATTAGCGTCGGTCGTTCTGCGTTGCGAATAGGTAAAAAAATGGGAATTCCCGTCGTCGCGACCAACCACGCTATGAGCGAGAATATGCTGGAAAACTTAAGGTTGCTAGCGCCGTTTTCGCGTCCGATTGATTTGATGGTTCGTTCATACGCCAAGCGGTTTCATTCTGGTGCTGATTATGTGACATTGCCGACGCAGGCCGCTGTCGACATGTTTGCGAAAGAAATCGGGCATTTGGAAGTCCGCGCAGTCAGCAACGGTGTCGATTTGTCTCGCTTCAAACCCGAAAAACCGATGCCGGAATTGTTTGCGAAATTTGGCTTGCCAACCGATCGACCGATTGTGTCGTACGTTGGGCGTTGCGACGCTGAAAAACATTTGTCGACCTTGGTCCGCGCGTTTGCGAAAATCCAAAACGAAACGAACGCGCATCTGTTGGTCGTCGGTTCGGGCAACGACGATGAGAACTTGGGCGAATTGGCGCATGAACTAAAGATCGCGCAACATGTTACGCAAACGGGCCGCGTTTCTGACGAAGATTTGGCGGTGTTGCATCGCGTCGGCACGGTTTTCGCAATGCCCAGTCCGGCTGAACTGCAATCAATTTCCACACTGGAGGCTATGGCGAGTGGTCAACCGATCGTTGCTGTTGATGCCGGTGCGTTGCGTGAATTGTGCCAAGAGGGCAAAAACGGATTTTTGGTGCCGGCAGATGATGTTGATGCGATGGCGGACGGTTTGCGAAAGGTTTTGATTGACCCGAAATTGCGCGCCAAATTTGCGAAACAAAGTTTGGCGATTGCGAAAACGCACGACATCACGTACACGCTGGAAACGTTCGAAGAAATCTACGAATCGTTGATCAAATAAACTCACGAATCGCGTCCGCCACATCGGTGGGCTTTTCGTAATGCAGCAAATGTCCGGTTTTTTCGATGGCGATCAATTGTGAGTTGCCATTCAACTTTTCGGCAACAATTTTGTTTTGCGAAAACTTGGAAATCATGTCGTTTGTGCCAGCGATGATCAAAACGGGTTTCGCGATATTTGGCAAAATGTTGCGAAGTTCGTCGTCGCTGGCGGAATCGTACGCCTCGAGTAACGTCTGGCGGTTTGCGAAACGCGAAAAATATGTCAAATGTTGATCGTGCACATATCTGCGAAGTTCGCGGTCGCGCGTTTTCATCATCATGATGCCCATGCCGCGCGTGATGGCCCGACTAGCGAGCCACTTTTCGCCGGATTTTATTGGAAGTTTGCGACCGACTGCATAATATAAGTCACCAAATTTTGTTGCGAATTCGTCGCGAGCGCGACGCGTAATCGGTGCCGCAAAAATGACTTTTTGCGAAATGGCTGGATACGTTTCTTCCATTTTCGCAACCACAATCGTACCAAATGAATGGCCCAATAATGTCAACGGGCGATCGATTTCTTTCGCTAGCGCCGCAACAAAGCTCGCGTAATTTTTCGCATCGTGAATACGTTTCGCAAACGGCTGCGAGTCGCCAAATCCCGGCAAATCTGGTACGATGAATTCGCATTCGGGCAGCGCGTCGATGATCCGCTGTAATCCGTGGTGCGTACCACGAAATCCGTGGATTGCTAGGATTGACGGCGCGTTTTTTTCAGCGGCGTATTGCCAAAAATATGTCTTTGAACCTTCGAAAATGAATTCGTATTTAGTTGCTTTTCGCATCGCTTTGCACATCCGCCTTAACAGCATCCCAAACTGTCGGATCGCCGTTCTGCAACCGCCAATACCACCATTCCCCGCCCCACAAATACACGTTCTGTGACCCAATCCGCCGCGCGTAATCAAAGCGCTCTGGAATCATCGTCGCCCGCATAGTTTTGTCCTGTTCGGCGGTAGAAATCATAAACGTGGCAGTTTTCGCCCACGGCTCCATTTGCATTTCGTGCACGAATGTTGGCCGGTCTTTGACGATTTTGATAAGCCCGCCGCGCAATCGATGCCACCATTCGGCGTTTGGATACGACAAATACGTGCCGGAAATATCCCAATAAAACCGACCATAAATCGACACGCCATAAGCGTCGGGCGTCGGCTCGCCAATCGGCAGGCCGACTTGGTCGGACAGGCTCATATATACCGGTTTCGACGAGCGTTCGCGAATGATTTTCATTTCGTCGGCGGCGCGATTGGTTCCGTTGTTGAATTGTTGGCACAGGCCGAATGCGCCGTTTTTGTATTCGTTTTCCAATTGCCACGACGTCACGGCCGGATTGTTTTCGTAGCGATCGATGACTTTTTCAACGTATTTGTACAAGTCATTTTGCCAACCGTCGTCAACCCGCGCCCAATCTGGCGCGTGACATTCCGGCCAACGCGGTTGCCGCAAGCCGACGGCTAGACTGACGGTGCCGCCACGTTTGCCAATTTGGTCAATTTGCCAATCCAAATCTGCGAAATCATACTGATTTTTCGCCGGCTCGATTTCGTCCCAATAACTCATCAGCCGGTAATTTTTGATGCCCATATCGTCAAGTAGCGCCGTGAAATTCGCACGCCAATCATTGCCAAATTCCCGCGCATATTTCGTCGAAAAACTTACGCCCCATTGCACATTTTGTACCGGCGGAAAAAACACCGGCCGCAGCAAATTGAACGCCAAAATTGCCAAAAAAACTGCCACCATCGCATACAAAGTTTTTCGCAGCGGAAAATCGCCGGATTTTCGCGCCGACGATTTTCGGGATTTTTTCGCAGTTTGTTTCACTGCGATTATTGTATCATTTTCGCAAAGGTCTCGTCGCGCCCGCAATCTCGACAATTTCATCGATCATTTTGTCGCCGACATGCGCCCACTTTTCCGGAATTTGCAATGCGCCGTTGTCGTCGAAATATTCGAAAACGTTCAGCGCCACGTGCGTCGTTGCGTTGAACATTTCTAGTTGCAAAGCGTTGCTGCGCAATTGCTCGATCGCACGCACGCCGCCGGTCGAGCCGTACCCGACGAAGCCGATCGGTTTGCGATTCCACTCGACGTACAAATAATCTAGCGCATTTTTCAGCGCCGCGCTCGGGCCGCGATTATATTCCGGCGTGATGACGACGAACGCGTCCAACGGCAAGATTTTCGCCGACCACGCTTTTTGCGCTTCGTTTTCGTAGTCCATATCGTTGACCATTGACGGCGGCACGGACTCGCTAAACATTGGTAAGTTTTCCGATTCCAAGTCCAAATACACAAATTCGACGTCGGTGCGGTTTTTCGCAATTTCATCGCGGAACCAATCTGTTATTTGCGTGCCCAAACGACCCGTGCGAACGCTGCCGGTGATAACTCCGATTTTCATATTTCCCTCCAAACTATATTTGTGTTACTATGATACACGTAGTAGCTATGGATTGCAAACTATCATGAAAAACTTAAATAATCGATGCATCGCGTCAACCTTGACAATACTAGGCGATAAGTGGTCGCCGCTCATCATCAAATCGTTCGACGGCGTCACACAATTGCGATATTGCGAAATCGAACGCGCAGTCGACGCCATTTCCCCGGCGATTTTGTCGGCGCGATTGAATATTCTCGAGGATGAAGGCGTTCTGATTCGTTCGCAGTACCAAACTCGTCCGCCGCGATTTGCTTATGTTTTGACGGCAAAAGGTGCGGATTTGTTGAAAATTATTGCGAAAATGGCCGACTGGGCGGAAAAGTATTCTTAAACTATTGTGTAGTAAATATATATATTGTATAATTGGGAATCTATGATAGAGTTGGACGCAAAACCAGGCTGTATTTATGCCGCAAACCAAGCCATCGGTGACAAATGGACCGCATTACTAATCTACGATTTTTCGCAAAAAGGCGCTATGACTTTTTCGCAATTGGCCGACGCTACGCCGGGAATTTCGCCGCGGACACTTTCGCAACGATTGGATGCAATGAAAAAAAGCGGCATCATTGAGCGTGAAAAATACAACGATCGACCGGTGCGCTACCGCTACAAATTGACGAAAAAAGGTCACGATTTGGTAATCGTTTTGATGGCGATGGCGCGTTGGGGCGAACGCTACGCCGCGACCGATCCATGCCCACATCACGGCGTGGCGGCGATGAAATCTGGCGCGAAATAGCCGCGAAACTTTTTAGTAGTCGATGCCGACGTTGGCTAGGAATTTGTCGTCGAAATGATGTTTGATTTTACGCATGTCGGTGGCGATGTCGGTTTTCGCAATCAAATTTTTGGGAAAGTTTCGGCCGGTCAGACATAGGCTGGTTTTGGCATGTTTTTGTGCGATCAAATTTGCCAAATCCTGTTCGGTCAAAAGTCCGTCGTGCGCGGCATTGTTGATTTCGTCGCACACGACCAGGTCGTATTCACCAGAGGTCGCGCAGTCAAATGCGAAATCATACGTGGCGCGTGCGGCGGCCAAATGTTCGGCGTCGGTAACGTTTTTCGCCGATTCGCTTCCTGCGTGAAAAAAGCCTTTTCCGCCTTTGTAAAATGCGAATTTGTCGCCGAAAACCGGCGCGATTTTCGCGAAAAATTTGTGTTCGCTGACCGTCCACGATTTGATGAATTGCACGTACGCGACACGCCAATCCGCGCCCAGCGCCCGTGCGGTCAGGCCGATTGAGGCCGAGGTCTTGCCTTTTTCGTCGCCGGTGTAGACGATGACGACGGATTGTTTTTGCGAAAAGTTTTCGTAGGTCATATACAAATTATAGCAGATATGAGAGCGCCGCACGCAGACAGAAGTCCACGCGCGGCGTTGCGCCTCAGTTGCCTATGTGGGACGGAAGTAGCTCTGCGCTGATCGCTTGCGCGAACTTACGCATGCGCCGCTCGCTTGGTATATTGTCCGGAACGATGTCCAAGAACTCATCCCAGAAATACGTCTGCAATTCGCCAAAGTGGCTTTTGGCCACCGCGTGAATCCTTTCTGCGGAATCCCGGGCCGGCCTCTGCCCTTCTGGCCAGTTGACAGAAATGCAAACCTGCCCGTCTATTTCGTACATGTGCATGGTTAAGAGCATGACACTTCCCTTCGGTTCGGACAACAAGGCAAGATAATGATACAATAGTTTATGCTATATGGCAATGCTTGGATCTGTTATAATATTCTGGATATGATCGCAGATATCCACATCACTGAAAAATCCTTCGGGCCGAAAAGCCTGATGACGAACGTCAAATTTTCCATCGACGATGGCGAAAAGGTCGGCGTGATCGGCCGCAACGGCGTTGGTAAAACTACATTATTTGGGATTTTGTCGGGTGATGACACTGATTTTACCGGTGAAATTACTTTTCGCAAAGGTTCGATCATCGCGAAAACCGCGCAGGAACATGACGGCGTCGGCGATCAGACCGTGATCGAATATATTTTGGCGGGTTTGCCGGATTATGCGAAACTTGACAAAATCATCCGCGAATATCCGGAAACGATGGGCGAAAATTTGCGAAAAATTACCGAATATACTGACGCGTTGCAACGGTTCGACGATTTGGGATATTACCAAATTGCGGAAAAAGTCGAGCGCGAGCTGGCGAATTTCCAGTTGAGCGGCCGCGGCAACGAAAAGTTTGCGAATTTGTCCGGCGGCCAGAAACGCTTGGCGGAAATCGTCAAAATCATGCATTCGGGCGCACATTTGGCGTTGATTGACGAACCGACCAACCACATGGATTTTGTGGCGAAACAGCAATTTATCGATTGGATTTCGCAGGCGCGTGAAGCAGTTTTGGTCATCACACACGACCGCGATGTGTTGCGAAATGTTGATCGGATTGTCGAATTGAAGGACGGCGGTGCGGTTAGTTATCCGGGAAATTATGACGCTTATTTGGCGCAGAACGCGCATCATACTTCGACTGATATGAACGATTATGAAAACGTTCAGCGACAGATTGAAAACTTGAAAAAACGCATCCAATATGCCCGATCAAAAAAAGCGTCGTGGGGTGGCACCGCGGACAAGAAAAATCCGTTCGTCGTCATGGAGGATCGCGCGAAAAAAGAATTGGCGGAGTTGGCGAAAATCGATCGCCCGTCGTTTTGGATTGACCGCGATTCGGCCGCCGAATTGGATCACAAATCTGCCGCGCGGTACGAAAAATTCAAAGCGCGAAACATTCGCATGCACGGCATTAACACGGGCGAATCGCGGTCAAAACGTGTTTTGGTGGCGGCGAAAGATTTGTCGCTCGGCTACAATTCTCCGCTGTTTGCGAACGTGAATTTTGAACTGCGCGAAAACGAGGCGATTGAGCTGCGCGGGCGAAATGGCGCTGGGAAAACCACGTTGATCAAGGCGATTTTGGCGCGTCATTCCGGGCTTGATCCGGAATCCATGCGATTGCCTAGTTCTGCCCTCTCATCCGTCGCTTCATCTTCTGCTCAAACGGCTTCGCGCCGAGAATCTGAAGCTTCTCGGGCTGCAGATGTTTTCGCAAAAGATAAAACGACGGATGCGATTTTGCAGTTTTTCGCCGGCGATTTGACGATCGACAAACACATGAAAATCGGCGTTTACGAACAGGAAATTTCGACGAAATATTTCGATTTGCCTCTGGCCAGCGCGATCGAGCGGCTGTATTTGGATCGCAAATTGCCGATTTTGCAACAGAAAATCATGCAGTTGATGTCGGATTATTTGTTTGACCCGATTGGCGATGCGGGAATCAAACTTTCGCAACTGTCTGGCGGCCAAAAGGCGCGGTTTCAACTGATTGCGATGCTGTGCGAAAATCCGCAATTGCTGATTCTGGACGAGCCGACGAACCATTTGGATCTGCCGTCAATCGAGGAATTGGAAACGGCTTTGGCGAAGTATTCCGGTGCGATTTTGTATGTTTCGCACGACGGATATTTCCGGGACAAATTGGGTGGCGATGTGATCGAAATCGGCGCGAAATAAAAATACGCTCAGATGGAGCGCGAGAGATTCTGTGCCCGCAGACTCATCGACCAAGCGTGCGGGATGAGTCTGCGGACGGGTTTACCACCTCCTTGCCCAGTTCAATAGTGCCTGGAGGGAACTTGTGTCGCCGGTGCTAATGACATACGCACCAGCAATTGCGATAATAGCAATCGTTGCGATTATGTCAAGAGCGCAGGCGACTCCTAGATCTTTGAAAAGAGCTTTCAACAGGTCCTTCCTCTCGGTCGATGGTTTTCGCAAACTGCAAAAGCTCAAACGAGCAACTCGCGAGCGTCAACGCAAGCTCGCCGTTCGTATGAACTTTTCGCAGCCTGCGCGATTCGATTATCTTATCATAATATTGCGAAAAAGTAAATAAAAAAGCCGACCGTCGCCAGCCAGCTTTTCATATTGCGAAATACTACGCCGCGTTTTTGACCGCGTCGTCGATTTTCGGGCGATCAAACCCCAAAATGATTTCGCCGAACACGTCCAGCACCGGCACGCCACGGAAATTGCCGCCGATTTTGTCCATCAATTCTTTGTGGGCGACCTCATCTTCCTCGATGTTTTTTTCCTCGTACGCGACGCCTTTGCTTTCCAAATACTGTTTGGCCATTTTGCAATAAGCGCACCAATTTGTGCTATAAACGATTACTTTTTTTACGTCTTTGTCGTCGTCTGCCATGTTTTTCCTTCTATTTTTAATCACTTTTTCCAGTATATATTGCTCGTGTTTAAATTTCAACCACCATATGTGGTGTTTTTGTCATTGCTGGTCAAGTGCCAACCGCCGCAATTGACGCAGCGGTAGACATTTAGATGCAAATCTTGCGAAAACTGCAACATTTCCTGTTCGCGTGCGGCGGTTTCGGCGCTGCGTTTGTTGGGGTAGCGAACTTTGCCGCCACAGAACTGTTGCGATGCGGGTTGAACAAAGTTGCGTTTTCGCGGCATAAACCCATTTTAGCACTTGAATTAAATCCGGTCGATTGCTACAATTCAATCACGTGAGTAAACACAAAGACACATCAACGGATGATGGCGCCGTGCTTGAAATTGGCATGACCATGTTCAAGACGCTGTTTGACACCAGTTGGCGCATGTTGGTTCCGCCAGTGGCATTTTTTGCAATTGGTTACACTGTTGATATGCGTTCCGGCACTGCGCCGCGCTATATGATTATCGCGGCGGGCGTCGGTGTTTTGGTTTCGGTTGCGCTGGTTGCGCTGCAACTACGAACGATTCGGAAAGGTATGAAAAAATAATGTTTTTTGCACAAGGTCTGCACGTCAATATTGCCGCTGAACATATGCTGCAGATCGGGCCGTTTAGCGTTTCGAATTCGATGCTAATGGGCGTGGCTGGTTATATCTTTACGTTGGTGGTTTTGCTAGGTGTGGCGTGGCGCGTGCGAAAAAACAAAAAACGCGGATTTTTCACGCGGTTAATTCTGTGGTGTTTCGAGGGTTTGCGAAACACCGTGTACGAAGTCATCGACGACAAACGGATTGCGAAAATGATTTTGCCGTTTGCGATTACGATTTTCTTTTTTGTGGCGTTTCAGTATTATTTCGGAATTTTGCCGTTTGTTGGGCCGATTACGTGGGACGGCGCACCGCTGTTGCGCGGTCAAGCAGCGGATCTTAACATGACATTTGCGCTGGCAATTATGACGATTGTGATGGTGCAATTCTATGCGGTCAAAAAATTCGGATTTTTCGGCAATATCAAACGATATATTCGCAATCCGTTTCGTGATCCGATCGGCGCGTTCGAAGGTTTGTTGGAAATCATCGCGGAATTTTCGCGGTTGGTGGCGCTGTCGATGCGTCTGTTCGGCAACGTTTTCGCCGGCGAAGTTTTGCTGTTGGTCATCGGTTGGATGACGAAATATGTTTCGCCGCTCGCGCTGCCGCCATTTTACATTTTCGAGTTGTTTATTGGTGGCATTCAGGCGTATATTTTCTTTATGTTGACCGTGGTGTTTACTGGTTTGGCTGTTGCTGGCCACGGCGATACTTCATCTGATCACTCCCCTGCTGATAGCAAAATCCCCGAGGAAATTCCATCCGCGGCGAGTGGTGAATTAGTGCAAGTTAATAAATAAGGAGTAATAAAATGGATCTATTAGGATTCGGTCTAACATACGCAATTCCAGCGGCAGGCGCAGCAATCGGTGCTGGTTTGGTTGGCGCGTCGGCGCTGAAATCAGCCGGTCGCAACCCGGAGAAAATCGGCGAATTCCGTACGTTGATGGTTTTGGGCATTTCGTTTATTGACGCTTTGGCCATCATCGGTTTGATCGCAGCAATCGTTGGTAAATTCATTTAGTTGGGATTACGGATGCCTGCGAATTTTTACACTTTTGCATCCGCGGAAGCCGGCGAAAACGGCGGGCTGTTGGGAGCGCTTGGCATTGATTGGATGACGCTGATTTTGCAGATTATTGCCTTTACAATTTTGGTAATTGTGTTGGCGAAATTTGTGTATCCGCCGCTGCTGGCAATGCTGAATCGACGCGATAAATTGGTTGAGGATTCTGTCAAGGCCGCGAAACAAGCCAAAGAAGAAGCTGAAAAGTCCGAGGAAAAAACAGCGCAACTTTTGCAAGAAGCCCGCAGCGAAGCCCAAGATATCGTCAAGACCGCCCGCGAGGAATCGCAACAAATCGTGGTTGACGCCGAATCTGACGCCATGAAAAAGGCCGACGCGATCGTCGCTAGTGCGCGTGCGCAATTGGATCAGGACGTCGAAAAAGCACGCCAGATGATTCGCGGCGAAGCGGCAACGCTAGTGGCGCGAGCAACCGAGCATGTCGTTCGCGAAAAAGTCGACGCGAAAAGCGACGCGAAACTTATCGAAACCGCAATCGAGGAAACGAACTAATGGCTGTTCGCGTCAGCCGCCGCAAAATTGCCCAGTTTTTGGCCGACAGTTTGGCTAGCGGCGAACCGCCGGCGCGAGTTGCGAAAGTTTTGGCGGCGTATTTGTGCGAATCGAAACAAACTCGCGCGGTTGAATTGTATCTGCGCGACATCATGGCGGAACTGGCGAAACGTCATGGTCACGTCGCTGCCGAAGTTGTTTCGGCGCGAAAACTTGACGTGGAGGTTGCGAAAAGCTTGGCTAAACTTATCAAAAGCGAAACTGACGCGAAAACCGTCGAAATCATGGATTCGGTCGATTCAGATCTAATCGGCGGCGTGATTGTGCGCACGCCAGACGCGGAAATGGATCAATCGGTGCGAGCGCAATTGATTAAGTTGAGGTCGATATGATTTTGAGTTTTTCGCAGACTTTCAACGTGCGTCATCCTGAACTTGATTCAGGATCCATGCGATTTTACGATTCGTTATTGCGAGGCAGATTGTTTGCAACTTTTCAAAAAGTTGCGCAAAACTATGCAGGCAACTCAAAATCACTATTGTCCGCTTCGCAAAGTTCGCTGGAAGCAAAACAGCTCGCGCACGATGAAAATCGGCGGTGTGTTTTGCTGCGTCAGGAGCTTTGCGAAACGTGCAATCGGATTTTTCACAGCCTGCAAACCGCGGCAATGACGAATGGAAACTTTGCGAAAACGAAAGGAATGAAATAATGGCAGAATTATCAGTAAAAGAACTATCGAAAGAACTACGCGACGCGATTGCGAATTTGGAGCGCACGTCTGGTTTGGAAAAGGCCGGCATCGTGACGCGCGTTGGCGACGGCGTGGCGTGGATTCACGGGTTGAACAACGCCGGTTACAACGAAGTTTTACAGATTGAAACGACGACTGGCGGCGTTGCGGAAGCTTTCGCAATGAACCTGATGGAGGACGAAATCGGCGCCGTGTTGTTGGGTTCGGAAAACCAGGTTTCGGCCGGCGCGAAAGTTACGTTGACCGGCGAAGTTGTTTCTGTTCCGGTTGGCCCTGAATTATTGGGCCGTGTGGTTGACCCGTTGGGACGACCGTTGGACGGTTTGGGCGCGATCAAAACTGAGTTAAAAGGTTTGGTCGAAAAGCCAGCGCCGGGCGTCATGGCGCGAAAATCCGTCCACGAACCGTTGATGACGGGCGTGATGGCGATTGACACGATGGTGCCGATTGGTCGCGGCCAGCGCGAACTTATCATCGGTGACCGCCAAACCGGCAAAACCGCGATTGCGATCGACACGATGATCAACCAGGCGCGTCAAAACACCGGGGTGATCAACGTTTACGTCGCGATCGGACAGAAATTGTCGAAGGTCGCGCGTTTGGTCGAACGCCTGAAAGAAGAAGGTGTGATGGAGCAAACGATCATCGTCGCGACTTCGCCGGCCGATCCTGCCCCACTTCTCTACCTCGCGCCGTACGCCGGCACCGCGATGGGCGAATATTTCCGTGATAACGGTCAGCACGCGTTGATGATTTATGACGATTTGTCCAAACATGCCGCGGCGTATCGCCAGATGTCGTTGCTGTTGCGTCGTCCACCGGGCCGCGAAGCTTACCCTGGTGACGTGTTTTATCTGCACTCGCGACTCCTGGAGCGTTCTGCGAAACTAAACGACGAACTGGGTGGTGGTTCGCTGACCGCGTTACCGATCATCGAAACACAAGCCGGCGACATTTCCGCCTATATCCCGACCAACGTGATTTCAATCACGGACGGCCAGATTTTCCTTGAAACTGATCTGTTTTACCAAGGCATCCGCCCGGCGATTTCCGTCGGTCTGTCGGTGTCGCGCGTCGGCGGTTCGGCGCAAACGAAATCGATCAAGTCGGTTTCGGGCAACTTGCGTTTGAGCTTGGCGCAGTTCCGCGAACTTGCTAGCTTCGCACAATTCGGTTCGGACTTAGACGCTGAAACCAAATCGCGAATTGACCGCGGCCAGCGTTTGACCGAGATTTTGAAACAACCGCAATACCAACCGATGGGCATCTGGGAACAGGTCGCCAGTGTCGTCGCCGCGTCGTCGGGCGCGTTCGATAACGTCGACGTCAAACAGATCCGCGCCGTGCAGGAGTCGTTGATTGCGAAATTGTGGAGCGAGCAAAAAGACGCGATGAAAACCTTGAACAAAGGTGCCGAAAAAGTCGAAGACGACGTTGAGAAGTTGATTGTCGATGTCGCGAAACGGGTTGCGAAAGGTTTTGAGGCGAAATAATGAAGGTTTTGTTCGTTTGCCACATGAATAATTCACGTTCGCAAATGGCGAAAGCTTTTTATGAATCAATTTCTGGCGAATCTGCAGATTCGGCGGGTGTTGCGGCGAATGAATTCCCCTCGCAAACGTTGATCGGATATTACGATTCGTATAAAAACGGCAAAACGGGCTACACGATTCAAGTGATGGATGAAATTGGCTTAGACATTCGCGATTTTCCTCGAACACAATTGACGCCGGAAATGCTTTCACAATACGATTTGATTGTCGATATTACAGATCCAGATCAAAAACAAGATTGGCTGATCGGTGAAAATGTCATTTGTTGGAACGTTGCCGACGTTCATGGAAAAAGTTATGAACGCGCGGTAATCGCACGCGAAGGGCTGAGATCGCGAGTTGAAAATCTAGTTAAGGTTTTGAATGAGGGTGATGATTTTCGCAAACTCGACGAAGGAGCTGTAGCGTAATGGCGTCCGTTTCCCAACTAAAAACCCGTATCCGCTCGGTCAAATCGACCAAGCAGATCACGAAAGCCATGCAATTGGTCGCGGCGTCCAAAATGCGCCGCGCTATCGACCGCGCAACGGCGACGCACGACTATGTTCGTGCGGCACGCGACTTGTTTATTTACCTTTCCAACATTTGCCATTTGGAACAGCATCCGTTATTTGTGCGACGCGATGTCAAACGACGACTGCTGATCGTCATTAGCAGCGACACCGGTTTGGCGGGTGCATACAACGCCAATGTTTTCAAAAAATATACCACCGAATTGAAGCGTGACCGTGAGCGCGGCGTCGAAACAGACACGCTGGCGCTGGGTCGCAAAATTTCACAATTTGCGGCGCGTCTAGATGGCAACAATGTGGTCGGCGCTTACGAAGATTTGCCGCAGGATCTGGCCCATGTCGAGTTTGGCACGATTATCAATACGATACTTGATGGCTACAAAACCGAAAAATACGACGCCGTCGATGTGATTTATACCAAATTTCGTTCGACGTTGTCGCAGGATGTCAAATTGCACTATTTGTTGCCGATGGGACATATTCCCGGGGTGGCTGACGATGTTTATGACACGGCTGATTATGTCAAGTTCGAACCGAGGCCGGGCGCCGTGCTGGACTTCGTGGCCGATCGTTTGGCGCGTGCCGACATAGTGCAGTTTTTGGCCGAGTCTTTGGCATCGGAACATTCGATGCGTATGATGGCGATGAAAAGCGCGACGGACAACGCGTCAAGTTTGGCTGACGATTTGACGTTGGCAATGAACAAGGAGCGACAGGCGGCGATTACGCAGGAGTTGTCGGAGATTTCGGCGGGTGCGGAGGCGGTGGAAGGATGAAAATTGTAATTTCTGGATCAATTGCGCATATCGATAGCATAAAAAATTGCGAAAATGAATTGCAAAATACTGGACATGAGGTTTATATTCCAGATGAAAACGGCGGAAAATTGCTTGCTAAAGCGGAATATCGGTCTGCGAAATATTTTGACATTAAAAATCAAATGATCAATCAGCATATCGAGCAAATTCGCGAATCCGACGCGTTGTTGGTCGTGAACGAACCGAAAAACGGCGTCGACGGTTACATCGGTGCGAACACTTTGATGGAGATGTGCGCCGCCATGATTTTTCAAATCCCGATTTTTGTTTTGCACGCGCCAGACGCTTCGCAAAATAGTTACGACGAAATCATGGGAATGAAACCACGGATTTTGAATGGAAATTTGAATTTGATAAAGGAGATTGCATGAAAGAACCAAAACTTACCCGCTCGCAGGGCGAAATCATCCAAATCGTCGGCGTCGTCGTCGATGCGGAATTTGCGAAAGACGAATTGCCGGCGATCAACGATGCGCTGACGGTTGCGATCGATG
The DNA here is from genome assembly GCA_031548885.1 of Saccharimonadaceae bacterium (SeqCode). GTDB lineage: Bacteria > Patescibacteriota > Saccharimonadia > Saccharimonadales > Saccharimonadaceae > JAVBQO01. The sequence goes on from JAVBQO010000001.1 coordinate 33,899, forward strand.
ATCGCGAAATCACGCTCGAGGTCGCGCAGCACTTATCCGAAACGACCGTGCGCGCGATTGCATTATCGTCGACCGACGGATTGGAGCGCGGCGCCAAAGTCACCGCCACCGGCGCGCCGATTAGCGTGCCTGTTGGCGCGAAAACCCAGGGCCGCATGTTCGACGTCGTCGGCAACCCGATTGACGGCGAGCCAGCTCCGGTTGATGCTGCGAAAATGCCGATTCACCGCGATCCACCGCCACTTTCCGAACAGTCATCAAAAACCGAAATTTTGGAAACCGGCATCAAGGTCATCGACCTGATCGCGCCAATCGCCAAAGGCGGTAAAGTTGGTTTGTTCGGTGGCGCCGGCGTCGGCAAAACCGTTTTGATCCAGGAATTGATCAACAATATTGCGAAATTCCACTCGGGAAATTCCGTTTTCGCGGGTGTCGGCGAACGTACGCGCGAAGGCAACGATCTCTATTACGAGATGAAAGACGCCGGTGTTTTGGACAAAACATCGCTGGTGTTCGGCCAGATGAACGAACCGCCGGGAGCGCGTTTGCGCGTGGCGTTGACGGGCTTGACCATGGCGGAATCATTTCGTGACGAAGGCAAAGACGTTTTGTTGTTCATCGACAACATTTTCCGTTTCACGCAGGCCGGTTCGGAAGTTTCCGCGTTGCTGGGCCGCATGCCGTCGGCGGTTGGTTACCAGCCGAACTTGCAACAGGAAATGGGCGTGTTGCAGGAACGCATCACTTCGACGAAAAAAGGTTCGGTTACCTCTGTTCAGGCCGTGTATGTGCCGGCCGATGACTTTACTGACCCAGCGCCTGCGGCGACGTTCGCGCACCTCGATTCGACGATCGCACTGAACCGCGCATTGACGGAAATCGGAATTTATCCGGCAGTCGACCCGCTGGATTCGTCGTCGACGATTTTGGATCCGGAAATTGTTGGCGAAAAACATTACCAAACCGCACGCGAGGCACAGCGAATTTTGCAGGAATACAAAGATTTGCAGGATATTATCGCGATTCTCGGCATGGAGGAATTGTCGGATGAGCAGAAGCAAACTGTGGCGCGGGCGCGGCGTTTGCAACGGTACTTTAGTCAGTCGTTGCACGTTGCCGAACAGTTCACGGGCAATCCGGGCGACTATGTCAAATTGGAAGACACCGTGCGCGACGTTTCGGAAATTTTGGAAGGCAAATACGACGACCAACCGGAAGATTGGTTCTACATGGCGGGCACGCTGAGCGACAAAACGACCATCGAACAGGGGTCGAAAAAATAAGTGAAACGCAAAGTTTTGGTCGTTCTGGGTCATCCCGACGCGAAAAGCTTCAACGCCGCGGTATTCAAATCGTACGTTGAAAATCTGAGTCGCGATCGGAATCAGGTCAAAACTTTGGAACTTGGTAAAATGAAATTTGATCCGGTGCTGCGATTTGGTTACCGCAAACACATGCCTGACGATTCGGAAATCGACCATTCGCAGGCGCTGGTCAAATGGGCGAATCACATCGTGTTCGTGTATCCGATTTGGTGGTCGTCGATGCCGAGTTTGCTGAAAGGCTGGATCGACCGCGTGCTGACGCCGGGCTTTGCGTATAACATGAAAAAGTTCTATCGTTACGACGGCCATCTGGCGGGACGAACGTCCGAGCTGATCGTGACGAGCGACGGACCCGCGTTTTACTACAGGTTTTTCGCGCGAACGCCGGTTCGATTGATGAAAAATCATATTTTGAAACTGTGCGGAATCAAAGTCAACAGAGTGCGAATTTTTGGCCGAATTAGAACGTCCAATGACGAGCGACGCGAAAAATACTTGAACAAAATTGCAAAGGAGGCGCGAAAATGATTCAGTTTTCTCTGGTTACGTTGCTGGGGACCAAAATAAATCAAGAGGTTTACGAAGTTATTTTGCCGACGAGCACTGGCGATATTTCGGTTTTTCCTGGCCACGAACCCTTGGTTACATTGGCGCGTCCCGGCGTCATCAGTGTGCGTCACAAAAAAGTCGACCCGAACGACATGTTGGAATTTTTCGCAACGTCGGGCGGTGTTATCGAAATCGATCAGGATTCGGTCAAAGTTTTGGTTGACGAGGCTGATCACGGCGACGATATCATCGAAGCCGAATCGCAAAAAGCGCTAGAACGCGCCATGAAATTGCAGGCCGAAGCTAGCGACGCCGTCAGTTTGGAAGAAGCGCACAAGCTGGTTGACCGGCATCAGGTTCGTTTGAAAGTTGCGGAATTGCGGCGTCATTCGCGTCGGCGACCGCAATAAAGGAGCTCGCATGAAAGTTTGTCCGTTCTGCCCTTCGCAGATGACGCAACGAATTTCGCAACAATTATTCAATCCCTGAATTTTGCAAAATTTCGCGAACCTCGTCCGTATTTCTCGTGTGCATCAATTGCTCGCGCAGCTCTTTTACGCCAGCAAATCCACTAATATAAATTTTGAAAAAGCGCTTTAGTGGATCAAATTTTCGCGGCTCAATTTGCGAATACTTGTCATGCAAATCCAAATGCAGGCGCAGCAACTGAAAATACTCATCCCGCGAATGCGCGTACGGTGGCGCACAAAACGCAAACGGATTTGCGAAAATCCCCCGCCCGATCATGAACCCGTCGACGCCGGGATTTTGCGCATGCAATTCCATGGCGTGTTTGCGATTGCGAACATCGCCGTTGATGGTAAGTTTCGTCGCCGGCGCAATTTCATCGCGCAATTTCACGATTTCCGGAATCAATTCAAAATGCGCGTCGACTTTCGACATTTCTTTGCGTGTTCGCAAATGCACTGTCAAATTCGCGATATTTTGTTTAAGCAAAAACGACAGCCATTCGCGGAACTCGTCGACATTTCGCACGCCGAGGCGCGTTTTGACGCTGATTGGCAAATCACTCTCCTTGGCCGCCGCGATCAATTTCGCAGTCAATTCCGGATTTTCGATCAGCGCCGAACCGCCGCCAGATTTGATGACGCTTCGATCGGGACAACCGGTGTTGATGTCGATTCCGGCGAAACCCATTTCGGCCAAACCTTTGCCCATTTGCGAAAAGTTTTCCGGATTGCACCCCCAAATCTGCGCCACAATCGGTTGCTCGTTATCGGTAAAAGTCAGCCGCCCACGCGTCGAATGCACTCCTTTTGGCGAACAGAAACTGGCGGCGTTCGTGAATTCCGTCATGAAAACGTCGGGTGCGCCGGCTTGTGCGACGACGTGACGGAAAACCACGTCGGTAACGGCTTCCATCGGCGCCAATACGAAAAACGGCGTCGGCAAATCATTCCAGAAATTTTTCATCATTATGATTATAGCAGGTGTTAATCGTCTCCCGAAGTCTGCGAAAATCGTAGATTTGGGGAGACGGACAGGGATGGGATCCTTTTACGAGTTCGCTGGTTTGCGAGCTTGTTGTCCGTCGAGTTCTGCCTAGGCAGGCACAACTCCCTCGCCCTTGCAGGTCCAGCACGTGGACCAGCCGATGGGCGAGCTCTCGACTCCGAATCCCTTTTTGCCATGGCAATCCGGGCAGGTCTTGACCTTGTCGGCCAACTTAATCACCTCCTTTTGGAATCGTAGTGTACGCAAGCATGATGGACCGGACAAATTATTTAATCCTATCCCCGTCAAAGTTCGCCCATACGGGATAAAATCGACCGAATGGGTTACTGCTAATATATCATGTATGAATGGTTTTGTAAATAGATGATATCATAAATGTAAACAGCAGGCGTCAGGACGTAACTTCTTTTTCTATTAGCGAAATCTCGAATTCGCACATACCCGCAAAATCCTGCGAAAAATCATCAATTTGCGGCAAATCCAACGACTGAATTTTTGCCCAAACGGCCACGATAAGTTTGCGAAATTCGGTCATTTCCGCGTCGTCATACGTCATTTCTAACTGGACGATTTCGCCACCGACCGGTTCGACAAATTCCAAAACGCCAGATGTCACGCAGTAGCCGGTGAACTCGCGCGACTGCTCAATAAGTAATTTGTAAAACATCAATTGTTGGCGGTATTTTCGCAATTTTATTTTTTCCCAGTCTGTGCGGCCGTGCCAGCTTTTGGCGGCTTTGCCGGTTTTGTAATCGGTGACGCGAATGGTTTTTGTTTCGCGATCGACCTGAATCAAATCAACTGCGCCAGATAGTCGTGCGCCATCAACGACGATATTTTCGCTGCCGAAATTTCGTTCGACGATTTGTTCGGGTGCAAAGGTTTCGGCGCGTTGGTCGTAGAATACGCTCAAAACGTCGATGCCTTTTTGATGATAAAAGTCATAATCGCGGTCGGTCATCGATTCAATACCCAAAACATTTGCGAAATCGCCCAAAACGTCCTCGAGCGGTTTCAAATTCCCCGTCGCCGACAGATGCAAATGCGCACGCTGCAACGCGGCGTGAATCGCCGTGCCAAACGCCGCCGCTGGACTTTTCGCCTGCGGAAAACGCAATAAATTCTGCATCAGCCATTTTTGTGGCCCGCCGTCTGCCACGTCGATGAAATTATTTAGATGTGTGGCCGACAATTTGTACCGCGCCAACGTTTCGGCCAACAATTCGCGCATGTCGCCGGCGATCGCCGTGATCGGCGCGTGCCAGGCTGTTTCCAAATTGAATGTTGATTCGGCGATTGTGGCGGATTGTAAGGTTTTCGCAGATAATTTGGCGTCCAGCAAATATTCTAGTGGCAACATTTCTTTGCCAGCGTCGTTGGCCGCGTGCATCGAAATCACCAATCGCCGTTTGGCGCGTGTCAACGCCACGAACAACAATCGGATGCGCTCGTCGTTGCTATCGCCGCTCAGCACGAACGGCATGTTGCGCGGGAATTTGATCAATGATCCGCGGCTGCGCGACTTTTCGCCCCAATTTTGCGACGAAGCGTTGATGACGTAAACGGTGTCGAATTCCAAACCTTTGGCTTTGTGTGCGGTCAACAACTGGACGCGCCCGCCGGTCTGGAATTTGCGCGTCGTCCGAATCGTCTGCCCCATGTCGCGATAAGTGTCGATTAATCCGATAAAGTCCGCCAGCAGTTGTTTGCGTTCCGGATGATAGTCACGCGTGATGCGGCGCAACGTCGAAATGTCGGATAGGAATTCCAGGTAGATTTCGGGACTTTTGGCCAAGTTTTCCGTTGCGAAAAAATACGATTTGAGCGGCGAAACGAACGTTGACTTTTGCGAACTAAACGGTTCGTCGTCGGTGTTATCGTCGGCAATTTGATCATCGCGACCAAACAAATGATCGATCATAACTTCCAGCGGTTCGTTCTGTGATTCGGCCGCCATCCGAATCAACCATTCGGCGATCCCTGTCGTCGATTCGTCAAACGTCAACATAGTTTCCAGCCACGATTTGTGCGATTTTCGCGCGTCCAAACTAAGTTCCCAAATCTTGCGCGGCGAAATTTGCCATGCCGGAAACGCCAACATTCGCGGCAACAATTCGTCGGCTTCGACCGGCATCGACGCAGCGATGTATTGCACGATGCGTGCCACGATTTCCAACTGCTCGATCGGCGGGCTGGCCAAAACATCCATTTCGCGTTCGTAGTCGACAGCGACATTTTTCGCAGTCAAAAACGGCAGTAGATTTGCTAGATCGGCGTGGCGGCGAGCGATGACGGCGATTGATTCTGGCGCCGCGCCGTCCGCAATGTTTTGAGCGATTTCGGTGGCGACGAAATTACATTCGCCGCCGGCGTCGTCGGCGGTAATTTGCGAAACTTCGGCGTCGGTGTTTTTGACATTTACAGTCAGCGTTTTGTTGATGTCGGCCAGAGTCGCCAAGCGTTCATCGGCCTGCGAAATTACGTGCGTGGCCACATCCAAAACCGGTTTGGCTGAACGGTAGTTTTCAGTTAGCACCACAGTTTTGACGTCTTTATAACTTTGCGAAAAAGTTTGAATGTTGGAAATGTCGGCGCCCTGAAATCGGAAAATCGCCTGGTCGTCGTCGCCAACCACCATGACGTTCGGTCGCGCATCATAATCCGTCAGCGCCCGCAACAAACGCATCTGCGCGTCGTTCGTATCCTGAAACTCGTCGACCAAAATGTACTGAAATTGCTCCTGCAAATCGTATTTTAATTCCGGGAAAATTTCCAACGCGTGCGTGACACGCAAAATCATGTCGTCGAAATCGTACATTGATTCGGTGGTCATTTTTCGCAAATATTTGTCGTAAACGTCAGTTACCTCAATCAGTTTTTCGCACAATTTTTCGTCGGTCAATACGATTTCGCCAGCGTCGTTTTTGCTGAGCCATGATTTTTTCCACATTGTGAGCGGCGCAGTTTTGTCAGAAGTTTCGGCGTCAACGATAGCACGTTCCAAACTTGCCGACAACAGTTGCGACAGTGGCGGTTCAGTTGCAAAATCCAGTTTGGTTTCGTCGTAATTTTTCAAATCATCAAACGTTCGCCGCGCCAAATCAATCGTCGATTTCGAAATTCGATCGGTAAAAACTTTTCGCAAAATCGGCGTAGCAAAAGTATCGAACGCGGCGTTCTGACGCAGAACCTGGTGTGCCTCGTCCGGCGTCAAGCCAGATTTTTTCAGCGCCGAAATCGCTGTGGCAACGTCGCCCAGATATGTAAATTGTCCATTCATTTGACTGGACAATGGCGAAGAATGCGGCAATTCTCGCAGGATCTCTTCTAAAATTTCGCGTGATGTGATGTCGTCCGCCGCGCTGAAATTCGCGCCGTTATAAAAATATTGACCGTGATGATTGATGATTTCTGACCCGAAACTGTGGAACGTGTGAACCGCCACGCGGTACGCGTCCGGCCCGAACAACTCAGCCATGCGAGCGGTCATATTTGCCGCGCCCGATTCGGTAAAAGTCAAACACAAAATGTTGCCGGCGCTCACATCGGTTTTTCGCAAAATGTTGGCCACACGCATCGACAAAAGCTGCGTTTTGCCCGTGCCCGGCCCGGCCACGACCATCAGCGGCCCGTCGATCAAATCGACCGCTTGTTTTTGCGCCGCGTTCAGGCGTGCGTAGTTTTTCGCGAAATCCATGTGATTATTATAGTTCAGCTTGGCGGTTTTAGATAATGATTGAGGTTATTTCGTCGAGCGCGATAAAAGCGGTGCTCGTTTCGTCGCGCACAACCAACATTGGGGCACCGTGCGAAAACGGAAAATCTTGCAAACTGTTGAATTCGCTGCGTGGATTCTCAAAAGTTTCCGGGAATCGCGCAGCGACAATGCGCCCAAATATTGAGGTATGTTTACGATAGCTTTCGTCAAGCGGCGCCCCTACCGATGCATCATCAACAATAATTGCATTATTCGCATCGATGCATAGCCACAAATATCCATAAACAGCCCTAAAATCTTCAATTACGTCAGCCTCGACCTCCATCAAAGTGTCAATCTTCTCTCGCTTGGTTTTGTTACGAAATGATGAACTCTGAATAGTTTCCTGCGATAGTGAAAAATGTGTCGCAATGATATCTAGAACGCTCTCGCCACCCCCCCACTATCTGGCGTAGCGATAAACATAGAAATATCGCTTGGCAAGACATATCCTAGCATTGGCTCGTTTTGGTCGTCACCGGTGTGGTACACGAACTCCAAAGCCACGCGCCATTCATCATCGATAAGTATCATCTCTGCGCAGTTAAAAATTGTATCCGAGTCAACATAGGCAACCTCGCCCGTCAATTCTCCGCTCACATCAGCAATATGCATAAACGACTGAATTTTCGCTGCCGAGTTATTGCTAGCTCCTAGCTTCGCCTCCAAATTATCCAAAAACCCATCGATTACTGTATCGAAATCATCATCGTTTTCATCTTTGTATTGCAGGCAATTCTCTGCATCCAGCATCGTTTCGCGAAAATATGAACTGCGAATAATAGCTAGCGCGTCGAATTCGGCGCTATTGTCGTGATATGCTTCCATACTAAGAGTATTGTGCAGCGCTAGCCTTTTCGCAAGCACAACCAATTCACGAAAAGTCAAAAAGTGCTAGAATGTAAACAATGAGCAATCAAATTTACGACGAAATGTCGCTAGAAAGCGAAATCAAGTCAAAATTCGGCTTGGATGTGACGACCAAATCGCTAATCGCGCACGAAATCTCAGTTGCGCCGGCGGCACGCGCCACGGTGTTTTTGTCGCAAAAAGGCTTGCTGTTCGCGTACATTCACGGTTCGCAGCGTTTGGCGCTGGCGGACATCAAGAAAATTCTGGCGCGGATGGGCTTGAAGCCCGAATTGTTTTTGCCACCGCGCGGCGAAGCGCATTATTTTGACGAAATCGGTGCCCGGAAATTTCGCGAGATTTTTCCTGGTCGCAAAGTCGTCAGCGACAAAGACTTATTATTTTATCGAACGCTCGCGCCGTACAATCCCGCGTTCGTGCAAATCGCCGAAGTCACCGATGGTGTCATCAAGCAATACGACGCCGATTCGGTCGGCAACTGGCGACCAGCAACGCAGTTTAGCTATCGTCGCATCAGGACGAGCTAGGATTTGGCAATGAGCGATGTTATTTCTGTCAAAAACTTGGTGCGAAAGTTTGGCAATTTCGTCGCCGTTGACAGCATTTCGTTCGACGTTGCGCGTGGTTCGATATTCGCGTTTTTGGGACCGAATGGTGCTGGCAAATCGACGACGATTTCGTGCTTGACGACGACGTCGGCGTTCGATGGCGAAATCGTGATTGACGGCCACATTGTCGGGCGTGATGACAACGCGATTCGCCGCGAAATTGGCGTGGTATTTCAAAATTCGCTGCTTGATCCGACGCTGACGGTTTATGACAATTTGCGAACGCGGGCGTCGTTTTATGGTTTGGACAAAGACGATATCAAAACGCGCATCGGCGAAGTTTCGCAGCTAATCGGCCTAGACGAAGTGCTGCGAAAACGCTACGGCAAATTATCCGGCGGCCAGCAACGCCGCGCCGACATCGCACGCGCTTTGATTCACCAGCCACGGATTTTGTTTCTGGACGAACCGACGACTGGACTTGATCCGCAGGGCCGAAAAATCGTCTGGGATACAGTCTATGCTTTGCAAAAAAAGTTGGACCTGACGGTGTTTTTGACGACGCACTACATGGAGGAAACCGAACGCGCCGACATGGTTTTTGTCATCGACCACGGCAAAATTATTGCCAACGGTACGCCGCAAAAAATGCGGGCGAAATTTAGCGAAAACCAACTGCGTTTGGTCGGCCGCGACGAAAAACTGGCCGATGATTTACGCGCGGCTGGCGTGGAGTTTTCGCAGCAGTACGACCGCATGACGATAAATGTGACGGATTTTCGCGAAGCGCTTAAACTGCTGAAAAAGTACGAGTCGCAGCTAAAAGATTTCGAATTTGTGCACGGCAATATGGACGACGTATTCCTGCGGTTGACTGGCAAAAATCTACGCGAAGGAGATAAAAAATGAAGCGAAAACAGCTAGGCGGCTTGATTGCGCGAAACTTACGCGTTTATTTTTCCGATCCGACGGGCGTGATTTTGTCGCTGCTGGGCGCTATGATCGTGGTTTTTCTCTACATTTTGTTTTTGTCGAATATGCAAGTTGATTCAATCGTCGCTGAATATCCGACGTTGCCGCGCGAAACAGCCGAGAACTTGATGAATACATGGCTGATGGCCGGCGCCAGCGCGATTGCCGCCGCCACGACTGGGTTGGGCGCGATGATTACATTCGTTACCGACCGTGCCACCAAACGATTCGACGATTTTTTGGTGTCGCCGATTTCGCGGTCGATGTTGACGCTGGGCTACATGCTGGTGGCAATTGTCATTTCGGCGGTCATGACGACGGTGGTTTTCGGATTCGGCGTGGCATATTGTTTTGCGACAGGCGCTGATTTGGCGTGGGTCGATATCGGCATGGCGTTCGTGGCGCTGCTGTTTTGTGCGATAAGCTTTTCCGCGATTTTCGGATTCGTTGGATCATTGCTAAAAACAACCGGCGCGTTTTCATCGACATCTGTTGTTGTTGGCACGGCGTTGGGGTTTTTTGCAGGAGTTTATTTGCCGGTCGGTGTGTTTTCGACGTCGATTGGCAACATTGTTTCGATACTGCCATTCGCGCAGGGCGCGGCGCTGGTGCGGAACTTTTTCATGAATGAAACGATCGAAGAAATTGCCGTGTTATCGCCAGTTGCCGCCGATTCGTTGAACAAATATTTGGGCGTGAGCCTGAGCGTCGCCAGCCACGATTTGAGTTTTGGCTTGATCGCCATAATTTTAGGCGGATTTGCGGTTGTTTTCACTTGTCTGATGTGGTTGGCGATTTCGCGAAAAGTTCGCTAAAGCAATTTTTCGATATCAGATCCGATGCTGAGCGGCGTGATTTTTGGCGCGTAACGTTTGATTACGTTGCCGTTTGCGTCGACCAGAAATTTGGTAAAGTTCCATTTGATGGCTTGCCCACCCGTTTCGGCGACCAAAAATTTGAATAGCGGATCGGCCGCGCGGCCGCGCACGTTGATTTTGGCGAACATCGGAAACGACACGCCGTAATTTAATTGGCAAAAATTCAATGTTTCGTTGTTGCTTTCTGGATTTTGAGCGAAAAATTGGTTACACGGAAAACCTAAAACCTCGAAACCTTTGTCGTGATATATTTTGTACAAAGCCTCTAATTCCGCGAATTGCGGCGTGTAGCCGCAGTGGCTGGCGGTGTTAACAATTAGCAGAATCTTGCCGCGGTATTTTTCGATTTTTTCGACGGACTTTTCGTCAATACGGGTCATTTCATGTACGTATATCGAGTTCATATATGAATTATAGCATAGTCGTTAATTGGTTGCGTCGGGTGTTTCGATTTCTTGGCGACGAAGTTTTCCGAGCAAAACGCCGATTCCTAGCGCGAACGTCAAAATCCCACTGATAATCAAAATCGATTGAATCGAAACGACGTCGGCCAGCGGTCCAACAATCGCCATGCCGATTGGCATCGCAACCGCCCAAACAATGCCGATCAAACTGAACATGCGACCCTGCATTTTTTCGCTAACTTTTTCCTGAAAAAGCGTATTCGACGCCGCGCCGTTGAGCGCGACCAAGTTTCCAACAACAAATGTAATCGCCGCCAAAATCCAGTAACTCGTGAGCAAGCCAATAATTGTCGAGAGAATGCCAAACCCAATCGTGCTGATGGCCAGCATGAACACGCGCTTTTTCATGATCGGCGTTTTCGCAACCGCAGCAATAATCGCGCCGCCGATGCCCATGCCGAAACTAAACGCCAGTTCAAACAACAGTAGTCGCCATTCCAAATTCATATCAAGCGCCCATGACCAATCGCCGACATTCAACGCGAAAACATGCCAAACTGCTTCGCCAAATTCGCGCGTGATTAACAGCGGCATCAAATACACCATCGGCACAATCAACAGCGAAAATACCACAAAAAACGCAAAAATATTGCGGATGAAAATGTGGTTTTTCATGTAGCTCAACCCGGATTTTATTTCGTCAAAGTAGCCTTTTGCACGCTCCGCCACCGTCAATGTGATTCGCGGAATTTTGATAAGCGCCAGAATGCCAATGCCAACCGTCGCGCTAAAAACGTCGATGAAGAATATCGGCGTCATACTGCGCCCAGACGCGCTGTAAATCGCCATCGCTAGCAGCGGCGCCAACACAAATGTCATCGATTGAATTGAACCATTCACGCCGTTGATTCGCAACAATTCGGATTTGGGCACAATCTGCGGGATAAGCGCCGAAACGGCCGGTGTTTGTACGCCCGCGCCCAAACTGCGAATCGCCAAAACGATGAACACGATCCACAGCGCGTCTAGTCCGAAAATCGACAAAATCGCCAACAATAACGTGACACATGCGATGACGCCGTCGCTTATCATGACGATATATTTGCGGTTCCAGCGGTCTGCCCAAACGCCGGCAAATAGCGAAATTAACGCTTGCGGCAAGAATCCGAAAATCGCCGCCAGCGTGATGATCCAACCACTTTGATACGTGATTGTCAAATGCCACATGATGGCGTATTGCACCAACGACGAGCCGAATAGCGACGCCGCTTGCCCGCCCAAAAACATGGAAATATTGCGTTTCCAGTTTGGTTTTGATTCAAGTTTTTCAGTATTCATCGGCCAATGATTGTAGCATGTTTTGCGAAATTAGGCGAGTTGCTGACGCAGAACGGTTTTTAGTTTTTCTGGCGCAGTTTTGCGAAAATCGGAAATGTAAATTTCGTGATGATGAATTTTGCTCAGCAATTGCAAATCGTGCGCGGCGCGAAATTCGTGCATTTTGTCAAACGATTTTTTCTCGGTCGCGAATGGGCCGACGTGCATGATTTGGACGCATTTTCCTTCGGCAAATTTTTGAAGTTTTGCTTGCGAAAAGTCGATTTCGAGCTTTTTCGCAGCCACTTTTTTCAATGCCCACGCGAAAACGTCATCGGTCACAAATTCCGGTTGGCGAATCATCGCCGTCCACGTCCAGTCTGCGCGGGCTGCGCCGCCGTCCCACAAACCCTCGAGTGGCGCGACGCCATAATCGTAGTAGCCGGCAAAGTTTTCGCCCGCACGCGGTGACATTTTGATCGCGTACGACAACGAATAGAGCGCCGCAATCGCGTTTTGAAATTCCGGGCCATTCGGATCGCCCACGCCATCGATCGTCATGAAATTCATTTCCGGAATCTCAATCAATTCCGGTTTTTGCGAAGGCAAATAGAACTTTTTATCACGTTTTTTGAAATCAATTTTTCCGGTCATTTTCGCTCGGTTTTGAACTGCAAATCGTTATCCAATAAAATGCCGTACAAAATCGGCAATGTAGTTTCGCCCACGCCGTGCAACGCCAAAACTTCCGATTCGCGCCATTTCGCCAAATCCGTCACGCGATAAATCTTGGCATTTGATAATGCACGCTGTGCCGGTGCCGATAATTTCGCCCAGATGTTATTTCGCAAAACGATTTGGTCAATCGCGTCGGTCAAAACTTTTCGCAAATCAATCGCAGTGTACGGCACGTCGATATTCGCTTTTGATTCGCCGCCAAATTTCGGTCGTAAATTGTTCAGAATCTCGTAATCCGTCGAGTGAAATGCGAAATGATTTTTCGCGGGCCAAAAACCGACATCGTTCGCCCCAATTTTGTAAATCGGCACACCGTAACTGATTTTGCCGACGATTTCCGGATGATTGTCGCGCATAAATTTTGCGAAAAACTCGCACCATTCACGTTTTTCGCCGTCCAATTTTGCGATAAATTCGTCGATTGTTTGCGTGTTCTCCATTATTTCCTTTCCAAAATTACCAAATGTTCAATATGTGGAGTCCGCGGGAAAAAGTTGTACCCGACATGATGTAAAATTTCGTATTTTTCGCAAAGTTTCGCCACGTCGCGTGCCTGCGTCACCGGATTGCATGACAAATAAATCACACGCGGCGGCAGCTTTCGCAAAATTTCACCACAAACGTTGTCGTGCAAACCCGCGCGTGGCGGATCGACGATCAAATCCGCGTCGGAATCGATATGTTCAAGCGCGTCTTCCGACTTGGCCAAAACGACGTTCGCGTTGATGCCGAGCCCAGAAACGTTGCGGCGCATTTCGCCGACGGCCGCTTCGTTTACCTCAACCAACGTCGGATTCAGGCCGCCGATCGTCAGCCCGATCGTGCCGACGCCCGAATACATGTCGACGGATTTCGCGGTTGTAATCCACTTTTTCATTTCACGCAAAGCCATTTCGTACACCGGTAAATTGATTTGGAAAAAGCCTTCGGTGGCGTAGTTGAATTTCACGCCGAGGATTTCGTCGGACAGGACTTTGTCGGAGGTTGCGAAAACTTTTTCGGTAATGACTGATGCCGGCGATTTCGGGTTCGAGAATATGATTTCGAAGTTTCGCAAATTCGTGATTTCGCAATTCGACGCCAAAGTTTTCGCAACGTCTAAATCCTTCACGTATAATTGTGCGCAAACATCGCCGGCGCGATTCGATCGAATCAACAACGTTTTTAGCGCACGACCTTCGACGCCAACTTTTCGCAACCACTTCAAAATGTTTTGCGAAGCGTTCGTAATCGTGGACCCGGCCAAACTCGTTTGCAAAATCGGGATTTTGCCATGCGTACCACGGCGGAAAAACGCCAAATCGAGTGTTTCGCGTTCCGTGTCGAACCAAAACGAAAACTCGATTTTGTTGCGATATTCGAACTCGCGGCCGTCGGTTTCGACGACGATTTCATTCGGCAATTCGACGTGCGACAATTCGAACGCTTCGCGGATCAATTGCGATTTTTGCGAAGTTTCGTAATCGAAATTCATGATTTGCCACGGCGACGTCGACAAATACGAATCGGGGTCGCGTGCGTCGATTCGTTCGGATGATTTTTCCAAAATTTCCGTCGCGACCGCTTCGCAAAACGACGATTTGGATTTGTAAATCTGAGCGATGACTTTTTCGCCTGGCAACGCGCCCCATACGAAAACTTTTTTGCCGGATTTCAATTGCCCGAGGGCTTGCCCGCCACCGACAATTTTTTCGCAAACAACGTTCTCGGTACGGAATTTTTTCACAATTCCCCATTTTGATATTGACTGGCAATCACTGCTGCGTTGTGTGTAAAAAACGCAAATGGAAAACCGTGAACGACTTCGTATAGATACGAGCCATTTACGTCGCCAGGAATGGCTAATTCTTGACCATCAATTGTACGGCCTCTAAACTCTTCATAATCATCTATAAATTGTCGTTCCCAATATTCGTCGTCGAGCTCGCGCGACAATTTGCGAGGCGTCGGTGCCATTCGCCCAAGTCGAATTTTCATGCGATCCGACCATGTTTTTGCTGGCTCGAAACCGACCATTTCACTGGCGGTCCAATTCATACCAAATGTGAAGCGCTCGACAATTTGGCACGCCAGATCTTGATCGATGAAACTGTTGTTATCGGTAATATATGGGCTAATTCGTGTGCAAAAATTGAGAATTATCTGATCGGCATCGCTCTTGTTGATTTTGCCGCGCAGATATTGCCGCATTAGATCGTCGAATCCGGTTTCGATTTGGTGCAGTTCAATTTCGCCTGTTGATTTTTGGGGTTCGGAATGGAGCGTTCAGGACTCATGTCGACATTATAGCATTGCACAAGAAGTGTTTTTCGCAGAAATTGTGCGTGAGAAATAATTGGAGGGAAATCGCTTAATCTGTTTTGTCGCTGCCAAAATAATCAGTCCGCATTCTTTGATGCGCTAATGCCAAACAAATTATTCGTGATAAAATGGTTGGGGTATATCTTTACGAAAGGAAAAGAAATAATGTCAGTCATTGCGACAAAAAATCTGAAAAAGATCTACGGCAAAAAAGATACCGCGTTTGCGGCGCTGCGCGGCGTTGATTTGAATATCAAAAAAGGCGAAAGCGTGGCGATTGTCGGCAAATCCGGCTCCGGAAAATCGACCTTGATGCATCTGTTGGCGCTACTCGATCGGCCGACCAGCGGCGAAGTTTTGATCGACAACCACGACGCTAGCGATTTGAAAAACCGCCAGTTGGATTTGTTGCGAAATCAACGATTTGGGTTTGTATTTCAGCAATTTTTCATGACTGCAACAGATACGGTTTTGAACAATGTGGTTTTGCCGCTGAAAATTGCCGGGATGAGCAAGCGCGAGCGAAACGCGCGTGGCATGGAAGCTTTGAAAGCGGTCGAGTTGGATGACAAGGCCAAGAACAAAGCCAAAGATTTGTCCGGCGGCCAGAAACAGCGCGTTTGTATCGCACGTGCAATCGTGAACGATCCGCAGATTATTTTCGCTGATGAGCCGACTGGAAATTTGGATTCGGCCACCGGTCAAGCCGTCGAGGATTTGCTGTTTAACTTAAATCACGACAAAAACATCACGTTGATTATCGTGACGCACGACGATGATTTGGCGGCGCGTTGCGACCGTCGCATCTACATCAAAGACGGAAAAATCGTGCCTGACGCAAAATTGACTGCGAAAACTGAAACGGAGGCAAAATAATGAAGTTTTTCGATATCCTCGCGACCGCTAATGCCAATCTGCGTCGCAACAAAGTTCGCACCGTCTTGACGATTATCGCGATTTTCGTCGGCGGCTTTACGATTTCGCTGACGTTAGCGCTGCGATCCGGCGTCAACGATTACATCAACCGTCAAGTCGATTCGATCGGCGGCAAAGACACCATCATCGTCGCGCCGGAAACCAACGCCGATCCATCGGTGCCGCAAAAATACGATGACACGCAAACCGTCAGCACTATGACCTCCACGGGGAAAGCCTTGAACAACGAAGACGTTGCGAAAATCGAATCCAACGAAAACGTCAAAAAAGTTCAGCCCGTCAAAATCGTGGCGCTCAATTACATCCAGGGCGCGGGCGACGACAAATACCAGATTTCGGCACAACCGCGGCTGGATGGATTGTCGCTGGATATTGCGACCGGAAATGACCTGGACCAAAACACCGACGAATTCCAAGTCGCCCTGCCCGACAGCTACGTTTCGTACCTAGGATATTCGTCAAACGACGACGCGATTGGCAAAACGGTGCAGCTTGGCTTGACATCGGCCGTGACCTATCAAAAGGAAACCGTCAGCGCCAAAATCGTCGCCGTTACCAACAAATCCATCATGACGGCTAGTTTCGGCACCGGCAGCACAGCCGGCACGATGACGATGAATCAAGCTTTGACCGACAGTCTGTATTCATTCCAATCGGATAACGCCGACCAGTATGCCATCATTTTCGCCACGCTAGAACCAGGCATGACCAAGTCCGAACAATCCGACGTTGCGAAAACCATCACCAACGAAGGCTACACCGCCATGACCATCGACGAAGCCATCGGCATGTTCAAATCGTTCATCGACGCCATGGCGATAGTTTTGACGGCATTTGGCGCCATCGCGCTACTAGCGGCATCGTTCGGCATCATCAACACGCTGTTTATGGCAGTTCAGGAACGAACCAAGGAAATCGGCCTGATGAAAGCCATGGGTATGAGTTCGCGAAAAGTTTTCCTGCTGTTTAGCACCGAGGCGATTTTGATCGGATTCTGGGGTTCGATAATTGGCGCACTGGTGGCAATTGGCGTCGGCGCCGGCGTCAATGCCGTGGCAAACCAGACATTTTTGACTGATTTGCCAGGCTTTACACTGATGATGTTCCCGTGGTACAACATCGCAATCATTGTCGCCGTCATCATGCTGATTGCGTTTTTGGCTGGAACGTTGCCGGCGCGTCGAGCTGCGAAACAAAATCCGATCGACGCGTTACGCTACGAATAAATTACCATAAAGAGTCCTGGCTAAAGTATCAGGGCTCTTTATTTTCGCAAAGATTTGTCGGTAACTAAGCCTGTTTTTTCAGTTCGTCAACAGTTTTCGCAAATTGTTTGGTTTGGCTCATGCTGCTACCCAGTGTCAAGGTCGGCAACGGCGCAACGGCTTCGCCGACCATGTATTTTCCGTGACCAACCGACACGCTGAATCGGCGATCGTCGAAATATACGAAAACGGTCGCGCCCAGCGTTGCTTTGACGGATTTGATTTTGATTTGACTCAATTTCGCCTGATCCAAAAGTTGACCATTCGTGTCATATAACGCCAGAATATTGTCAACGATCAGCACCGTTCCGTTTTGCGCGACTGGTTTCATGCCGCCAAAACCGCTGCCGATTTGGACATTTTCGCCGATATATTGAAAATTATTTTGTTCGATTAGCTCTGTTAGATTGTCAAGATTTGGTTGCATTGCGATCCTCTTTATAAAAATATTATATCACGCGCGGCGCGTCGTGGCGGTTGCGAAATTTGTCGCTTGTGCTAATAATATAAGTAATGAATGCGTTATTTTGGGGATTTGCTTCCGCTGGCTCGCTGCTGATCGGCGCTGCGCTGGCGCTGAAGTTCAAGTTTTCACAGCGCGTGATCGGTTTGATTATGGCGTTTGGTGTCGGCGCTTTGATCAGTTCGGTGTCGTTCGAATTGGTCAGCGAAGCGTTCGACACGGCCGATGGTTTGGCGATCGTCGGTTTGGGCGTGGCGGCCGGTGCGCTGGTGTATTTTTTCGGCGATTTGTTGATTGACAAATATGGTGGAAAACATCGCAAATCTTCTGCGAAAAGTGACGACGGATCGGGCTTGGCAATTTTGCTGGGTACGATTTTGGACGGCATTCCGGAATCGATGGTCATCGGGCTCAGTTTGGCGGGCGGCCAGCCAGTCAGCGCGGCGATGGTTGTGGCGGTGTTTTTGTCGAACTTGCCAGAATCTATCAGCGCCAGCGTCGGTTTGCAAAAAAGCGGCTGGAAAAAGTCGACGATTTTCGGTTTGTGGACCGTCATCGTGGTCGTTTCGGCGCTCGCATCGTGGGCGGGTTTCGCGGTTTTTGGCGACGCCTCGCCGCTGATGCGGGCGTTTATTTTGGCGTTTGCGGGCGGCGCGATTTTGACGATGTTGGCCGACAGCATGATGCCCGAAGCTTATCGTGACAGCGGCAAATTGACCGGGCTGGTCGTGGTTTTGGGATTTTGTATTGCGTTTGCGGTAACGACGGTGGAGTAGCTGGCGTGCGCTGCGAAAAACTTTGTTGAACACTGTATAATAAAAACGAGGTCTATGCCAAAAATATTTAGAACTATCGTCGTCATTTTGTTCGCGCTTGGCGTCGCACTTTCTCTGTGTTTTTTGATTTGTAATCTTGATGGAATTGTCCAGTTGGCGTGTTTCGCGGCGCTGGCGGTAGCTACTTTGGCGTTCGTATTGTTGAATCGTTTCGCGCCTCGTTTTGCGAAAAAGTCCGGTGCGGTATTGCGCAGATGTATTCGTGCGCGATACTTCCCCGCAGCCTGTTTGGCTGTCGTGCTCGTACTGGGAACGACGGCTCGCATCGTACTGTCGATAAAGTTTCCCTACGTTCCCGTTTCTGACCCGAAAACATTCTACGATGCGGCGACATCAATCGCGAACGGAACGGGGATTGCCGGAAATAGTTACGTGGCTTTTTTCCCATATGTTGCGGCGTATGATAATTTGCTAGCATTTGCTATGAAAATTATTCCTGACGCGCGGCTGGCGGTTACCGCACTCAATACGTTTTTTGATATTTCCGCCGCGTGTGTGACCTATCTGCTAACGGCCGCATTGGCGAAAAAAAGCGTCGCCGCGCCTCTGGCGGCGTTCGCGCTGTGGTTTCTAAGCCCGTTCAATATAATATTTTCAGTTATTTCTTTGCCAATCGTAATTGTAAATTTCTTTATTATTGCCGTTATTTTTGCAGCCTATTTCCTGCGAAAAAATATTTTGCAAACAAAAGTCTCGGGCACAATAATGTGCGCGATATATTTCGCAATACTGGCCGGAATCGGTAATCTTTTTAGGCCCGTTTTCGGCGTTATGATTATCGCGCTGGTTATTTTTCTGGCTTTTTTGATTTATGCCGACAGGAATAACAGGCGGTTGAGGTTTTCGCTTACGGTTGGTGCAGTTGCAATCGTGGGAGTATTATTTTTTGGCATACAAAGTATCGGCGTGCACGCAGTTTCGTCTCAGACTGGCATCGCAACACCAAATAATTCCGGCGGCTGGAGCATATTTGTCGGCGCCAACCGCGCCAGTCGCGGTCAATGGAATGTCGAGGACGCCAATTATCGGGATCAAATTGTCCAAACGGCGGTCGGCGATCTCAATTCGGCGCATCAGCGATTGCAACACGAAGGTATTGAGCGCTACAAAAGCTACGGATTTCTTGGTTCTGTCGACTTGCTTGTTGACAAATTCTTTGTGTTTATCACTAATCAGGGGAAAATGTACAACGCAAACAACTCCCTGTTGGGATATCGAGAATCCGCTACGGCGACGTTTATAAACGCTTGCATTGCGCTATACGCAATTTTGTTATTTAGCGCTAGTGCTTTATTTCTATACTACGAAGCCAGGCGAGTCGCACGGCCATCGTCTCGAGGCGTGCCGTTTGCACTACTCATGGTCATTGTCGTGTTGGGACTGTCGTTTTCCGCGCTATTCGTCGAAGCCGCTGCGCGTTATGCGCAAGTTCTCTATCCGATGTTCATCGTTTTTTCTGCGTTAGCCCTGCGCGATATCTATGCTGGACGCTCTGCCTCTCGAATTTTACAGCGCTAGCGACAATCTTATCCCAAACGTTTCAGCTATAATTCCAAATGCAACCCTGCTTGAGCAGAGTTTGCGCGTGAGGCGATGTTTAGTATTTTCAAATCTTGGCTGGGGCGGAGGGATTCGAACCCCCGAATGCATGGACCAAAACCATGTGCCTTACCACTTGGCCACGCCCCAATATATTTGCGAAATGCAAATAACGAGCCAATTATAGCATGTTTAATGAGCGCAGTCATGGCGTTTTTGCTATAATAGTCACATCATGAGTAAATTTCGTATTCGCGGGCGGGTTCGGACGTTCTATACGCTCAATTATATTGGGCTGGTTGTCGGACTGCTTTTCGCATTTCTGTCGATGACGCCATCGCTGTTGCCACGTGCCACGATGTTGCAAGGCGTTTTGGTCGGGCTGTGTTTCGTGATTGGTTACGGCGTCGGTGTTGTGATTTCTTGGGTGGCGCGGCATGTTTTTCATGCGCGAACGCCGGCTAGTTTTCGCCGCGTGGCGTGGTATGGTTTGTGGACACTTTTGCCAATTACGCTGGTTATGTATGGATCGAAAGCTGTCGAATGGCAAAATCAAACGCGTGCGTTGGTCGGGCTTGATCCGTTGGGCGGCAATGATATTGTCAAAATGTGCATTTTCGCATTGATCGTCGGCACGATTGTTTTGGCGATTTGCCGGCTGGTCGCACTCGGTGTGCGCGAATTGGCGAAATTGACGAGCCGCTGGATTCCGCCGCGGATCGGTTGGTTTATCGGCGTAGTTGTGATGGCGGTCGTGGTTTTTCTGTTTATCAAAGGCGTCGCGATTGGGCTGGGCGCGAAACTTGCCGATCACATTTATGCCGACGTGAACAAAACGACGCCAGCCGGACTTGTTCGGCCGACCGACAATTCGTTGCGTAGCGGCGGGCCAGGTTCGGTTGTGTTGTGGGATAGTTTGGGTAAGCAAGGCCGTCGTTTCATCGGTGCGCCGATTAACGCCAAGCAAATTTCGCAAACAACCGGCCTCCCCGCCAAAGAACCGATCCGCGTTTATATTGGCGTCGAAACGTCGCGCGATCCGAAATATCAGGCGGAATTGGCCGTGCGCGAACTTGACCGCACCGATGCGTGGGCGCGTCAAGAATTGTTGGTCGTCACGCCAACTGGCACTGGCTGGATCGAACCGCAAATCGCCGATTCGTTCGACTACGTTTATGGTGGCGATACGGCCACTGTGGCGATTCAATATTCGTATTTGCCGTCGTGGATTTCGTTCATCGTCGACAAACAACGCGCCGCCGACGCCGGTCGCGAATTGTTCAATGCGGTGTATGACAAATGGAAAACTTTACCGGAAAACGCCCGGCCGAAACTGATCGTTCACGGGCTAAGTCTGGGATCGTACGGCATGCAAGAGCCGTTCGGCGACGCCAACGATTTGGCGAATCGCGTCGACGGCGCACTGTTTGCCGGCACACCGAATTCGACTGCTTTGTGGCGACAGTTTGAAAAAAACCGCGACGTCGGTTCGCCCGAATGGCAGCCCGTCTACGACAACGGTCAAACCGTACGCTGGTTTAGCCACGACAACGATTTTGCAAGCCCTGACGCGCCGTGGACTTACCCGCGCATCGGCTATTTACAGCATCCGTCCGACGGTGTTGTGTGGTGGGATTGGGATCTGTTGTGGACGCAGCCGGACTGGCTACAGGAACCACGCGGCTACGACGTCAATCCTGGCATGCATTGGTATCCGGTCGTTACCTTTTTCCAGGTTTTGGTTGATCAAGCCGTCGCCACCAAAGTGCCATCCGGCCACGGCCACAACTACGAAAATTTCATCGTCGACAACTGGCAAAGCATCCTGCCCTCGCCCAATCTGACGCCCGACGCTGCGAAAAAAATTCAGGATATTATTAATACTTATCCGCTGACATGAACATCGTAATTTCGAAAGTTTCCGGTTCGCTATATCGCCACGTCATCAAACCGATTCTGTTCAAAATGCATCCCGACATCGCCCACGAAAAAATGATTGTTGTTGGTGCAAAAGTCCAAAAGTCGCGATTTCTGCGTGGGCTGATACGCGGCAGCTGGAACTATCAAAATCAGGCGATATTAGCGCAAAACTTACACGGAATCGAATACAAAAATCCGCTCGGTTTGAGTGCCGGGCTGGACAAAAATTTTGAAATTGCCGGGGTTGTCAATGCGATTGGCTTTGGCCAAATGGAAGGCGGTTCGATCACATTTCAGTCGTGTCGGGGCAACGATAAACCGTGGTTTTATCGCTTGCCAAAAACCAAATCTATCGTCGTTCACGTCGGCTTGGCCAATCAAGGCGCGGCCAAAATCCTGCCGCGCATTGCGAAATATTCACGCAATGAAATCGACGACATGGTCGTTAATATATCTGTTGCGAAAACCAATAATCGCCAAAATGCCTCTGATGAACAAGCTGTCAACGACTACGTCGGTACACTAAAAATGATCCGCGACCAAAATGTCGGCGACGTCGTGACGCTAAATATTTCATGCCCCAACGCGTACGGCGGCGAACCGTTTACGACGCCAGCGCGATTGGAAAAGCTGCTTGCGAAAACTGATTTGGTCAAATTGAACCAGCCGATTTATATCAAAATGCCGATCGACAAAACGCCAGCCGAATTCGAAAAATTATTGCAAGTTATCGCGCGGCACAATGTGCAGGGCGTGACGATTTCGAACTTGTTCAAAGACCGATCCAGCGTCGAACTAGCCGACGATTTGCCGGCCGAAATTCCGGGAAACTTATCCGGCAGACCAACATTCGCGAAAAGTAACGAGCTGATCGCGCTGACATATCGCAAATTTGGCGACCGGCTGACAATCAGCGGCGTCGGCGGTGTTTTCGACGCGCACGACGCGTACACGAAAATCCGCGCTGGCGCTAGTTTGGTCGAAATGATTACCGGACTGATGTTCGAAGGCCCGCAAATTGTTGGTCGAATCAATCATGATCTGGTCGAATTGCTTCAACGAGACGGCTTTTCGCACGTTTCGCAAGCTGTCGGTATTGACGCCGAAACGTATTGATTGCGAAAAGCTTGTGCACGTTGACTTTTCGCCAATTTCGCACTACAATTATGGCCGTATGAGTTCACCACAATCTATACGCGAGAAATCAGTTTCAACACCATCTGCCAAAGTCCGCGCTATTCGCGACGAAAATCGCGACATGTTGCTATGGGCGATTTTTGGATTGGCTTTATTTGCAATCGCCACATTTGCGATTTTGACCGTTGGTTAATTTCAGGCGCGGGCTTTTTTGCTAAAGATTTCGCGCAGCGACAAGCGCCGCGAATATTCCAGTGTGCCGTAGCGAAAAATTTTCGCCGCGAGCGTCAGTACAAACACAGCCGAGACGAACACGATTGTCAGGCCTAGTATGGCTTGCCACAATTCCAACGACCCAAAAGCGTTGCGAATCATCATCGCAACAGGCGCCGACAATGGGAAATAACTGAAAAACTGCACAATCGGCTGGTTTGGATCGGTCAAAATTAAAGCGATTGTGTACAATGGCGCCATCATTGCCACTACAGCAACGCCGAAGAAACTGTTGGCGTCTTTGGCGGTCGGCACTGCGGCGCCAATCGCCACCAAAACCCCAGTGTATAGCAACAATCCGCCCAACAGAAAACCTAACCCGATCAAAAATTGCTGCGGATGAATTGCGAAAACTATTGACCAATCCAGTTTCGGAATCATCGCCGACAAATCTTGGCGAAAAACCAATAACGCCGCCGCGGTTGGCAACGCAATCATCAAAATCTGAATCACGCCTAGCGTCAGCAACGCCAAAATCTTGCCCATGATCAGCGCACCTGGTTTGATTGTTGTCAATATAATTTCCGTAACGCGATTTTCCTTTTCCTCGGTCGTTGATGTCAACATTTGGTTCGACAGCAAAATGATTACCAGATACAAAATCACTAGAAATATCAGCGGCGCAATATAGCGTTCCAGCCCAGCCACGACCATACCTTCTTTGTACGTTGTGACGTCGGCGCCAATATTTGGATTGGTCAAAATCGCCACCGAACGATCGTCGCCAACGCTAGCCGCCACAGCCGATTTCATCAAAACCGCAGCGTACGTTTGGTATTTCGAATTGCCGAAAACCCCGTCGTCTTTGGCGTAGATTGTCATTTTGTCGGTGGCCGGATCATTTGGAAAAATCACAAACATATCAAGTCGGCCGTTCTGCACGCCGTCAATCGCTGCCTCGTCATCGCCAGTTAATTGCAAATTATACGTTTTCGCAAAATCCGCCGTGACATAACCCGAATGATCGTTGACGGCGACATTTTGCACAGCTTCGCTGCTCATTTTGTCGATTTGTTCGCTACCGGATTTGTTGCTGAGGAATATCAAGCCAAACAGCACCGCAATCATAATCGGCATCGCTAGCGTCGCGATCCAAAACGTCTTTTTTTTGAGCGTCCGCGTGGTTTCAAACCGAAAAACATGTCCTAAATTATGCATCGTACGCATCCTCCTCGTTTTCGCCGCCATAGATTTCTACGAAAATATCATCCAATGATTTGCCGCCAAATTCTTTTTTCACCGCCGAAATCGAACCGTATGCCCGCGATGTGCCGTCTTTGAGTAAAATCACGCGGTCGCACAGCCGCTCGACTTCCTCCATCTGGTGCGTGACCATGACGACAGTCGCGCCGCGCCGACGATGTTCTTCGACAATATTCATCAACAAACGGCGATTTACCGGATCGAAACCTTTGGTTGGTTCGTCCAGAATCAGCAAATCGGGATCGTTGATAACCGTCAGACCGAGTTGAACTTTTTGCTGCTGGCCGCCAGACAATTTGTCGAGCCGGGTTTTCGCCAGATCAGCAATGCCGACGCGTTTCAGGAATTCCATAGATTTCGCGTAGGCTACGGTGCGTGGCAGACCTTTTAGCACGCCGAAATAAACCATGATATCGATGACGGGTTCTTTTTTGTACAAGCCGCGTTCCTCGGGTAAATAGCCGAGCTTCGTGTCGCCGTCTGGCGTGAAAGCTTGCCCATTAATCGTCAATGTGCCGCCCGTCGGATGGTACAATCCCAGCAGCGCACGCAGCGTTGTCGTTTTGCCCGAACCGTTCGATCCCAAAAACCCAAATGTTTCGCCGCGAAAAACGTCAAATGACAAGTCGCGAATTACCGTCTTGTCGCCAAATCTCATTGCGAAATTTCGAATCTCGATAATTTTATCCGGCTGCTGCTTTGCCATTTCGACCTCCTTGAACTTATATTATATCATTGTGCGAAAACCACTATCATTGGTATAATATGGGAAAGGAGAAAAAATGAGAGATATTCGGTTGAGAATCGACACAAATACGTTCGTGCGATTTTGGTTGGTAGTCATTGCGTTTACGCTAGCAATTGCAGCACTGTGGATCGGGCGCGACGCTTTGATGTTGATTTTTGTCGCTTTTTTCCTGTCGTTGGTTTTGAACCGGCCAGTTTCATATATTGCAAAATTCATGCCAGGCAAATCGCGCATTGGCGGCACGTTGGTTTCGTATCTGTTAATTTTGGCAGTTATTGCGTTTGTTTGCATCACAGTTTTGCCGTTTTTCGTACAGCAAATCGCCAATTTTATCTCGACATTGCCGGCGACAGTTGAATCTTTGCAGCACAATGCTCATTTTGTGACGGACTTTGTCAAAGATCAAGGCATGGAGTCGCAGTACAACGAATTCGTCAACAACCTGCAGTCGAGCCTTGGCGCGTTTGCGTCGGAAATCGGCTCGTCGTTTATTTCGCTGGCGAGTGGATTTTTGAATGGGCTGACGAACTTTTTGTTGATTATTGTGCTGACGTTTTTGATGCTGACCGAAGGGCCGCGTTGGAGTGAGCGATTTTGGCGTCTGATATACAAAGAAGGTGATCGTCGTCGTCGCCATCAGGAACTGACGACGAAAATGTACAACGTTGTGTCGGGTTATGTTACTGGTCAAGTTTTGGTCGCCGCCGTGGCTGCAATCGCGACGGGGCTTGGTGTTGTGGCGCTGTCGTTTTTCTTTCCAGTGCCGATCAATGTGGCTTTGCCGGCCGCGTCGATCATATTTTTGACGGCATTTATCCCGATGTTTGGCGCTACGATCGGCGGCGTGATTGCGGCGCTATTGCTGCTGCTGTATAGCTTCCCGGCGGCGATTGTTTTTGGGATTTATTTTATCGTCTATCAACAGATCGAAAACAATTACGTTTCGCCAAAAATTCAATCGAAAAAGCTCAACATGTCGGCACTGGCTGTGCTGTTATCAGCGACAATCGGTATCAAAATCGGCGGGATTTTGGGCGCGTTCGTGGCCATCCCGATTGGTGGCTGCATCATGATTATCGCCCAGGATTACCTATCACGCCGCAAAGAACGATCCGCTTCGACTGATTCGGTTGACACAGCGAAATCGACTATTGCTGCGGCGATCGAGGCTGAACGCGAGGCTCATCAGGACATTGTTGCCGACAAATCGAAACGCAAGGCGGCGCGAAAAGATAAAAATCGAAAATAATTTTCGTTCGCTTTTCCAGCTATTTTCGAGACCAGATTTGACCGGTCGCCGCGTCGCGAACCAGGATATTTTTCGCGAGTAATTTGTCGCGTATTTCATCACTTTTCGCAAAGTTTTTGGCGTCACGCGCAACACGACGCTCCGTCAACAAATCCAATTCAGCTCCCATCAAACCCGGCGTCGTTTCGGCCAGGCTCAGTCCCAAATTTTCATCGATGAATTTGATCAAAACATCCAGCGCAAAATGATTGACGTTTGCCGGATTCTGCGAAACCACGTCGATCGCTTGATCGATCAGCATCAGCGTCCGCGGCGTATCCAAATCATTTTCGAGCGCCCGACTCGCTTTGTCGATCAGATTGTTGACGATTTCCATCTGGCCGTCATCATCAATGTTTGATGTTTGATGCCGAAGCTCCGCCGCTGCCCGCCAATTTGCCCGACGATTTTTTGCAGCTGTTAAGTTCCCCCAGCTAAAATTTGTAGCACTGCGATAATGACTTTGCAAAATCAGCATGCGAAAATCCAACGGATCAAAACCGTGCTCAATCAAATCAGGCAGCGTATAAAAGTTTTTTTTGCTTTTCGCCATTTTCGCGCCGTCGACCAGCAAATGCTCATTGTGCGCGAAAACTTTTGCAAATATTTCCGGCTGATTGCCCGCCGTCGACTGTGCGATTTCGTTTTCATGATGCGGAAAAATCAAATCGATGCCGCCGGTATGAATGTCGAATGGCTGATCCAAATTTCGCACGCTCATCGCAGAGCATTCGATGTGCCAGCCGGGCCGCCCGCGCAAATTTTCGCCTTTGACTGCGAAGTCCCACGCCGGCTCGCCGTCTTTTTGCTTTTTCCATAGCGCAAAATCTTGCGCGGAATCTTTGTCGTATTCATCGTTGTCGATACGCGATTTGGTACTTTTCGCAATTTCGATTTTGGACAACTGACCGTATTTTCGCGTTTTTCGGTACGCTGCGATGTCAAAATATACACCGTCATCGGCCACATATGCGACATCATTAGCAATCAAATTTCGAATCAAGTTCTGCATGTCGTCAATCGATTCGGTTGCACGGACAAAACGTAGCGCATCGACATCGTTGCCAATTTCGCGCATTTCATGCACGAAAACTTCCTCAAAATGTCTGGTCAATTTGGCCAGCGCATCCATCGGCGTCAAATCAGGAAATTTCGCACGCGAATCCCGAATCGTTTTGTCATCAACATCGGTAAAGTTCATCACATGCAACGTCTCAAAGCCGCTCAATCGAACTGCTCGCCGCAACATATCCGCGAAAACGTACGCCGACAAATTCCCAATATGAGCGTGATCGTACACTGTCGGACCGCACGAATAGATTTTCGCAGTTTGGCTGTCAATTGGCGTGAAGTGTTCGACTTCTTTGGTCAATGTATTATGAATTTTCATCGTTTTTCCCAAATTTTTCTAATGTAATCTAGCGACAGCGTCGACAAAAAGAATCCGATTACCGGCACGATCGATGCCAAAACGAAATTGGTCTTTTCGATAATAAAGAAATTGTAGACCAGAACGATAACGAACGTCAGCGCACAAATCGACAGGCGGCGCGTCCAGCTCGTTTCCCACTTTTTGTCAGATTCAACACGAGCATTGCGTTTTATTATATTCGCGATTTCTTTTTCAAGATTCATTTTGATTCTCATCGTATTGCATTAAAACTTTATCGACCGCCGGAATCAATTCAGAAACAAACTGATCGTAAGCCTCATAAATCCGCAGCCCCGACGCAAACGGATGGCCGCCACCACCGAAAAATCCAGCTATTTTATCGGAAACCGGAATATTACTTCGCAACTTGCCCGTTAGTTTTCCATCCGGATACGTTTTGATGCCGAGCGCCACATCGACGCCCGTTACCAACCGCATTTCGTCCAGCACCAACATCGTCGGGTTGTATTGGTCGGAATATTCCTCGATTTCTTCCCACGGCACATGAACCAGCGCCAAACGACCATCGCAGAAATATTCGATTCGCTCGATCAAGCGGCCTTTGTATTCCAAAATTTGCGGCGACTTCTTCATAAACTCGCGGCGGCGATTTTCGATTTCGGCCGGATTCGCGCCGCACGCAACCAATTCGCCGCACACGCGAAAACTATTTGCGGTTGTCGCTTGCGTCGTCAGTCCCAATGAATCGGATTGAATCGAAGTAAACATATTCGTCGCGGCGCTCGCGTTGATCGGCCAATCGTATTTTTCGCACAATTCAAAAATCAGTTCGCTGGTCGCCACGGCGGTTCGCGATTGGATCATTTCGTGCGGAAACGGCAAATCAGATTCGACCGTGGCGTGGTGATCGAACACCAAAACCGGATGGCTTTCCAAAAATGCTGATACGCCGCGCGACGCCAATGTTTTGCTCATCAAAACAGACGATGAGGTGTCCACGATAATTGCCAAATCCGCGCCAAAATTGAAATCCGACGAAACGCGATCCCAACCGCTGATATGGCGTAAGTATTTCGGAATTTCGACCGGACAATGCAGCGCGACTTCGTGGCCCATATCGCCAAAAATTTCCTCGAGTGCCAGAGCCGAACCGAGCGAATCGCCATCGGGATTTTCGGCTTGCAATACGATGATTTTTTTCGCGTCACGAATTAATTCTAATTGTTCTCGAGAGAGCTCACTCATAACATTTGCCTCCCCGCCAACGCATGCGAAAGTGTAATCTGGTCGGCGTATTCCAGATCCACGCCAATCGGCAATCCACGCGCTAACCGCGTAACCTTCAAATCGCCCAGGTCGGCTTCTTGTAATTGTTTTTGAATATACAGCGCTGTCGATTCGCCCTCGACGCTGGCATTTGTCGCCAAAATAACTTCCTCGACCGCGTCATTTCGCAAACGATTAATCAATTCGGGGATATGCAATTGCTCCGGCCCGACGCCGTCGATCGGCGAAATCGCCCCGCCCAACACGTGGTACGTACCGCGAAATTGCGCCGTGCGCTCCAGCGCCATGACGTCGAATGGTTCTTCGACGACGGCAACCAGTTTTTTGTTGCGATCCGTGTCGGCGTACAGCGGCGAAATGTCATCGCGCGCGTCAATCAGCGCGAACGTTACCGGGCACAATTTGACGCCGGAATGGATATTTTCTAAGCTATTCGCTAATTTCGCGGCTTTCGATCGATCGCCTTTTAATACGAAATAAGCATAGCGCTCGGCGGTGCGTGCACCCACGCCGGGCAACGCGCCGAACGCCTCAATCAAGTCGGTCAGTGCCGACGGCAACGCCGAGCCCGCCATATACTACAGCCCCAAACTACCCAACCCGCCCATCAGCGGCTTCATTTTCTCGGCAGCCATATCTTGCGCTTCTTTCAAGCCATCGCGAACGGCAGCTTTGATCCAGCCCTCTAGTTCGCCGATGTTGTCAAGATCGACACGTTCCGGATCGATTTTGACACTGACGACTTTCATTTCGCCGTTTATCTGGATAACGACCGCGCCGTCGCCAGCCTCAACCTCAACAATTTCTTTGCTTAGTTCTTTCTGTGCTTTTCGCAGTTTCATCAGCATTTTTGCTTGATCCATTGCCATACTAAATCCTCCGTACTTTACTACTGTAATTATTATAACAGATTATTTTTCGTAAATCCGCACCAAAACGCCGCCGTCCGTACGCCCGCTGGTCACGATTTGTTTCGGCGAAGCAGTCGGTTTTTTCGCAGCGCTATTTGTCACGATCAGCGTTTCGTAGGCCGTTACCGGCGATGTCGTTACGGTCACGTATTGATATTCATTGGCCAATATGTTGTAAAAGTCGACTTCGCCCGGCGCCACAACCAGATCAATTTTGTGAGCGCTGCGGTCGTTAACGGCTCCACGCGCCGCTTCAAACTCTTGATTATGCGTATACACAATTTGCGGATCGTACGAATTCGCCATGAAATATCGGTCAGCCGTCGTATAAACCAACCCGCCGATCAGCACGGCCAGCGGGATCAACCCAGTAACGCGTGCATAGGGATTTCGCGGAAACAGCTTGTACCACGAACGTATCAACGTTTCGATACCGACCGCCGTCAGCAGAACCAACGGCGCAAATAGCATGTACAAACGTTCCGGATCCAACAAAATAAGCGGCGTCAAAACCACTAGCCACGACAAGATCAAATACGACCGCGCCGAATGAAATTCGATACAAGTTTTGAGCAATCCCAAAATGGCGATCAGCACACCAGCCATCGAAATCACCGGCGTCATATAGCCGGCGAAAACACCTTCGCGGATGCCGAACAGCGCATTGCCAAGCGCACGCAGCGATTCCAGCGGCTGCCACGATTCACGCAGGCCAAACAACGCGTTCAACACTGACGGTTGATGCAACACCGACCACGCCAACGGTACGATCAAAATCATTGCAACCAAAGCTCCTATCGCCAGTTTCCACGGGCTCATTTTTCGCAAAATCAATCGGACTTTCGGGTGCAGCAATCCGGCCACCAGATACACCAAAACCGGATAAATTCCAAGCGGCGAATACAGACTAAGCACCGCCGCAGCGCAGGCGATAATTTTCCACGGCAAGCCAAACTTTTCTGAATGCAAAATTCGCGTCGCCGCCAACAACAAAATCAGTGTCAAAAATACGCTCATAATCGCCGGCGAACCACTACGCGCAATCGTCAAAAACAACACTGTCGAAATCGCCATGAATCCGGAAATAATCGCGATATTGTCGCGAAACCAGCTTCGCAACATCCACACCAATATGCCACCGCTAGCAAACGCTAGTAGCACCGACGGCAACCGAATCGACAGTGTCGAAATATTTAGAAAATGTATCGAGATTTTTTGCAACGCGTGATATGGCAGATCAATTACCATTGCTGGCGTGAAGTTTTGCCATTTCAGGGCACCCGCTGCGGCCGCGCTTTCCATCTCAGCCGCCGACAAACCATTCGGAATCGTCGAAATCATAAACGACACCAGGTACAGCAAAACCACAAAAAACAATCCGTACCCCACAAAATACCGATAGCGATACAACGTTAATTGCTGAACCAAATTGCTTTTCATAAAACTGCTGACATTATACCATGAACTATTCGCGGGCGTGTTTGTCCAGCGACATGAAACGCAGCCGCTCTGGATGGAAATATAGTTCGACTTTGCCGGTCGGACCGTTACGGTGCTTGGCCAAGATCAGATCGGTGACATTTTGGCGGTCGGTGTCGGGATTGTAATATGCCTCGCGATAGATGAACATGACGATATCGGCGTCCTGTTCAATCGAACCCGATTCGCGCAGGTCAGACAGCATCGGGATTTGTGGCGAGCGCGATTCAACGGAACGCGACAGCTGCGACAGCGCCACAACCGGCACGTTTAGTTCACGGGCGATAAGTTTCAGACCACGCGAGATTTCGCTGATCTCCTGCACGCGATTGCCATCGTAGCTACGTGATGAACCTTGCATCAGCTGCAAATAGTCAACGATGATCAGTCCGAGCGGTGTTTGGTGCGCCTGGCGACGAGCTTTGGTGCGCATCTCCAGCACCGACAAACCCGGCGTGTCGTCGAAAAACAGTGGCGCTTCGGCCATTTCGCCCATGGCTTCAGAAATTTTCGCAAAATCATCGTCGGATAAGTTCCCGGTACGAATATTCCACGAATCGACGCCGGCCGCATCGGCCAGCATGCGGTCGACCAATTGGTCCTTGCTCATTTCTAGACTGAAAAATAATACGGCTTTTTTGGCTTTCGTAGCGACGTTGTATGCCAAGTTCGTCACAAGCGTGGTTTTCCCCATCGCCGGCCGCGCCGCGAGAATTACCAAATCAGATTTCTGCAAACCAGCCGTCATATTGTCCAAATCACGCCAACCAGTCGGCACACCGCGCAGCGCCCCTTTGTTGCGGTGTAATTCCTCCATGCGATCGAAGCTTTCCGTCAGAATCGACTCGATGGACACCAAATCGTCTTTCTGCGTGGCGTCGCTGACCGCGTACAGGTCTTTTTCGGCCTTTTGCAACAGGTCCTGCACGGTGTTGTCGCCGTCATAACCCAATTCCGCGATCTGCGACGAAACCTTGATCAATCGCCGACGCACCGCATTTTGCGCCACCATGTCGGCATACGCCGCAGCGTGCGCTGCCGTCGGCACGTAATTCGTCAGCTCTGTCAAATACGACGTGCCGCCGATCATATCCAGTTCGCTTTTTTTCTTGAGCTCGTCTGACAATGTCAACAGATCGACTGGCGAATGTTTTTCGTACAAACGAAGCATCGCCGCATATATCGCCGCGTGTTTTTTTTCATAAAAATCCTCGGCGTGAATTTTGTCAGTAACATCGGCTAAAACTTCTTCGTCGATCAAAATCGCGCCCAAAATCGACATCTCCGCCTCAATACTTTGCGGCGGCACTTTGCCAACAACTTTCGCGGCTTCTTCGGGTTTCCTCGCCATTACACCATTTCTCCTCCACCCATAATAGCAGCAACATTCGCGACTGTCGCGTTTTCGCTGTTTTCGGCGGTTTTCGCGGTTTTCGCAATGACAATTTCCGGCGCTGCGTTGTACAAATTGCGAAAAGCTGTGACCAAAATCGATTTGTATTTTGGATCATCCATTTTGGTACGATGGATTTTATATTGGAAATACATTGTCAATATTGACTTTTCATAATCAATGTTTGCTTTTGATACCACACCAGCCAGCGGCGGATTGAGTTTTCGCACTTCGTCGACGATTTCGTGCCAGACAATTTGAGAAGGCATTTTTTTCGCGTCAACATTTTCGCTGGCCGTCGATTGCGCTTTTTTCTCCCGAGAAGCTGTCTTCAAAATCACTTCGGACGTTGCTTGCTTTTCGGGAAAAATGGTTTGCGTAGAGGCGGATTCCAATCGCATGGATTCCGGATCGGGCTCGGAATAATACACGCTTTTCGCAGTTTCTTTGGCGATGTTCTGCGAAATCCGTTCAGCTAATCTTTCCGCTTCTTTGTCGTCTCTCTGAGCTTTTTTGATCGTCGCCAAAGGCGCTTCAATCATCATCGGCGCGGCCGTCGATTGCGCGACATTGACATTTTTCGCACTGACACTGGCCAAAATCGCGATCAACTTTATCTCTGGATTGGCGGACTTTGGAACTTCGATCAACCGTTCGATCAAATCGTATAATTTCGGTTTTTCCGGTGCCAATTCGTTCAATTTCACTACCAATTGCTCGACAATGATCGACGGCGAAATGCCCTCGTTTTTCATTTGATTGAGTGTCGCCACAACCAGCGGAGAATTGTGCGTCTGAATTCCGTCAACAATTTGCGAAATAATTTCGTCAGGCGGCAAACCCAAAATCTCCTCGACGCTGGCGCGTGTGATGTTTTCGTTGAATCCACTCAGTTGGTCCAGCAGCCCGATCGAATCGCGAAAACTGCCGCCGCCACGCTTCGCAATCAATAATAACGCGTCGTCGTCAATCTTGATTTTTTCCTGTTTTGCAAGGCTTTGCAAATGTTTCGCAACCGATTCCGGCGCGACTGGACGGAAATGAAACCGCTGTACGCGCGACAGAATCGTGGCTGGCAATTTCTGAACTTCGGTTGTAGCCAAAATGAAAATCACGTGCGCCGGCGGCTCCTCCAGCGTTTTCAGCAACGCGTTGAACGCCGCGCTCGACAACATATGAACTTCGTCGATGATGTAGATTTTGTACGGTGCGCTGACCGGCGCGATATTGACTTTTTCGCGCAGATCGCGCACGTCGTCGACGCCGTTATTTGACGCCGCGTCGATTTCGATTATGTCCAACGTCTCAGCGTTATATGGCAAATTGTTCGCCGCGTATGCGATAATTCGCGCCACCGAAGTTTTGCCAATCCCGCGTGGTCCCGTCAACAAATAGGCATGCGAAAACTGTTGTTTCGCAATTTGCGCCGCCAAAATATCAGTCACGTGCGACTGCCCGACGACCTCGTCGAGCGCACGCGAACGATACTTGCGGTATAACGCTTGCCGACTCATTTCTGGTAAAAACCCCCAAAGTTTATAGCTCTATTATAGCGTATTTTTGGCGTGCAATTGTAGTAATTTGTGCATTTCGCTAGAACAACGCGGTTTGGCGCGGCGGCAATTCGACTTGGGTCAATTCATTTTTGACATAAACTTTGTAGCCGTTCAAGATTTTCAAATTTGCGAAAAGATTTTCTGATTGTTGACGAAACATCGTAATAGTGCCGATTTGTGCGATATATTCGCCCGAAATAGTTTCCGCGTTCGGAAACGGCACGCCGTTTGTCGGAATCGCTTCGTTGGAATAATATTCGTCCAAGTTCACGATTTCAGGTTGTGAAAAGTTTATTCCAATTTTGTTTTGAATTTCGCCGATAGCGCCAAGCAAAATATTTTTTGCGGCATTCGGATCAATCATTTTGGCCAACAATTTTTCTTTAGGGGCGACGCGGACTGCTTCGACGATTCCATCCATTTTTACAATCTGCGCCTCGTATTTTCGCGCTACGTTTGCCGTCGGAAAAGTGTCTAAAACTGTTGCGA
This sequence comes from Saccharimonadaceae bacterium (SeqCode), assembly GCA_031548885.1. Taxonomy (GTDB): domain Bacteria; phylum Patescibacteriota; class Saccharimonadia; order Saccharimonadales; family Saccharimonadaceae; genus JAVBQO01. Next base: position 69,150 of record JAVBQO010000001.1, read on the forward strand.
AACGCGCGCCTTGTTCCAACAATCTACCGAGTTTTCGCGATTCGTGCGCAATGCCGACTTTGACAAAGTCGCCGCCAAAATACGCCAGATACAGCGCGTGTGGTTGGTGGTTTCGTTGATTTTGCGCATCGGAAACCGTGTCGACATTATAGAACGCCGGATTGAATCCAGTTTGATTGCGACATTTGATGCAAATATCATGTTTTTCGACCAGTGTGCTATCTGGGCAAACAAATGGCACATTTTCGATTATATCGTGCCAGCCAGTACAAAATCGCTGCGAAACGTCAAATCGCAACGTAAACGTTTCGCCAAATTTCGGCACAACATCGATAATTTCGTCGCCATCACAAAATACGAACGATATTCGCCCGTCATCCGAAAACGCACATCGCCGAAATAGCAATGTACGTCCGAAAACTTTTTCCATTCGAATCTAAAGCGCCGCTTCTACCGCCGCCCATTCGGCCTCGCGGTTGTCCTCTGGCACGATGATCGAAACTTGATCACCGACTTTGGCTTTGAAAAACGTGACTGACGCCAACAGCACACGATATTCGCGGCCGCCCGCTTCGACATAATATGCGCCGTCGTGCTGCACCAACGTGCCGATGACCTGGCGTCGTGCGACCGGTCCGATCTGTTTGTAGATGAACGAACCGTCGTCGGCGATCGTCAATTTCAGGATGTCGCCTTCGATCAATTTGGATTTGCTCGCGTAGTTGGCCGGCACTGGGTACGATTTGCCGTCGGCGTCGTGCATAGTTTGGCCGTCGAATACGCCTTCGATGACTTTGCCAGCGACCTCCTCGAGGTTGACGCGTGATGGCATTTCTTCGTCGCCCGCGATGCTGATTAGTAATTCTTTGGCGGCCGCTAGGTTCGTTTCTGCTTCATTCAACAATGCACGCAAGCGCTTGACTTGCTTTTCTGGTAAAATATTGTCAGACATTTTCTCGCATTTTCCTTGTCTGTTTTAGGTTTATCTCTGTTCGCATTTTATCAATTCAGTTTGTGAACGTCAAGTACAAAAGTTTCCACATATGTATCAGATTTGATCGCAAAGTTGTTGTAAATATGAAGCCACTTTTCGCAGATATTCGCAATTGCAAGTTACCTAGCTAAATTGAAATGATCGCACTTTGTATACATCGCCTTGTTTTTGCATGACCAAAACAATCGAGTATTCGACGTTGTCGCACGTGATTTTTCCCGCATACGTAGCAAAACTGCCGCCCGAGCCCGATTCGACTCCTTTCAAATCCATACTGTCCGCACAGCTTTCATCAATTTTCAGCACTCCCGCAAGCTCAGCAAGCCGCTCTTTGCTTTGTTGTTCTTTTGCCTCGTCAATCATCGAATCGTATATCCTATCGTAGTCTCCACGCTTCACGTTAGCGACAAATGCTTCCGCGTTTTCGCGACTATCATTCGCAACGCCGGGTAGCTTTGTCGCCGCAAAAATGATCGCGACGACTATCAGCGACACGAAAACACCTGCGATAATAACCAGCACTTTTGCCCAAACAGGCATCTTTTTTGGCTTTTTCGCAATTGGTGTTGAATTATTCTTGGTAGAATTATCGTTTTCAGTCTTCATATTTTCTCCCAATGGTTTGCTTAGAATTATACCATTAGTTTTTCGCAAACAAAAATGACCCATTTCTGGGTCAAAATTGCTAACAAAATCAGATCGCGTGTAGTTTGTAACTAGAATTACGAAAGTTCGACCGTCGCGCCAGCTTCTTCCAAAGCTTTTTTGGCAGCTTCGGCGTCGTCTTTGCCGATTTTTTCTTTGACTGGTGCTGGTGCGCCGTCGACGATAGCTTTGGCTTCGCCCAGGCCCAGGCCGGTGATTTCTTTGACAGCTTTGATGACGGCAACTTTTTGTGCACCGGCGTCTTTCAACGTGACGGTGAATTCGGTTTTTTCGTCAGCAGCCGCGCCAGCGTCGCCGCCAGCAGCCGGACCGGCAACCGCAACAGCAGCCGCAGCCGGTTCGATTCCGTATTCGTCTTTCAAAACGTTTTTCAATTCGTTGACTTCCAAAACCGTCAACTTGGTTAATTCTTCTGCCAATTTTTTGACGTCTGCCATGATTTTCTCCTTAAAATATTTTCGCAAAGTTTATTCAAAACTAAGCGGTTGCTTTTGCCTCAACACCGTCGAGCAACGCGTGTAAGTTGCCAGAAAGTGCGTTCGTAACATCGTGAACTGGTGATAGCAATTGTGCGATCGTTTGCGCGATGAGATCGTTTTTGCCGGGCAAACCTGCCAAAGCTTTGATTTCATCTTGCGAAAGCACGTTGCCTTCGTTGCTCAAGCCGCCGATCAGTTGCATTTGCGTGTGATCTTTTGCGAATTCGTCCAAAATTTTCGCAGGCATAACTTCGTCGTCGGCGCTGATTGCGTACAGCAATTGGCCGGTGAAGTTCGATGCATCTGCGTTTTTGTACGTGTCAACTTGCGTCATTGCGACACGCAGCAAACGGTTTTTGACGACTTTGATCGTGACGTTGTTCTCGCGGGCAGCTTTTCGCAATTCCTGCAATTCAGTCACGGTCAGGCCGGCATATTGTGCGGCTGCCGTCAATTTCGCGTTTTGCAACAGTTCAACGAGTTCCGAAACTTGGCTTTCTTTCGTATTTCGTGAAATTGCCATTTCGTCCCTTTCGTTATCTAATATTGTACGATCCGATTTGTTAAAGTTCCGTTACTTCGAATTCTTGCGAAACAAAAACTCTGCATTTGCACGCAGAGAAAGACTTGTTTGCCTCGGCTGCATGATTAAAACTCGGAATGAATCGTTGTTCGCAGCTGTCTCTGGTAACGTTGTGCATATCGTAGCAAAGTTTTTAGTTTTTCGCAAGCCCACACAAAATTCGTTCGGCTTTGGCGCGGCGTTTGTCAACAAAATCAGTACGTTCCTCTTGATCAATCAATACTTGATCGTACATTTCAATTGATTTCTCAACCAAATCAGCATCGCCTGTACGTGATCCTGCCCTTCGCACACGATCTGCGCCCCAGACTGCCAACGATATATCCGACGAAACATTCGTGAAACTTTGCGAAAGCGCCTCGACGCCTATCAAAAATGCGGACATTTCGCGTCCTGACATCCGTCTCAAATACGTTTCGACGGGGAGCCAGCCGCCCGCAATGTTCCGTCGGTCGACCTCTGGGAAAATTTCACGCATAGCGACAACGCTTTTGTGCGCAAGATCCAGATCGCAGCAATATGACTGCATGAATATCGCCAAATTGTTTAACATCTGCCGTCCCGTTTCCGGCTCAACGATTGTCGTCATTAGCGTATGATCAAGCTCTCGCTGATCGTCCGACCGAAATCGCGAAGCAGGATCGTCCGGCGCAAAACTCAGCCACTCATGCCTGCGAATCCTATCGTCGCCAGCATAATTCCCAGCTGCTGCCAGCAAATCATTAGAGAAAAGTTTCAGCGCCGCATGGCCACCGATCGTTGCAACCGAGAGCCTTGCCGAGTCGAATTCGTCCGAATCACGGTAGTCTATTGACGCATTCAAATATGGGGCTTGTGCGTCAATTAGTCGCGCTTTTTCTTGGTCTGTCGCAATCACGAATGCGTGAGTATTCGCGAATGCCACATAGTGTGGGATTTCGCGTAGACTCAACAGTTCAGACAAAATAACAGTAAAACCATAGCAATTTGTCGTACGATTTTGGTCAATAGTTTCAGGCGTGAAGCGATTTTCACTATTTGGTTGCAAAGGAGCATACAAATAGTCTCCGTGAACGATTCGTGAAATATAGTCCGCACCAGCTAGCGGGTCATCCACCTCTGTTTCTTCCACTCTACGCAAAAGATCTTCATTCGGGGTAACGAATCTAATAGAAGTTTCAGCCATTCGAACAAAATATCACTCATTTAGCTATTTGTCAATTCTATATGTACATTGAAAACTACTGCGTTTCGTGATATAATATCCGTCGTTATGTTACAAGATATCGATCCTGGTGCACAGCCAGAAAATTTTGCCGCCAGCGTTATCACGCGTAATCCCGAAACTACTCACGAAAAGTCTGTCGAAGTCCAAAAATTCTTGTGTCTCAGCCTAAATGATCGTGCTGGTTTTATGGCAGACGTTAACTCCCGGGTCTTGCAAGGCTTGGCGGGCGACGAAGTTTGCGAGAATGCATCCGGAACCATGTCAGACAATTTGCGTCGTGCAGTAGAGAATTCCCGCGCAGGCTCGACAACAATTCGATACACTCGTCACGCCGGCGACACCGGACGACGTTCGCTAGCGGATTTTGAAACAGAAGTCAGTACTGCTGAACAAACCTTCGCAGAGCTGGGAGCGGAGCTTTTTCCGACGGCCGATTCACGTACGCGGTTCATTACATTTTTCCCAACGCTCGGTTTGCTTTACCGCGACCGCGATTTGGGAATTCGCGGCCAAGGCGACACCTTTATCGAATTTGCGAAACGCACTTTGGCTGTTTGCGAACCAGGATTAATTGATAAACAGGTTAGCGATTTGCCGCTGCGCCGAAGTTGGATAGTACGCTCAAGCAACCCCAACTTAAAATTTGATCCGGGCAATGAACCCATAAATTTTCGCAATGCGTTAACGATACGCCTAGCGGAATGCTTTGGAGTTTCGCCTGATAATTCCAGCTTGCGAAGCTTTGATATGTACGAGCATGCGAGATCTCCGGCGTTGCTAACGGCACTAGATGAGATTCTGGTAAAGAGACCGCGCCGCGAAATTGACCTAGAAGCGCGTGCGACTCCCGGATTTCATGTCGTCGATTCGCAAGCATATATTGCGAAATCCGTCGCTCCCACGACGCATCCTCCGCTCAGTCATCCCGAAAGTGATGCTTTGGCCATCGTCAGACAGAAGAGTGCGCAATAATTTCTGCGTGTATCTCCCCCGGCCTCGGTGCCGCGTCAACAATTTGCACCGCAAAATCCTGCGCAATTCGTTCGTATCCGTGGTTGACACGATCCTGAAATTCTTGCGGCTGCGATTCGAAAAAGTCAGCTTTTTTCGCGTCGGCGCTTCGATTGTTCATGCGTTTTTCGCGTTCATCATCATCTAGCAAAAGCACAAAGATAAAGTCTGGTTTGAAATACTTATTCGGCATGCTTGCGCGTGTAATTTTCGCAATCTCATCCAAATCGACGCCCTCGCCATAGCCCTGGTACGCCAACGTCGAAAACCAATTGCGCGCCGTCACAACGACCGCATTTCGTCTCAGCGCTGGCAATGCGAATTCGTTCCATAGAATTTTGCGAATCTCGGTGTAACGCGCCACGCGTTCCGCTCCCGACAAAACCTGCGTTTTGCTTAGAACTTCTTTTCGCAGTTGCCGTGTGCGTGGCGTCGAAAACGCTTCGCTACCGCCAGATTCGTCGTACATCACGACCTCGCGGCCGCCGTCGCGAAAATGCTTTGCGAGCATTTCAATTTGCGTGGTTTTTCCGGTGCCGTCTTGACCCTCGATAACAATATATTGGCCGCGATTCACTTCAATCCTTTGCCTAGGTCGGGAATTTTCGCAGGTATAACCCGCGAATCCTTGTAAGCTCGCGGCAACATCATCTCCGGCCGCCATTCGCGAATCAACGTGTCCAGATCGGACGAATGCTGGTATTTGCTGCTGACGCCGCGCTGGCCATCTTCGTAGCTGCCGTCGATCGGACCGGTTTTGTGAAAAACCAATTGCCCGATTCGTTCGCCGACCGGCAAAACGACCGACTCGTGCTTGTTCAAATTATAAACTTCTAGCGTAATCCGGTTGATGTATCCCGGGTCAATCCACCCGGCGTCAAAACAAATCGCCACGCCATTTCGACCCCACGAGCTGCGCGATTGCACCGACGCCGCGCCGCCGTGAGCGCGAATACCGATGAATTCGTGGGTGTGCGCCAAAATCCGTTCGCCCGGGCGCAACACGATAATCGGATGGTCCGGCGGAATATTCGCGAATGGCTGCATTTGATTGCTTTCGCACCATTCCTGATGAGGAATCGCGGCCAGCGGACCTTTGAAATAGCGGTCGACTTCGTTTTCGTCAAACGGATTGTAGACGCGAAATTGTTCGTCGTATTCTTGTTTGTAAAAATAATATCCTAGCGTAAAGTCAATGCTAGCCTCGGCGACATGCGAGTCGTTGAACGGCGTGCACACGATCGTGCCGTCTGCAATCGCCGCGCGAATTTCGGTGTTGCTATAAATCCCCATTTCGTTCAATTATATCACGAAAAATGCTATGATAAATGTATGATTTCAGCAGTCGTAGCTTACACAAAAAACAAACACGTCATTGGCAACCATGGCGAAATTCCGTGGGCTGGCACGATGGCCGACGACATGCGCCGCGTTCGCGAGCTGACCGACGGCACAGCGCTCATCATGGGACTGAAAACGTTTGAATCGATCGGGCGAGCGTTGCCCGGGCGACAGAATATCGTGCTCAGTTCGCAGGATTTGCATATCGACGGCGTTCAATTTGCGAAAAATCTAGATGAAGCAATTGCCAAAGTCGAGCCTGGCCGCGAAACTATCATTTTCGGCGGCGGATTCGTCTACCGCGAAGCTTTGCCTGTTACCGATCGCATTTTCGCAACCGAAATCGACGCCGATTTCGACGGCGACACGACTTTTCCCGAAATCGACGCGAAACATTGGTGCGAAATTTCGCGGCAAGATTTTCCGGCTGACAGCGAAAACAAATTTCCGTTCAGTTTCGTAACGTACGAACGAATCGCGAAAAGCTAAACTGCGATTGGTGCTTTGATCGTCGGATACGGATCGTAGTTTTCCAGTTCAAAATCGTCAATCGCGAAGTCGAAAATCGATTTGACATCAGGATTTATTTTCATAGTTGGCAATTGGCGCGGTTTTCGCGACAACTGTTCGTCAACTTGATTAAAATGGTTCAAGTAAATATGCGTGTCGCCTAGCGTATGCACAAAATCGCCCGGCTCCAGCCCGCAAACCCGCGCCATCATCATCGTCAACAGCGCGTAGCTGGCGATATTGAACGGCACACCCAAAAACGTGTCGGCCGAACGCTGGTACAATTGACATGACAATTTGCCATTTGCCACGTAAAATTGGAACAAAGTATGGCACGGCGGCAAACCGCTTTTCGCCATTTCGTCGATATCGTTCACATTCCAACCGCTGACGATGATGCGACGTGAATCGGGATTGTTTTTGATCTGGTTGACTGCAATCGAAATCTGGTCGATGCACAGACCTTTGTCATTTTTCCAGCAACGCCATTGCCGACCGTACACCGGCCCCAATTCGCCGTATTTTTTCGCAAATTCGTTATCAGTTTTGATTTTTTCGACGAAGTCTTTTTGCTGAGCACGCCACTCATCCGAATTTGGTTCGGGCATTTTCGCACCAGTTTTTTGCAGATAAGCCCGAAATGGCCATTCGTTCCAGATATGCACGTCATTATCAACCAAATATTTGATATTCGTATCGCCCGCCAAAAACCACAGCAGTTCGTGAATGATGCCGCGTGTGTACATTTTTTTCGTCGTCAGCAGTGGAAAACCCTGCGACAAATCGAATCGCATTTGCCGTCCGAAAACACTTTTCGTGCCCGTGCCAGTTCGGTCGGATTTTTCGACGCCGTTTTGTTTGATATCGCGTAGTAGATCTAGATATTGCTTCATGGTGCTCCTTATCTTATGAATCGTATGTTGTAATTTTTTGAGTAGATGATCAGTTTTTCTAGCTTTTTTGAACCGGTTTTGATCAAGTGCGTATGCTGGTGCGCCACTGATTTGTTGATATTCTGCGGTGCCCGAGCATAGACCGAATAGCCTTGGCTTTCGAATTTCGTGATCCAATCCAGCAGTTCGGACTTTTCTTTTGCGGACAATTTTCCGATTGCGTCGACATGTTTTTTGGGTATGCACATGATATGGTCGACGACGGAATTTTCGTCCCAATATTCGTACGGAAATTTGCTTTGGACAATGTAGAACTGGTCGGTTTCGGCCAAGATTTTGTTGCCTTGTTGCACAATTTCGCAAAACACACATAGATTTTTCGGATTTTGACGCTGTTCGTGCGCGTATTTTCCATCAGTTTTTTTCGAACGAAATATTGGCATTGGCTCTATGATAACAAAAACCGCCAGCAAAATGCTAGCGGTTTCGTTGTAGAATTTCCGTTTTGCGAAACTACAAATTCGCAGTATCGACCTTGATGCCAGGCCCCATCGTCGTCGTGACCGACATCGACAAAATGTACGATCCTTTCAGCGACGTGGGCTTGTTGCTGGTCAAGCTGTCGGTGAAAGTTTTGGCGTTTTCTTCCAATTTCGCAGCGCCAAACGAAACTTTGCCGATACCCAGGTGAACGATCGCCTGTTTGTCGACGCGATATTCGACTTTGCCGGCTTTCGCCTCTGTTACAGCCTGTGCAGGATTCGTCGAAACGGTGCCTGATTTTGGATTTGGCATCAAACCACGCGGTCCGAGCAGTCGTGCGTATTTGCCAAGTTTCGGCATCAATTGCGGCGTCGCAACCAAAACGTCGAAATCGATCGCTTCTTTGTCCAGCAATTTCGTAATCGCTTCTTCGCCGGCGACGTCTGCGCCCGCTTTTTTCGCAGCTTCGACATCCGATTCGGGCACAAATGCCGCGACGCGAACAGTCTTGCCTGAGCCGTTTGGCAGCGTTACTGTTGCGCGAATGTTTTGGTCGGCTTGGCGTGGGTCGACGCCCAGACGGACGTGGATTTCCACCGTGCTGTCGAATTTGGTCGGCGCGGTTTCGGTGGCAAGTTTCAATGCTTCGGCCATCGTGTAGACTTTTGCGAAGTCGACTTTTTTCGCAGCCTCGCGGTATTTTTTGCTGCGGCGTTCGATCAACGGGCGTGCGATTGGGCGCGGACCTTTTTTCTCGATCGATTCGACGTCGCCTTGTGGCGTGGTGTCGTGCGCGGCTTTGCGCTCTTCTTTCGCAATTTCTGCGGCGACTTCTTCGACGTGTTTTTCGCTACGTTTGCCGGCTTTTGCAAAGGTTTCTTTCACTTCGCCTTTGTCAACGTTCGCAATCGCGTCGGTGATTTCCGCGACGGTGTTTTTTTCGGTGACTTCCAGATTCAAAGCTTTCGCTTCGTCCAGCAATTCGGCTTTGGTTTTTGCCATTTCTACTCCTCGTGGTTCGAACGATCGGTTTACGATCTCCCACAATTTATTTTATCCCTGTTATTGTACCGCACTTTGCCGCGTATTGCAATTCGGACCGGCTATCTATGAACCGAATTTAAGCGCCACATCACTGATTATTTTAGCCGCGAAAGCTTTTTCACGCTGCGCCAAATCGCACATCGGGTCATTCGCGGAATATACCCCCAGCGCATAATCCTCGCCAAGCTCCATCGCCGGCAGTGTGTCCAATTTCGCGGGGTTTAACGCGTTATTCGGATCGTTTTCCGCAGCTTCTACCTCTAAAAAATCCGCGATATCATCGGGGCATTTTTTGTCAGGATTCGACTGAGCGCGACCAAACCGTATCTGCGAATCAACCCTGAGCGCCACAACAAGAACAAGTGCCCCTATTTTTTCGGCATATCTCTGGATTTCACGCACATTCTCGGTTTTGCGAATACCCGCGAAAACCGTTTTTTCGTTAAGTGAAATATGATCCTTCATCGCCGTCAGCAGCCACTGCGGATCTTTACGATTCAGCACGTCTATTGCCTGATTCATCTGTGTTCTGGCCAATTGCTCGCCAGGTTCGAAGCCAGCTTCTTCACGAATAACTGCGCCCGGGTCGAACATGCAGAAACCCAACGTTTTCGCCGCAAGTTCAGCAATATGCGATTTGCCTGAACTCGGTAGACCTTGAACGACCAGGATCTGCCGTTTGTTTTCTCCGGCCGTGGTGGAATTGTTTGCTTCAAAGTTTCGGCTTATCATCTGTTAATTATACCATATACTTGATAATTTGCAATTGACGCTTGGCATAGTGCTATCCTCGTAGAACTTTCAGCCAGCTTCAGAATTGTTACGATCTCCGCAACATATCTGCCAAAGCAAAATCGCAACCAACTCCGGCTGCGATTTTTTGCAAAGTTGCGATTCTAAATCGAATTCAGAACAACACTAATCGACGATTTCCACGCCCATCGAACGTGCCGACCCGGCGACGACCTTCATCGCGCCTTCCATGTCGATTGCATTCAATTGATCCATTTTTGCTTCGGCGATTTCCTGCAGTTGCGCGCGGGTCAATTTGCCGACTTTTTCAACGTGCGGTTTGCCTGAACCCTTTTTGATGCCAGCTTTTTCGCGGATCATGTCGTCGACCGGCTGACCGAGCGATTTCCACTCAAACGTGCGGTCGTCAAAAACCTGCAGATGAACGATAACATCTTTGCCCATCAAGTCCTTTGTCGCGTCGTTGAACGGGTTGATAAAGTCCATCATGTTCAATCCCCACTGACCCAGCGTCGAACCCACCGGAGGTCCTGCAGTCGCGCGGCCGGCCGGAATTCGTAGTTTCAAATTTCCGATAACTTTTTTTGCCATAATTACTATCCTAAATTTTCTTTACAAAATATTTGTTGAAGCATATTTTGTGCGTAACTAATTCACTATACCACTATTATCATCTGTTTGTCCAGCTGCGAGCACTTCATTCAGAACCCGAATTTCAGCCACGAGCGCAGTCTCGTCAGCGCTACGTGAATTTTCGGCCAATATCGAGACCACACTGCCGCATGGCGAACGCATAAAGCCGGCAAGATCGTGCAGATAAGCTCGTAATGTATCGCGAACAACTATTCGTAGTTCTGGACCGTGGTGCACATCCATGATCGTCACGGCAAGGCTAAAGTCTTCATTAGAATCAGACGAATGTAGAATACATATTTTGCGCAGAACACTGCTTACCGCTTCCTGTTCTACATCTGGTGCATAACTTCTGCTAGCGATCATTCTAGCAACCGCTTGCGCCTCAACGCACTTTGTAAGTTCTCTAAGATTTGATTCTTCATCAATTTTCGAAACGTTGGCCACATAAGCTTCAGCCTCGTCGCCCACTAGCACAAACTCTTTTGGCTCAACGCAGTCAACTCGCCCATTAGCAAAGACCGAATCAATCTCGAAACGTAACTGCCCAGAATCTACAGCCGCGTTCGCGCCCTTGGCGTTGCCTGCGTTAGCTATGCATGCCCCATCCTCATTTATGATAATCACTTGAGTGCCTATAGTACTCAGCAACTCCACCTTGTGATAAGAATCGCGTGGGAACTCCGAGCTGGCGCCATAATTCATAAGCTAAGTATCGATCGGAATGTTACACTTTTGCCACTTGCAAAGCATCCAGCTCGACGCTCGTATCGCGCCCAAACATACTGACCAAAACCTTGATCTTGCCTTTGACCTGGTCAATTTCGCTGACCGAACCGTCGAAACCTTTGAATGGGCCGTCGGTAATGTTGACCACTTCGCCAACGACGAAATCGATATCGTGTTTCGGCTCTTCGACGCCCATGCGTTTCATGATTTTTTTGATCTCTTTGTCGGAAACCGGCGTTGGTGTCGTGCCACTGCCGACAAATCCGGTCACGCCCGGCGTGTTGCGGATGATGTACCAGGCGTCTTCGGTCAGTTTCAATTGCACCAATACGTAGCCTTGGAAAATCTTCTTTTCGACGACTTTGCGTTTGCTGTTTTTGATTTCGATCATTTTTTCTTTGGGGACCATGACGTCAAAAATTTTGTCCGCCATGTCAACGCCTTCGATGCGTTGGCGAATCGAATCCGCCACTTTTTCTTCGTATCCAGCGTACGTGTGAATTGCGTACCACTGTTTTGTTGAGTCGTATCGGTTGTTTGCCATTACAAAATCACTTCCTTGATTAACCAGTTAAATATCCAATCGGCCAGCAGCACCAGCAACGCGAAAAACGCCGTAAACGCCAAGACCGCCGCTGTCATGCTCCAGGTTGCTTTGCGGTTGGGCCAACGAACCTGACGAAGTTCACGCCACGAGCCAACAAAATAACCGCCGATAGCGCGAATCCAGCGCGGTATGTGCGATTTTTCGTTCGAGCTTTTGACGGGTTTTTTCGCAGGTTTTTTGTCAGATTTTTCCGTTTTCGCAGAATTTTTCTTGACTTCGTCGGCTGTGATTTTCACTGTTTCCGGCGACGCCGAAACACGGCGAACAACTGTCGCTTCTTTGGCGCTCGACTTTTTCGCAGCCGCGTTATTCGATTTTTTCTGTGCCACCAGATTTCTCCCAATTAAAAAGTTTGCTCTAGGCAAACTGTCAAGTCAATTGTATAGCCAGTCCTGAAAAATGTCAACTTCGGCCACGGTTTGTTATAATCAAGCTTATGAATTTTAGTCTGGTTTTGATGCATGTTATTTTGTATATTTTGGCATTTGGTCTATTCGGAGTGACGATTTTGTCGACGATCGCGAAAAATAATTTGCGAAAATCGTTCGGGTTGGCCGGCTTGGTCATCGGGTTCGTCATGTTGCCGTTCATCTGGGTACAACAATTTGCCGTTATTTGGTCGGTGATTTTGACGCTAGTCGCGGCGCCGGTTCTGGTTGATGCTGGCCGAATGTACGCCGCTCGGTTTAATGACCGCGATAAAGCGACGCTTTCGTTGATTGACGCCGCCAGTTTGGCCGTGATTTTCGCGGTTTGTTTGATTTTCGCGTTATTTATTTCGGGGCTGTGGATGCAAATTGCCGTCACGGTTTTGGCACTCGTCGCGGCGTTTTACGGCATGAGCCGCTTTGTTTTCGCGACGCGACATTTCCGCTTTTCCAATCAAAAAGTTCGCGACAATTTGCCGTCGATCACATTGGCGATCCCAGCGCGTAACGAAACCAACGCACTGAGCGATTGCTTGATGGCGGCCAGCGCCAGCGATTACACGAAAATGGAAATCATCGTGTTGGATGATTGTTCGCAAGATCGCACGTCGCAGATTATCCGGTCGTTCGCACAATCTGGCGTACAATTTGTCCAAGGTGACGAACCGAGCGACGGCTGGTTGGGCAAAAACAACGCAATGCGAAAATTGACCGAACACGCCAACGGCGAATTCATCGTATTTATGAACGTCGACACGAAACCGAGCGAGCAGACGCTTAGTCTGTTGATTTCTGACATGATTGCGAAAAATCTAGAGATGATTTCGATTTTGCCGCGACGCAATTACGCGTGGCACGCCAGCGGAATTTTCGAGGTTTTGCGATATTTTTGGCAAATCCTGTTGCCTGTGACAAGTTTTCGCACGCCAGTTTCCAGCAGTTTGTGGATTATTCGTCGCGAAACTTTGGAAAAATTGGGCGGGTTTCAGTCACAAAAATACAAGGTTTTGCCAGAAAATCATTTCGCGCGAGCGCTTATGGCCGACCGCAAATATCGGTTTTATTTTGACAGCGACGGACTGGGAATCGCCGACGCGAAAAAATGGAAATCTCAAACCGAAACCGCCATTCGTATTTTGTACCCGACACTTCACCGCAAACCAATCGAGAATTTGGCGGCAATCATAGTTCACGCGCTATTGCTAGCGCCGTATATATTCGTCATTTTGGGATTGGTCAATCAATCGTTCGGCGCGTTGTTTTTCGCAAATTTGGCGTGCGTCATCGCGCTAGGCGGCATAAATATGCTGTACGCGTCGCTGGTGCGAAGCAGTTGGATTTTGGCGTTTGTGACATTTCCGTTTCAATTGATCCAGGAAACCGTTTTGTTAATTATCAGCATGTTGGCGTACGAATTCAGCGTCGTCAATTGGAAAGGTCGCAATGTTTGCTATCCGGTTATGGAGCCACGACCGAAAACGTAATTATTTGGCGCGTGGTTTTTCGGGCTTTTTCGCAGATTCGTGATAGCTAGGCAAATCGAAACCAAACGTCGAACCGTGATTCAACCGGCTGATCAGCGTAATCTCGGTGCCCATCTTTTTCGCCAACCGCCGCGTAATATGCAGACCCAAACCCGTACCGCTGGTTTCGCGCGTACGATAATCTTCGCTGCGCCAAAATCGGTTGAACACATTTTTTTGGTCGGTTTTGCTGATGCCGATGCCGCTGTCTTTGACTGCGAAATGAATTTTGTCGCCGGTGGTTTTTTTCGCAATCAAATCGACGCTGCCGGTATTGGTATATTTGATCGCGTTAATGACAATGTTTTGCATAACCTCTTCGATACAGAGGCGACTGACGTTAACTTTGCCCAAATTTGGTTCGACATCCAGATTCAATTGCAGTTTTTTGTCCATGGCGGTCGACAAATATTTGTTGTAAAGCGTTTCCATAAATTCGCGCACACCGATGATTTCCGGCTCCATGCCAATACCGCGTTCAGCGCGTGACAGCGTCGACAGATCGTTGACCATACGCGCCAAAAACATGATCTGTTCGTGCGCGTCATTCAGCGCTTGATTAAGCATTTTCGGTTCGCCGCCACGATCAACCAAAAACTGAATATTGGAAATCGTACCTTCGGCGATAGTGATCGGCGTGCGCAGTTCGTGGCTGACAACAGAGATGAATTCGTCGCGCTCTTCTTCCAGACTTTTTGATTTCGTGATATCGCGCAGAATCAAAATCAAACCGCCCGTGCCCGGCGCTTTCGCGTCGCCAAACGCGCTGCGCACCGGCGCAATCGAAATATCGAGGCGGATTTCTTGACCATCGTCAAAACGATACGACAAATCATCGCGTTCGATTGGTTTTTGCGTGCCGCGGGCAGTTTCGTGAATGCTAACCGGCTTGCCATTTTGGTCGTATAATTGCAAAATATCGTCGATTCGTTTGCCCGTCAAACTAGCATTCGTATCAAGTAAATTCAGCGCCGCCGCATTATAAATCCGCACGTAACCGCTAGAACTGGTGCTAATAATCGCATCGCTAATGCTATTGATAACAGTCGACAAACGCTGCCGCTGGATTTTTTCGCGAGCCTTGGTCTGTTCAAAAATATCATATTTCACAATATTCGCGGACCGAATCCAACTGATGAACATCGCCACGCCAATCGCCAAAACCGTCGAAGTCGCCACGTTCAGCAGCGTCGCGCTACTCAAATTCGGCTGCAACGAACAATACAAAATCATAGTCGCGAACATAAAACTCGATCCGTACAGCAATGATTTGACGCCCAATAACGCATCTGTCGCGATCAGTAAAATCAACCAGAATATAAACGTCGCCACCGAATCTCCCGACATCGTAGTCGTCCATATCGCGATCAAAATATAGTACGCCATCGACACCAACATGATCATTTTTTTGGTGTGGGGTTTCATGATGTACTGCGCCAAACCGAGCGCCATATACGCAACCGCCAAAGCAATCGCAATCCACGAACGATATCCGGCCGGATGAACTTCAAAATCCAAATATATCAACACGTCGTACGCAACCAAAACAATACCAACCAACAGCCCGGTTCGCCGCGCCACCGCCAACAACTTTTCGTTGTAGACAACTGATTTAGATTTTCCACCCGCCATTATGCTCTAGTTTACAGAAACGGACTGTAGTTTGCAATCTGTTTTTTGCGAAGTTTCGCATCCGGACACATTTCGCCTAGCCGCGCCCAAAATTCCGGTGAATGATTCATGTGCTGTGTGTGCGTCAATTCATGCAACAAAACGTAATCAATCAATTCATTTGGCAACGTCATCAGCGCGATATTCAGCGAAATCGTTCCCCGCGATGAACAACTTCCCCAGCGCGATTTGGCATGTGAAAATCGCACCGTTTCGTATCTCAAACCATTTTGCATCGCCAAATATCGTAGGCGGCGCGGCAAATAGGCTTTGGCTTCTTTTCGCAAGGCTTTTCCTACACCGTCGCGAATCATTTTTTCGCGGTCAAATTTCGGCGTGTTTTCGCGAAGATTTATGATAATTTCTTGGCCTTTGATATTGACGCCAGCACGCACGGCATTTTCGCGAATGCGTAATTTGTGCGACTTTCCAATCTGTTCGCCGTCGTGATATTGACGTTTTTGCGGTGCGCGTGCAATTGATTTTCGCAAGTTTTCGCGCGACGAATCGATCAACATTCGCACCGAACCGAGCGTCGCATAAAACGGCATCGACGCCACCAATTCGCCATTCGGCTGGACGCGCAGGCGGACGTATTTGGTACGAACGCGGCGAACTTTGACTTCGCCAAATTCGGCGTCATGAATGACGGTGGATGATTTCGCAGAAACGACTTTACGAAACAAAGACACGGCCAGGTTTTTCCTGACGCGGCGTCGTTTGCACGGGTTTTCGCAAATCATCGCGCGACGCTACGATTTTTTTCAGCACGACGCGGGCTTGCGTGGCGTAGGTGTGCTTACCACTGATGACAACGGTCGAATCGTTCACGATTGGCTGCGTGAATTTCTTGGCAAGTTGGTCAAACATTTCCGGCGTCAAGGCTTGGCTATACCGGTCGTCGTCACGTTTCGAATCACGTTTTTGACTACGTCGACGACACGTTGGCTCGTCGGTTTGTGCCCAAATCGTCAGCGTGCGAAAACCGTGTTCGTTCGCCATTCGCGCCATTTCGTCACGCGCGACTTTCGCATTGTAGCCGCCGTCCAACACAAACGTTTTGCCGGCCGCGAAAAGTTGTTCGGTCATCATTCCCGCCACTTGCGAAACCATAGCATTTTCGTCGCGACCATAATTATGATTTGCGAAAAGCATAGTGCGAATTTTGTCATCGCTAACCAGCGGTGCGCCAAACGTGGCCGCAAATTGCCGCGCAAAAAACGATTTTCCAGCCCCCGGTAAGCCAACCACCATGATCACCATCGGACTTGACAGACTGAGTGATTTCATATTCTCCAGTATAACAAGTTTGTTAGAAATGCGAAATACCTATCTTATACATGTTGCAACGGTAATATTTCGGTTTCGTAATCGTAAAATTCATCGACACATTTTTCGGCTATATCAATAAATTCTGGATAATCATCGGCGGTCGATCGACCCAAAAATATTTCCGTGTCGATTTTTCGCAATTCGTCCATGCTGTATTGTTCGATCAATCTGTCGTACATGCATTCGCAGTATTGATTGGCGACAGCTTTGTCGGCGGACGTTCCGGCCTCTGACGTGCAACTAGAAATAAAATTTTTGCGAAAAGCATCGGAGGTCTGCTCGTCAAGCGTCTGTTTTTGCGGTTTTTCCACCGCCGGGACATTGGATAATTGAACATTGGACGTTCGCGTGCTGCCGCTGTTCAGTATAACGACAGGCGCAACGATGGCTGCCGCGTACAACACCGATGCGGCAATCACGGCGATAGTTATATTTCGCCGTTTGCGCCGCCGCGCCGCATTTTGAGATTCTTCATTCACGACGACAGCGGTCGGCTGCGCGTTTTGTGGTTTTGACTTATCATTCATGCATTTATCATACCACTGATATCGATATGCTATAATATTTCGTGACGTAGGGGCGTAGCTCAGTTGGTAGAGCACTGGATCCAGGAACCAGTCGCCAAGAGATAAAAACTTCTTGAAAAACTATTTGATGAGTTTTTTAGGTGCCTTCTTGAATGTTGTTATTGTACCAAACGAAAGCACGATTGTCAATAAAAAAGAAGCGCCGGCAAGACCAGCGCTTCCTTGCTGCTACCGCAGCGTCATCGCCGCTCGATGGCTTTCCATTAGTGTCTTTGTTCTTGTTTTGTAATAATGTTTTAGAGTGATTGACGGGTCGGAATGGCCGGCCCATTTCGCAACCATTGGTAGCGACATGCCGCTGTCGAGGGCGATCGTCAACGCCGAGCGCCGTATTGCATGTGGACCGCCCAAGGCATAACCGGCGCGTCGTATCGGCCTGTTTATTATTTTTCGCATGTTCTCGCGAGTATATGGCTTATCGACACGAACTGGTGACGGAAAAATGTAACCAGACGTTATCCCGGCCTGTGTCATCCATTGCTCAAGGATTGCTAATGTTTCCGGTAAAACAAATGTCGGGCGACGCTTGCGGCCCTTGCCGGTAATCCGCAGGTATACGTCACTGTCATCCGGTCGTTGAATATTCTCGACAGTCATGTTTGTGATTTCGCATAAACGCATCGCGGAGTCGAATAGCGTAGAAAATACAGCCTCCTCTAGTAGGCTTTCGCAATGATCGCGGATGTTTTCAATTTCCGCACGCGAAAAACTTGGTAGATCCTCAATATCCTCATCTTTTGCATTACTAAACCTATCGATTGACTCAATTATTATCGAAAGTTTTATGTCTTGCTGATACTTTAAAAACTTAAGTAGGCCAACCAGATCGTCGATATGCCCATTAATGGTTTTTGCTTTGACGCCATCCTCGATTTTTGTCATACACCATTTTCGCAGATCAACTTTTGTCAGTTTGCGAAAATCTTTTAATTCTATCTCGTATGCGATTCGCCGCACATGATAAAATTTCGTGCTTAACGTGTCGGATGTAAAGTTCTTAATCTTTTCGCCATAATCCAAGTACTCATAGATCTGTCGCATAGCCATTGTCGATGCGATCTCGGCGTAGTTGTTGACTTTTTGCATTAGTATTTTCCTCTCTACCCTCCATTTATTTGTATAGGGCAGAGAGGCTCCCTCGCAGTAGTCCTCTGAGTCCTATCTTATCACGTTAATATTATTCGTATACATGCTATAACCCCTTTCTCGCCAATGATTTTTTCGCTAGGTATGAAAATAGCCTAGCCGGCGGCTTCCCGTTTTTTGCAGCCTCCATCATATTCACTATTTCCGCGTCACTCATTGCGTGTGCAATTTTCATGTACCATTTTTCGAATTGTGGATTCTGATACGTTTCGGACAGTCTCTTTGCCCAATTCTGCGCTCGCGCGTCTTTCGCGATTCTTGTCACATAATTCGTTTGCGAATTATCGTGAGTCCTATAGTTGTTAATTGTTGTTTTCTTTGAAAACTTCCCAGATGCTAGTTGGTAGTTGCTAGTTGAGAAACCCATACCCCTGTTATACCCCTCATTTTTAATGCAAACCTAACAACCCCTCGTGCGCCGGGACCGACAGATTTGTTGAAGCACGAAAAACACGCACGCGTTTATCGGCTTCGATGTTAGTTTTGCGAGCATATAAAAAGCCCGCTCTTGACGGGTATTTTATCCCGCGCAAGTTTGCGGGAGCACTAGTTTGGATATGCTGCTATTATAACTTTTTGAGAGCAACAAGTCAACAGCTCACTTCCCAGAGCATAAACTTTGAGAAATCAAACGAGTATTCTCTTGAGGAAGTAAACACCGGAGAAATATGGTTAGACAGTAAACCGATTTATCGGAAACTAGTTAACTTGACAAGGCCTACAGCAGCAGGATCGACAAATATTGCTCACAACATTCCTGACGTTGAGACACCGTTAGGAATAAGTTTGAAAGTCGGAGGCGGAGCCGGGAACGCGGTTGGAAATGGCATTATGACCAGCGCAACGGCCGGTTATTTTGCCTATCTGTCTACAACAAACATTGTCTGGCAGAATATCGGCACTCAGACATCTACGCCTGTAATAGCCATTTGTGAATACACCAAAACCACTGATCAACCGGCATGATTCGTCGACAACGGCAGTCTGAATACTAAGGATTCTTTACATACAACACGCCAGCCACCGCCGATATGGCGCTGGAAAACGTACCAGCGATACGAAAACCATACACAGATATCGAGCTGGTGCTGACAGGCTGCGCACTGGACGTTCCATATAGCATGTGGTTTGACCCGCCGTAGAAAAAGATTCCGACGATCTTTTTGGCGTTCAGCCCGGCCACATTAATTGTGGTTTCGCCAAAGCCAGATGAACCGCGTGTAGTGTTAGGCGTTATGTTGAATGGGAACTCTTGATAGCCGATTTCGCCGCCGATTAGGGAGGTTGTGGAGTTTATGCTCTGGGAAGTGAGCTGCGCCTTTCGCAAAGTGATCAGTGTCGATGTAATATTTGATGTGTTACTATCCACTTTAATATCAGCGATCACACCATAAACAGCTTGTGATCCTGCCGCGCTGTCAGCCGTGATGGCTGTGCGAATATCACTGTCACTAGGCGGCGTTGGGCTTGCGGATGGCGCTCCATATACCACAATTAATCCACACGAACTCGGGCTACCCGTGACGGTTGTGTCCGTCGAAGCTAGCGAAATGTCATCCGAATACACAACGACGCTAGCAATCCGCGAATTCGACGCCGGTGCCGTAATTCGGATAGCTTGCTGACCAATCAAATCCAATGCGATTTTGTAGCCGGACGGCAATTGACCGATTACTACATCTGGCGAGCTAGGCGTCCCGCCAACCAAAACGTTCATATCTGCGCTGGTATTTTGCAAAACTCCATTACCGCTGTACAAACCCATCGAATGCTGTTGCGCCCACGCGTTTGCCTCATAAACGCTAGCACGACCGCCGTTTCGCGATCGGATTCGTACGATATTACCGGGATTTGTTTTTGCCATAATTACCAGCCCAATCCATTTCTAACGACATCAATTACAGTAGCAAGAAAGAGTAGCCCGACACTGATAATCAGCCCTTTTAGTTGTTTTCGGGAATCTTCCGCAGCCTTATCGCGCCTCTCGTCATCCTCTGCACGCTTAGCCTCTGATATTTCGAGACGGTCAAGCTTCAGCGTATGCTCCCCGATTATTCCGCTGTGCTCTTCGGATGTTTTTAAGATCCTGTTTTGAGTTTCGATAATACTATCCTGTTTGCCATCGATTTTTGCAAGTGATATTCTTATCGCCTCAAAGTCTTTTTGGTGGGACACGTCATTGCACATAAATAACTTTTCCTAGTTAATTTATCCGCATTGACCGCAGCGTAGGCGTGATTTATAAATACATTATAATATGTTTATGCTATTTCATCAAGTTCTACAGAAGCGAAAAAGTTCCTGTCGAAACGCCGTTTGCAAACGCACGAAAATAAAATCTCGTCGCCTGATCAACGGGACCCCAAAGATAAAAACGCAACACAATCGACCCATCATCAGCCTGCGGCTCGTTGATATAGGCGATGTGCGGATATGGCGTTGAAAAGTTACTGTTGATCGAAACTTGCGGGCTCACATCAACCAACGATTTGCCGTCTTTGGTATTTTTCGCAATGAATTTGATTCTGAGTTCTCTGGCGGATTCGCCGACCGGCATAACGTATTCGAAAGTCTGCGAAACTTGGCTGACAAATTTGGCCAACGATCCCGCAATTGGATACGACCCTTTGCGTGCCTTATTTTCGTTTTCTAAGTCTACCAAACGCTGCTCAACTGATGCCATTACGATACCGCCTCTGACAACGTGATATTACCGTCTACTGATGACTGAACCGTAAAATTGTAGGTGGTTGCTTTCCAGCTTCCACCCGGAGCTTGATCCGGGCCGTTCGTTACAACCCACTGTGCGCCACCGCTATATAATCGACGACGAACGACAGGCAATGCTGGGTTGGACGTCGACATCTCTAATTTCGCAATTGTATTTGAACCGGTTTTCGCGGCAAACGTTACAATGACGCGCTCCTGGTCATTGTGCTTATTGACGCTGTTGTCGTTCATGACTGTCGTAATTTCATTTGGCGTGGTAGCCATTGATTTGCTGTTGGTAAAAAGCGGGAACTGCGTCGCCGCCGATTCAAATCCGACTTTCAACGCTTTCGATTCATTCTCCAAATCAGTCAATTGCTGTTCGACGCTACTCATTCGACTCGCTCCAACTTTAACGTACCTTTGACGGGCGAAATGGCTTGCACGACCAATCGCACACCAGTGCCATTTCCAGTCCAATATATCCCTGGAAACAATATTTTTATTTCGCGTTTCACATAATTCTGACCAACCTCATATAATATATCGCTAAAACCGTATTCATCAATCGCGTGTTTATCTCGGCCACCGACGCTTACCACCCCACCAGAATCAACCAAATCATCGTATAGATATTTATCGAGTTTGTAGTCATATGGAAAATCAACCTGTGGCGGCTGATTTACGCTATCCGTGCGTGTAAATGTTGCGATGAAACGCGCGTTAAATCCATCTGGATTCGCGAAGTTTTGCACGTTGCCGTAATACGTTGCTTCTGGCGTATTCTCAGGCTTCGCCAACGCACCGAAGTTTAATTGCGTTGCGACTTTCTGCGCACGCTGTTCATTGCGGATTTTATTGATTCGTGATTGTACGTTGATGTCGGGCATATGCGAAGTAGTCGTTTATTAACTTTTCCGCATTGACCGCAGCGTAGGCGTGATTTATACGTATTATAAAATATTTTCTAAATTAAGCCAAGAGATACGCAACGACCGTATTGGTTATATGCGTACTGGTTTGAACTATATATGTAATCCAAAATAGGCTGTAGCTCATCCGTCCCCAATAGTTTTTTTCGATTCTCGATAAGCAGACTAACGCTTTCGCATGATTTGCGCGTTGCTTCGTCGATGGCGGACTCGCTCGTTTCGGTCGGAGCCTGCGAAACCGGCGTCTGCGCCGACTGACGACTCGCCGTCTGTTGTTGTGCTGCAGCTTCCCGTGCGGCATGCTCGGCAGCGGCCTGTTGTGTGGCGGCTTCCTCGGCTGTCTTTATTCTCGCAGCCTCTTCTTCAGCTTTCTTTTTTTCATCCGCCGCTTTTTGTTCGGCAATTCGCTTTTCCTCGGCAGACTTTTCTTCGCGGGCTTTCTGCTCGGCCGCCGCCTGAGCGGCTTTGACATTGTTGCTGTGGTTTATTGCCAATCCGACCGACAACGCTGCGCCGGTTACTATAACTACTGACGCGATTATCACCAATAATTTATGACTTGCCAGGAACTTTTTCATACTATTCGCAGTATACCAAATATCTAGGATATATCAATCCGTCTGCCGCAAAAGTTTCGGCACAACTGTCGCCACACCATTGTCATCATAATCCGTCGCCATCGTTAATATGCGAAACCATCCGCTTTGATCGATGCCGTCGTCGCCTTCTTCCATGAAATAAAATCCGTCGCCAATCGCCAGCCCGTTATCATCATCTTCCGCGTCGCCCCATGCAATCAGACGTCCAATCAATTTTATCTGCGGAGTCTGTTGTCCGAAATCTCTTTGTGAAAGCAGCTTATCGGCGTAGCTTTGAACGGCCGCCTGACTTTTGATGCCTGATTGCGGATCATAAATTCGCCAATAACAATATTCTTGAACAAAATTATTGTTCGATGCTGCCGCTAGCTCAGCCGTGTCTTCGCCCTCCGCCGGGTCGCCAACTTGACCATTACCCGCAACCAAAACCTCGCTGGCGTAATCATTAGTTTCTTCAGTCGAATAATCAGTTGCCCACAATTTGTAAACGCCGTCGCTCGGATATTTGATAATTATATTTTTATCCCGGCCACGCGGCTTCAGGATATCGACATATTTTTGCATGTGATCTTCCGCGTCGGTTCGAACTACCACGTCAAATTTTCCCGCGCCCTCGACATTGTTCATCGCATCACACAACGCCTTGCTAACCGTCTGAAAATCTTTGTATGTTATGGTTTTATTAGCCAAAGTGTTAACTGTGCCATAATCCCACTTCAACGTTTCGCCAGCCGCCGCTGCGTGTTTTTTAAAATCGTTGATCAAATCTTGTGCATATAAATGCGCTGGCCGGTTCGTGAATTGGCGCATTGGCGACATTTTGTTATTTGGATCACAAACCAAATCGCCACTTAGCCGCGCAAAATCCTCGAAAAATTTCAGTGACAGTATTTTACCGTGCGCCGGGCGATATGCCAACCATCCCGCGAACCGAATGCGTCCGTCTTCTATAAAAATCACCGTGGTTTTTCCGACGTGCAAAAACGACATGGGGTCATCATCAAACTTTTTCGCAACAAATTTTTTGAACAATTTCCAGCTGACGTCGAATGTGAATTGATCGCTAGTCGCGCTTTCTTGCTCACTTTTTAAACTTTCGTCTAAATGTCGATTCTTGGCAAAATAATTCATGTCGCCGATCAACGTTTCGCCAATATACAGCAAAACTTTGTGCCGTGGATCGTTATTATATTGCTCCATAATTTACCCGCCGATCACGTTATTCCACGCTATTTCACTATTTTCTGTCGTGCCGCCGTCATGGTTAAATCCTGCGATATTCATGTTTGGCGCAAAACTGACTTGGCCACTAACATTTCGCGAAACTTTCGCGGTATCCAACCACGCTTCGCCAGTTGCGAAATCTACACGCAGCGTCTGGCCGACGGCGACCGTGCCGTCATATTTGGCGACCGTATCGGTTGTATTGTTTTGCAAGATTGGATTGATTGACAACCCTTTGACAGTCCAAAACGGATATATCTTCGTAATCGAATCCACATTAACGCTCTGCACACCGCCACCGCCAAATTCCCATTCGCCGCCGACATTGTCCCAAACCTCGCCAATCTCGTCCCACACCTCGCCGCCTGTCGCGCTCGATAATAACGGGAGGATGACGGTATTTGCGAAAATTTCATTGCCGTCGCCATCTTCGGCGTATTCATACAACAACGAATTTTGGACCTTGAACCCGACCGTGAACGGTGAATGGTCTTCGCGTGCGTTCGGCGATAATTGCAAATTATTCGCCATCCATGCGTTGTGACGCGCGAACAGTTTTCCGTCGCGCCGCACATACACAATTTTGTAATAATGGTTGATTTGGAAAAACGCCGTCAACCGCGAATATAGCGTCCAATAATCCGAATCGCGGGGAACAATTAGGCCTGCGAAATCTTGTGCTGGCGGTGGCAATTTCTGGTGAATCATTTCGCCGCCGTCTGTTTCGGTATAATTTATGTCGGTTGTTTCAATTTCCGGCCGCGACAACAACGTATTTTCCGCGGCCAAATATATTTCATGACCATCGAATTCGAAATGCATATTATCGTCGCGGATTATCTTTTTGACGTAAAATTTATCATCCATAACAACCCTTAATTCATTACCTGCGCTTGCTTCAACGCAATTTTATTGCTCACCAAATCAACAATTTTGTTTGCCAATTCACGCGGATCTTTGTTATACCCATCAATCGGGATTGTCACATTGTACGTGTCGCCACCACCAATATTCCCCGTGGCATTTATGCGATCCAAATTGCCGTACCCAATCGCTTGCGCGGCCGCTGTTCGCAAAACGTATTCACCGTTCGACAGCGCCATCGGGATTGAATCACTCATTGCTGTACCTGCGCCAAAAACTGCGCCGCCCATAGCACGCTTACCCAATTTCAATCCAGATAGATTAACGGGATTTTCTTTCAATCCGATCAATTTCAAACCATCGCCAACAACCGGAATTTTCAACATATTATTGATTAACATATTTAACCCGTCTTGGATAAAATCAACGATTCCATCCAATAGTCCGGCTGTGAAGTTTCGCGTGATCCCGTATCCAGTTCCATACCAATCCGCATTGCCGGTGGAGGTTAGTAGATTCGCAATCGAATTTATGATTTTAGAAATCGCGTCACCAATGGATGTCACCGTGCCAGTAATGACACCCCCGATCGATTCAAACAATCCAGACACGGAATCGATCGCATTTGTTAATCCGCCCATAAACGTGTCGACTAACGGTATGATCGCTTGCTGAGTCAATGCAATCACAGCGCTAGTTAGGGCAAAAATAACCGCGATAAAGCTGTTGACCATGAATTCGCCCAGTGGAATAATCGCATCATTCGTCAACCGAATAATCGCTGTCGTCACCGCATCTAATGCCACCACAAAAACGGTTAATAGAAACATGCCGATCGGCTGCAAAACCGTATTCCAAAATTCGGCTAAACCCGGAGTCACAATTCCAATCGCTCCACCGATTAGCAAGATTGCGGCGGCAACAGCGGCAACAGCGACAGCAAAAACCACTGCACCCAGCAAAATCTGTGGGTTTGCGAATGCTTTGAAAAATCCGGCGATCGCTTCGCCGATGCCTTTTAGCAATGCCTTGATCGGTTCAATTATTGCGGTGATTGCACCCGACAAAACTTGACCGATATTTTTTAGGAAGCTGGCGATGCTCTCGCCGAACGCAAATGTTTTGGGTGTATTCTTCGCAAGGTTACTCGATGATTTTTGCAATCCGTCCATCGCCTTGGACGCTTCGCTAGCCTTGTTTAACCCGCCGAATTTTCCGATCAAGCTTTGCACACCGCCCGCCGCTAACTGAAACGTACCTTGTAGAAGCTTCCCGTATGGCGCTAGCGTGGACATCACCGAACGAACGCCGCCCGTCGCAATCTGCAATGCCTTGAACGCAGCGACCAGTTTCAGGACGGTTAGCACTAAGTCCTGATTTTCTTTTATGAAGTTAAATACGCCTGTGGCGACATTTCCAATATCCTGCAAAACTTTTGCCAATCCCGGCGCCTGTTTCTCAATTTCGTCAAAAATAGTTTTGAAAACATTTGCAACAACAGGGCGCAAGTTATCCAAAAACTGCTTCGCCGCGTCGATAAATTTTTGGAATGATCCGTTAAAATCGCCCTCTGGGTTTGCTAGCGCCGACATCATGTCCGCAAACGCAGCCTTTGCAGTTGCAAAGCTACCAGATATTGTTGTCGACGCCTCTAGCGCAGATGTGCCAGTAATTCCTAGCCGATTTTGGATTTCATGAATCGCCTCAATAGTCTTATCGAACGGGATATCCTTAACGTTTTCTGCCGTAGCCTTGAACGCATTTCCCATAACACCGGAATCGTTGATCAACCGCGCCATTTCGGACTGCGTGCCGCCATAACCTAATTTCAGGTTATCTAGCATCGTATAGTTGTCTTTCGCAAAGCCCTGATACGCGTATTGAATCGACTCCATCGACGACCCCATTTTGTTGGCATTGTCGGCCATGTCAATCACGGCCATGCTGCCGATTTGCGCCGCCTTTTTTGTGTCGCCGCCCAAACCTTGCAAAAGCGATGCGGAAAACCCAGTTATCGTTTCCATGTATTGATTTGCGGAAATCTGCGCGTTTTTATATGCACCGGCCGCGTACGCCTCAACAGCAACCGAATTGTCCTTAAACAATGTCCTGACGCCGCCAACTAGCTGTTCGTAATCTGCGAATTCTTTTACGGCGTACGCAATCGCGCCACCAGCGGCAACCCCAATGCCAAGTATCGCGACTTTGGATTGTGCCAGAAAACTTGACCACGCCGCGTCGCTGCGCTTTCCAAACTCCGCAAAAGCATCACTAAATGACGCCTTCGCTGAACTCAAAAACGACGACGAAAATTGCCCGCCGAATTTAGATCCAGCCGACGCGCCGCCGTTGCCCAGTGCCTTAGTAATCTCATTAGAAATGCCGACCGTTGACGGTTTGACATTGATCCACGCTGTGCCGATAGAAGTATTTGCCATATACGAAATAGTTGTTTAACTTTTCCGCATTAACCGCAGCGTAGGCGTGAATTTGTAAGTATATTATAACATAAACACTATATTTTGACACTATCTGTAAACTGATCTAGCCACTTTGGATTGGCTTTCAAAATAGCGCCTGTGGCCGCATCGGCCGCGCTAATTTTATATGTCGAACGATCCGTAGTAAATCCCGTCAGTTCGAATTTCCCCTCAATGCCAAACGTCTGAAAAAACTGCGCGGCTGCTTCGCTTAATATCAATTCAGCTACCGATCGTTCAAGACTTTGCAATTGCCCGTTGTTGACTAGTATAGCCTTGCGAACACCCGCCCGATCCAACGTAAACTTCTCGAACCCATTCATAATAAACATATTATAAAATAATATGTAATATTCGTAAACTAGGCTTGTCGATAATCTGGTTTTTCGAAATGCATCACGCCATCCGAAAAGCCGTTAAATTCGCCTTTGTGAATTCGTATTTGGACCATATTTGGATTACCGTCAGAAACAGAAACCATTTCGCCCTCGCCCTCCAACATACTACGACCGAAGTATGTGCCGTTCGGGACAATGCCGTTAGCAATCGGTTTGAATTTTTCGAACATACGACGTTCGCAATACTCAACCATATTCACATCAACGTCTTTGTCCATTGGCAACAAAACTCTCCATGCAATTTGATTGCCAAAAAAATATAGATACTGCGTCAATAATGGCTGACGGTGAATTGGGCGGTCTTTTTTCCAGACACGTGAATGTTCGCGCCAGCGACGACTTATGTCAGTGCCAGACTTGCCAATATAGATACATTCGCCAGTCTTTTTATTAAACGCGCCATAGACCCCCGCGCATTTACCGTTATTCGCGCCACTATTAGTTGACAGCTCTTTTCCGCGTTTTAACAATCGCAAAAATTCTTCTTTCGCAAAACGCTGTCGCTCCATAGTCGGCATTGCGTCCACCTCTGACGAGAACATGCTAGCTGAAGTAGGTGGGCGACTTGCTTTTACTATCTCGTCTAGGCGGGCAACTTCTTTTCTCATGTCCTCGATGTAGTCGGGCATCACCAATTCCCATTCGCCCCATTTGTTCTTTCTCTTCGTAGTCAGGTTGTCAACAATGAGATAGCGCCCGTATTTTCCCTCGGGATGTAATTCCAAAATTATGCCCGTGCGAAGTTTTCTGTACATACGATTCTCGGGTCGATGGACGCTGTAATTGTACACCGTATCCCCAACCTTTAATGAGTCGAACCACTCGGCAGCGGCCTTTTTCTCCTGCTTCCACGCACTCCACGCCTCAAACTCGACATCGTTTTTGGTTAATCGCGCATAAGCTATTTCTTCTGCTTCATCCATAGAAAAATCGTATCATAAATACTGCGCATCTGGGTTTCTCGCACGCCAAAACTCTTTCATCGCTTCAACGTCTCGCGTCTGCATTTTTTCCATTTTCTTTCGCTCCACATATTCTTTTTTGGCTTTCGTTATATAATCAGGCTGAAATTGTTCGTCAGGCTTGATGCGCTTCGCGCCTTTTTTCAATCCCATATTTGCAATCTGGGCGCTGATCACACCCAAACTATATAGAATGCGCGAACTAACTTCATCATCCCACGACCACGATACCGCAGGGCACACTTTTCGCATGATCCGACTTTCGGGCGGCAAGTTTATAAATAAGCGAGAAAACCGCGCAAAACCAACACCGCGGCGCCGCATAATGTCGAACTTCGATTCTAAATCAATATGATAATATTGCTGAAAATCGGCTTCGACTAAATCGTATTCCGCCACGAGCGCCGCTGCGCTCGATTGCCAGCTTTTGGGAATAGTGCGTCAATTTTTTTCGTAATTTTCGACAGAGCTTCTTGCGAAAAATAGCCGTGCTCTTTTTCGATGTGCTCACGAACTTTGTGATATGTCGGCTCGCCACCAACGATAGCCATGTACATTGCAGCCGTTTCGCCCAGATTGCCGGAATTGATGGCTGTCGACAAATCGCTCATGAAATCAAAATCATCAAATAATTGCTCGTTCACTGGAACTGCAAACCCATCCCACAATTCAATAGTCTTCTGATTCGGTTGATTATCTTCCATCTCGCCCTCCATGTTTAGCAAAACGTTTATGTTTGCATATTATAATATAAAAGTGGCTTTCTATCAAGCCACTTTTATTATGGTTAGACCCGAAATGTTATGGTGTCGGCGCAACTGGCGCAGACAAGTAGTTTTTCGAATAAACCTGTTTGTCGCCATCTTTGAACTTATACGCCGTCAAAACAATCGGGAAGTTTACTGGATCAGAGTTATTGTACGTCTGGTCGCCCGATCGGTCGGTAAACTGCGCGTCGCCCAATATCTGGCGCTTGTATCGCGGCTGATCTTCACCATTGTTTTGCAAAGTGTCACAGACGAAAACACCACGAGGCAATGCTGCGCCTGTTTCAACCCACTCAACAGCTCCATCGCCATCAACGGTCACATTGTCTTTACCAAACACAAATTGCAAAACACCAATTCGCGAGGTTTCCAGCAAATTGAACGTTCCTGTTTTTGTGTATCCCGTTTGCGATCGCATAACATTCTCCGGACCCCATGCCTTGACATCGTCACCGTCTTCCGCAACAGAGAATGTAATGCCGTCTTCGGAGACAAATCCTAGGTTAATGTAGTCCGAAGACAATGCGGCTTCAGCATCCACTGGGATGGCCGTGCCCTCTGGCGCCCAGAACAGCGCACCGCCAGCCTTCGGTAATCCAATCGTGATATTGCTTTTATCATTGTTCATAATGATAGTCCTTTCACATTTTTCTAATATTCAAGTGGCGGGGAATTTCACCCCGCCGATTTCGCAATCCTTACGGCGTTGCGACGTACGCAAGTGCGTCGTGCGATGCTAATCCAAGTCCGAAGAAGATTTCCAATCGAATCAGGTATTGGTTCAAGTTACCCAAATCGCCCTGTCCATCTGGATCACCTGCATCAAGCAATTTAATTGGCGAATCTGATACAACACCCCAACGAACTGCATTGAAATCACCAGCTACCAATTTCTCTGCGCCAGATCCCATCGAACCAATCGCTTTCGAAACAGACGCTGGGACACCGCCAAGCGACGTTGCGTCCAGCCCGAACACGCCTAGGCTAGGGTATTTCTGCACGCCATTTGTGTTAATTGTTGCTAGTGCAGCGGCTGTCGTGCCAGACAAAGCAATCCCGTCTGTATCAACCGCCGCAACAGCAGTCGTAAGGTCGGTATCAATTGCAGTAGCAGTCGACCCAGTCGATGGCACTAGAATCGCACTACCAGTTTTAGTGATGTAGTCGTCCAGCAAATGTGTGCCGGTCGAGTTGGTCTTACCGTAAAGCGCCAACTTATCCAAATCGCGTTCAAAATCGCGACCCATGAATTTACCGACCAAGCTCTGCAAGAATCCGCTCAGGCCGCCATTTTCGTCCAATTGATTGTATGCTTCAACCGAAATTCTCTGATCGTAAATGATCTTTTCGGTACGAATCTGACGCAGTGGAGTAGCGACGCCCGCGCCGTCCTTCGCTTCGCTTTCGCCAACAAATTTACCGGTCGTGTCCGCTGACAAATCAAAGTAATTTGATGGACCGTACATAAGTTGCGGCATTTCCTGACCCAACGTCGTAATGAAACCTTTTTTTGGTCGTTTTGTATATGCATCCGAGCTAAAATACTCGGCAAGATTAGCCGTGCCAATTTGCGTGACTGCCATGATGCTATTCTCCTTTCAAGAGATAGGTTAGCTTTTTTCCAGTTTGATAAAGCCACTATCGCTATTACTAGCGGTTTGCTTTTCTGGAGCTTTCGCATTAACTGCGAAATTGCTTTTTAATGTGTCGGCTTCTTTACGCATTTCCTCGTCCGTACCGCTACCGAGATATTTCTCGGTTTCAGGTTTAAAACCATACTCGGCGGCAATGGTTTTCCGGCGTAGGGAGGTTTCGAGTTCCTTCGATTTCGTTTCAACACCATCCAATTTAGATTGCCATTCGACTTTGACTTTTTCCTCTACCTCTTTCGTGATGACGGGAGATAGCTCGTCGCGAACCGCCTTTTCAACATCCTTGCGGATTTTTGCAGATTCCGTTTCGACCCAGCGATCGTGACGCTCTTTGAACATCGCATCATCGCTGACCTCAACAAACTCGCCCTCTTTGTTCTTTGTAAAATAAGCCATAATCCTTTTCCCCGTAAAGTTAACGTAATAAACATATTATAGAATAAAGCTTATGCTTGTGCAAGGGTATTATGAAATATTTCTTAACTATCGACAACCAGCGATCCACTCTCCGTACTTGCTATAACATCGTCTATCTCATCGCTCGTTAAACCAAGATTGCGCCATATGGATCGTTGCCTTACAATAGCCGGAGCATTTGCCGCAATCTTATTCAAACCATCGCCAAACTTACTGACATCCGCACGATAAATCGGCATCCACACAGGTTTAATCGCATCAATCTTCACCGCCAAATTCTCGTCAATAACTGACACATTATTTTTATGCATCCATAATGTCACTGCGAAATATTTCAGCTGCTCACCCAACTCCAGTTGCCACTCTTTGATGTCGTCGCGCAAATCATCACCGACAATCTCCAATGCTTCGGGCGACTGCGGCGCGTTGGCCGCAATACCCAAATTCGCCAAATTCAATTTCGTATCGGCGCAGAAGTTTCGCGCATACATCTGGATCGTATCATTAAACGGCGTCATAGCGTGCTGTGCAAACTGGCCAATCTGCGGAATATCGCCGTCCTCATTCGTGCCGATTTTCAACACATCGCCGGTCTTCATTTCGATTTTGTCCAACGACGTATCGTTGTCCGCACCCAATATCACGTCAACCTTTGAATTATAGTAATACGCCGCTAGCGTCGCCTGTCGCACCGTACGGCTAGCATCAATTATCGAATCACGCGCCGCTCGCGAAATTACAGACCGTCCAAACGGTTGCTTTGTCGTCGATTTATGCGTCAACATCGTAATTAGCGGACGCCCAACATTATTCGGATAAGTCGTGGACGCACCGTATTCAAAAACCACTGTGCTATCTTTCGTGAACTCTATGTAACTATCTGGTTTTTTATCCGACGCATTGCTTTTCTGAGTACTTTCGCGAAAAACCGCCACGCCACTTTTCAAATTTTGTTCGTACCAATCGTACGTTCCCGTAGCTTCCAATGCCGTGAATGGCATAACACGGTCGCCAGCTAGTGCCAAAAATCCAACTCCCGGAACCAAAATATCGTCTTTGATCTTGTTAAAAGCTTCCAAAACATGATATTCTTTGATAATCTCGTTCAGCTTAAGCGTATCATTTTCAAACTTATCAAAATGAGTTTTGTTCGATCGCATTTCCACTGCGCGACGACCCCAGCCAACGCGCGACTTTGGCAAATTTTGCGCAATTTTGCCGGTACTCGGATCGGCATATGTAAAATCACCATCATAAAAACTATATTTTTCCTTTGATCGACTCATTGCGTCATAATAGTACTTCTGCCAGCTCATCGCGCACCCCGCAAAATTCCAAATTGCGAGTTACCGGAAATTGACGGCAAGCCCAACAAAACCAATTCTTTTTGCTTGAAAAACAAATCGCTTGACGGGTCGGTAAATGTCATCGTTGCGGAATAGGGGCTAGCAGTTTGCGAATAACTGTCCGCAGGCGGCGCGTCAGCCGGTGTCGTCATCGCACGTTTGACTGATTCCAATGTCACCAATTGCAAGCTGTCACCATAAATCCCGCTAGTGTCGGCCTCTTTCTCAGCGTCTAAATCGACAGAGTTATTTTTCGCAATTTGCCGCAAATAATTGCTAGCCATCGCTAACAATGTTTTAGCACGCAGCTTTTCGTCATTCTCCAACGGGCGCCAAAACGTTTCAAGTTGATCTACGGTTGCAAATGGTTCAAGTGTTGCCATACAAATACGGATAAATTAGTTTTCGTAAACCGCATTAACCGCAGCGTAGGCGTGATTTATAAATATATTATAACATATATCTGACTATTTGGCGTCATCATTCGATTCGGCTTTTTTCGCATCAATTGCGGCCTGAATGTCGGATTTCTTTGCATTCTTCGCCAAGCCCTCAATGCCCAATTC
The DNA here is from genome assembly GCA_031548885.1 of Saccharimonadaceae bacterium (SeqCode). Lineage (GTDB taxonomy): Bacteria > Patescibacteriota > Saccharimonadia > Saccharimonadales > Saccharimonadaceae > JAVBQO01. Next base: position 102,686 of record JAVBQO010000001.1, read on the forward strand.
CGCAGCTTGCGCCAGCAGTTCTTTTTGCGACGGCTCGGTCGTTTTGCTCGTTTCCGTCTTTGCACCAGTTTTTTCAACGACTTCGTACGCAGCTTCCGGGAATTTCGTGCCTGCTTGAACTTCAAATTCTTTGTCAGTTTTTTTATTGCGGATGATCATAACGCTTACCCCTCCTTAATAAACATATTAAAACATAGCCATTATGATTATGCAATACTTAATAAATTCGTTCTGCTACGCAATACCGGTTCCATCGACCGGGCGTATTTTCGTCGATCATTGGGATCGGCTCGCCGACAACGTGATAAGTAAAGCCATCGTATTCGAGCCACGCCCCATTAACGCGCGTCTTATCATTTATCGGTAAATGCACACGAACCTGTGGCCGCTTGACTGTCGGTGAACCGTTGGGCGCCACCAAACAATCTTTAATTATGAAATTAGATAGTGTGCCGTCATCGTTCGGGCGATTTTTAAATTCGATATCTATTCCAGTCAAAGTATTTCTTGCCATGCATCACCTCATTTCTTTTTGACGTAATTATCTAACAGCCCATTTCTCGTATTGTAGCCGCTTACTATAATAGTGCAGTCGCAATTCTCGTGCCGTAAGAACACCTCCAGGGGCGGGTTGGTGTGATATCCAGCCTTCTTGCTACACCACTTGCATGTTTCGCCGTTTAGTTGTCGCTCTAATGTCGGGTGTTTTTGCATAGAAAGCGCGTTTTGGAATGCTTCCGCTTGCGCTCGGCCAAGTACGGAATCGTAATACGACAGCACAAGTGCGTCTACGTCGCGCATCTCGTTATAATTCCGTACGATCTTGTTGGCCAATCTTTCTGCCTGTGAATTTGCATCGTCCATACCAACGCTCGTAATCGCATTCGAATCAAATGCCAAGCTAGTCACTGCGTACGCGTCATCATGATAATATCGACCTATCGTTTTTACAACATTGGCAACACGCTTCATTTTGTCGGCATCCTCAATATCTAACTGAAGTATGTATTGCACAGACACATTAACCCGCCTTGCTGTATCTATCGCGGTTTTCGAGGCATCCATTTCGCAAAGCTCTTATCTACTTCAATTTTTATTCCTTCAATCTGGCGATTCAATTCTGAGTCTAGCGCAGCTTCTTCTTCGGGTGTCATTTTTTTGAATACCTTATCCGGCATCGCCTTCAGCTCTTCAATCTTCGCGCTAGCCCATGACGCCGAACGCGGAACACTACAGTCAACACGGACGCCTTTTCTTCCGGCTAGGTCTGCTAGATAATCAGCTTGATTCCCCGTCATAAGTATATTATGCCATGTAATCGTATCTTCTGCAATGTTATTGTTCATGCCGACGTTATGCTTATTTATGAAATCGTCTATCTCAGCATTAACTTTCGCTAAACGCTCTGGGGTTATCTCCCGCGAAACTTCAAACTCTATGTCCGGCAGCATCTTCAGCCGTTTGATCTCTTCTTCAATCTCGTCTTCTGACCAGCTCAATATGCTGGTCGTGTATATTGCACCCTTATCTTCGGCCGTCCACATCAGAATATTAAATCGCTCTTCTTTCATGCATACATTATGGCACATTTCATTTTTTACTTTTTTCTCGCGCGTGGAAATAGCAGTACTCACCGCGCTTGGCGCGCTAGGGGTGGCGGGGTATACCCCTCCCCCCTATAAAATATCGGACCATTTTCGTCAATTTACGAATATGGTTTTATATTATATAATATGTTTATTATGGCACAGAAGCGTTCGTATTCGACAGCAAAAGACCCGCGAAAGGTGCATCCGCGGTTGCGAAACAACTTGCGTAAGCGCGTCTACGCAACACAATCAGAGTGCGGCGTGTGCGGCAACTTTGTTGACGTCACACTAGCGGCTGGCTCACCGATGTCGCCAGAGCTTGACGAGATTGTGCCCGTATCGCGCGGTGGATCTCCGTATGATATTGACAACCTACAGCTAACACATCGCGTCTGCAATCGCCGCAAGGGTGCGCAAATGCCGGGCGACAAGCTAGCGGAAGACCTGAATCCAACTCCGAACTCTCGCGCGTGGTAATAAAATGAGGACGCCACAAAGACGTCCCCAACAATGGCAGCTGTCAATCACAACAACTGCACTGCGATTGTATTATTTATCTAACGACCGTTCAAGTCGGTAATTGATTTCTTGCGTGACGCTGCGACTATTCTTGGCTGCAATCATTACCAACTGTTCGTAAACAGCCGGAGCAATGCGCACGTTATACGTCGGTGGTTTTGGCGCATCAATTTGCGTTTTGACGATCTTGCCGTCCTTTTTAATAATCTGGTTGATCTTTTTCATGTTGTCCTTTCCGGGATACCCTAACGCCAAGCGAGGCGGTTGGTTTATATAATTTGCAACTCGTTATCTATCTGATAGGCGATTGCCTCCTGGTCTAGCACCTCTTTCAATTCGTTGAGTGTGTCTAGCACCTTTTGGCGTTCGTCGGTCAGATAAAGGATTGCTGTGTCTTCGATTTCACCTTTCCAAGCTCCGGTTACCGGATATTGTAAAGTGAATCCATCGTGATTTCTATTTAGTATCGTTACGAGCTTGCCGACTTCAAGCTGCTTAGTGATATTGTTGCTGCCTATGTAGGCGCGTATTGTGATTGATTCTACCATTGTTTCGTATCCCTGATTTGTTAATGTGCCTCGCTTGACTGATTTAAGTATAACAAATGTGCGTGCATATTGCAAGCATATTGCTTGCATATTTTATATAAAATATTAAACGCCTGTGGAAAACCTACATCGACCCCAAAACCTGTCGCCATCGATCCTCCGACATTTTATTATCGCCATCCGTCGGCTTCTTTTTCGCAAAGACTTTCTGACCCCAAAACGCAAACGTTGCCGCGTCCAACGCCGTCGTTGCAAGGTTCTTACTCATGCTTTCCCAGCCAAAACCACCATATCGCCCAAAATGTCGCTGCTTCGTAATGCGCACGGTCTGATTCAATAATGGTTGATCATAATGCGAGATTTCGCCACGATTAATCGCATCAACCATAAACTGATGCGCTGCCACAACCTCTTTCATTGTTGGCTGCACAATGCGTTTCGCAGGAACGCCCCCACTAATCAAATCCTCGTATAAAATCGCTTGCCCGGTCGTGCCATCGATAATGATTTTCGCAGAATTTCGCCATCGCTCAATCAGCCATTTCGATAAACGTTGAAAGCCCTCACTCATAGGACGTTGCATAACAACTTCGACGTGGATTTTTCCATCAGCTAGCGACTGTGCGACGACTAACGAATACGCCGAACGATCCGGGGCAAACTTGACTGCGTAAATTGGTCGGAATAAATCATCGAACACAGGTTTTTTACCGATTAACACGTCCCATGCAGCTTGTGAAATAGCCCGTTTGTCTTCGACTCCGGACCACCAACCTAACCGCATACGATTAAAATCATCGGGCGATAAACCACGCGACTCCATTTCTACAACTGATAGCAACAGGAAATAGCCCAGTGACGGGTTCGCCTCATACCACGCATCATCGTCAAATCGATCCGTAAATTTATCAACTGACCACTCCGTCCAACAACCTTTCGCGCCGCTCATTTTTTCCTTACGATTGCGTGCGAAAACTTCGCCGACACTTTCGGCCATCGGCGGTGTCCCGACGTAAATTGTTTGCGGATTCCTTGATTTTGCTGCCGAAGTCGTCGGAACTAATGTCGCCTGATGAGAATCCATCATGTCGGCCGCCTCGTCGTTAATCAGATCATCATTGCCAGTTCCCAGCCCGCTCATGCGCGTGCGAGTCTTGAACTTATACAGCGCGCCGTTTGTGAATTCAATAAAATCCTTATTCTTCGGCTTGGCGCGAAATTGCGGCGTCAATAAATTAAAAATCTCTTCATGTTCGTTTTCGTAAAAGAAATTTTGGACGCGCTTTTTAACAACATCGGCAGTGTCTTGCTGTTGCGCAGTAAAAAGCCCGACAGCTTTGCGAAAAATAATACCATAAATAATACGCGCGACGATTATTTCAGTTTTACCATTTTGACGGGGAACGGAAAGCCCACAGTCCATGTTGACGAAGTTGCCGTATTCGTCTTCGGCCAACCATCGGCGCAGCACCAATTTTTGCCACCCCAACAGCACCATGCCATATTCTTCTAATAATTCGAAGAGCAATTCGGCTTTGTCGATATTGCCGTCTTCAAAAATATCAATCCGCGGAGTTTGACGACCGAATCGCAATTTTTCGCGAATTTTCTTTATCATTTTTTCGCCTTTGCTGACTTGCTATTCGGCTTTTTGTTTTTTGTTGCGCTAGCAGGCTTACGCGCGGCCGCTTTCTTCTTAACAGAGGTGGATTTAGGATTTTTAGTAGTACTAGCAATCGTTTTGCCTGATTTTTTATCGCCAGCAGTCAACGAACTCAAAATCTTTTCTAACGGAGTGCCTTTCTTCGTGTATCGCGATCGAATTTCTCGCAATTCTTTGCGTGCCACGTTCATGTTGGCCGACAACCGTGCGAATTCTTGTGGCGACGTACCGCTGCCATTCAGCTGTTTTGCTAGCTCGCGAATCACGCCAACATAATATGCCTCATCGTCGTTACCAACCGCCAACGCGATCAAATCGGTCTCGCGATCTTCGTCCATTTTTGCTTTCGATATTTTTTCCATTTTGGATGGGTTATCGAAAATATCCAACCATCGGCGAAGCGCAGCATAGCCGTCGCTAGGCAGCCGCGTCTGCAATTCTTCAACACTATTAATCAACAAATCAGCATTGATTTTTTGAAAAAAGGTAAACCAATCATTGTAGTCGTATTTGCTAGTTCCGGACAAATTAATGCTATCACTTTTTTGCTTAGTCATTTGGTCAGCTCCGCTTGGCTAGTTAAATGCCACTTTTCGCAAACATGACATTTATACCATCGCATTTTCGGACCATCAGAATTGCGAATTTTCGCAGCGGCACGACTAGCGTGACGCGTTGTATAAAATGATCGCTTATTATTGCATATTCGATCTACTTTTCTGGCGTCAGATTCATTCATTTCTCTAACCCCTCGCTCAAATCATCAACGATAACATTGTCGTAAATCTGTTTTAGGAGCCAACGATATGCTTTTGCTCGAATTCCGTAGCGGCTAAACTCTCTACTTTCCTTTATGGTAGATGTTGCCCACCAGTCGTTTGGCCCAGTTCCCATCCAGGCTCTGATGCGTATCATTCTTTTCACTCCTCATATTAGTAGTTACCAGTGTTGTATCAATATGCTACCTATTTCTTTAGTTCCTTTTGTAGTTCGGCGATACGAGCATTATGTTTTTCTAGGAAATTCATGCTGAAATATCCAGCTGTCATATCGACTTTTAGTTGTTCTGCAAAAACTTTATTGCGTTCATCAATCCGAGCCTGTATGTTAGCGACATTTTTGTCGGTAGCATCTGCCTGTTTGCCACCACCATTCTGTAATTCATCCAGATGGGTTTTGCGAACGATCTTAATAATCGTGTAATTGCTCTCGTCTAATATTGATTCGGAGATTCGTATATAGGCTTCATCGACGGCGATAACCGTATCTTTCTTTGCCTGTTCAGCGAGTTGACGCATAGCCTTGAACGACATCCTGCCATAGCCAGTTCCATCAAATTGTCTGAACGCACGACCCGTGGTGGTTTTGACGAGCTCCCAATCTTTTGCATTTTCTTTCGCCCATTCAATTACTTGGTTATCAGTCATAGCTAAACCTCTGGCATTTCGTTTAATTGTTTTTTAGAATATTGAGCAACATAATTTATTTCCGACCTACCCTCTAAAATCTTGTTTATTCGGTCGCCATTGACGTCACTAAGTTCGATGTATTCGATCAAAGCATCTAGTGGCGATTCGTATCCACTACCCTCAACGCCTTCTTCGGTTACTACATACCACTTCTTTTTGTTATCAGTCATGATTGCTCCTCAATAATTTACGTACGCGTTTTCGAAACTCTTTGTCACTCATAACTCATCTCCATTTGGTACACAACTCATATATTTGGCTGTGGCATTATCAGTGTCTCTCATCAGATAGCAAGTATTTTTGCCATCATCATATCTCTCGACGGTTGTCCTAGCACGGCCTGATGATGTGAAAATCTGAGTCGCTTGTGGCAAATCACTTTCGGAATGTGCCTCTTCTCTGAGTGTGGCTAAATACGCAACTAAAATAATCGAACCCAAAACCAATATGGTCAGGATTATCATGCGAAATAATTTTTTCTCTTTCATTTATCATTCTCCACTAATTTACGTTGCTCATCGCGCAGCTTGTTCCGACCAATAAGTTGCTGTCGCTGTTCGTGGTTCAATGGCTTAGTGTATATTTCATATTCATTCTCACCAATCGCCGATAGGGCATAGGCTTTCTGTTGCTCTTGTATAAAGTCTCGAACTTCTGAACAATCCATCGCTATCCAGCTCAATTCCTCCTTAGTTAACAGTCCGGGAGACCTTCCATAGACAAGTCTCGCAACTTTTCTTAGAATCTTTCGCTCTAGTTCTGACTTACTTAGTAGTTTCATGTCGTGCCTCAATATCTTTGTATATTTGTAATTTGCGCTGTTCGTCTGGGTCGTTCGCGATATCTAGCCAAGTGTTACCGCGCTCATCACAAGTTTGACAGTGTCGAGTTGCGTACCATTTTGTAAAATCTTTATTCGGATGGTGTGTAGTCCAATCGCTCCAATCGTGGTCACTAATTCCATTCAAACAGTCGGCTTTGCTGGCCTCGCGATACCAACTGCATGAACTATAAATCATCACTTGTTTGTCACAATTCGGGCAATATTCAGATTCACTTTCGCCATCGTTGTAATGCGCCCCGTCGTCGGTGTTTACATCGAAATCCTCATTGCAATATGGACACGTTACTTCTTTATCGCTCATAATAGCCCCTTTTCTTTTAGCGCTAAAACATCTAACGCGTACCGCTCTAATTCAGGTCTGCCATTAGCTTTTGCCCAGATCGCGCACAGTTTCCACTCATCGATAACCGCTTTATCCACTAGCTGTTGGATTTTAGATATAAGCATGTGCTGGTCATGTTCATCAACAGCATATTCCAAAAAGAATTGTCCTGTAATTTCATCCAGTGCTTTAGTCATTTGACTCCTCGCTCTTGTCATGGATCGGACATTCCTGAGTTATATAAAATCCACGCGTTTGACCAATCATTTCGTTACCGCGGCCATTATCTAAAGCGGAACATATACAGCCAAGCTCAAGCGCACGATCACTGCCGGGATTTGGCGTGCGCTCCTCGCTGTATCCGGCAGCCCCGTATAGGCTTAAATCATCGTACGGTTTCATTTGATTACCACCCCTCTGGCTTCGTAATATTTTCTGGCGCATTTTTGAACATTTTTTTTATTCGCAACTCATCAAAACCAGCAATTCCGCAGCCAACTTTGGTTAAGAGAAATTCTTTGTCTGGGTTGGCTTCAGCGGTTTTGTATAACTTTAGCCGGGCGGCGTGCAGCACCGTGTTTGAAACTTGCTGGAAGTTTTCATCTAAGGTTGGAAAAGCGTAGGACTGACCGGTCAATCCCTCTCCGACGCCCATTTCGGCGCCGAATTGTTCATGAGCCTGACGAGCTGCCCCGCCGGCGTGATTGCCGGCGAGGTTGGATCCAAAAACGAATAGCTGATTTGGTTCAAGATGGTCGATCATTAGTACGCTTCGGCCTCCTCGCGAGTGATAAAGAAATGAATCCCGCTTGAGCATTCGTCCCAACGGTTTTCATCGAATTCGGTTGTCGGTTTAACTGTCTCGCCGACCTTATAGACGAAACTATAATCGTGCTGGCTGTAGGCGACCTCAGTTTTTGCGAGGGCACGCTTTTTACCTGCTGGGTAGATTTTCAAAACTTCAGCGAATTCAGCGCGGCACTTCCTGCCGGTGGCGTTGTGGCGCTTGGCTGTTTCGGGAATTAGGAGTTTAACGATTTTTCCATCTCGACACTTTTTCCAGCCTATGATTGATCCTTCTGGGACTATTAAAGTTTTGGCGGCCACTAATTCAGAGTTTTTAGCACCGCGCAGGTTGGCACCGTACAGGTCGGCATCGTGCAGGTCGGCATCGCGCAGGTTGGCATCGCGCAGGTCGGCACCGTTTTCAACCGCTTCTTCTAAGGTTCTCTTTAATGAGTTATTGTCTGATTCATATTCAAATAGAACTTTGTCTACGAACCAGCGTGATTTGATTTGGATTTTAGTTTTAGGCATAGCCCCTCCTTTGTAGTTGCGTCAATTTAGTGTTATTGTGGTCGAGCTTCTCGCTAGCGCTGCTTATTATCCAACTCATAAATATCAATTTCCGCCCGTGGATCTTCGCGATCAATCCCGCCAAATATAAGGTGAACATCCGGAACGACAAAACAGCTATCGTCATCGATCACGCCCGCGCCGTATTTCTTTCCTTTGCCGGGTGGCGACAGCACGTCCAACACACTTGCCGCCATATTGTCCAAATCGCGACCAACTTTATTTTTTACGAAAAATCGTATTACGATTCGCAGTTCGCCGCGAAATTTCCGTCGCGCCTGACTCAGCACTTCAACCTCCGCACCCTGCGCCCATGATAGGAATTGATCAGTGTTTCGCAAAAACGGCCGGCCAGTCGCGCGATTTCGCACCACATTGCGACTATTTTTATGACTTGGCGTTTGGCCGTGGATAACGATCATGCCCGCTCCTTAATCTTGTTGTGTCGCAAAATGTGCTGAATATTTTTGCGGTATGCGCTACCAAAATCATAGCCGTGTTTTTCATAATGCTTTTTTAAAGCTCTTAGCATCTGTCGTGTTTGAACTTTATTCAGTTTCTTGCTAGCAGTCGACCGGAGATCATATACCGTAGCCCATGCTTTTTTCTCGCCGTCAACAGTTATGTATCCGCATCCAACATCAGCGATCGTTTCACGGTAGGTGAACTGTAAAAAACTTGGCGGATCGTCTCTTTCGACTACCCACGACGTCACATCTTCCGGTAAGTCTTCCGGCCAAACGCGTAAATATGGTTTGAATTCTTCGTTTAAACTCATTCTATACCCTCACTTTCGCACCTGATTAGTTGGCCACCAGCCAGTAATATCGGCTGGATTCAGCTCTGAACCAGAATTATATTGGTTCAACGCCAGTCGTCCATTTTGCTGTGCAATTATCTTCATTGGCCGTTCCGGAAAGTTCAGTGTCATTGGACCATTCCCGCGACAATCCGAGCTTCCACGCCCCCACGCCGTAACGGTTTGGCCAGTTACGAACGTGTTATCGGCAGGAATATCGTATGTGACATTTTGCGTTTGCGCAGGAGCTGCTGGTTGGACCGGCGTAGGCTGTGGAACATGAGCAGGTTCCACTTTTGGCTCGCCCGCAAAGTATATATACCCATCCGGGCTATTTTTTGGAATCTCACGAACGCCAAACCCACCGCGAATTGCGTAATTATATTCGGAAATTATCACCGTGTTACCGTTGATTGCCTCAACAGTTCCGACGTGACCGTATTGTCCGCCCGTCCAACATGCTACCGCTCCGATCGCTGGCTCGCTGCCAGTTGGGACTCCCCATGCGCTAGCATTCGCTAGCCAATTTTTCGCGTGGTTTTGTCCGGCCGTCTTCTTAAAAAGCTGCGACCATCGTGTTTTCCATGCGCTCCACGATGTGCATTCGCGGTTCAACATACTAGATGGGTCAACTAGCGAATCTTGCACGGCACTTCGATACGGCTCTGGATAATCATTGGCAATTCCGCCGCGACCATCCTCCAATTCGACGCCTATTTCACCGATGTCTTCTTTGGCGGTTTTAGTCGTGATTAATTCGACACCGATACCATCCACGTCAACTGGCTCGCCAGCTTTCAACTGATCGATCAATTTCTGATCGACGCCAATAAGCGTTGCTAGCCGCTTCGCTAGCGCGCCCGCCATGCCAACATCCGCCAATAACAGCGGAACCACAATCAGGCTCTTAACGTCTAGTCCGCTAATTTCGATTTCATTTAGCCCCGCAACGAACAAAATTGCATAAATCACCCCTGCAAACGCTAACGCCGCCAGCGCGTATAGTAGGTAGGTAGTCAAACCTTTCGACCACTTTTTCCAATCCCACTGCATATTCAATATATCGATATTTTTAGTAGCTCCAGCAATTGTGGTTAGCAATGCCAAAACTCCGTAAACCGCTAGTAATATCGCGATCGATATCAATTCTGTTGTCATTTTTTACCCCCATTTTTTCGCATTCGTCGCCACGGTGCATTGTATTCATAAAATAGTTTGAACTCTGATAATTGACTCATCTTTTATCTCTCCAATCTGCACATTCGTCGATCGTTCGGACAACCAAGTATGCGACGTATGTTAGCAAAATTATGATGAAAAGCATTGTTATTTGTGGTGGCATTTTCTTCTCCTATATTTTTGTTTAAATTCCAGTCGCGAGCGCTCGCAGTCGCCCCGACTGGTTCAGCTATCAAATCTGGTGGCGGCACCTATGCGAACCACCAGATTTGATAGCTGAATTTTTATACTTGTCATTGAAATTTCGCCGCCCAAACTCAATCGGATGAACGTCGTGCAAAATTTGCATTGTTAATGTCCGTTAAACTACGGCCTAGGCATATGTCTTTGATATTTAGCGGTCGGCCGAACGGTTACTTTTCGTCTCAACTCAGTTGCAAACATCGCGACGGTAGCTTTTGCCAACGGAAGCGCTAATATCCAAACTAGTGCCCCCGATAAGAAAAAGACTTCTCGGTGTTTCCAAGAAGTCTGTTGTTTGGTACAATTTATCTCATGTAGGGGCGTAGCTCAGTTGGTAGAGCACTGGTCTCCAAAACCAGGTGTCGTCGGTTCGAATCCGGCCGCCCCTGCCAAGAAATTTTGTAGTCAGCAAATCTGCTGGCTATTTTGTTACGAGAATCCATCATTATTTTTTGCGAAAATCGGCCGGCACGTCAACTTTTGCTATAATATGCATATGGTTAAAACTCGCGTTGTGATTGTTGGCGGTGGTTTCGGCGGTGTCAAAGCAGCGCTCGAGTTATCGAAAAGTCGGCTGCACGCCGTGACACTTATTTCTGATAATGATTATTTTTTGCATCACGCCACGCTGTATTCGACCGTGATGGGGCGATCCCGCGCGGAATCGGTCGTGCCGCTGACGAAGATTTTCGCACGCAAAAATGTCAAAATCATCAACGATTCGGCGCGTAGCATTGACATCGACCGCAAACAATTGGTTTGCGAAAAAAGTGTCCACGACTACGACAAATTAATTGTTGCCATCGGCGCGATAACAGATTACCACGGCATTGGCGGCATCGGAAAACACAGTTACAGTTTGCGCGATTTGTCCGACGTCGAAAAACTTCACAAACGATTGCACGACGAATTGGCACGCGACGAACAAGTGCGTTCGACCTATTCTGTCATCGGTTCGGGACCGTCCGGCGTAGAGCTGGCTGGCACGTTGATGGATTACATTTCGTTTGTGCAGCGGGCGCATAACGTCCAGCACGCACAGGTCGACGTCGCGCTGTTCGAAGCCCGCGAGCGCGTTTTGCCGCACTTGTCGCAATCTGTTTCCGACGCTGTTGCGAAACATCTGGCCGAACGTGGCGTGGCGATTCACGTCGGCGAGCGCGTAACCGACCAGCAGCCACACACGCTCGTTACGACCAAACGAAAATTCCCGACCGAAATCGCCGTTTGGGCGCCCGGCACCGAAAACAACCCATTTTTCGCACATCAGGACGACATTTTTCTGTTTGACAAACGCGGGCTAATTATTGTCGACGAATTCCTCGAGGCTGCCGAAGACATTTTCGTGATCGGCGACAACGCTAGCGTCAAATTCAGCGGCCTGGCAACCAACGCGATTGACAATGCGAAATCTGTTGCGAAAAACTTGATTTTCGAATCGAAAGATGTCGTACGCACACCATATCGCCTAAAAGAACACGTTTTGTCAATCCCGATCGACGACCGCTGGGCAATCGTCAAATATCGCCGCAGTACATTCACCGGCATCATCGGCGCAAAATTGCGACGATTGACGGAACTTCGCAATTATCTATATCTAGTCACGCCCAGCGCTGCGCTGGCCACATGGCGGTCGCGAAACAACATTGAACCGGGCTGTGCTGTTTGCACAAAATATTACCGTGGCAAAGGCCGGAAAAAACAGATTGCAAAGCGCTAACGTTTGCGTTACAATAAAATGTATACAAATGGTGGGAAGTAAGAATTTGGCATGAAATTATTAATGCTCGGTTGGGAATTGCCTCCGCATAACAGCGGCGGATTGGGTGTCGCGTGTTATCAAATGGCGCGAGCACTCAATACAAAAGGCGTCGAGATTGATTTCGTTTTGCCCTACCGCGCCGAACACCCAAAAACCGAGTTCATGAATGTTATCGCCGCCAGCGATAGTCCGCCGCTGACTGACGCTGATGAAAACTTCACCGCAATGGGAGCATATGGCGGAATCTGCGTTGATTGTACATCGCGAAAATGCCAACACGCCGCGGCGTACGGCGGATCATTTATTGGCGCTACCAAAAAATACGCAGACGCTATCGTCAAAGTTGCGAAAAAGTCCAACCCCGACGTCATTCACGCTCACGATTGGCTAACTGCCGAAGCTGGTGCACGCGCCAAAAAAATTACCGGGAAACCATTAATCGTCCACGTTCACGCCACCGAATTCGACCGCGCCGGCGGCCAACGCGGCAATCCACTGATCCACGAAATCGAATATAACGGCCTAATGATGGCCGATCGAATCGTAGCAGTTTCGGGCATTACCAAAAACATTTTGGTTCGCGAATACGACATTCCGGCCGACAAAATCGAGGTTGTGCACAATAGCTTGGACTCGAACGAGTTGGATTACGCCGCCGTGGAAACCAGCAATTATCTGTATGCGAAAAGTTTGCGAAAACACGGCTACACAATCGTTTCCAGCCTCGGTCGCCTTACGATTCAAAAAGGTCTGACATTTTTGCTAGAATCGGCCGCCATGGCGCTATCGCGAAACCCAAAAATGCTGTTTTTGATCGCCGGCAGCGGCGAACAACGCGATCAACTTGTTCAATTATCAGCCGATTTGGGGATTTCCGATCGAGTGATTTTCACTGGATTTGTGCGCGGCCAGCGCTGGCGCGAAATTTACGAGATTTCTGATATTTTCGTCATGCCGTCGATTAGCGAACCGTTCGGGCTGACGGCGCTCGAGGCCGCGGCGTACGACACGGCGATTTTGCTTTCCAAACAATCTGGTGTCAGCGAAGTTTTGCACAACACCATGTCGTTCGATTATTGGGACACGCGAAAATTAGCCGACCAGCTGATTAATATTTCCCTGTCGCCTGGTTTGCAGCACGAATTACGCCAAAATGTCGGCCGCGAATACAACCGTTTTTCGTGGCACGACGCCGCCGACCGTTTAGTCGAACAATATAATTACGCCATCAGGAGAGCCACCACATGACACGTTCAATTGTGCTGTATCTGCACGTTCATCAACCGTTTCGCGTTCGCCATTACAGCGCTTTTGACACGGGTGCGCGACATGATTATTTTGACGAACATTCGCCGCAATCTGGCGCTGACAATCGTCGCATTTTGCGAAAAGTTGCCGAAAAATCGTATTTGCCAACTAACCGCGTTTTGCTAGAAATGCTGAACACGCACCCGGAATTCAAACTCAGCTTGTCAATCACCGGCACATTTATCGAACAATGCGAAATGTGGGCGCCAGAGGTTTTGGATAGTTTTCGCAAATTAGTCGACACCGGCCGCGTCGAAATCGTCGCCGAAACGTATTACCACAGCCTAGCATTTTTCTATTCGCGCACTGAGTTTGATCGCCAAGTCACGGCGCACCGCGAAAAAGTCGAGCAGATTTTTGGCGTCACGCCGACGGCTTTTCGCAACACCGAGCTGGCTTATAATAATGATTTGGCTAAATGGGCCGACGACAACGGTTATCAAGCAATTCTAGCCGAAGGCTGGGATGCGTTCCTGGGCTGGCGCAGTCCGAATTTCGTGTATCGACCGGCTGAAACGAAAAATATCCGGCTGCTGCTGAAAAATTACAAACTTTCCGATGACATGGCGTTTCGTTTTGGCGACCGCGCCTGGAAAGAATGGCCGCTGACTGTCGAAAAATATGCTCAGTGGTTGGACGCAACGCCGGACGAACCGCTAATCAATTTGTTCATGGATTATGAAACCTTCGGCGAACACCAATGGGAAGATACTGGAATTTTCGATTTTCTGCGAAATCTGCCGAACGAATGGTTGAAAGATCCCGATCACACGTTCATGACCGTGACCGAAGCCGCGACGACTTTCCCGGCGCAGGATACGTTGGATGTGCCGCAAACCGTGACGTGGGCCGACACTGAACGCGATCTGACAGCGTGGCTGGGCAATCGCATGCAACAGGAATCGATGCGCTATATTTACGCGCTGGAGCAACCGATTCTGGCTACAAACGACATGCGATTGATTAGCGATTGGCGCAATTTGCAAACGTCGGATCACGCTTATTATATGTGTACAAAGTGGTTCAACGATGGCGACGTGCACGCGTATTTTTCGCCATACGATTCGCCATACGATGCGTTTTTGTACTATATGAACGCGCTGCGCGATGTGCGATTTCGCGTCAATGAATTTTCGCAAGGAGCGTCGTAATGTCACGGCCAATCGTACTGTCGAACGGCGAAATGCACGTCGGGATTAATCCGTACGGCGAAGTGCACGACTTTTATTATCCGTACGTTGGACTGGAAAACCACACGGCGGAAAAAACTTTGCGCCACAAAATCGGCGTCTACGTCGATGGTGCTATGCATTGGATTGATAACGGCGAGTGGCAAATCACGCAGGATTACGCGCCGCAAGCTCGGTTGATCGGCAACACACGCGCCATCAACAATCAGATCGGCATCATTTTGGAATTTCACGATATGGTCGACTGTGAAATGACGGCGTTTCTGCGAAACATTCATATCATGAATTTGCGAAACGAAGACGATCGTGATGTGCGCCTCTACATGCATCAAATTTTCGTTATCGCCGATGCAGAAGACAATCATGATACCGGGCAGTATCTGCCGTCGGACAACGCGATTTTGCATTACAAAGGTCGCCGCGCATTCGTCGTCGGCGGCGAAAAATCAAAATACCGCGGCGCGTTTGATTCGTACAGCATCGGGCTAAACGGCATCGAGGGCCGCGAGGGCATTTGGCGCGACGCCGAAGATGGCACTTTGTCGGAAAATCCAGTCGAACACGGCCGGGTCGATTCAATTATCGAATACAAATTGCGCATCAACGCCGAGGATTCGGAACGGGTTTTCTATTGGGTGGCGTGCGGCAAATCGACCCGGGAGGCTTTGGAAATTCACGAAAGAATTCGTCGTGATGGTTTGGTGCACCGCATTCTGAAAACCGATTTGTTTTGGCAAAAATGGATTCAAAAAGCCGAAAATTACGCAAACGAAAACATTCCCGAGGAATTTCGCAAAAACTTTTTGCAAAGTGTGCTGATTTTGAAATCACACATCGACAAACGCGGCGCTGTTATCGCCAGCACCGACACGACGATGTTGAATTATTCGCGCGACGCGTATGGCTATTGCTGGCCGCGCGACGCCGTGCATGTTTTGTGGCCGTTGCTGCGACTCGGCTACACCGACGAAGTTTTGTCGTTCATTAATTTCGCGCGACGAATCATGCGCGAAGAGGGCTATTTGATGCATAAGTTTTTCGCCGACGGTTCGCTCGGTTCGTCGTGGCATCCGTACATTCACGACGGCGAATTGGGTCCGCCGATCCAAACCGACGAAACGGCGATTGTGCTGTTTTTGTTCGCGCAACTGCATGAAACTCATCACGATCAGAATGTTTTGCGTGAATATTTTCCGACGCTGGTGCGGCCGATGGCGAATTTCCTCTGCGGCTATGTCGATTCGACAACCAAACTGCCACGCGCTAGCTATGATTTGTGGGAAGAAAATTACCTCACAACGACGTATACGACGGCGTTGACTTATGCGGCGCTGATTTCGGCGGCGGAACTGGCCGGCAAACACGACGCCGAAAACGACGCCGTTCGTTGGCGTGCCTGCGCCGAAGACATGCGCGACGCCGCCCGCGAACATTTGTGGGATGACGAACTGGGTTTTTTCCTGAAAGGCTTGCGAAAATTCCCCGACGGCCACATCGAATACAACAAAACGATCGATAGTTCAGCCTTTTATGGCGCACACATGTTCGGACTTTTCGCAAATGACGGACCAGAGGTCACGTTGGCGAATAAAACGCTACGAAAACGATTCAATGTTTCGTACGACGGCTATCGCCTGCCGCGCTACGAAAACGACAACTACGCACGCGCCATTCCTGACAGCGACGGCAACCCATGGTTCGTGACGTCGCTGTGGTTGACTCAGTACGACATCGAAAACGGCAACCCGTCGGCTGCGTATCCGACATTGCAAAATGTGAACGCGTTCATGGATCAACACCTAATCCTGAGCGAACAGGTCAATCCGCAAACCAACGAGATGATTTCTGTGGCGCCGCTAGCCTGGAGCCATGCTGAATTCGTGACGAGTTTAATGGATTACGCGACGGCCGACTAATTATGAAATTCTTGCCCAGCACCAGCAACCGCAAGGTTTTCGGCCAAATCGCCAACCAGTACGACATGGTCTATTTCGGTTCGGTCAGCCAATCCGACGACGAAGAATATCGCATGATCCGCGGGCTGACGCTGTCACCGCACCAACGCGACGAAAATTATTGCGTCGGCAGCGTGTACGGATATGATGTCGTGTTGCTCGAACGTAGCTCGACCGTCGCTGTTCCCGGCAAAACTAAACGGAAATTTCACTGGACATTGCTGCAAATCGACCTGAAAACAACATTTTTGCCACACATTTTTGTTGATGGACAGCGCCGCGACAACGAACTGTACGGATCGCTGTTGGCAACGTTTTTGCGACTACAGTCGGTTAGCTACAGTCATTTTCCGCCGGAAAAAAATGGCGATTTCGCAAAGAAGTTCTCGATTTATGCTCAACCAGATGCCAGCTCGACAATTGAACAGGTTTTCACACCGGAAATCACCACGATGCTGGCGACGCACTTTTCGCAGTTCGATTTCGAGTTGTTTGACGATACGCTCATTGTGTATTCCACAGACCGACACGTTTCGCTGCAGATTTTGGATATGATGTTGCGTGCTGGGTTGTGGCTGGCACGGCAATTGGACGACCAAATTGTGACCACGCCACAAGAATCGCAAACACATTACGAATAGTTGGTTGACTTTTGAACAGTTTCGTGTTATGATTTGGGCATGTTTGAGGCCGCAAAAAAATCACTACGCAAATGGAATGACAAATACGACGACCGCGTCAAATTGCAGCACGCGCTGTTGGTTTTGGCCTCGGTTGGCGTTTTGCTGTCGGGACTCGTCGCGCTGATTGACGCGTCACTCGGCCACACTTTGGTCATAGTTTCGCTGATGGGCTACGTGCTGCTCATTGTCAACTGGATTGTTTGGTCGCTGATCAACTCTTCGGTGGTTTTGCCAATCACGAAACGCCCGGCGCGGAAACCACGCAAATAACTTTTCGCAAAGAAAAACTCGCGGCAATTCGCGAGTTTTTGGTGCCTAGCCTTTTCGTTCTTTGACGACGTTTCGACCGAGGTTCTTTTTCGTTTCGGTAAACGTGACGTGCTTTTTCAATTTCGGATCGTATTTGCGCAACGTCAATTTGTCCGGTGTGTTCATGGTATTTTTTTTGGTGTAGTAAGTACGCTGACCCGATTCGTCGCTTACCAAACCAACCAATTTGCGCTTTGATTTACTGTTCTTTGCCATAATTGTTCCTATATTATCACATCTGTTAGCGTTTCGCAACAAAATGGAGCCGCGATCGGGATTTGAACCCGAGACCTCATCCTTACCATGGATGCGCTCTACCAACTGAGCTATCGCGGCACAATTTCCGTTCAAGTTTATCAATTTCGCGCCGATTTGTCCAGTTGCGCAAAATAACAAAATCGGCTATGATTGTACGGTACTTTTCATTCGCCGCTTTAGCTCAGCTGGTCTAGAGCATCTGTTTTGTAAACAGAGGGTCCTCGGTTCGAATCCGAGAAGCGGCTCCATGATGTGAAATCTTCGCTAAACGTGGATTTCGCAAAAATTCGCTGGGATAGTGAAGCGGTCAAACACGGCAGACTGTAAATCTGCTGGCTCAGCCTTCGGGGGTTCGAATCCCTCTCCCAGCACCAAATAAAAACATGGTCCATGCGACCATATTTTTATTTGACTTACAAAAGCGTCACAGCGTATATTCCCGCACCTCCGCATTCCGCATCCGGTCAATACGCATATTTCCACGCCGCGGCAAATCATTGCAATAGGCACGAACTGCGCGATGCACGCCACCGTGCGCCACCATCAAAATAACTTCATTTGTATAAGTTTTTCGCAACTCATCGAGCACTCGATAAACCCTTTCGAAAAGTTCTGTCGCCGATTCGCCGTTATCGGGTTTGATATTTTTGTCCATATCAAATAGCTCCGCCCAGCGCGTCGGTTCAATTGCGCCCCCGTCCAGTTCACGCAAATCTGGCTTGATCACAATCGGCAGATTTCGCTGCTCGTTGATGATGTCAGCAGTTTGTATCGCACGTTGCAACGGCGACGAAACAATCACATCGAATTTGATTGGGCGAATCATTTGCGCGGTTTCTCGAACCTGCGCTATGCCAGTTTGATTAAGCGGCGCGTCGTTATCCGTAATCTCTAGGTTTTTTTCGGCAGCCACATTCGTATCAGTTTGGCCGTGCCGAACAAAATACAGCTTCATCACATTATGACTTTTCGCGGTTGTCGAATCCGTTTCGGCGCACCGGTCGGAATGATCATGCGTTTTGCTTTGTCCCGCAATTCTTTGGCCAATTCGTTCTGGCCATTCGCTTCATATGCGTCGGCCAAAATAGCCAAGCTTTGTGGGTTCGGCTCCAGCTCGACCGCACGCTCCAACGATTCGATCATTTTTTTGCGATGGCCGGTTTTTTCCATGACTTTAGCATACGCAATATGACGCGACGCGACTTCTTCTTCCATTTGCAGCGCCTGTTCGAACGCCTGGGCGGCCTTTTCGTAATTTTCCGTTTCGTAATAAATCAGCCCGACATTGTGAAGCGACGACGCGCTCGGCTCCAAACTTTGCGCGATTTCGAAACATTCGATCGCATCATCATACGCATGCTGCTTGGCATACAAAATTCCCAATCTGTTATAAGCCGACGCATTGCGTTCGTCGAAACGCAAAATTGTCAGCAGCGCTTTTTCGGCCCGCAAATATTTCTTTTCGCGCAAAGAGTCCTGCGCGATTACCCACAATTTGTCCAATTGAACCGCTAATTTCGACGGCGCTTCGTTGCCGATTTCATCGATCGATTTGCGATAAAAAATAACCCACAAACCGATAGTCAACAGTGCTAATAAACCTAACATTATGCGGACATTATATCATATTCGTCGCCAGAAACGTCATTTGCGCCCGCACATTGCCATTTTGCAACAATCTGTCAAGTGCCGCACTGGCTAACTCCAAATTTTGTGTCAAATTCGGCGTGTCGGCCCGCGCCATCATAAACATCAGCAAATTCGCCAGCGCCGTCACGAAATCGCTGGCTTCATCGCGATTTTTTTTACCACCGACTATTATCAAACGATCATACGTATTGGCACCGATAAATTTTTTCGCGGTTTCGTTAATCCGCGCCCGCTCACGGAAATAATCGTCAGATTCCATCATACGTCGAATTTCCGCCGGTCGGCCGGTCGCTATGAACAACATTTGCGAAAGTTTGTTCGGCGCGATTTTTGTGTCCGCGAAAAACTCATCAGGAATTTTCGCCGGCAAAACCTCGATTTCCTGCACGCGCGAATGAATCGTCGGCAGCAACACGTCTCGGCCATGCGCCGTCAAAATAAAATAAATATTCGCGGCCGGTTCCTCCAGCAATTTCAAAAAGGCGTTTTGCGCCGCCGTTGTCATCGTGTCAGCATCATCGATAACGATCACAAATTTGACAGCTTGTTTGCCACGCGCCAAATCGTACAGGTTGCGAATTTGCTCGACGGCGATTTTACCTTTGTCATTTGACGTGGCAAAAAATGTGTTTGCACCCGCCATTTTCTGCGCCAAATCTTTCGCGATCGTCCCCAGTCCAACGCCGCTCAAACCGGTCAGCAAAATCGCGTGCGTCGGATTTTTCGCAAAGTTTTCGATGTACGCCAGCGAGCGCGGATTAATCAGCAGATCGTGCATCAATTTCTCTTTCAAAATCCGCTGGCAACGGCGCTTCAAAAACTTTTCGTTGTCCGCCTGGAATCGTAATTTCGAGTTTCGCAGCGTGCAAAAACAATCGCTCGGCAGGTTTTCCATACACAATATCACCGACAATCGGCGCACCGACATATGCCATGTGCACACGCAACTGATGCGTCCGACCGGTCAGCGGCCGCAGCTCGACCAACGCCGAATTGTCTGCGAAAACTTGCTTGACTTCGTAATCAGTGATGGCGGATTTGCCTTTGGCATCGACACGAAACCGCGCCGGATGTTTTGGGTCACGACCGATCGGCAGATCAATTCGCGCTTGCAGGTTTTTCGGCACTTTTTCGACCAGCGCCAGGTATGTTTTTTTGGTTTTGCGATCGGCAAATTGTTTTTGCAAAAGTTTCGCCGCCGCCGGATTTTTCACACCAATCATCACGCCACTCGTCGCGCGGTCCAATCGGTGCACGATTCCCGGCCGATTGGTGTCCGCGCCAAATGTCGTTTTTTCGCGGAAAAAGTCCGCCGCGGTAAATTCGTTGCTCAGCTCTCCTTTGCTATGCGTCAAAATTCCTGTCGGTTTGTTGATAACCACAACATTTTCATCTTCATAGATTATGTTCTTTGCGAATTCTTTGATTTCTTTGGCGAAAGTTTTTTTGCGCGGAAAGCGAACATCGATGCTGTCAGTTTCGGCGACTTCTTGGCGTGCAGATTTTGCGACGGTGCTGTTGACCTCGACGCGACCTTTTTCGATTAGCCTTTGAAAAGTTGCCCGCGAGGTTTCGGGATATTTCCGGGCCAAAAACGCATCCAATCTCATAAGCTAATTTGATTTGTCGAAGTAATTTACGCCAATCGCCCCGCGAACTTTCTGCAAAGTTTGATCCGCAACAACGTTGGCTTTTTCTGATCCTTTTCGCAAGATTTCATAAACAGCGGCCGGATCTTTGGCTAGTTCCGCACGTTTTTCGCGGATTGGCGCCAAAATCTTTTCTAAAACTTCGATCAGATATTTTTTGACGGCAACATCGCCCAGGCCGCCGCGCTGGTAATGTTCCTTCATTTCGGCAACTTTCGGGTCGTTCGGCGCGAAAACATCGAGGTAGTAAAACACCACGTTGCCGTCGATTTTGCCGGGGTCGTCGACGTGAACATGGTCGGGGTCGGTGTACATGTCCATAACTTTGGCGCGAACGGTTTCAGCGTCGTCGGATAGGTAAATACCGTTGCCCAAGGATTTTGACATTTTGGCGTTACCGTCGACGCCGGGCAATCGTCGAGCTTTCTCGTCATTATTCAACACAGCCTCGGGCTCAACCAACACGTCGCCATACGTCGCATTGAACGTACGGACAATTTCGCGGCTCTGTTCGATGACAGGCAGTTGGTCTTCGCCGACCGGCACGATTTGGGCGCCAAACGCGGTGATGTCGGCGGCTTGGGAAACCGGATAGACCGCAAAGCCAGCAGGGACGCCGTGTTTTGGCCCGTCAGGCGTCTTCTCCATCTCGCTAGTGGCTTGCCAGCCTTTTTGCTTCATTTCGGTTTTTACGGTTGGATTTCGCAAAAGTCGGGCTAGGCTCACTAGATTCATATAATACATCGTCAGTTCGCTAAGTGCCGGAATTTGCGACTGGATGAACAGCGTCGATTTCGCCGGATCAAGCCCAACCGCCAAATAGTCCAGCGCGACTTCCAAAATACTGTCTTGAATTTTCTCGGGATTTTTTGCATTGTCCGTTAGCGCCTGCAAATCAGCAATCATAACATAAACATCATATTCGCCGCTATTTTGCAATTCAACGCGATTTTTTAGCGATCCAACATAGTGGCCCAGATGTAGTTTGCCAGTTGGCCGATCGCCAGTTAATATAACTTTTCTCATGACTTTTCCTCTGTTATTTAATGCTTGCGAAAAATATCATGATCGCCAAGGCAAGAAGTTTTCGCACATTTCGCAGTTCATATGTACATTTTATCACGAATTCGATACAACCCTATTTCGCTAATCATATAGGATTGACAGTCGTGACAATTGTGTCGTCACGACAGAGTCGACTTCGCAGCGTTGACGCGGCACACAGAAAGATAATCCTACTCGCCGACACAATCAGCTACCGCGCCGACCGCCGCCGGAATCATCGCGCCCAGCACGTCGTGGCTTGCCATTACCTCTGTCAATTTCGTGTTCGGATTGTTGTCCAGCAATTCCCGAATGTTGGATTTGATCACTAACGGATCGAATCGCCCGTAGATTATTTGCATCGGAATCTGCAGATTTTTCGCGTCATCCAGCGAAGTTTGATTGATGATACTGGCGTCAAGCGTCGCGCGAAACGCTTCGGTCGGCACGCTTTTGTCATCGAAATACTGATTCATGATTTTTTTATTTAACGCGGACAAGCCGGCCATCGGCTTTGAATCCGCATTTTTGCTAACGTATTCGAACAATTTGCGATACGCATTATCGATCATGGATTTTTTCGTGCCGTTCGAATTTTTATAAAACGGCGGCGAACAAAGCACCAACGACGAGACTTCGTGCGATTTTTGCTTCGCAATTTCGATCGCGATCAGCGAACCTAGCGAATGCCCGACCAAAACGTACGGCGGCTTGACATCCAAATAGGTAAGTGTTCGCTCGATAGATCTGGCGTGATCATGAACACTATAATCTTGCCAATTCGGCGCTGGCGAATGTCCAAATCCTAGCAAATCCAATGCGACCAATCGAACATTTTCGTCATGAATCTTGTCGATTACCGGCTTCCAAGCCAACCCAGAATTACCGATGCCGTGCAAGAAAATTACCGGCAAAGCGTCACGCGAACCAACATCAATCGGCGCGTTCAGCCGATACGGGATTCGCAAAAACTTGTGTATGAACCTGCCAAACATACCTATATCTTAACATACGAAAACTCCGCCGGGGTTGGCGGAGCGGTTCGTTTTTCGCAAAGATCTTTAGCGTTTGCTAAATTGTTCGCGTTTACGGGCACCTTTGAGGCCGTATTTTTTGCGTTCGATAACGCGTGAATCGCGGCGCAGGAAGCCTGCTTTTTTCAAACTACCACGGAGGTCGTCATTGATTTCGGCCAATGCTTTCGCAATGGCGAGTTTCGCAGCGTCGACTTGACCAGCCGTACCGCCGCCTTTGATCAACAGCGTGATGTCGAACTCTTTTTGCTTGCCAACCAATGCCAATGGATCGGTCAATTCCGCTTCCAAAGTCGCGTTCCGATCAAAGTATTCGCTGGCAGTCTTGCCGTTGATTGTGATCGAGCCTTTGCCGGCGAACAAGCGAGCTTGCGCTGTTGCTTCTTTGCGACGACCCAATCCGTAAAAGTATGATTTTTCAGCCATAATTATTTAACCTCAACTTTCTCTGGGCTCTGAGCGGCGTGATCGTGGTCATTGCCCGCGAAAACGCGCAAACGTTTCATGCGTTCAGCCTGCAATTTGTTCTTCGGCAACATGCCTTTGACGGCAGATTCGATGATTTTCGCAGGATTCTTTTCACGCAATTCCGACGCGGTTTTGGTTTTCAAACCGCTGGTGTAACCCGAGTAAGAATAGTATTTTTTGTCGGTTTCTTTCGCACCGGTCAACGCAACTTTTTCGGCGTTGATGACGACGACGTAGTTACCGCTGTCCATCGATGGCGTGAATGACGGCATGTATTTGCCGGTCAAACGCTGGGCGACAAACGTTGCCAAACGGCCCGCTGGAACATCGGTCGCGTCGACCAAAATCCATTTGTGCGAAACTTCGCCGGCTTTCATTGAATAGGTTTTATTCATTATTTAGTCTCCTTTTTTGCGGGAGTTTTTTTCGCAGCGGGTTTTTCTGCTTTCGCAGGTTTCTCATCTGCTGCTGGAGCTTCGTCAGCCCAAGTCAATTCGTCAACAAATTCGACGCGTGCCATTTCGGCATTGTCGCCGACGCGGTTTGCATCCAATTTAACGATTCGCAAATAACCACTGTCGCGTTTGATTTGCGGCGCGATGCCGTCGACCAAACGATTGCCGACATTCACATCGTTGCCGAGCGCTGCGATGACCGCGCGGCGTGATGCCAAGTCGCCTTTTTTGGCTTTGGTGATCAATTTTTCTGCTGCTGGTCGTAGTTCTTTGGCTTTTTGAACTGTTGTCGTGATCGACGTCTCGACAAACAGGCTTCGCAACAATCCACGCATCAATGCGTTTCGTTGATCGCGTTCGCGGCCAAATTTACGTCCTTTATATCCGTGTCTGTGCATAATTTAAAACTCCAACTCCGCAATTCGGGCGCGCACTTCGTCGAAAGCTTTCGAACCGAAACCTTTCAATTCACGCAAATCTTCCTCTGACAAAGTCACCAAATCATTGATGGTTTTGATGTCGTTGTTGATAAGCGCATTTGTCGTGCGAGCTGTCAAATTCAATTCTTCGATAGGTAAATTCAGCATCGATTCTTCTTCGACCGAGTCTTGGCCAAGCGCCGGAGCCGCTTCGACAGTCGTGCTGCCGGCGAGCGCCGTGTATTGGTTGACCAAAATCGCGTTCGCTTGTTCGAATGCTTCGGTCGGTGTGATCGAGCCGTTGGTGTCAACCGTCAGCAACAATTTGTTAAGGTTGGTCATCTGGCCGACACGCGTGTTTTCGACTTTGTATCGAACGCGCAAAACCGGGTTGAACATTGCGTCAAGCGCGATCATGTCGCTGTGCAATCGGTTTTCGCTTGATTCCTCGATCGTGCGGTAACCGCGGCCAGTTTCGACGATAAGGTCGATTTTGACCGTAACTTTTGGATCGTCAATCGTGCAGATAACTGCGTCAGGATTGACAACTTCGACGTCGGCGGTTGTTTTAATGTCAGCTGCCGTAACAACGCCGCCCTTTTTCTCTAGGTGTAATTCGACCGGTTCGTCACTGAACGATTTGACGCGAACGTTTTTCAAGTTCATCATGATTTCGACGACATCTTCTTTGACGCCATCAATGGTTGTGAATTCGTGCGTGGCGCCTTCGATGCGAAATGCAACGATTGCTGCGCCTTCGATCGATGACAACAAAACGCGTCGTAGCGAGTTGCCGAGAGTCATACCATAACCAGTGTGCAGCGGCTCGATGGCAAACGTCGCACTCGTATCGCTGTGGTTGTCAACAGCGGCCAGTGTAGGATTGTGAATCGCTTTTGTCATTGCTTGGTCTCCTTAGCGCGAGTAATACTCGACGATTAACTGTTCGTTGATGTCGGCTTCGGCTTCATCGCGAGCCGGCGTTCCGGTGACGGTGATTGTCATTTTTTTCGCATCCGATTTCAACCAACCTAACGGACTTTGCGAAGAGCTTTTGACAATTTCGTCCAAGCCTTTGAAGTATTCGGATTTGGTCGATCGCGGGCGGACGACGATTTCGTCGCCAGCTTTCAAACGGATTGACGGGATGTCAACGCGGCGGCCGTTCAACATGAAATGACCGTGGCCAACCAATTGGCGAGCCTGACGGCGCGAAGTTGCGAAACCGGCGCGGTAAATTGCGTTATCCAAACGAAGTTCCAACAAACGGAGCAGGTTTTCGCCGGCCAGTCCGTCTTTGCGCGAAGCTTCTTTCATCAAGCGTGCGAATTGTTTTTCCAACAAACCGTACGTGCGGCGAACTTTCTGCTTTTCGCGCAACTGCGTCAGATAGAGCGACGGTTTGCCTTGGCGACCGTGCGCGTGCTGACCAGGAATTCCAGTTTTTCGCACCATTACTTTGTGCGCTTTGGGATGAAGCGCGTAGCCTTCGCGGCGCGATTGTTTGACAATCGGTGAACGATCTCGTGCCATATTACGCTCTCCTCTGTTTACGTGGGCGAACGCCACCGTGTGGCACACCCGTTACGTCTTTGATACTTTCGATGATGATGTCGTGGTTGCCCAACGCGCGGATTGCCGCGTCGCGACCTAAACCAACGCCTTTGACGAACACGTCGACTTTGGCCAAGCCATATTGCGATTTCGCAACCTCGGCTGCCTTGTCGCTGGCGATTTGCGCAGCGTACGCCGTGCCTTTTTTCGATCCGCGAAATCCGCACGCACCGGCGCTTGAAGCGGCTAGCACGTTGCCTTTGCTGTCGCAAAACGACACGATCGTGTTGTTAAATGTTGCCTGAATATGCAGCTGACCGAGCGGAACTGAACGGCGCTGCTTCTTCTTAGTCGAAGTTTTCTTAACTGTTTCTGCCATTTTCTAATCCTACGTCTTACTTGCTGCTTTAGGTTGTGATCCACCGACCGCAATACGCTTACCGCGTTTAGTGCGACCGTTGGTGCGAGTACGTTGTCCGCGCGACGGCAAATTCAGCTTGTGGCGCAGACCGCGGTAGCTGCCAATGTCTTTCAACCGTTTGACATTATTCGCAACCTGGCGGTGCAGGTCACCTTCGACGACGTAGTTTGCATCGATAATGTCGCGAAGTTTTTTCTCTTCGGCTTCCGACAAATCTTTGACGCGCTTGGTTGGATCGACTTTCGCAGCCTCGCAGATGTCAACAGCAAATTTCGGACCGATGCCGTACACGTACGTCAACGCGATCTGAATTTGCTTTTCGGAAGGAACTGTAACGTTAGCAAATCGTGCCATAGTTAACCTTGCCTCTGCTTATTCTTTGGTTTTTTCTTGTTGATGACGTAAAGCCGCCCTTTACGGCGGACCAGTTTGTCATCGGGACTGATTTTCTTCACACTCGCACGAACTTTCATCAGCGGCGTTGTCTCCCGTTACCCTTTCCTGGGCCATTAAATGTTTTTTCGTCTCGCAGCCTGAAGCAGATTCTTCCCTTCGTGAGATCGTAAGGGGTCATCTCTACCTCGACCTTATCGCCCGGCACCAACTTGATGTAGTGCTTGCGCATCTTTCCTGACACGTGGGCGATAATTGTATGTCCGTTTTCAAGTTCCACCTTAAATTGAGCATTCGGCAGTGCTTCCACTACCTTGCCAATCATTTTGATGACTTCCTTATTTCCTGACATAAACTACAATCGTAAATTATACAGCAGTTTTCAGCGAAAGTAAACAGTTTTAGCAAGAATCCGAAAAAATCCGGTCGATAATTTCAGTCTACATTTTCGCAGGTTTCGTGTCAATGCTTATTCGCGAACGGCGCGAATGGTAGTTCGATGATCAAAAGTGTTTTTTTCGGGAATCCACGTACCCGAGCAAGTGATAATATTCAAACCCTCTTTACTTGCGTCAACAGATTGCATCATTTTCGCCATGTCAACGTTTTCCAGTAGCGGTTGCTCGATTTCAACGACTTTGTAAGTGAATTTTTCACCGTCGCCACGTTCGATAATAATTTCATCGCCGACCACCAAATTACCAAGTTCCCAAAAAATGCCGCGCTCATTCGGGCCAGTGTTGTGGCCGTCGATCAATAGCGCTTTCGATCCGCTGCCCGGCAGTGCAGAATCTTTGTACCAACCAGCGTCGTTGACACTTTGCGGCGCATCCAATTGATTGTTAGCCAGCACGCCCATTTCCTGCACACGTGCTTGATTCACGCCCAATTTTGCGATTGACAAATAGCGCGGTTTGTTTGCGGCAACAACGAAATCGTCTTTTTCAGTTTGCGAAATCTGTACGTCAGCAACATCAGTTCGGGCCTCAAAACGCGCGATGTCGACAGTCGGTTTGTCATAGGAACCCAGCACTCTAGCGGCAAAAAACACACCGACGCCGAAAACTATCGCAACAACAACCGCCAGTGTCACATACAAAAATGTGCGCTTTTTTGAAGTTTTCGCGGACGTGCCCGCAGCTTTGCCTTGAATCTTAAAATTTTGAGATTTTTTCATGCCTGACTATTATAACACTTTACTATTTATATTCGTCGTAAGTTACCATCAATGCGCGTGAGTTGACTTGGCGCAAGCTTTCCAGCGCCACCGAAACGACAATCAGCAATCCGGTTCCGCCGATGGCCAAGTTAGCCGCCTGGATGCCCAGCACTGCGAAAATATATTCAAATATGAACGGCAACACAGCGATCAACCCTAGCGCCAACGATCCGAATAACGTCAAACGATTGACAATCCGTGACAGGTATTTTTCGGTTTGTTTGCCGGGGCGCACGTTTTCGATGAAGCCGCCTTGTTTTTGCAAGTTTTCGGAAATTTCGTTGGCGTTGAACACAATCCCAGTGTAAAAATACGTGAAGAACACCACCAACAACAAGTACGCCGCCGGATAAATAAACTGCGTCCAACCCATCATAGCGCCAAACGTTGACGCGCTCGGCGTCTGAAACCACAACACGAGATTTTGACCTATTTCTTTCCAGGCTTCGTTGCCGCTAGCTACCAGCAACTGCCCGATAAACGCCGGCAACGCCAGGAACGCTACCGCGAAAATCACTGGGATAACGCCGGCTGTAATCAACTTGACCGGCAAAATCGATTTGACACCGCCGTATGCCGAATTCCCACGCACACGTTTGGCGTAGTTGATCGTGATGATACGCTGCGCCTCGTTGATTTTGACCAAGACGTATAGCACAATCAGCGCCACCGTCACAATACCGAGCGTCACGTAAAACGCCGTTGCGTTGAGCGGCACGACGAACCAATTAAACACATTTAATTTGTCAGCTTCTCCAGTAACGTTAAATAGTGACGTCCAAATTGTCCCCAGCGTACTCGGCAACTGCGAAATGATTCCCGCGAAAATCAATAGCGAAATACCGTTGCCGATACCTTTTTCTGTGATAATTTCGCCCAACCACATCAGCAACATCGAGCCGCCAGTCATGGCCGCAACTGCTATGACCCACTGCGCGATATCCATATCGCCGACCGCCGACGCACCGGCGGTTGTTTGGCGAATAATAAAAATGAAGGCAATCGATTGCAACAACGCCAGCGGCAGCGTAATCATGCGCGTCCATTGATTAATTTTGCGTCGCCCCGATTCGCCGTCTTTGTGCAACTCCTCGAGTTTCGGAATCGCTTTGGTCAAAAGTTGCGTAATGATAGAGGCCGTAATGTACGGACTAAGCCCGACCATAACAATCGACATACTGGCCAACGCGCCACCAGACAGCAGGTTCAGGAATCCAGTGAAGTCGCTACTGTTAACCGAGGCCGCAATAATGTCTTTTAGTGCGGTTGGCTCCGCCAGAGGTACGGGAATATGCGCCAGGAATCGATACACAATGATGATTCCCAGCACGGCAAAAACACGATTTCGCATGTCTTTGCTCTTGAAAGATTTGAAAATTGTTTTCCAGTTCAAGATATTCCCCTCTCTGATTTCGGAATGCGGATATTAAGCTTCCGCTTTTTTCTGACTCTCTACCAATGGTACCGCAGTTTTCTCGAATTTGCCACCGTTTTTCGCAATTTGTTCGATGACCGATTTACTCATTGCGGCAACTTGAATCGTTGCTTTGGTCGTCGTGTCTTTTCGCAAAATAACTTTGACAGCCGAGTACGGTGTCGCGATCAAACCAGCGTCAAATAACGCAAAGTTGTCGATTTTCGCACCTTTCAAATCGTTCAACGCGTCGCTGTAAACGACTTGCGCTGGAACGCGCTTGCTCTTGAAACCCTTCAGTTTTGGAATCGCCTGCACTAATGCGCGTTGACCACCCATAAATGTTGCGGGGATTTTTTTACCAGTTCGTGATTTCTGACCTTTGGTACCGCGGCCAGCAGTTTTACCGCCGCCTGCCGAAATACCGCGACCGACGCGTTTGCGATTTTTGTTCGCGCTCGCGTTTAATTCATTGTATTTTGTCATTATTTAGTCTCCTTGACTTCAGCTTTTTTCGCAGCTGGTTTTTTCGCAGGTTTGACCGCAGATTTCTCTGCGCCAACCCACTCGGATTTTGGTACAAGTGATTTCAACGCGTCAATCGTTGCGTACGCAATGTTGACTTTGTTCGTTGAGCCGAGCGATTTGCTCAGCAAGTTCGTGATGCCCGTAACACCGATAATCGATCGCACGACACCGCCGGCGATAATACCGGTACCTGGCGCAGCAGGTTTCAACAAGACGCGAGCGCCTGTGACTTTGACCTCTGTTTCGTGTGGAATTGTCGTGTTAACGACTGGGACAACGATCATGTTCTTTTTCGCAACGTCGGTTGCTTTCGCAATCGCAGCCTGAACGTCTTGGCCTTTTGCAACACCGACGCCGACTTTGGTTTTCTTGTCACCGACAACAACCAAAGCTTTGAATCGGAAGCGGCGGCCACCTTTCACAACACGCGCAACGCGGTCGATGTTGATGACTTGCTCTTCATAGATTTTTTCTTCGCGCGGTCGGTCATCACGACGATTGTCGCGGCGCGGGCCACGGCCACGGTTATCGCCTCGCGGGCCACCTTGGCGATCGCTGCTAAAATTATTCGCACGCTGTGGTGCTTTCGCAGCAGTCGTAGGATTTGCTTGATTTTCAGCCATAATTAAAACTCCAAACCTTCCTTGCGTGCAGCGTCAGCGAGCGCAGCCAATCGGCCGGCGTACTTGCGACCGTTGCGGTCGAACGTGGCAGCGTTAATCTTTGCTTTCTTGGCTTTTTTCGCAATTTCAGTGCCGATAATCGCGCATTTTTCAGTCATCGTGCCGGTTGCTTTGCTGCCGACAGTTGTTGCTGTCGCCAAAGTTTTGCCGTTCACGTCGTCAATCAACTGCGCGGTAATGTGCATGTTGCTGATGAAAACTGACAATCGTGGTCGTTCGGCAGTACCGCCAACTTTCGCACGAACGCGCGCTTTGCGCAGGTCGCGGTTAAACAATTTGTGGTCTAAATTAGCCATGATTATTTACCAGCCTTTCCTGCTTTTCGCAAAATAACTTCGTCAGCATATTTGATGCCTTTACCTTTGTATGGTTCAGGTTTTCGCAAAGAGCGAATTTCCGCCGCGACTTGGCCGACTTGTTGTTTGTTGATGCCTGACACCGTAATGTTCATTTTGTCAACAGTGATATTAATGCCTTCCGGCGCGGTGTATTTCACCGGGTGCGAATAACCGAGCGCCATTTCGAGGTTTTGGCCACCGCCGTTAACGCGGAAGCCAACGCCGTTGACTTCCAATTTCTTTTCGAAACCAGTTGTCACGCCAACGACCATGTTGCTGATCAATGTTCGCATCAAGCCGTGGTGGCTTTTCGCAGGTTTACTCTCGTCTTTGCGAGTAACGATGACTTGGTCACCTTCGATCACGACGTCAACTTCTGGCATCGTGAATTGCTCCAAATTACCTTTTGGCCCCAACACTTTGATAGCGTCGGAGTCGACCGTGATTGTCACGCCGGCAGGAATCTGGATTGGTAGTTTTCCGATTCGACTCATTTCTTACCTTTCTTAAATTCTTCTTTTATCTCTTTCCATATCTCTATCGCTTCTGACATCTTTTCTTGCGGAGTTGGCTGGTCTGCTAATTTTGTCATAAAATCGCTTTCCAGAGCTCGCACCGCAAACCCCGCAAGCGCCTACACGAACCTGTTCCGAGCCCACCTTGGCGGCAGCTCTTTTGATGATTCATGCTCACTTGTCGTCATAATTTGACTAATAAACCTTACAAATTAACTCGCCACCCAAACGCAATTTCGCAGCTTCGCGGTTCGTTATAACGCCTTTCGATGTCGAAACCAACATGATTCCGCGGCCCGATTTCACTTTTGGCAAATCGGCTGCCGACGAATACACGCGGCGACCTGGTTTACTAACTTTCGCAATTTCGGTGATAGTTGGGTTTTTACCCGCTTCGTTGATCGTGATCGTGATGATGTCACGCGGCGTACCTTTTTCGATTTTGACGTCGAACAAGTAACCAGCGTCTTTCAACGCGTTCGCAACAACCAATTTCAATTTCGATGCTGGAACGGTGATTTCAGTTTTGCCAACATTGATAGCGTTTCGCACGCGAGTCAACATGTCAGCGATTGGATCTGTAGATTGCATTGACATATTTTCTCCTACCAACTTGCTTTCGTTACACCTGGAATTTCGCCTTTTGATGCGTGTTCGCGGAAACTGATACGACTCAGTCCGAAACGGCGCATGTACGCGTGTGGGCGACCAGTTTCGTTACAACGGTTTTTGTGTCGAGTTGGGCTCGCGTTTCGTGGAAGTTTTTGCAAACCATCCACGTCACCGGCTGCTTTCAATTCTGCACGTTTTGCAGCATATTGTTCAATCATTTTTTGTCGCTTTAAATCGCGAGCAACTGCTGATTTTTTGGCCATTATTTAGCCTCCTTTTCAAATGGGATACCGAATTTTTCGAGTAGCAAACGTGACGCCTGTGCGTTGCCGTTTTCGATTGCGAAAGTGATTTGCAATCCGTGCGGCACGGTTGTTTCTTCGAACGTTAGTTCCGGGAAAATCGATTGCTCCACGATACCGAGGTTGTAATTGCCTTGACCGTCGAAACCTTTGGCGCCAACACCGTGAAAGTCACGGATTCGCGGCATTGCAACGTTCGTCAAACGGTCCAAAAATTCGTACATGCGGTCGCCGCGAAGCGTCACAGAAACACCCACGCGGTTCATGCCGGCACGGATTTTGAAACCAGCGATTGATT
Source organism: Saccharimonadaceae bacterium (SeqCode) (assembly GCA_031548885.1). Classification (GTDB taxonomy): domain Bacteria; phylum Patescibacteriota; class Saccharimonadia; order Saccharimonadales; family Saccharimonadaceae; genus JAVBQO01. The sequence goes on from JAVBQO010000001.1 coordinate 135,678, forward strand.
TTTTCGCCATACGCTCAACGGTTTTTTGGCCGGTGATTTTCGTCAATGTGTTGACGACAACTTCGTAAAAACGTTTGTCGTCTTTGTTCTTGCCGATACCGCTGCTAACGACGATTTTCTCGAGCTTCGGAACCTGATGAACGTTGGTCAGGCCAAGTTCCTTCTCGAGCTCCGGCACGAGTTTTTCGCGGTACAGAGCCTTCAAACGAGGCGTGGTTTGCGACACTTTCGTAGCCATTATTTAATCTCCTTATTCGTTTTTTTCGCAATTCGGACTTTTTTGTCGCCCGTGATTTTGAAACCAACTTTGCTTGTTTCGTCTTTGCCGTCGATGACCAAAGCGACGTTCGAAATGTCGATACCGACATGCACGTCTTTTTTGCCACCGCGCGGGTTGACCTGCGAAGGTTTAATGTGGCGTTCTTTGACGTTCACACCTTCAATGAAAACTTGGTTACCGTCGATTTTCACGACTTTGCCAGATTTGCCTTTCAGGCCGCCGGCGATAACTTTCACCATGTCGTTCGATTTAATTTTCGCCATAATTATAGTACCTCCGGTGCCAACGACACGATTTTAGCGTAGCCAAGGTCGCGAAGCTCGCGTGGAATCGGACCGAAAACGCGGGTTGCCTTAGGCGTTTTGTCATCGTTGATGATGACGGCTGCGTTTTCGTCGAAACAGATCGTCGAACCGTCTTTTCGCAAGATTTTGTTTTTCGTGCGAACGATAACGGCTTTCACCACTGTTTTTTTCTTGACTGTTCCGGTTGGCGAAGCTTCCTTCACCGATGCGACGATGACGTCACCAACGCACGCGTAGCGGCGTCGGGTGCCGCCCAACACTCGGATGCAAAGGATTTCCTTCGCGCCGCTGTTGTCGCAGACTTTCATTCGTGATTCTTGCTGGATCATAATTTACTCCTTGACCTCTTTCGCAAGAACTTCTTCCGATTCGTCTTTCAAATCGATTGAACCGTGACCGCGCTCGACGATCGAATCCAATTTCCACGATTTGTTTTTCGAAATCGGGCGCGTTTCGCTGATGACAACGCGGTCGCCGATGTGGGCTTCGTTGTTTTCATCGTGGGCAGCGAATTTGGTCGTCACGGTGTACTGTTTGCGGTAAATCGGGTGAGTCTCGCGACGCACCATTGTGACAACGATTGTTTTGTCCTGTACGTCAGAGGTCACGACACCGCTCATTGTTCGGGCCATTATTTGTCCTCTTTCTTATTATCGTTGCTTTTCATTTCGGCAATAATCAAGTTAAGTTTCGCAATTTCTTTGCGAGTTTTCTTGATCACGTGCGAATTTGCCAACTCGCCCGCCGCCAAAGATTTCTTGAAATCCAACAAATCTTTTTTAGCTTCGGCCAGCAATTTTTCCAGATCATTCAGCGATTTATCTCGTAGTTCAGACGCTTTCATTATGCTTCCTCTCTTTTGATAAATCGGGTTTTGACTGGCAATTTGTGTGCAGCGAGGCGCATTGCTTCGCGTGCCACAGATTCTTCAACGCCTTTCATTTCGAACATCACTGTTCCAGCTTTGACTTTGGCGACAAAGAATTCTGGGTTACCTTTACCCGAACCCATTTTCACATCCTGTGGCTTGCGCGTAACAGGGGTGTGAGGGAAGATTCGGATCCAGATTTTACCGCCACGTTTAGTGTGACCGGTCATTGCACGACGAGCCGATTCAATTTGGCGCGACGTGATACGTTCGTTCGTCAAGCTTTGCAAACCGTAGTCGCCGAAAGCGATGTAATTACATCGGGTCGCGACGCCTTCGTTTTTGCCTTTGAACGCTTTGCGAAACTTGGTTTTCTTCGGCAATAACATTATTTAACCTCCCCTTTGTAGATCCAAACTTTCACGCCGATGATTCCCGACGGAGTTTGAGCTTTCGCAAGGTGGTAATCGATGTCGGCGCGAAGCGTGTGCAAAGGCACTGAGCCTTCGATGACTTTTTCGCGGCGTGACATTTCAGCACCGTTCAAACGTCCAGCAACCTCGATACGGATGCCTTTCGCGCCAGCCTGCATGACATTTTGTGCGGTCATTTTGGTTGCGCGGCGGAAATTGATGCGGCGTTCCAATTGTCGGGCGATGTTCTCGGCGACAATTTTCGCAGCCAATTCTGGTCGTTTGACTTCTTCGATGTTGATACGAACTGGGCCGCCGACGATTTTCTCGACTTCGGTTTTCAGTTCTTGGACGCCAGAACCACCGCGGCCGATGACCACACCAGCTTTCGCAGTGTGAATCGTGATCGACGTCATATTTGCCGATCGTTCGATTTCGATGCGGTTGATGACGGCGCGAGTCGCGAATTTCGCTTCGATGGCATTTCGGACTTTGATGTCCGTGTCCAACCATTTTGCGAAATCTTTTTTATTCTGTGCGAACCATTTGCTCGACCAAGCCTTGCTGACTTGGAGGCGCATGCTAATTGGGTTTACTTTCTGGCCCATTATTTAGTCTCCTTTTTCGCAGCCCGAGCGTCAGCTTTTACTGCTTTGCCTGTCGTTTTCTTGACAGTCGTTGACGATGCCTTCGCAGCAGGTTTTGCATCGCCGGTAATGGTGACGAAAATGTGCGAAGTTCGTTTCTGGTACGGATGAGCCATACCGCGCGCAACCGGGCGGAAGCGTTTCAGGCGTGGGCCAGCCGTGACTTGCAAGCTTTCGATGACCAAACCGTCGGCCTTCAAGCCGTGGTTGTTGGTCGCGTTGGCTTTGGCGCTTGCGATCAATTTCGCAAGTGGTTTTGCAGCGCGTTTCGGCGTGTGGTTCAAAATGACCAACGCGTCTTCGACGGTGCGACCGCGAACCAGCGATGCGACCAATGACACTTTTCGTGGCGCTAAACGCAATTCTTTCAAGCTCGCTTTAACTGAATTGGAAGCAGACATTATTTCTTACCTCCGTGTTTGCGGAATTTACGCGTTGGCGCGAACTCACCGAGTTTGTGACCAACCATGTTTTCCGAAATGAACACTGGGATGTGCATGCGACCGTTGTGAACAGCGATCGTTCGACCAACCATTTCTGGCGTAATCGTCGATGCACGCGCCCAAGTTTTGATAACAGTCCGATCATCGGCACCCAAAGCCGCTACTTTTTTCGCGAGCTTGAAGTCGATAAATGGACCTTTTTTGAGTGATCGACTCATATCCTACCTCTTCCTCTTCGCTTCATGGCGACTTTTAACAATCATATTGTCGGTTGATTTGCGGCGGCGCGTTCGGTAACCCAGAGTCAATTGACCCCATGGCGTGCGAGGCGCTTTACCAGCACCGTGCCGACCACCGTCACCACCACCGTGTGGGTGATCTGCTGCGTTCATGACGACACCGCGAACAGTTGGGCGAATACCCATCTTGCGTTTGCGGCCAGCCGAACCGATTTTGATGTTTTGGTGCTGTTCGTTACCGACAGAACCAAGAGAAGCCATACATTCCAAACGGAATTTGCGAACTTCACCCGATGGCATTTTGACCATCGCGTAGTCGCCTTCTTTGGCGGTAAGTTGTGCTTTCGCGCCCGCTGAGCGAACAGCTTGCGAGCCTTTGCCTGGTTGCAATTCGATCGCGTGAATCGTCGCACCAAGTGGAATTTGCGAAAGCGGCAAACGGTTGCCCGCGTCGATCGATGCGTCTGCGCCAGATTTGATAACCTGACCGACCTTCATCATGTTGCCCGCAATGATGTAATGATACAAACCATTTTGATCTTTGATTCGGGCGATGCGCGCCGTGCGGCCTGGGTCGTATTCGATGTGTTCGACAGTTGCGACCGTGCCTGCTGGCAATGCAAAGTTGACTTTACGGATGAAGCGTTTCGCACCACCACCGCGGTGTCGAACCGTGATTCGACCGGTGTTGTTACGACCTGCTTTTTGCTTTTTCGCAACCAACAACGATTTGACCGGTTTTTTGGTCGTGATCGCGTCGAAATCCTGCGAAGTCATTCCGCGTTGGGCCGGCGTCGTTGGTTTCAATTTTTTGATAGCCATTACGATTCCTCCCCTTCCATTTCGGTAAAGACGTCGATTTTACCTTCACTAACTGTGACATAGGCTTTTTTCGCGTCTTTGCGTTTCGCGGTGCCTGGGCGTGATCGTTTGCCGCGGTTGACGGCTTTGACTTTGCCTTTGACGATCATCAAACGTGCGTCGCGAACTTTGACGCCCTCGAATTGTTTTTCAACTGCTTCGATAACTTGTGCTTTGTTGGCGGTCATCGGAACGTCAAAAACGTAGACGTTGTCGGATGCTAATTTATAGCTTTTTTCTGATACGCGCGGGACTAACAACATTATTTAGCCTCCTTCTTGAGCCACTCAGTCGTGATTGCTAAAGCTTTGCTGTCGAACACAATCGCGTCAGAGTTCAAGATGTAAAACACCGTCAAGTATTTCGCGCTGACAACTTCCACGTTTGGCAAGTTGTTAAAGCTGCGCAAAATTTCCGGCGTTTTTTCGTCAACGACGACCAAAACGCGGCGTTTATCAGCGACTTTGTTGCCGTCCAACCATTTGACTGCTGATTTGGTTTTGCCGTCGACTTTGACATCGGCGATCATAACTTTTTTCGCTTGGTTCGCAAGCGTCAAAGCCTGGCGAAGTGCGACGCGTTTGTTGCGCGTGCTAATCTTTTTCTTGTAATTTTCGACACCCAAAGGTCCGAAAACGACACCACCACCACGCCAAATTGGGTTTCGGCTTGATCCGAAACGTGCGCGACCGGTGCCTTTTTGGCGCCAAGGTTTTTTACCACCACCGCGAACTTCACCGCGACGCAATGTTTTTGCGCCAACTTGGCGAGATTCCGCCAGGTATGCTTCGTAGGCCATTTTCAACAATTCGTGATTTGGCACGTCGACGGCGAAAACTTCTTTCGCGAGTGCTGGAGATTTGGTTTCAGCCATTATGCTTTACCTCCGATTACCACGATGCCTTTTTTCGGACCCGGCACAGCGCCTTTGACGCCGACCAAGTTCGATTCAACATCGATGAACGCAACGACCAGGTTTTTAACGGTAACTTGTTCGTGACCCATCTGGCCGGCCATTCGCTTACCCTTGAAAATTTTCTGTGGGTACATCGAACCGATGGAGCCAGGTTTGCGAACGTTTCCGTTGCCACCGTGCGTTTTTTTACTAGTGTTGAAGTTGTGGCGTTTCACCGTTCCGGCGAAACCTTTACCTTTGCTGGTTCCGGTCACGTCAACGACGTCACCTACGGCAAAAACATCGGCCTTCACTTCATCGCCGATTTTTGCCTCACCAAGCTCGTCAACCCGCACCTCACGGATGACTTTAGGTGTGATTTTGGCGGCCTTGACATGGCCAGCCACGGCATTGCTCAAGTTCTTCCCCTCACCATAACCGATTTGCACAGCCGTGTAACCGTCGGTTTCGACAGTCTTGACTTGAGTCACTGTGCAAGGGCCGGCTTGAATCAACGTGACCGGAGTCATCGTTCCATCGTCGCCGAGGATTTGGGTCATACCAATTTTGGTACCGAGTAGGGTTTTCATTCCTGTCCCTTTTCCACTTAAAATTCATGCCGTTCGCCCGGTTTCCGCGATGTGAGATTTTCGCAGACCTTCGCAATTCGCCATGAACCACTACTATTTTGATAAAACTATCCGTGATATTGTAGCAAATTGAACGTTGGTCGTCAACTATCTTGTTTTGGCACAATTTAGTGCCTTTCGTTAATGCGGCGAACAATTATCTGATTGCCAGCTTGTTCGTAGGTACAGATAGAGTCAGCAAAGACTTTGCACAATTTCTCGGCATTGTTGGAATTATGAATGAAGTTGCCGAAAACGTACTGCTTGATCGTTACGATTTGATTGTTTGGTGCAATCGTTCGAATCGCAGCAACATTCTGCCGATATTGAATTTGACTCAACGTGAAAACGCCTAAATACAATATCGAGATAACCGCAACAACCACATAAGATGCGTGCTTTATAGCGGTATTTTGAACCATCCTAGTTAAGCTTGGCGCAGCATATTTCGCAATCGAAACAACAAACAAAATCAAGAATACGTACGAAAATAAGAAAATACGCGCGGCAATTGGTTTTGCAAAAATGGTTGGCAAAGTCGCCAAGATCGCACACGCCAGCCACAAAATGCTCCATCGTTTCGTAGTGGCATTCCGAACATAGTAAACGATAATCGTCGCTACTATCGCCACGAATGCGACCTCTGCGAGAACCTCCGCCCCTATCATCAACATGGGAATTTTGTCATATGCAATCTGTTCGGTATACAATATTATCATCAATCCAGCAGATAAGGCCAACCCGCTAAGTAAAATAGTTTGCATCCAAGTTTGTCTGTGATTATCATTTCGCAATAGTATGGTCGACAAAGTTGCTACGATTGCACCAATTATAATTGTATGCGACGCCAACGTATGTTCGAAAAAGTATGGGAAATTATCTACAGCAATTGCCAAATACCCGCCGATGCCGCTAGCCATCTCGCGGTAGCCGTCCGAGCCGTTGACTACTAACGCACGGTATGTTGGCGACGCAAACATGGCAATTGCACCAGAAATAATCCCTGCTGCCAAGGCCACAAGCGACCACTGTGTTTTTCGCAATCTTATCGTCAGGCGGACTGCGAATGCTACTACTGCCGAGGCTACGCAAATTGCGCCAATGGTCACACTTTCGTTGAATAGACAAAGTGTAAAGCCAAGCAAATACAGCCCTACGGCACGCCACACAGAGTCGTGGAACTCGCGGCCGCTAATCATTCCTCGCAACAAAAAAACAACTACAAGGGCCACCAGAATCGGTACATTGTAGTTAAAAAATCCTGAGCTCCAAGCGAAAGTTTGCCGAAACATTACCGTCGGCACCGCGAATAACGCGACTGTCAAGATATTTCGCCCAGCAACTGATTTGACATTTGCTACGCGCGTCGCGAAATAAATAATTCCCACTGAGATAATCGCCTTCACTACAACTAAAATCGACGAATTATCCGCCAACAAGTAGATCAGCGAATTGCCGACAATCCGTCCCGTCAAAGTTGCAAACATGTTTGCAGATGCGTCAAGAAATCCACCAACTCCGCCAAAATGGCGGCTTGTAATTATAAACTCGAAATCATCATCCGTCGGCGGAGCAAGCACGAAAAGTAAAATAAAGAACGCCAGAAGCCCTAGCCAAAAACCGTTTCGATTAACAAATTTAAGTATCGAGACCACTATCTTTTTTCGTGTCATATGCAATTTGTTCTACTAAGCTCTATATATTTAGTTGCTAACTTTTGTAAGCATTATATCACTTGGCGCTTACATTTGTAAGTGTATGCTTACATCAGTTAGCGCTACGTTATATATATGACACAAACTGAAATCGACAAAATCTACCGAACGATTGGAGCGAGGATTCGTGAAATGCGTCTGTCATCCGGGCTCTCGCAGGAGCAATTGGCGGCCGAAAGTGATATTGACCGTGTTCATATCGGCTTTATCGAGCAAGGTCGACGCAAACCAACAATCACAACTCTAGCCAAAATCGTAAAAGCGCTCAACACAACTATCGAGGAGTTATTCCGCGGCCTATAGCTTACAATTTTATTTTATCGACTTGACTTCAAACTTCGCTGTTTGCAACATTTCCAAGCGCGTTTCTTCGAACGATTTGACGGAAGATGGGTACTGCGTTTCACGCAATTTCACTTCGAACAAGTTCTCCGAGAAAGTCTCCTGCGGATTCAGCACGCCAGTATAGACTTCGTCGGTCACGTCGTAATCTGTGTAATCAACCGTGACGGCCTTGATTTCGACCAGAAAATTTTTTGGCTGATTGGTTTTGTTTTTGACCGTGACGGGCAAATATCCGGATTTGCCATCGGCGGCGATGACCGCAGAACCAATCGTAACATCAGCGTCATTTGCCAAAATTTTTTGCGTTCGCTCGTTTTCTTTCTGACGTTTTTCTTGCGAAGCTTTTTCGGGATGATCGATTGCGTCAACCAAGTTTTGCACAACAAATATCGTCGAAACAAGCGAAACTGCAGCGATGAATATCGCAATAATTGCAAAAACTATTCCGGACGAGGTTTTTGATTTCGCGGACTTGATCAAACCAACGATGCCCAGAACCAGCGCGGTCAGCAGCAAGACTCCCGCCGCGATTCCGATCGGCAGGAAAAACGCGCCCACAAACCCATTCAACGCGATAACTGGGGTCAAAAATGCAAAGACCGCCAGCATCAGCGCGCCGAGCAAGCTCAACACGAAACTAGCCACGGGCATTACGATTTTGGTTTCGGCTGGTTTTTTGGACGATTGAGTTTTAGTCATTTCAACTATCTTACCATATTCGTGATTATTTCAATAGTTTTTGCAGTTAAATAACCAATCCGATCGGCAGAAAATAGCTGATCGCGGCCATGGTCAACAAGATCGCGATTTCGATACCGCGTCCGATTCGAAATCGTTCGAAACAGATCAGAACGATGCCGATCGCTAGCCCAATTGGAAAAATGCCAATGACGATGGGACCGACTTTTAGTGCGGCACCGATACCGATCCAAACCACACCCAGCAATGCGAAAATCACGAACTTTAGCAAAAAGTGACTGTAGACGCGTTGATTTTTGTAAATCTCCGTCGCAGCGTTTTTGCGCGACAAGCGTGGCCTGCCGACGACTTTTCGGCCGCCGCCGCGTGATGTGCGTTTTTTGTACCAGAGTTTTTGTTTTGCCATTTTCATCTATTTTAACACAAAAACTGCTCGCAGTTGGTTTCGCAAGCAGTTTTCGTGGTTTTCGCAAGCTTTTACATGCGAATTTCAGCATCAACGCCGGCCGGCAGCGACAGATTCTGCAAACTGTCGATGGTTTTGGGCGTCGCCGAAACGATGTCAATCAAACGTTTGTGGACGCGCATTTCGAACGCTTCGCCGCCTTTTTTGTAAACATGTGGCGATTTCACGACAGTATAGGTCGAGCGTTTCACCGGCAGCGGCACGGGGCCGACGATTGTTGCGCCAGTTCGCAGTGCCGTGTCGACGATTTGTTTCGCTGCGGCGTCAATAATTTTGTGGTCATACGCTTTCAAACGAATGCGGATACGTGGTGCTTGTGGCTCTGCCATTTTTGGCTCCTAGGGCGTCGTAACTTCTATCCTATTGATTTTTGAAATCTCAGAGTCGAGTTTTCGGCGCGATTACATTTAGTTTCGCAAACGATTTTAACAGATCTGCAAAATTTTCGCAAGCAAAAACCCGCGCCGTAATGACGCGGATTTTGCAAAGTGATCTAAATCAACTATTTGATGATTTTGGTCACAACACCGGCACCAACTGTGCGGCCACCTTCGCGGATAGCAAGGTTCAAACCTTGTTCCATGGCGATAGGGGCGTGCAATTTGACTTTGAAAGTCACTGTGTCGCCCGGCATGACCATTTCTTTGTCGGCTGGCAATTCGACTTCGCCGGTGACGTCAGTCGTGCGGAAGTAGAATTGTGGTTTGTAGCCTTTGGTAAATGGCGTGTGGCGACCACCTTCTTCTTTCGACAGAATGTAAACTTCAGCTTCGAATTCAGTGTGTGGCGTGATCGAACCTGGTTTCGCAATAACCTGACCGCGTTCGATGTCGGTTCGTTCGATACCGCGCAACAACAGACCAGCGTTGTCGCCGGCTTGGCCTTTGTCCAAGTTCTTCTTGAACGCTTCGATACCGGTAACGACCGATTTTTGCGTGTCGCGGATACCGACGATTTCGACTTCGTCGTTCAAGTTCACGATACCCTGTTCGATACGACCGGTTGCAACGGTGCCGCGGCCTTTGATGCTAAACACATCTTCGACTGGCATCAGGAACGGTTTGTCCATGTCACGGACTGGTTCTGGGAAGTATTCGTCCATCGCGTTGACCAATTCCATGACTGCGTCTTCGTATGCAGCGTCGCCTTCGATGGCTTTCAGTGCCGAACCTTTGATGATCGGAGCTTCGCGGTCGAAACCATTTTTCTCTAGCAGGTCGCGAACATCTTCTTCGACCAATTCGACCAAATCTGGATCTGCCATGTCCATCTTGTTCAAAAATACCAAGATTTTCGGCACACCAACCTGTTTCGCCAACAACACGTGTTCGCGGGTTTGTGGCATTGGGCCGTCAGCGGCCGAAACGACCAAAATCGCACCGTCAACCTGTGCAGCACCGGTGATCATGTTTTTCACGTAGTCGGCGTGACCTGGCATGTCGACGTGTGCGTAGTGTCGTTTTGGCGATTCGTACTCTTGGTGCGAAGTCGCGATGGTAATACCGCGCTGTTTTTCTTCTGGGGCGTTGTCGATCTGGGCGTAGTCAACTTTTTTGTTAACATCACTTGGAAGTTTTTTCGCAAGCGTCGACGTGATAGCTGCCGTCAAAGTCGTTTTGCCGTGGTCAACGTGACCCATCGTACCGACGTTAACATGTGGCTTGGTTCGGTCAAAATCTGCCATTTAATATTTCTCCTTTAGTTATATTTCTCGCGCAAGAAAAGATCTCGCAACGTATGCCGTTAATTGTACAGGAAATTTATTCGGTCGGCAAGTGGTTTATTATTGTTCCAGAGCCCAGTTTGATGGCAAGCCATACTGCTCAACAATCGCGACCGACGGATCCTGCTGCCCCGAATATACCGGCACCCAAACGTCATCGGCTTTTTTCAAAATGACCATATAGCCAGGACCGTCAGATATTTTGACATTGATTTTTGCAGCGTCGTTTGTCTGCGTGGCAATCGAATACTCATAGGTTTCTCCTGCGGCCATCGTGTGTGAATATGCTGTCGCAACGGCGATTGGATCGCTGCCGTACGATGAAGATTGACTCGTGACGGTATCGTCCGAGCTGCTGGAACTGCTGGCTTGTGTTGATGCAAACGATGCGATTTGATTTTCCAAATTACTTAGCGACGTCTGCGTGGCGTCAATTTTGTCCTGTTTGTCGCGATTCTGCATGTATAGATATACACCACCCGCCGCCAGCGCAACAACAATTACCATCAAAATAATACTAGTAATTTGCCATTTGTTTGATTTCTTTTCGTGCATTTGTTTTTCCTTGTATAAATTGCTATTGCTTACATATTAAACATATTGGGCTGTTTCGGCAATACAAAAACGCCCGCGATGCACGGGCGTTTTGCGAAAACGCTGCGAGCCTACTTCGAACGTTTCTCGATAATCTCCTGCGCAACGTTCGGCGGAACTTCCTCGTACTGAGCGATTTCCATCGACGATGCGGCGCGACCCTGCGACATCGATCGCAAATCGGTCGTATAACCAAACATCGCGGCCAACGGCACAAATCCGGTGATTTGTTTCGCGCCGCCCATCAAATCTTCCATCGATTCAATGCGGCCACGTCGAGAGTTCAAATCGCCGATCACGTCGCCCATGAATTCTTCTGGCGTGACAACGCTAACTTTCATGACTGGTTCCAACAAAACTGGTTTCGCCTGTTTGACGCCTTCGCGGGTCGCTAGCGCACCGGCCATTTTGAACGCCATTTCCGATGAGTCGACATCGTGGTACGAACCGTCATACAGCGTGGCTTTCACATCAACGACCGGATAACCGGCGATAACACCACCGTCCAATGTTTCGATGATGCCGGCTTTGACGGCTGGGCGATATTCCTGTGGGACAACACCGCCTTTGATCGAGTCGACGAACTCGAAACCTTTGCCCGGTTCATTTGGTTCCAACTTCAACCAAACGTCACCGTATTGGCCGCGGCCACCAGATTGTTTGATGTATTTGCCCTGAATTTCGGTTGATGATTTGATGGTTTCGCGGAACGCGACTTGCGGCTCGCCGACGTTGGCTTCGACGCTAAATTCGCGTTTCATGCGGTCGACGATGATGTCCAAGTGGAGTTCGCCCATTCCCGAGATAATCGTCTGACCAGTTTCGTCATCGGTGTGCACGCGGAACGTCGGGTCTTCCTCGGCCAAGCGTTGCAACGCGATGCCCATTTTTTCCTGATCGGCCTTGGTTTTTGGCTCGATCGCAATCGAAACTGGCGGATCGACGAACGTGATGCCTTCCAACTGGATTGGATGCGCCGGATCGGCCAAAGTCGTACCAGTCGTGGTGTTTTTCAAACCAACAACCGCGGCGATGTCGCCAGCTTCGACTTCGGAAATTTCCTCGCGTTTGTCAGCGTGCATGCGAACGATGCGGCCGATGCGCTCTTTGTCGCCGGTCGTGGTGTTCAAAATGTAACTGCCGGCCGTTAATTTGCCACTATAAACACGCACGAAAATCAACTTACCAACAAACGGGTCGGTAGCGATTTTGAACGCTAGCGCCGCCAACGGTTCGTCGACGCTCGGTTTGCGTTCGACTTCGTCGCCGGTTTTTGGATTCGTGCCCCAAATCGAGTCAACGTCAGTTGGCGCAGGCAAGAAATCTGCAACCAAATCCAAAACTTTTTCGACAATAACACCGCGACCATCACCACCGGTAACCATGTAGAATTCACCTGACAAAATTGCTTTTCGCAACGCCGATTTCAATTCGTCCAAAGTGATCGACTCTTCGCCTTCGTCCAAAAATCGCATCATCAGATCGTCGTCGTATTCGACAGCTTTTTCGACCAACATCGAGCGTGCGTTTTTAGCTTTTTCCAACATGTCGGCCGGGATCTCGCCCACGACCAATTCGTGATCGGTGTAGTCAGAATATGTATAAGCTTTCATGTCAAGCAAGTCGACAACGCCGTTAATCTCTTTCTCGAAACCGATCGGCAAATGCACAGGTAACGCGTTTTTCGATAGACGCGCGTGAATCGATTCCAAAGATTTGTAAAAATCACCACCAATTTGGTTGATTTTATTTACAAAACAGATACGCGGCACGCCGTATTTGTTAGCTTGGCGCCACACGGTTTCGGTCTGAGCTTCGACGCCCATTTTGCCGTCAAACACCGTGACTGCGCCGTCCAAAACGCGCAGCGAACGTTCGACTTCCGCCGTGAAATCAATGTGACCCGGCGTGTCGATAATGTTAATTTTGCAGCCTTTCCAAAAACATGTAACAGCGGCCGACGTAATCGTGATGCCGCGTTCTTTTTCCTGCGCCATCCAGTCAGTCGTGGCGCCAGCCGGATCGTCGCCGTTGACGACGCCAATTTTGTGCGTCAAGCCAGTTCGGTACAAAATACCTTCGGTCGTGGTTGTTTTGCCCGCGTCGATGTGCGCGACGATACCGATGTTACGAAATTTGTTTAGGGGAATTTTGTCTGCCATTTCTTTTCCTTAAATTATTTTATGAAGTTTTCTTGCGGCGTATCTCACTTTTCGCAAGTTTTCGCAACAATCAATTGCGAAATTTTGCCAACAAGAAAAACGCTTGGCTATATCTTATCAGTTTTGCCACAAGAAGTCCAGAAAATGAATAGGTATACCGCCCCAGTCAATGCCTTTTCGCGGACAATTTCGCAGATGCACCGAGCGCTTCTCTGTATATTATTTCGCCGTAGATTTTTTGGCGGTGTTTTTCAAATGCTTTTTTCGCAACTCCTCATAATACATTGCGTCCGATACGGATATGTACGGTATCAGCCAAACAAACAAAACTCCGAACGTCATGATGCCCAGTAAAAACCAACCCAAGAAACTCAGAAAGAACACGAACAAATCGCCTTTGTAGCCTTTCATCATTTCCCAACTTTTTGTCAACGAATCGAGACCTTTGGTTTCGCCGTCAGCAATCAGATATATAAACCAATTCAATCCCAACATAGCGATAATTCCCGGCACGATCAGCAAAATCGATCCCAAAATGATAACTAGACAGGCAATGACGCCTGCTAGCAAAGCCGGCGCCAGATATTCTTTGTAATTCTCGAATAGAGTGCCTAGTGAAAACTTTTCACCCCTGAGAAAGTTCAGATAATATTTCGTCAACCCGACCGATATTGGCAAAAATGCCAGCGAGATCACGAGGTTGACAACATCCATAATTGGGTTCATCCGGGCTTCATTGTTCCCGGTGGCAATCATGACAATCCCTGTCACAATCAACGTAATTGCTATTGATATCGCACCGATTACCAAAACCGGCATAAACAGCTTCCACACATTGCCCTGAACACGCGCCCGCGCAGCTGCCTTGATTTTCTTTCTATCCATAATACTCCTTTGAATTGCTTTGGTTATATACTAGCACAGATTAGTGGGCGCGGTTTGTGAACAGAACCGCTCGGGGTGGGACATTTTGTCGCCAAAGTGTAAAAATGCAATATCTTGACAATGGTCTGGCTGTCCATCAGATTCTACCGAAAATTCGTAAAATTAACCGCAAACTCCAAATCCGCCTCTCGCAAAAACGCCATAATCGCCTGCAACTCATCCTTCGAATTGCTCGTCACGCGCACCGCGTCGCCCTGAATCTGCGGTTTGGTTTTCGCAAAGTTTTCGCGCACAATTTTCGTGATTTTTTTGGCTTTTTCCTGGTCTAAGCCTTCGACGAACGGAATTTCCTGTTGCGATTGCATATTGTTCGTCGTAATAGGTTTCGTCAAATCCAAATATTTCGACGTCAGCCCACGATTCGCTAAATTCTTGCGAAAAATGTCCAAGATCGCTTCGATTTGCATATCGCCGTTGCCGGTAATTTTAACACCGTTTTTGTCCGCCGTCAACCAATCGATCGCCGCCGGTGTGCCTTTGAAATCATACCGACTCGTGATTTCGCGCTGCGCACCCTGTAGCGCGTTGTTCATTTCCGCTTTGTCAAATTCGGAAACTATGTCGAATGAAAAATTTGCCATATGTATATTATAATACAGATATGAAATTAGAAGGAACCAAACTCGAGAATTTTGAGCCAATTGATAACGTCGATCGTCTGCAGGTCATCGATTTAGTCGACGGCAAAGGCGACATTTGCCCGTACGACGCCAGGATTACGGCTCATTACACCGGCGCATTATGCGCGGACGGCACGATTTTCCAATCTTCGCATGATTTTGGCAAACCGTTGACGTTCGGGTTGAACCAAGTCATCGCAGGCTGGGCCCAAGGTGTTCCCGGCATGGCGGTCGGCGGCGTGCGACGGTTGATCATCCCGGCGGAATTGGCGTACGGAAATCACGTGCAGCCCGGGATTCCGGCAAATTCGGCGTTAGTTTTCGATATCGAACTCGTCGCGATCAAATAACGCCGGCAGATTATCGCAAAGTTTCGGGCGCGATTCGCCAAACCCTATCGTCGCCGGCACTCGGATTGCCGCGGCCATCGCGATTCGACGTCGAAATATACAGATAGCCGTCATGATAATTCGCAGCCCGCAACCGGCCATATTCTCCGGTCAAATGTCGCGACAATGTCAACGAATTATCGTTATTTATCGTCGCCTTGTACAAAGTCTGCCCCCGCAACCCCGCGAAATACAGCACGCCATCCGCATACGCCAACCCGCTCGGTGCCCACGTTTCGTTGCCGCCCGATTGGATGGCCGGCGATTTCATGCCGTCCGCAGTGCGATCGCCCGTGATCGTTGGCCAACCATAATTCGCACCTTTTTCGATCAAATTCACCTCGTCGTATCCAGTCGAAGCACCCGACGGACCATGTTCGACTTCCCACATTTGGCCACGCGAATCCCACGCGATGCCTTGCGGGTTGCGGTGGCCATACGACCAAATCGCGTTTGCGAAAGGATTATCCGCCGGAACCGAACCATCGTCATTCAGCCGCAGAATTTTCCCAGAAAGTGATTCGATATTCTGCGCGTTTTGCGGAACATTCGCATCGCCGGTCGTGACGTACAATTTGCCGTCCGGACCGAACGCCAACGCGCCGCCGTCGTGGACTGCGCTGGCCGGAATATTGTCGATGATCACTTTTTCATTCGTCAAGTTTCCACCATCGAACACAAATCGTTTGACCCGATTGGAGTTTTGTCCAGTAAAATACAAATATACCTGATGATTTTGCGAAAAATCAGGATGCAGTGCCAAACCCATCAAACCGCCTTCGCCAGATTCGACAACGTCCGGCACGCCAATTTCGTGCGAATTCGCACCGATTTGACGCAAAATTCCCGGCCGCTCCGTTACCAAAATATCGCCGTTCGGCAAAAACGCAGTCGCCCATGGCGTGTCCAGATTTTCGGCGATCGCAACCGTCGCCAAATCACGCATCGAAGTTTGCGCAATCTGTGCGGAACTTATTTCTGGCACGCTACGAACTTCCAAATGAACTTGCTGCCGATACGCCGCTCGCCACCAAATCCCCGCCAACGCGAAAAACAACGCGCCTAAAATCACGACCGCCGTTATTCGTTTGGAACGCAAATTTTTCATTTTACCTCCGCTGGGATTCATACCATGATACAATATAATTATTAAAGCATAAGAGGAACAAAAAATGAAATTTGACGTTTTTATCAATTTCGCAGACGGAAAATGTGCCGAAGCGGTGGATTTTTATGCGGAGAATCTCGGCTTGACGCCGGGTCAAACTATGAAATACAGCGACGCGCCAGATGGATCGATGGGCGACATGGAGCTTTCCGACGAAGAAAAGTCGTGGATTATGTACACCGAATTGAAAATCGGCGACAATATGGTGATGTTCAGCGATACGCCGAGTTCGATTCCATTCGCCGTCGGCAACAATATTTCGCCGTGTTTGATTTTTGACGACGAGTCAACGGCACGCAATGTTTTTGCGAAATTTAGCGTTGGCGGAACCGATATTATGCCGTTGGCGAAAACTTTTTGGAGTCCGCTGTACGGAATGGTTACCGACAAGTACGGTGTTGTTTGGCAAATTATGGTCAGCGACGAAGTGTAGTTTTCGCAAACTAAAACTGGTCGCGTAGATGCGGCCAGTTTTTTGTTCTCGCGAGGTCATTTCTTGCGAATACACGTCGCAATCCGCTAACGCCTATGACGGCAACGCGGCGTGCGGGGCTCTTATCCATCGCCTCACGCGTCGGGCAGTTATCGCCACCTGGGCCGGCACATCCGCGCAGCGCCGTCTGTGCAGACATTCTCGCCAATTCTTCTGCTGTTCTTTTGCTGCCATACCCATGCAGTTCGATTAACTCACTACGAGATGGGCAGGGTTCGCCCGTTTCTGGGCATGCGCTCTCGAATGGCGCCCCGCTCATCTCGTTGCCAAAACTTGCACCAGCCTCAGGTGTCACTCTTAACTCCTTGCGAAATGCGCAAACGCGCGGTTGGCTTCCGCCATTTTGTGCGTGTCTTCTTTTTTCTTGAACGCGGCGCCAGTTTGGTTCACGGCGTCAACGATTTCGGCAGCCAAGCGCTGTTCATACGGCATGCCGTTACGAGCGCGAGCCGATTGCACCAACCACATAAATGCGTAGTGCTGTTGGCGGTGACCCTGGATCGGGAACGGAATTTGGTAGTTCGCACCACCGACGCGGCGCGATTTGACTTCGTAATTTGGCGAAATGTTTCGCATTGCAGTTTCGAAAACTTCCAATGGGTCTTCGCTTTTCAATTTTTTCGCAGCATTTTCCAATGCGCCGTACACGGCTTTTTCAGCGACGTGTTTTTTGCCGTCCAACATCGATTTGTTGATCAAACGTTGCACCAAAACCGATTGGTATTTGCGGTCTTCGGGGATGCGGCGCTGCAGTGCTTTGGTAACTTTACGAGGCATTATTTATCTCCTTTTTTCGAACCGTATTTCGAACGGCCCTGTTTTCGGTCGGAAACGCCCTGCAAGTCCAATGCGCCGCGAACGATGTGGTAACGAACACCCGGCAAATCAGGCACGCGTCCACCGCGCACCAACACGACAGCGTGTTCCTGTAGGTTGTGACCTTCGCCACCGATGTATGCCCAAACTTCTTGGCCGTTCGTCAAACGAACACGCGCAACTTTTCGCAAAGCTGAGTTAGGTTTTTTCGGTGTTTTGGTCGTGACTTTGATACAAACACCGCGCTTCAGCGGCGCGTCTTGGTCGTAGTAACGAACTTTCAATGAGTTTTGGATGCGTCCCAGCGCAGGTGATTTCGACTTTTTGACAGCCGTTTTGCGCGGTTTTCGCACCAATTGGTTGATTGTTGGCACTTAAATTACTCCTGTGATTTACACATTTTTCGTTTGCGAAAGTCCAGCACGGTTTTCGCAGTTCTTTCCTATGCGTTTTTCCGCCTTGTACACTGCCGGAAATTTCACACGTTGAAAGAGGAAACTCACACGCAATTATATCAAAATTTCCCGTCCAACGCAACAGATATAAACATGGTATAATATCGTTAATGAAATACGCATTCGTATTTGTGAGCATCGTGGCAATTTGGGCGGTCATCGTTCTGTTGGCTGCAACGACCAGTTTGAGTGGAATTTTCCTGGCGGTCGTCGCCGTTGTCATGACGTTGATTTTGTTTTGGATCGGATTCGGGAAAAAGCAATGACGGAACGTTCGCGAATCATTGCGAAATTCGCCGCCGAACTTGCGAAAAGCAAATTCAGCAAACGCGATCCGCACGCTCATAAAAAATTGATTTTCGAAAATTTTCGCAAATTGGGTGGCGTGTATGTCAAGTTTTTGCAGATGTTGGCCGTCAGCACGGATTTCTTGGACGGTTGGGCTGGGCCGCGCGAAATGGAGGTTTTCGACGATGTCGAAATCGAGCCAATCGATGTCGTGGCGACATTACAGCGTGAAATCCCAACACGGCTTTCGCAAATTATTGCCGTCGACAAAACGCCGTTCGCAACCGGTTCGTTTGCGCAGGTTTATCACGCGCGGCTTGCGAATAATCGCCACGTTATCGTGAAAATTTTACGCCCAAGCGTTTCCGAAAATCTGCAATCTGATCTGAAAAACATCGGTCGAATCGTCAAAATTGTCAACGCTGTTTCGCGAACCGGCGCGTTCGATGTCAAAGCCACGTATCGCGAATTGGTACGCATCACGCACGCCGAAACAGATTATCGCCGCGAGTGTGCGAACGCGAAATGGTTTGCGGATTATTTTCGCGGCAATCCAAATATTGTTATTCCGGAAACCTTTGCCAAATTATCGACCGACAAAATTTTGGTCCAAGAGTTCATCGACGGAATGACGCTGGCCGACGCGATGCGAGCACAACAATCGGGCGCCGATATCGAACAATTCGTTTTCGCAAAAACCGGATCGGACGTCTGGGAACAGATTTCAAATTTGGAATACGAGTTCACGAAGTCCGCATTCAAAGCCGATTACGTGATCGGCGATCCGCATCCAGGCAACATTTTGTTGATGACGAACAATCGCGTTGGATTGATTGATTTTGGCATCGCCGCAGATGCACCGCTGAATCGCAACACGTTTTTGGCGTTCATCCGCGAGTACAAAAAATTTTATAATGACGAATTTTCGCTGGGCAGTTTCGCAATGTCGGCGCTGGCGTTTTACGACGATCGGCTTTCGCAAATTTTGAATATTGCCGGAACCGCGATTATCGGCCAAGAATTTCGGATCATCATGGAAAACGCGGCAAGTTCGGTTTTCGCAATGCACGAAAACGAGGACCGCGTGCAAGGATTTTTGCAGCGGCGACAAATGACACAGCTGTTCGACAAGGTTATTAACGCTGGAAATCGATTTAATATTCGCATTGATCCGGAGAATCTGGCGTTGCTGCGTGGGATGTTGACACTCATGGCGACAGTCGGAACGATTGCCGATGCGGCTGAGACAACGAAACATTTCGAACTACATCGGCGGAATTTCACGCGCGTTGTCGACGAAGTTGATCAAACTGGCCTAGCGAAAAGTCACGCGACAAAATCGTTGACACGCGATCAGGCGACGCAACTTTTTTCCGATTGGCTGTCATCGGTCGCCGATCGCGATCCGTTTCTGTATCAAACTTTAACTGGTAAAATGTAGATATGGCCAACATGAAAGATGTCGTTCTGCAGATCCGCTATCCGTACGCGGCAGGAATTATCGCCGTTGTCTGGGTTGGTTTGGCACTGATTGCGCTGTTGAAACCGGACGTCAATCTAGAATTGATCGTCGGACTAGCCGCCGTTACGAGCACAATCATTGCGCTGGTTGGGTTCTCAGCACCGAAACGATAGATTTTGCGAAAACGAAAACCGCCCGTTTTTCACGGGCGATTTCGTTTGCGGGCAGTCTTGCCTACGCTTCCAAATCAAGTGATTCGGTTTGACCAACGCCGTCATTTTCGCGGGCAAATTCAGCCTCGCTGATCGCACCAGTTCCGACTGGAATTTTGCGACCGATGATGACGTTTTCTTTCAGACCGTGCAGGTGGTCAACGCGGCCCGATGTCGCAGCGCCAATCAGCACGCGCGTCGTGTCCTGGAACGAGGCGGCTGATAGGAAGCTGTCGCTGTAAATCGACACTTTGGTGATACCGAGCAGCAATTGCGTGAACTGCGCCGGCTCTTTGTCTGCGCTGGTTAATTGACGATTCATATCGACGACGGCGGTTTTCGACACAATGTCGCCAGTGACAAACGGACTGTCGCCCGGCTCTTCGATCTGAACACGGCTGAACATTTGGCGCACGATGACTTCCAAGTGTTTGTCGGCGATTTTCTGACCCTGCGCAGCGTAGATTCGCAACACGTCGTTGATAATGTAGCGCTGCGTCGCTTCGATTCCTTTCAACGCCATCAGTTGGTGCAAGTTGATCGAACCGCTAGACAAGCGGTCGCCAGCTTCGACCTGATCGCCGTCGGTCACGAGCAATTGCTTGTAACCCGGAATTTCGTAGCGAACTGGTGCACCGGCGCTAGCCGTAACGATCAATTCGTTTTTCGCGACTTCGACTTTGCCGTCAAACGGCGCGACGATCGGCATCGATTCGTCGTCCATTGATGCCATGACATCGCCGGTGCGAACGTCGGTGCCCGACTCGACGCGGACGATTTGGTCGTCGACAGCGATTCGTTCGACGCGGCCGGATTCAGGCGTGACTTGGACAATGTATTTGCCGCCATCTTCCCAAACCTGTGCGTCGCCAGCAACTTCCGATAGAAATGCCTCGCCTTTTGGTGCGCGAGCTTCGAACAATTCGTCGACGCGCGGCAAACCCTGGGTAATGTCACCGCCGGCGGCGCCACCTTGGTGGAACGTGTTCAGCGTCAACTGCGTGCCCGGCTCACCGACCGACTGCGCAGCGATAACGCCAACCGGTTCGGCGTTGGCCACCAGATAACCAGTCGCCATGTCGATACCGTACGATTTTTGCGGGATGCCGTGCAATTGGTTCGTCGACAAAACTGACATGATCGAAACTTCCGTTACCGATTCGTCGTTTTGGATAGCATCGGCGATTTCGCGCGTGATCAATTCGTCGGTTTTGACAAAGCCCGGCACGTCTTTGGCGGCGTAACGGCCGTACAAACGATCGCCGAAATCGATCATGGTTTCTTCGGTTTCGATGCGACGAATAATGAATCCGCGGTCGTCGCCCGGTTCGTCAGGAACAGTGAAAATGTCCTGCGAAACATCGACCAAACGGCGCGTCAGATAGCCCGAGTCGGCGGTTTTCAGCGCTGTGTCGATCAAACCTTTTCGCGTACCGCGCGTGGCGATGAACGCTTCCAATGCCGACAAACCGTGTTTATAATTCGACTTAATCGGCAGCTCGATTTCGTGACCCGTCGCATCAACCGTCACGCCAATCGTACCGGCGGCGTGTTTGATATTCGCAACTGTGCCACGTGCACCAGAATTAACCAAAACGCTAACGCTGGTGTCGGCATCGTCCAATTTGTATTTCAACAAATCAGTCACGTTTTCGTCGATATTGCGCCACGTTTCAACCGTCAATTTGTAGCGCTCGTCTTCGGTGATCAAACCCTGTTCGTACTGATCGGATATTTTCGCCGTGCGAGCGTCACCTTCTTCGATGATGCCGTCCAATTCCTTCAGATCGAAATAGTCGTTCATACCGGTCGAAACCGCGCTACGTGTAGCGTATTCCAGCGACAATTCTTTGATAGCGTCGGCAGTTTGAGCGGTTATTTCCGTGCCGTATTTGTTGAAAATTCGCGCCATGACTGCGCTGAGCGCTTTTTTGGTCAAAACTTCGTTGACGTACGGAAAGTCTTCTGGCAGAATTTCGTTCAGCAACGCGCGACCGAGCGTCGTTTCGTGAATCTCGCCTTTGATTGGCAAGCGAATCGGCGTCTGATATTCCAACAGGTTTTGATCGTGCGCAATGATCGCTTCGGCGATCGAACTGAAGGTTTTGACGTTGTCGGTTTGCGCCGACGGTTTTTCGTACGACAAGTAGTAGCAGCCCAGCACGATATCCTGATAAATCGACAAAATCGGCGAGCCATCGGACGGTTTCAGCAAGTTGTTCGTTGCCGACATCAAATCGCGGGCTTCGGCCTGCGCCTCGGCGGACAGCGGCAAGTGAACCGCCATCTGGTCACCGTCAAAGTCAGCGTTAAATCCGGTCGTGACAAGCGGGTTCAATTGGATCGCTTTACCTTCGATCAATTTCGGCATGAACGCCTGAATCGACAAGCGGTGCAACGACGGTGCGCGGTTCAATAGCACGTATTTTCCCTTGATCACTTCGTCTAGTGCGTCCCAGACGACGTTGTCGCCCGATTCGATCAAGCGTGTCGCCGAACGAATGTTGTGCGCTTGCTCCCATTCCAGTAATTTGGAAATTACGAACGGCTTGAACAGCTCCAGCGCCATTTGTTTCGGCAGACCACATTGGTTGATTTTGAGTTCCGGACCGGACACGATGACCGAGCGACCGGAGTAATCGACGCGCTTACCCAGTAGGTTTTGGCGGAAACGACCCTGCTTGCCTTTCAGCAAGTCAGACAGTGATTTCAAGCGGCGGCGATTGCCCGTCGCGTTGACAGCACGGTTACCGCGAGCCGCTGAGTTGTCAATCAACGCATCGACAGCTTCCTGCAACATGCGTTTTTCGTTGCGTTGGATGACTTCCGGCGCATTCAAATCGATCAGTTTTTTCAAACGATTGTTACGATTAATCACCCGACGATACAAATCGTTCAGGTCCGACGTCGCGAAACGACCACCGGTCAACTGCACCATCGGACGCAGATCCGGCGGAATCACCGGCAACACGCTGACGCACATTGATTCTGGTTTGATGCCGGCTTGCTCCATGCCTTCCAACATTTTCAAGCGTTTTTGCAATTTTTTCTTGCGCTGGCCTTTAGCTTCTTCAGCCTCGTCGGTCAATTCGCGGATCAGTTTTGGCAGTTCGATTTCGCGCAGCGATTTCGCTAGTGCGTCGCCGCCCATGCCTACGCTAACCAATTCCTCGTATTCTTCTGGCAGGTTGCGAAAATCGGTTTCGCTCATCAACGCACCTTTGACCAAGTCGCCCAACTGTTGTTTTTTGACGTTGTAGCTTTCGGTCAAATCTTCGACTTCTTTGGACTGTTCGGCGGCCAGTTTTTTGACGTCAGCGTCTTCGTCGCCAGCCGCTTTTTCGTAGCGCATTTTGATGGCAACTTTACCGGCTTCAAATTCAGCTTCGTTGTCGGCTAGCATTTGGTCGCGGCGGTCTTCGTCAACGTTCAAAATCAAGTAGCTAGCGAAATACGCCACACGCTCCAAATTCTTGACCGTAATGCCCAGCAGCAGCGACATGGCGCTCGGCGTGCCGCGCATGAACCAAATGTGTGCCACCGGTGAAGCCAATTGAATGTGACCCATCCGTTCGCGGCGAACGATTGAACGCGTTACCAATTCGCCGTTTTTGTCGACGGCGGCTTCGCGCGAACGAACGCCTTTTAGTTTCGCATCGTGCGGGTTGATGTCTTTGACTGGCCCGAAAATCCGTTCACAGAACAAACCGTCGCGTTCTGGTTTTTGGGTGCGATAGTTAATCGTTTCCGGTTTTAGCACTTCGCCGTAGCTCCAGTTCAAAATGTCATCCGAACTGGCCACCGCCAGACGCACCGCGTCAAAGTCAGCGATGCTTTTGTCGTCTTGTCCTCGATACGCCATTACGCCGCCTCCTCCATGTCGTTAGTTTCATTGTCAAATTCCTCGGCGGTTTCGATCGAGACGCCTTCGCCCAGTTCGATGTCGCCTAGTTCGTCGGCTTCGTCGCCAACCTCGTCAGTAATGCCGTCAGACACGACCGTCGTATCGTCGGCCGGTGCGCCGGAACCTTTGGTGGTCAAGATTTCCTCGGCGTCGATGTGATCCTGCTCGTTAATCATGTCAACGCGCAGACCCAAACCTTGCAATTCCTTGACCAAAACGTTGAAGCCTTCTGGGATTTTCGGCCCCTGAATCGGCTCGTCTTTGATAATCGATTCGTAGGCTTTGCTGCGGCCATACACGTCGTCGGATTTGATCGTCAGCATTTCCTGCAATGTCGTTGCAGCACCGTACGCTTCGAGCGCCCAGACTTCCATCTCGCCAAATCGCTGACCACCGTTTTGCGCCTTACCGCCGAGCGGCTGCTGCGTAACCATCGTGTATGGCCCGGTCGATCGGGCGTGGATTTTGTCAGCAACCATGTGGTGCAATTTGATCATGTACATGTTTCCGACGGTAGCTTTTTCTTGGAAAGCATCGCCCGTCAAACCGTCGAATAACTGAACTTTTCCGTCAGCCGGAAAACCAGCTTTGACTAATTCTTTGGACACATCGTCGATCGGCACGCCATCGTACGACGGTGTCGCAACTTTGTAACCGAGCGCTCGCGCAGCCATGCCAATGTGCACTTCAAACAACTGACCAAGGTTCATGCGCGACGGAACGCCCATCGGGTTCAAAATCATGTCGACCGGTGTGCCATCCGCCATGAACGGCATGTCTTCGGCTGGCAAGATCCGCGCCACGACGCCTTTGTTTCCGTGCCGACCGGCCAATTTGTCGCCGACCTGGATTTTTCGCGTCTGTGCGATAAAGATTTGCACCTGCATCAGCACGCCAGCTTTCATTTCGTGGCCGTTTTCGCGGCTGAAAATCTTGACGCCGACGACTTTTCCTGCCGCGGTGTTCGACACGCGATGCGAAGTGTCGCGAACGTCTTTGGCTTTTTCACCAAAGATCGCGCGTAGCAATCGCTCCTCGCTCGACAGTTCCTGTTCGCCTTTTGGCGTGATTTTTCCAACCAATACGTCGCCTGGCTTAACTTCGGCGCCCAATGTCACGATGCCCTGGTCGTCCAAATGTCGTAGCGATTCTTCGCTAACATTCGGGATGTCGCGCGTGACGATTTCTGGTCCCAATTTCGTTTCGCGGACTTCAACCATTGACGATGTGATGTTAATGTTGGTCAATTCGTCGTCGGCCACCAAACGATTCGAAATGATAATTGAGTCGTCCATGTTGTAACCGCGCCACGGCATAAACGCCACGATCAGGTCGCGGCCGAGCGCCAATTCGCCGTCGGCGATAGCGGCGCCTTCGATGATCGGCTGACCTTTTTTGACTTTGTCGCCGCGGTTGACCACGACGCGCTGGTTGAACGATCGGTCTTCGTTTGATTTGTAGAAGTGATATGGATTATACGTGACGATTTCTTTCGGACCGTATTTGATCTGAATTTCTTTGGCGTCGGCTTTGATGACTTCGCCGTCTTTTTCGGCACAAATCAGCTGTGAGGTGTTTTTCGCAATGTCGTGCTCGACACCGGTGCCAACGATCGGCGCTTCGGTTTTGATCAACGGCACAGCTTGGCGTTGCATGTTCGCGCCACCGAGGTTGCGGTCGATGCGGTTTTTCTCGACGAACGGCACCAGCGCTGCCGTCGAACCGATGATCTGCATGCGGCTGGCATCCATGAACGTGACTTCGTCGACGTCGGCTTCTTCTGGGTGTAAGTTGCGGCGCACCGAAACGCGCTCCTCGACGAATTTGCCTTTGTCGTCAAATTTCGCGCCAGCTTCGGCGATGACTTCTTTCATTTCAGCAGCGGCGTCTAGGTAGACGACGTCTTTGGTAACTTTGCCGTTAGCGACGCGAACGTACGGCGCTTCGATGAAACCGTATTCGTTGACGCGGGCGAATGACGCCAAGTTCAGCACCAAACCGATGTTGGCGCCTTCTGGCGTTTCGATGATACAGACACGGCTGTAGTGCGTTGGGTGGACGTCACGAACTTCGAATCCGGCACGCTCGCGGGACAAACCACCAGGACCCATCGATGACAAACGACGTTTGTGCGATAATTCGGAAACTGGGTTGGCTTGATCCATAAACTGCGACAACTGGCTGGATGCGAAAAATTCGCGAACCGCCGCCACCACAGGTCGCGCGTTGATCAATTGACCCGGCGTGACCGATTCCATGTCGGCCACCGACATGCGGTCTTTGGCGTTTCGATCCATGCGCAACATCCCGACGCGGAACTGTCGGCCGACCAATTCGCCGACCATTTTGATGCGGCGATTGTGCAAAGCATCGATGTCGTCTGGTGCTTCCTGCGTGTTGTTCAGGCGAATAATTTCGCTGATAATCGCGATCAGATCCTCCATGCGCATGACGCGGTTTTCGGTGGTGTTTGGCACATCCACGCCCAAACGTTGATTCAATTTGTAACGGCCGACGCGGCTAACGTCGAATCGTTTGAAGTCGAAAAACATACGCTCGATCATTTGTTTCGCATTGTCAACCGTCGCGAGGTCGCCTGGTCGTAATTTGCGGTAGACTTCGATCAGCGCTTCGTTGGTGCCTTTGGCGGTGTCTTTTTCGAACGTGGCTTCGATGTAGCTCTTGTCGCCGGTATCGACGTCTTTGAACAATTCTTTGATGGATGTTGATGACGAATAACCGAGCGCGCGAAGCAGCGTCGTGACGGTCAATTTGCGGCGGCGGTCGATTTTGACATAAATCGCGCCGTTAGCGGCAGTTTCGAATTCCAGCCACGCACCGCGTCCTGGGATCAATTTGGCACCGTAATTATTGCGTTCGCCGACGCGATCGGCGCTGAAAAATACGCCGGCGCTGCGGATCAATTGCGAAACAACTACGCGCTCCGCGCCGTTGATCACGAATGTGCCGCGTTCGGTCATCCATGGGTAATCGCCGAGGTAAATTCGGCTGGTTTTGACTTCGCCGGTGACTTTGTTCGTCAGTTCGACGTCGGCGTGTAGCGGCGCTTCGAAACTGATGTTGTCTTCGCGCGCCTGAGATTCGGTAATTTTCGGTTCGCCGAATTCGTATCCAGTGAACCGCAGTTCCAACTTTTGTCCAGTGTAGTCTTCCACCGGATTAACTTCTGCAAAAATCTCGCCCAGCCCTGTTTCAACAAATTCTTGCCACGACCGTTTCTGGTGGTCGATTAGATCCGGCATCTCCAGCACAGTATTTTGCGGAGTAAAATACTTACGCTGAGTCACGCCGTTTTGTAGGTTTTTCGCCATTATAAAACCGCTCTCCTCGCTTAGATTGATTGTTGGCACCGAAGTTTCTATCCCTGTTTCATGTTTCATGCGTGAGTGTAAAACGCACGATTGCCAAAATGACAAAACCCGCCAGCCACGGCGGAACATGAAAAATCAGGGTTACACTACTTCATTACAAATGATTATACAGAGATTTTACGACAAGTCAAACCCTTAGAGCGAGTGAATGAGTCGGTCAAGCACGCTACGTTGGGCAACAACCAGGCTACGGCTTGCGAAAAGCGCCGTCGGCACCGCCGCGAGGCCACGGATTGTGTTGGCATATCTTACCGGATTCGGGTCTAAATCATGGCCAGCAAGCACCGGCGATAACACCGGAACGTTGTGCTCCGTCGTGATCGCCATTACGCCATCAAACGACAACTCCGGGCAACGCTCAGCATATTGCATGCTGCTTCTGGTTAGTTTGGCAAGGCTTTCAGTATCGACACCCTCTCCGATGTATGTATTCAGACGAAGCTTCGACGCATTTGTCTGTCGACGAAAAAAGAACTCCTTGTGATCGTCGTCGTTCCAATCGTTAAGTGTTTGCGCCGCAAACAGTCTGCTTCCGTTAGACAAAGCGAAAACCCCTTTCGCGCCCAGCATCATCTGTCGACGCTTTTGAACTGACATTGTGTCAGCGGGGCCACAGGCCAATCTCGCAACGCACTCGCCCGATTCCCGCTCGATATCATCATGGACAAGTCGCGCGAGCATCGCAACGTCGGTAGGCGATTCGCCATTCAGGCGTACAATTGATAAGTTATTCATATCAATGTACTCTACAACTTATCTATAACCTCGTCAACCAACCCATATTTTTTCGCCTCATCGGCGTTCATCCAAAAATCGCGCTCCATGTCATCGCGGATTTTCGCAACTTTTTGACCGGTGTTTTTCGCCATGATTTTGGTCAACGACTCTTTGGTTTTTAGGCTTTCCTTCAAATCAATTT
This sequence comes from Saccharimonadaceae bacterium (SeqCode), assembly GCA_031548885.1. GTDB lineage: Bacteria > Patescibacteriota > Saccharimonadia > Saccharimonadales > Saccharimonadaceae > JAVBQO01. The sequence continues at coordinate 164,025 of JAVBQO010000001.1, forward strand.
CCATATCAGTAACTTTGCCGCGCGTGCCGGACGATGGCTGGTGAATCATGACTTTGGCGTTTGGCAGCAGGAATCGTTTACCTTTCGCGCCGGATGATAGCAAAATCGCGCCCATCGACGCTTGCAAACCGATGCCGTACGTCGCCACGTCGGGCTTGATGAAATTCATCGTGTCAAAAATCGCCAAACCATCGTAAACGCTACCGCCCGGCGAATTGATATACAGCGAAATATCTTTTTTCGGATCCTCATGCGCTAAATGCAGCAGTTGTGCCACGACAACGTTCGCGGTCGTTTCGTTGATTTCTTCGCCCAGAAAAATGATGCGCTCTTTCAGCAGGCGCGAATAAATGTCGTAGGCACGTTCGCCGTCATACGATTTTTCTACCACTGTTGGAACTAGGTAACTTGTCGGTTTTGTCATGATGAAAGTATAGCGCAAAATAGCACTCTGAGCAATAGAGTGCTAAATTGGTTTTTCGCAAATTTTCAGAAATCGATATTGGCGACTCATTTGCGCCAAGATATTCTCACTGATCAATTAGCCTCTTCGACCAGTTTCGCCAAAGTTTTTTCAGTAACAATTCGGTTCGCGATGTCGCGGCGAGCCGCTTCGGATTCGAAACTGCTTTTCAATTTCGGATCGTTGTACTGCGAAACGACATCGGCCTGGCGAGCGTCGATTTCCTCGTCGGTCGCGCGAATGTCCCAGGTGCGTGACAGCTCCGACAAAACCAATCCGTTTTTGACACGCTTCTCTGCGGTCGGACGCAATTCTTTGGCTTCCCAATCGTCACGGTTTTTATAACCCTGCGATTCGAAATATTGATCGATCGACATGCCGCGGTACATCAGATTTTGCGAAAAGTCCTGCTCAAGCGCCTGTAACTGATCGCCAACCAAAACATCCGGCGCCTCGACGGTCGATTTCGCAACCAGCGCTGTTAGCAAATCGTCTTTGTATTTTTCCTCGGCGTCATATTCGGCGCGTGAAGTCAACTCTTTTTTGATGTCAGTTGTCAATTCCGCAGCGGTCGTGAACGGCCCGACGGTTTTCGCGAAATCATCGTTTAGCTCTGACTTTTTGATTTCATTGACTTTGTGCAATTTGATTTTGAAGGTAACTTTCGCGCCTTTCAACGCGTCGGCGTGATAATCTTTCGGGAACGTCAGCGGAATATCGAATGCTTCGCCGGCTTTGTGGCCGACGACGGCCTCTTCGAAGCCGGGGATGAACGAGTTCGTGCCGAGCGTCAACGGATAATTTTCAGCTTTGGCGCCTTTGACCGGTTCGTCTTTTTCGTCACGGCCGTCGAAGTCAATCATGACTTCGTCGCCATTTTTCGCAGCGCGTTCAACCTCGACTTTTTCGGCGGCGTTTTGCAGCAAGCGGTCGATAACTTCGTCGACTTCTTTTTGCGAAATCTCGACTTTGTTTTTCGTGACTTTCAGTTTTTTGTAATCACCCAGTTTGACCGGCGGCACGATTTCGACCGTGGCCGTAAATTCCAATGATTCAAACGGTTTGAACTCGCCCAAATCGACTTTCGGACGGTCTAGTAGTTGAATCTGTTCGGCAATCAGGATTTGCACCATGGCATCGTTGATGGCATTTTCGACGGCCTGATTGGCCAGCGTCGCCGGGTCGATGTGTTTTTCGGCCACGTTCAGCGGTACTTTGCCGTCGCGAAAACCTTTGACTTTGACGTTTTTCGCTAAGTTTTGAACTGCGGTTTTGTGAGCTTTTTTCAGTTCGTCAGCACCGACGGTTGCTTTGATTTCAATTTTTCCTTTGGACAGATCTTTTCGCGTATGTTTCATAGCTATCCAGTTTAACAGATTGTCGGTTCTGGCGCGAGGATAAGCGTTTAGAAATCGTCGCCGACGTCAGATTTGCGGCGATAATCGCGCACCGAGGTGACGATGCGCTCGAAACTCAACTTTTCTTCGGTGGATTTCGCAACGTCTTTGAGCGTGTAGATTTCGTCCGACAGTTCGTTTTCGCCGACGAACAGCATGTACGGCACTTTCATTTTGACGGCTGATTTGATTTGTTTATCCAATTTTCGCCCCGAAATGTCAACGGCGACATTGACGCCTTCGTCGCGTAGTTTGGTGGCTAATTTTTCGGCACCGTTCAAACTGTCGCCTAGGACAATCATGTAAACGTCGGTTGTTGATTCGGACTTTGGCAGCAAATTGTGCGCCCGCAAAAACTCCACCAACATCGTTTCGCCCGGCGCCATGCCGACAACCGGCAACGGATCGACGCCGAACAGCCCGATCAAACCGTCGTAGCGTCCGCCGCCAAACATCGCCCGGTTGTTCTCCGGCGCTTCGTCGAAAACCTCAAACACAATTCCGGTGTAATAATCAAAGCCGCGCATCAGCGTGATATCGAATTTTGCATTGTTGATGCCGGCGGATTTTAGCGCGGCGAACAACTTTTTCAGATCGTCCAACGTATCGCTGTCCGCCAGTTCGCGCGGCAAATCGGCCATACTTTTCGCACCGATCAATTTCGACAATTTGGCCAGACCGGTCGGTGCCACTTCCGTGCCGAAAATGTCTTCGGCCTGTTGTTTGAAATCGGCTGGCGAGATTTTGTTTTTGCGGTCGAACAATTTGATCATCAAATTGGCCTGGATCACGTCCAATCCCAGATAATTCGTCATCATAAAATCGGTCAAACGGCGGTCATTGATGCGAATCGTATACATTTTGCGGTCGGCGCCAAACGCACGCAAAATCGCGTCACTAATCGTGATGATTTCGATATCGGCGGCGATATTTTCAACACCGAACAAATCGACGTTCAATTGCCAAAATTCGCGTTCGCGGCCTTTTTGCGGGCGTTCGTAGCGCATAAAGTTGCTGATGCTAAACAAACGCGCCGGATACGGCATTTCCTGTCGCCGCGCCGCCACCATGCGCGAAACGCTAGGCGTCATTTCCGGTCGAATCGCCACGGTTCGGTCGCCGCGATCAGTAAATTGATACGTTTGTTCGCTGACGATTTCCTCGCCACTTTTCGCAGCATAGACGTCGATCGGCTCGAGCAGCGGTGCGTCGTATTCTTCATATCCGTAGCGCTCAACGACCTGACGCCAGGTATTGAAAATATAATTTCGCAGCCGCATATCCTCGGGATACAGATCACGCGCACCCCTATAACTATTGGTATCTAAACTCATAATTACTCCTATTTTATCATTAAATGAAAAACGCCGAATCAATCGGCGCGTTTGTAACGAAAAACGACCGATCTACTTCGGCGGAATATGCGTGTATGTCACGATTTTCTGCATAAGCTTATCATACCACAATCTACGACAAAAGCCATCGCGAAAGCCACCAAAATCCGGCAACGACGGCAAGCAGCGCGACGGATTCGGGAATGTAGTTGCGACGCGGTTGGCCGGTGCGCTTGGCTTTGCCGACTGTTGCGACGAATTGGACGCAAATTATGACCAAAACTAGCGCCATAGCGGCGACCAGCAGCCACGAAAACCCGACAAAAATATAGTGCAAAACCGGCTGTTGCAATAATTCGCGAACGTTGTCGAAATAGCTCATGTTATTTATTGTAACGTTTCAGGCCGCTGGACGGCAACACCCACGCGAGCAACGTGATCGCCAGCAAAACGGCGAAGCCGCACATGACGGACGGGATCGCCTGGCGGGCGTCCGAACTAAGCAATCCAACAGCGACAGTCGGCACAATGAACGCCAGATAGCCGATAGCGAGCGCGATCAGACTTTTGCGCGTTTTGGCGTTTTTCGCGGCCTTTGCCCAAACGAAACACAGCGTCGTGCTAATCGCCAGCAATCCATAATAATACGCCGTATACCACAACAATGCGCCCGGTTCCGACGTAAAAATCACGTAATTTCCGCCGCAGATTTGACCAGTCAGCGAATTCCCCGCGAACGCGAAATAGCCGATGAAGGCCGCGCACGCCAGATACATGCCGGTTTGAGCTTGCCATGATTTTTTGCCCGCCAACGCCATCGCCAAGCTGATACCGAGCGGCGGCAACAACGTTATCGCCACATAACCAATTCGCGCCCACGTCAAGCCCGGCAAGCCAATAGTTTCGCAAATCAAATACTCGGCCAACTGAAACACGCCCAAACAAATCAAAATCGCCGCGATCAGACGACCAACATTATTCAATTTGTAGCGAAAAATCACATATAATGCGCCGACAAATTCTATCGCCATCGTCGCCAACATTACTGGCGGCGAAAAACAATTAAGCTGATTTTGATTGGAAAATTTCTTGAGATACATAAATAATTGTGACTATACGAAATATACCGTGGTGCGCGAGAGAGGACTTGAACCTCCACGCCTTGCGGCACATGCTCCTAAGGCATGCGTGTCTACCAATTCCACCACTCGCGCGTGTCAGAATTATAGCAAATATTTTTCCACAATTACAAATTTCGGAAAAATGCAAAAATAACTTGCAAAAGTAAAGACATAAGCTGTATAATATAATTCATACAATTTCAAAAAACAAAACGAGGGAAATATGTTAAAAGCACGCATCAAAATAAACTGGGGAGTTGCGGTAGCACTCGTTTGCGCAACTGTTGCCGCCACTATGGTTTCGGCCAATTTTTCGTCGGCTGCTCCTGGTAGCCCGAACACACCCGGCGCACCGGCGGCTCTATTTTTCGAGGATTTCGAGAATCGTAGCGCTGGATCGAATATGGAATTAAACACGTACACCGGCACACAGGGCATGACGTACACGGCAGATCCATACTGGATCACGCGCGGCAACTGCAACGGCTTCGTCGTCGACAGTACCAGCACGCGAAACGCCGCTGACTGCATCGTGGAATCCACGCCGACATACGCTGACGGAGCTTTCGCGGCGGTTCAGACTATGTCGACTGCGCTCGGCATTTTGCGCAATAGCCCGACGCCGACTGCAAATGCGGCCGTTGGCGGCTACACTCATCTAGGCAGCTCGGAATCAGACAACCAAAATCTGATCCAGTTTGCCACCGCGCAAAACGTTACTCTGCCCACAACAAACCGTTTCGTAACTTTTTCAGTCGACACGGCGGCGCGTAGCTGTGGCATCGCAAACAAAGATCCACTTCTTCAGTTTTACAAAAAAGTTGGCACAACCGAAACTCCATTGTCCAGCAATGTGATCAACGCATGCACGGACAGCCGGCTGAAAGAGATCACAGTGGGCGGTAGCGCGGTGCGAATCGGCACATTGACGTCCGACGCTTCGTTCCTGTATGCCGAGCCATTCCGGCTAATTATGCGCAACGAAACGCTTAATTCACATTTGACCAACGCGGCCGGCAACGACTCGGCGCTCGACAATATCGCGATTTTCGATGTTTCACCACAATTGGACAAGTCGTTCAACCCAACGCGCGTTCCGGTCGGCGAAACTTCACGCCTGACAATTACCGTCACAAACACCGCGGAGTTGGCTTCGAAAATCGGCTGGGGATTCACTGACAACCTACCTGAGGGCTTGGTCGTAGCGGACAAACCGGAAATCGGCGGCACTTGTACCGCTACAAAATCCGCCGCGTCACGCGACACGAAAGTCAAAGTCACGGCCGGTCGTCTAGAATCCGGTCAGAAATCCTGCACAATCGAATTAAACGTGACCTCATCCGAAGGCATCGATCCGGGCGACAGCAAATCGTACGACAACGGGCCGACGAATTTCTCCGACGTAATCGGGCTAGATCTGCCAAACGTCGCGACGGTAGAATTCTACAATACTCCCGATGCTCCGGCCACAGGCGTCTGGGTCAAGTTCCGAACGCCGCTACTCACATTGTTCGCCGGCGTCCTAGTCGCAACAATGGTCGTGATGCTGACCCGACAACGAAAAACTGCGCGAAAATAAATCGCGATAGAAATCAAAAGGGCTTGCAATTTCGCAAGTCCTTTTCAATTATCATGCTAGGCGATAGGTCGCCAGCGCCGCTTCTCCGTAACTACGTTTGTCCACCACAACAACTCCATTAACGGTCGGCGCTAACTCCCTATCTGGATATGATAATATCACAATTCCGTTCGCGCTTAAATAGTCTTTTAATTGCATGGCTGTGGAAAACTGCGGATCGTGATACGGCGGATCGATAAAAATCACATCGAATTTTTGCGGCTCGGCCGTCGCCATCCAATTGGCCACACTGGTTCGAATAAGTTTGGTTTTTTCGCCCACGCCCAGTGTCGAAATATTTTTCGCAATCACGTTTTGTGCCACGCGGTCGCGTTCGATAAATGTCGCCGATTTTGCGCCACGCGATAGCGCCTCCAATCCAATTGCGCCAGTTCCGGCAAACGCGTCCAGAACCGTTTTTTGCTCGACATTAATTTGATTAAACAACGCGCTGCGAACCCGGTCGCCCATCGGATGCGTTTTGCGGCCATTCGGTGCATCAATGAAACGTCCGCCGAATTCGCCACTAATAATACGCAGTCGACTCATGATTTTTCCTCGTGCGACGCACGCCACAAACAACTGTACCAACTCATCAAAACGGCGTGGATTATCAGCGGCATCAAATCGTTTTTGACCCGCAATGCCAACGTGTTCGTCCAGCCAGTTTTTTGAAACTTATCGTACATATGCCACGAATAAACCTGATTGACCAAGTCTAAATACAGCGGCACAATGCCGTTTCCGCGCACCGCGGCGCGATCACGAGTGGTCAAACGAACATCGCGAAAAGTAACCGCTTTGGTCGAAAATGCCACGCCGAATTCGAAAAATCCGTGCGTCGTCATGACGCCTTTCGCGCCCCAATATTCCCAATTGTTCGCGAATCGTTCGCGCATCGTGTCGCCGGGCATGATGTTTTTTTTGCGAAAAGTCGTCCGCGTTTCAATCGGCTGTCCATTTCGCAATTCAATCAATTTTTCCTCCAGCGGATAATGATGTGCCGGCGTCAAACCATCGACGATCGCGTGCGCCAACCACGCCGCCTCGAACGCCGCACGCTCGTTGTTTTTCTCGCGCAGCGCCGCAATCAAATTGTTTTCGTGACCACGAATTAGATCCAAAATCTGGCGATCGTCGGGATTTGTCGGGTCGATGTAGTGCCACGGCTCGTCACGCGCCGGCGATTTTTTCTTGACGCCGTCGGGACCGTTCAGGCCTTCGAATCGCAGAATCTCTTTGGCTTTCGGGAAGTGAAAGCCGCGCGGAATGTACGGCTGCAAACGGCGACGCGCCACGCGATCGATTTTCTGATGCGTGCCGATGAGGCGGCCGGAGCCGCGGCGGATTGTAGTGCCCGCGTACATCCTGCTAAATCTCCGGCTCGACTGATTTTCGTCGATTCCGATTATACGTTTCGATTGGAATAAATTTTACTTCCCTGACGTTTTTCGCGGTCGGTGAAAAATCCCCTTCGATCATAACTTTCCAACCTTCGATCAATTCCAGATAATGCGTCTCAGCTTTTACAAAAGTTTCTGCGAAATTATTGGAAATTCCCAATTCTTCCGACAGCTCGCGCCGCAATCCGTCATGCACCATTTCGCCATGTTCAAGTCCGCCGCCGGGCAACTCCCATTCGTCCGAATGTTCTTTTACCGCCAAAACTTCACCGGCATCACTCTTAATCACGGCTTTGACCGAAACGCGATAAAAAGAATTGGGATATTTGCCGTGTTGAATCGTCATTTTTGCACTTAATTCAGAGTCGTCAATCGTTGATATTTCGCGACGTGCGCCGCTAACTGAGGATATTTTACCATATCTTGGCCGGATTTGATAAACCAGTCAGCCTCATCCGACGCACGTTTGATCAATTTCGTATCGGCCAAATTCGCAATCTGCAAATTCAACGCGCCGTGTTGCGCATGACCGTAAATTTCGCCTGGACCGCGCAATTTCAAATCGACTTCGGACAGGTAAAATCCGTCGTTCGATTTCTCGATTTCCTTTAATCTTTGCGAGGGCTTTTTCGAATCGCTCATCATCAAAAAACAATACGATTGATGTTCGCCGCGCCCAACACGCCCACGCAATTGATGCAACTGCGAAAGCCCGAATTGATCCGCATTTTCGATCAACATTACCGTCGCGTTCGGCACGTCAACACCGACTTCGACCACTGTTGTCGCTACCAAAATGTCGATTTCGCGTTTCGCAAACTGCGTCATGACTTCGTCTTTGGCATCAGACGGCATTTTGCCATGTAGGATCCCGACGCGACGTTTCGCAAAGGTTTTCGCAATCTTTTTAAACTCGTCCTGAACCGATTTTTTCTCGTCGACACCCGTTTCAATCAGCGGACAAATTACGTAGGCTTGGCGACCTTTCGCAATTTCGTTTTCAATTTTTTCATAAAGTTGAGCGCGCGAATTCGGCGACCAAATTTTGGTTTCGATCGGTTTGCGCCCGCGTGGCATTTCGTTCAGAATCGAAATATCCAAATCGCCAAACACCGTCAGCTGCAGCGAACGTGGGATTGGCGTGGCTGTCATTGACAACAGATGCGGCATTTTAGCGGATTTCGCAAGTAATTGCTGCCGCTGTTTAACACCAAAACGATGCTGCTCGTCGATCACGACGAATCCCAAACGATGAAATTTCACCGCGTCCTGGAACAGCGCGTGCGTACCAACAACGACCGCCGCCGCGCCGTTTTCAATCTGTTCGTATAACTTTTTCCGCGCCGCGCCTTTCACCGAACCGGTCAGCAATACGACCGACACTTGCAGTGGTTCCAGTAATTTCGCAAGCGTTTCAGCGTGTTGGTTCGCTAAAATCTCGGTCGGCGCCATGAACGCAGTCTGGAATCCCGCCAAACTTGCCTGGTACGCCGCCGCGCCGGCGACGATAGTTTTGCCAGAGCCGACGTCGCCTTGCAATAAACGATTCATCGGCGACAATTTTTCGAAATCCTGCAAAATCTCCCACAAAGCCCGTTTCTGTGCGCCCGTCATCTCAAACGGCAATTTCGCAACAAAATCCGCGATTTCCTTTTGCGAAAACGGAATTTCGTATCCGTTAAGTTTGGAATTTTCCAACTTATTCAACCGCGCCGCCAACAACAATTCGAACAATTCCTCGAACGCCAATCGTTCGCACGCCGCGTCGGCGTCGTCTTTGTTTTCGGGAAAGTGCAGGCCCATTAACGCGTCGGCGCGGCTGGCAAGTTTTTCGCGTTTGACGATTTCCGGCGGCAATGTTTCGGGCATCATCGCGATCAACGGCCGCAATTCGTCCAAAATTTTGCGCGTTTGCGAAGGCTTCAAACCTTTTCGCAAAGGGTAAATCGGCAAAACGCGGCCAGTTTGCACGGTGATTTCCTTGACTGCTTCGACAAACGGATTGGAAAGTTGGTAACGATCACGACTCAGCCCAAATTCGCCGCTGAAATAAAATTGGCCGGATTTCAACTGCGTGGCGCGATACGGTTGGTTGAACCACACGGCTTGAACCTTGCCGGTGTCGTCGGCCAGCGTCGCGGTCGTCACACGCATACCGCGGCGAACAAACCGCGTTTCAATCTGTTCACAACGCGCCAAAATCGTCACTTTGCCCGGTCGCAAATTCGCAATTTCGACAGTTTGCGAAAAATCCTCATATCGATTCGGCAAAAAATCGATTAGATCGCCGACCGTTTCCAAACCCGCGCCCGCCAACAATTCGGCGGTTTTCGGGCCGACGCCTTTGATCCCGGAGAGATTCGTGGTCAAATTCATTGGTTATATTGTAGCATTTGCGAAATATGCACTTGACATTTTGGACATAAATTGATATATATATTAACTTTTTGTTGAGTTCGCCAATCGGGCGGATTCCGGAAAGCGAGCGGGTGAAATAAACCGCGATCACATGGACGGAGTCGTCGCAATGGAAACATTCCGGCTTTACATGACGTATATCCTTCGAGCACTTGCGGCAGTCTTGGTCGCAATCCCCATTTCGGTGGCGTTGCACTTCGAGACATGGCAGTTCACCTGCATGTTCGCCGGGATCTACTCGGCCCTTATTATGGCATCGAACAGCGAGAAATCACGCTAGCCCATAATCCAGAACGGGCTCCGTCCCGTTCCCCACTGAAATTAATTGTAAATTGATTTTTGTGGGAAACGATTTCGCAAACGCATGCGCAACCATGCTACAATATCCTTATAATACGCAGGGGGATTTTTGATGACAAACATTGATTTTGGCGGCACACCATATGTGGTCGATATCCAGGACTTAACAATCAACAACGACGATTTTCGCCAGGCAAAATGGACCGGGAAATTTATGCAAATGACCGTAATGTCGATACCAGTAGGCGGCCAAGTTGGCCTAGAAGTTCATGACGATCACGATCAATTTTTGCGAATTGAGTCTGGAACCGGCAAAGCATTTATGGGATCGACTAAGGATAATCTGGATTTCGAAAAAGAGGTTTCGGACGATTTTGCAGTTTTTGTTCCAGCCGGAACTTGGCACAATGTCATTAACACCGGCGAAGTCCCACTTAAATTGTATTCGATTTATGCGCCAGGCGAGCACGCAAAAGGCACGCGACACAAAACATACGACGATGCGATGCGGGCCGAGGCCGAGCATCATGGCAAAACAGCTTAGTCCAAATATTGGCGCGTCAAAATCCGCGTCAGCCCGAAACAAATCATCCCGACAACCAGCGCCGCAATTTCAACCAGCGCCAAAAACCCAAACCACCTCGGCAGCAAAATCCACGTCGAAAATATTGCGAAAAGCCACGTAGCGACAAGACTGAATATTTCGATCGCCCACTTCGGCCACAACGTTTTGTCGTTCAGCCAGTCGACGCCGCGTTCGGTGTACTTTTTCGCCAGCATCCAGAATGCCAGCACCAGCGCCACCACGCCAGCAAACGCGATTGCGCCGACAACAATCTGCGCCGTGCGCGACAGAATCGGCGGCGTCCACTGCGATGAATTCGCGCTGTTGACAATCGTAGCTGACGGCGTCGAATCGTCAGTCGGCCAATATCTAACTACGTAGCCGATGACCGACCCGAGCGCAGCAATGATCCCCAGAAACAACACGATGTACGCGACAAATCGCGTGATTTTCGCGACCGCAATCGCGAGTTTCGACGGATTTTTTGCAGACTTTTCGTTCATTTATCGCACCAAAATAAACTTGTTTTTACCTTTTTTGATTAAGGATTTTTCGACGATTTCCTGATCGGACGTGATTTTTTGGCCGTTCATGGAAATCGCATTTTGCGAAATCAGGCGCATCGCTTCGCCATTGCTAGCCGCAACATTTGTCGCGACCAATATTTCGACAATTTTCGCACCGGTTTCGACCGTCGGAATTTCGCGTGCCAAAACGTCGATGTCTGCATCAGTTAGATTGCGAAAATCTTCGCCGCCGAACAATACGCGCGTGACATGTTCGACGCTGGCGCAGATTTCCGCGCCGTGCACAATCGTCGTGATTTCATGCGCCAAAGTTTTTTGCGCCACGCGTGCGCCCGGATTTTCGGCATGATTTTTCGCAATTTCGTCGATTTCGGGCTGACCCAACAACGAAAACAATTTCAAATAATCAATCACATCGTCATCGCCAACGTTCAGCCAAAATTGGTAAAATTGGTACGGCGACGTTTTCGCCGGATCCAACCAAATCGCGTTACCGCCTTCGGATTTCCCAAATTTGCGACCGGTCGTTTTGTCGATCACCAGCGACGTCGTCATCGCATCAACTTCAACGGATTCTTTTTTGCGAATCAATTCGACGCCCGACAACAGATTTCCCCACTGATCCGATCCGCCAATTTGCAAATTCACGCCCAAATTTTTGTGCAAATACCAATAATCGTAACCTTGCAGCAGCGTGTAGGTGAATTCCGCAAAACTCATGCCGGATTTGCCTTCGCCGACGCGCGATTTGAAATGGTCGCGGTCAATCAGCATGCCCATCGCGAAATGTTTGCCGGTGTCGCGCAGGAAATCCAGTAGTTTGACTTCACGCAGCCAATCATAATTGTTGACGAGCGTAAAATTTTGGCCGCCGAAAAGTTGCGAAACTTGCTTTTCCAGAGCCGCGACGTTTTTCGCAATTTCATCCATCGATTTCAATTCACGTTCGGTCGTGTCGCGCGGATCGCCGACCGCGCCGGTACCACCGCCGACCAGCAAAATAACTTTGTGGCCGCGATCCAAAAACCGGCGAACCATCATGTAAACGGCCAAATGCCCAACATGCAAACTATCGCCGCTGGGATCTGTTCCGAGGTACAACGTGAATACTTTGTCATCCAAATTCTCAGGTTTTTCAAAGGTTGTTTGGTTATAAAAGCCTCGCCAGATCAATTCATCGGATAATTTCATACTACTATTATAAACTAACCCGAAATTATACGAAAATCGCCGAAATTTGGTATAATGGTCACGATTAATCTATAAGGAATTTGCGAGAAAATGGCACAGAAAGCGCCGAAATCATCGAAAAAGGCTGCGAAATTTAGCACTTATTCGAATTTGACGAAAAAGTCGAAATCAAAACGCGCCGTCAAAAAAGACGATCGCGCCCGGAAAAAGGCCGAGTATTTGGCCAGTTTGCCGAAAAATCCGGTTAAGCGGTTTTTTTACCGATTGCATCCGAAACGCTTTTTCAAATATTGGTTCAGCCGCGACGGATTAAAAATGATGGCGAAAATCGCCGGCGTGGGGATTTTGTTGTTGGTTTTGTTCGTTGGCGCGTTGTTCGCGTATTACCGCAAAGAACTTAATTCGTTGAGTCCAGAGGAGCTAGCCAAACGTGTCCAAACCACGGTGTCGCGCTATTACGACCGCGATGGCGGTTTGCTGTGGGAAGACAAAGGCACCGGCGATTATTATCGGCTAGTTGTCGAGAGCGATCAGATTTCGCAGTACATGAAAGACGCCACTGTCGCCATCGAAGACAAAGATTTCTTCAAACACGGCGGCGTCAGCGTCAGCGGCGTGATGCGTGCGCTTGTGAATAACGCTACTAGCGGCGGCGGATCGCAGGGCGGATCGACGTTGACACAGCAATTGGTCAAACAGGTATTTTTCACTGAATCCGGCGAAGCGACCGAGCGCGGCTTAGCCGGCGTTCCGCGAAAAATCAAAGAGGCAATTTTGTCTGTTGAAGCCGAGCGGATTTATACCAAAGACCAGCTTTTGACGATGTATTTGAACGAATCGCCATACGGCGGACGACGCAACGGCGTCGAATCGGCCGCACAGACGTATTTCGGCAAATCCGCAAAAGATTTAACATTGGCCGAAGCGGCGCTACTGGCGGCGATTCCGCAATCGCCTGGCGTCTACAATCCGTACAACACCGACGGAAACAAGGCGTTGGTGTCGCGCCAGCATACGACGCTGGATTATATGGCCGAACAGGGCTACATTACCACAGACGAAGCCAAAGCCGCCAAAGCCGAGCCAATTCTGGATTCGATCAAACCGCTCGAGGATCAGGTCGCTGGAGCCAAAGCGCCGCATTTCGTCCAAATGGTCAAATCACAACTGGAGTCAGAACTGGGCACCAAGGTCGTGGGCCAAGGTGGTTTGACAATCAAAACCACGCTTGACATGAACGCACAGAATGTCGTTACCGCTGAATTCCAACGACTGTTTGGCACAAGTTATCCAGCAACTTATGGTTTTGACAACGCTGCGGCCACTGTAGTCGATTCGCAAACTGGCCAGATTTTGGCTCTTCAGGGAAGCCGCGATTTCGAATACGGCGGATTTGGCTCGGTCAACTATTCAAATTCATTCCTGCAATTCGGTTCCAGCATCAAACCAGAGGTCTACGCCGCTTTGTTCCAGCAGCGCGACGGGCAAAACTATGCGCCGGGCGTCGTGTTGGCCGATCAACCGCTAAGCCAAGACATCTACAGAACAGACAATCAGACATCTGTCCAGAACAACGACAGGCAGTTCAAAGGCAACATTACCATCCGGCAAAGTCTCGCCGAATCGCGCAACATTCCGGTCATCAAAGCAATGTACTTGAACGGCCGCGACGCCACAATCGACACGATTCATCAACTCGGTGACATCAGTTATTGCACCGACGGCGTTGACCAGACGGTTGGACTGTCGGCAGCAATCGGCGGTTGCGGCGGCAAACAAATTGAACACGCCAACGCATTCGCAACATTTGCACGCGGCGGCGTCTACAAACCGGTCGCCACTGTTTTGGAAGTCAAAAATGCGCAGGGTCAAACTTTGAAAAAATGGACCGACGAAGGCAAGCAGGTGCTCGACCCGCAAATTCCGTTCATGATTAGCGATATCCTCAGCGACAACAACGCGCGTGCCGCCGTGTTTGGCTACAACGCGTCGGGCTTCTACGTCAGCGGACCAAAAGGCGTCGTCAAAACCGCTACCAAATCCGGTACGTCCGACGCCGGCGGCGCCAGCATTGCCGCCAAAGACCTGTGGATGATGAGTTACACGCCGGTCGACTCCGTGTCGGTGTGGTTCGGCAATCACGACGGATCGCCAATCGGCCAAGGTATTTCGCCGATTATCGGACCAACCATGAACAACATCCAGTACAATTTGCATTACGAAGTTTTCCAGCCTCAGGGCAAATGGAATCCAGGCGACTGGTTCACGCCGCCAGAAGGAATCCAGCAATTGAATATCAACGGTCGCACCGACTACTATCCGTCGTGGTTCAACCAGCGCAACAATTTGACGACGACCGAATCGATGACTTTTGACAAAGTCAGCAAGAAAAAAGCCACCGACTGCACACCTGATGCCGCCAAAGTCCAAGCCAACGTCGTAAAAAGCACCGATCCGATTTCGAAAAAGGTAACCTATTCGTCCAGCGAAGGCTACGACCCGAATGCCAACGACGACGTCCACAAATGCGACGACACAAAGCCGTTCGTATCCGGCATTACCGCGACCAATTTGGGCGGCAAAAAATACCGCATTACCGCCACTGTGAATTCCGGCAATCACGCACTGGAATCCGTTACCATGAACGTCAACAGCAATGATTACAGCGCCAGCGGCTCGGGCAACGAATACTCCATCGTAGTTGACAATTTGTCCGGCGACTTGGTCGTGACTGTCAACGCCACCGATCAGGCATTGTACAGCGGTAGCGGATCACAATCTATTTCGTTCAAGAGCTCAAGCGGCTCGTCATCCGGCGGCGCTAGCGGCAGTCCGTAGAAAACCACAAAAGCCTCGATTACCGAGGCTTTTTGCTTGATGCTTCAATTACTTTTTGTTGGCCAATTCAACCATCGAATCCTCCGGGGTTTTGCGCGAACGTAACGATGGTTTTCGTGGCGAGCGCGAATTTTGGCGCACTCCCGCTTTTGGCTTGGACGATTCGATTTTCGCTGATTTTTGGCTCTGATTGTGTGAAGTTTGCTTGCCTGTTTGTGCTTTTCTGGCGAACATCATACGGCCCGCTTCGGTTTGCAGCGAACGCACGATTTCGACACACAGACGCTGACCGATTTGGCTTTTCGCATCTTCGACCACAACCATCGTGCCGTCATCCAGATACCCAACCGCTTGATCGCGATTTTGCCCAGATTGCATCAGCGTGACTTCAATTTTTTCGCCCGGCAAATGCACCGTGCGCAGCATTTGAGCCAGTTCGTTGACGTTGACCACAGTGATGTCGACGACTTTGGCAACTTTGTTCAGGTTGTAATCGGTCGTACAAATCCCCGCGTCGTAACGTTTCGCCAGCTCCAGCAAACGTTCGTCGACGCCGCCAGAACCGACTTGACCGTCGTTGACAATCGCCACGGCCACCGAATCCATTTTTTGTAATTCGCGAATATTTTCCAAACCTTTGCGTGCCCGAGCACGTTTTTCGTGATCAGATTTGTCCGCCAATAATTGCATTTCGCCCACGACACTGCGCGGGATAATCAATTCCGCCGTGATAATTCCGCTTTTCGCAACGTCAACGATGCGGCCATCCATGATCGCCGACGTGTCGAGCAGCAACGAGCCACGCGCAACTTTCAATCGGCGCTGCTTGAATTTCATGTATGTCAGATACGACGTTTCCGCCAGGGTCGCTAGCAGAATGATAAGTATTAGTGTTCCTGTTGTTTCCATATTTTCCTTTGTCCCTGGGTCTGTTATCCTGAACTAAAGGCCCAGGATAACGCGACCTAGATTTATTTTAAGTGCTGATTCAAAGCGTCGCGCAGATCCGATGCACCGACCACGAATTTGCTTTTCGCAGCGGTTTTTGGCGCGATCGCCTGGCTGAATCCGAGTTTTTTCGCCTCCGCAATGCGCTTGTCGTACATCGATGCGCTGCGAATTTCCCCGCCCAGGCCGACTTCGCCGAAAACAACTGCGCCATCTGGCAATTTTCGTTCCGCCGCCGCCGATGCGATCGCCATGCAAACCGCCAAATCGGCCGCCGGATCGTTCAATTTTAGCCCGCCAACGACGTTGATAAAAATATCTTTGTCGGATAATTTCAATTTGGTGCGACGCTCTAGCACCGCAATCAATAATGTCAAACGGTTCAGATCGAACCCGCTGGCGGTACGTTTAGGATATCCGAAATTCGTCGTGTTGACAAGTGCCTGGATCTCGACCAACAGTGGTCGATTACCTTCCATCGTCGCCAGAACGACCGATCCGTCTTCGTCGCGCCGTTCCGCCAACAATGCCGCCGACGGGTTTTTGACAATCTCCAACCCCGATTCTTTCATGTCGAAAATCGCCACTTCGCTCGTCGAGCCGTAGCGATTTTTGATGGCGCGTACCATTTTGAAGCCGCCATACCGGTCACCTTCGAATTGCAAGACGACGTCAACGATGTGTTCTAAAACTTTCGGGCCAGCTATTGAGCCTTCCTTGGTCACGTGACCGACCAACAACACGGCCGTGTTCGAGTTTTTCGCCGCGCGAATAATGATATTCGCTGAATTCGTAATCTGCGAAACCGTGCCGGGTGCGCTGGCGACGTCGGCCATCGCCATGGTTTGCATCGAGTCGACGATCACCAATTTGTAGTGGCCACCGGCGATCGTGGCCGCCACGTCATCCGCACTGGTCGAAGCGATCAAATCCAACATTTCGTCGTTTTTCGCGCCCAAACGCTCGGCACGTAATTTAACTTGCGACGCTGACTCCTCGCCACTGACGTAAAGAATTTCGTTTTTCCGGGCAAGTGTCGCCGCAACTTGCATCAACAAAGTTGACTTACCAATCCCTGGCTGCCCCGCCACCAACACGACCGATGCCGGCATGATGCCACCGCCCAAAACCGCGTCCAAATCCGCCACACCGCTGGACAAACGATCACGCGCCGCGTCGACTTTGACGTCTTTGATGCGCTGAGCTTTCAAAATTTGGCCGGCCGAACGCGCCACAACCGATTTTCCTGTCTCGGTTGGCGACGATTCTAGCAACGAATTCCAAGCGCCGCAATTTTCGCACTTGCCGGTCCATTTCGGAAACGACGCGCCGCATTGTTGACAAACGAATTTTGATCGAACTTTGGCCATAACTAAATCTCCTGACTATGCGAATTCAAATTATTTTGCAATTTTTCGGCCTCGACACCCAGCGCATTCAAACTGTCAACGCCCGCATTGTACGCCGCGATTTTGACATTAATCGTTGTCGCGTCATCGTCAAGTTGCCGCTGGCGTGCTTGCAAACCAGCTCGCGCCACTTCAAATTCGGCCTGGCTAGCAAAACCACCCTGCGTTTTGGCACGCGTATTGAACGTGTCGATGTCGTTCGATAATTGCGCATAGTCAGCTTCGTAAGCCCGCGTCAAGCTGTCGATTTCAGCTTTTTCGCTGGTTAATTTCGCGCTCAGCGCGTCCTGTTGCGATTTCAGTTGGTCGAATACGCTTTGATATTTGACGGCTTCATTAACAACTTTTCCGCGATTGTCAAAATACTTTTTGTAATAAGTTTCCAGTTCCGGCGCCAAATTCGCAACCTCGGTTCCAAATATCGAATGAAGTTCGTTCAAGCGTTGCCCGGGCTCGATATCATCGTAAACTTTGATCAAATCCAAAATATTTTGATCAGTCGTTTTCGCCAACTGATCCTCCAACATCTTGCCAACTTTTTCACGCTCGTTTGATGACAAGCGATCGTACGCCGCATGCAGCATTTCGTGCGCCGCCGTCACTGTTTTGACGCCAGCAATTCGCTCGTCGGTCACGTTATAAATGTAAATCCGCTGCGCCGCGTAACAACCTAATACGATAGATTGCATTTCCTTTTGCGAACAATTTTGGTTAAATTCATCACTGTCGTCCAGTTGCGGCTGGCTGGCGTAAAAATACAATTTGCCGCCGTTACTCATGCCGCTATCCGTCGCCATTTGCGAAATCGCCGCTGACGGCTCGAACCGCCACGCCGCAATTCGATCAATGATCGTCTGGCGATTGTAGAAAATCGCCACAGCCAACGCGAACAGCACGCCGGCAATAATCGGCACAATCCACGCTCGTTTGCTCCCTCGCTGACTCAGATTCGGCTCCAATCGTTATCTTTTCACGGCGATTTTGGCTGGTTTTGCAGCCGCTTCGCGCACAATTGATAAGTCAATTTTACCATTTTTCGCTTTGGTGCGCACCACGTTACCTTTGCGAAATTCGCCACGCAACATGCCTTCGGCGATGGCGTGCTCCAGTTCGTCCTGAATCGTTCGACGCAGCGGCCGCGCACCAAAATGCGGATCGTAGCCTTGGTCAATCAACAACCGTTTGGCCGACGCATCGACCGAAATCGCCAAACCTTTCGGCGCCAAGCGATCGTTCAAATCGTCGATCATGGTATCGAAAATTCGTCCGACTTCCGGCCGCGTCAGGCCGTGAAACACCACAATCGAGTCAAATCGGTTAATCAGTTCTGGACGCATCATGTCGTTCAATGCGTCTTTGGCCGCCGTCTCGTTTTCGGCGTGTGTACGCGCGAAATCGGCTTTTTCGTCGACTGAATCCATGACGAATCCCAGCGACGATTCTTGTTGCATGCGCTCGGCGCCCAGGTTTGACGTCAAAATCACAATCGTGTTGGAAAAGTCGATTTCGCGGCCTTGTCCATCAGTCAAACGACCGTCCTCCAGCAGTTGCAGCAACATGTTGAATATGTCAGGATGAGCTTTCTCGATTTCGTCGAACAGCACCACCGAATACGGTTGGCGACGGATTTTGTCAGTCAATTGCCCGCCATCATCGTAACCGACATAGCCGGCCGGCGCGCCGACCAAGCGCGACGACGTATGGCGCTCGCTAAATTCACTCATGTCGATTTTCACCAACGATTTGTCACTGCCGAAAACTTCGCGGGCAACAACGCGTGCCAATTCAGTTTTGCCAACGCCAGTTGGCCCCATGAACACGAACGATCCGATCGGGCGATGCGACTGCGAAATGCCGCTGCGACTGCGGCGAATGGCCTGCGAAACTTTGCGAATGGCTTCTTTTTGGCCGATGATTTTTTTGCCCAAATGCTTTTCCAGATTAGCCAGACGCGTCATTTCCGAACGCCGCAGCTGCGAAACCGGCACGCCGGTCATTGTCGAAACCGCCTTCGCCACATCATCCAATTTCAGTGTATAAGCGCCATCGCTTGATTGTTTCTCGCTCTCGGCGATTTTTTCGTTTAGCCGCGAAATTCGCATTTTGTACAGCGCCGCGCGTTCATAATCTTCCTGCGTCACGGCGTCTTCCATTTGTTCGTTAAGCCGAGTCAATTCCCGCTGGTAAACGCGAATTTCGGTCGGTTTTTTGCGCGAATTTTGCACACGCACCAGCGCCGCCGCTTCGTCGATAACGTCAATCGCCTTGTCCGGCATGAACCGTTCGGTGATGTAGCGATCAGACAGGCGCACCGCCTCTTCGATGATCGGTTTTTTCAGTTTGATGTTGTGATACGTTTCGTAGTTTTTCGCAAGCCCTTCCAGGATTTTCACAGCGTCTTTGGCGGACGGCTCGCGAACGATGACAGTTTGTAGACGCCGAGCCAAGGCCGAATCTTTTTCGACGTAACGGCGATATTCATCCATCGTCGTCGCGCCAATCAGCCGGAAATCGCCACGCGCCAGAGCAGGTTTCAACATATTCGCTGCGTCCATCGCGCCTTCTGCCGCACCCGCGCCCATCAGCAAATGCAATTCGTCGATAAATACGATCAGTGATTTGTCAGCGCGGACTTCGTTCAGGACGCGTTTCAACCGCTCTTCGAATTCGCCGCGGTATTTCGTGCCGGCAATCATACCAGCGAGATCCAACTGATAAACTTTTTTGTCAAGCAGATGTTCCGGAACTTCTTCGCTGACGATGCGCTGCGCCAAACCCTCGACGATGGCGGTTTTGCCGACGCCCGGTTCGCCGATTAGCACCGGATTGTTTTTGGTGCGCCGCGACAAAATCGTGACGACGCGGGTGATTTCTTCGCTGCGACCGACGACCGGATCCAGTTCACCTTTGGCGGCTTTGGCGGTTAAGTTTTCGCCAAATTTGTTCAGAAACGAACCTTTCGCGCCGCCGCCGCGAGCTTTGCCAGCAACTGATTCGGCGTGAAATTCTTCACTTTGACGATTCAAGTAGCCTTCGATCTCGCCCAGAACTTCGTTGACATTGACGCCCATATCGCGGATCAGCACCGTGGCGCGGGCGTTTTTTTGACTCAACAAACTAAACAAGATGTGTTCGGTTCCACAATAATCTTGGTGGAATTCCTGCGCTAACTCGATGCTCATGCGAAGCGTCAGTTTCGCCGTTTCGCTGAAACCTTTCGACTCCAACGACACGCCGACCGATCGCGGCGTCAACGCCAAAGCAGTTTTCGCACGATCGAACGACACGCCAGCGCCAGCCAAAACTTTGGCGCCGATCGAGCTTTCTTGACCCAAAACGCCCAGCAGCAAATGCTCGGTGCCAACGTACGGACTGCCAGTCGAACGCGCCAAAACCTCGGCGTGCGCCAAACTGTCACGCGCATTGTCAGTCAATCGTTTCGCAAATTCAAAATCGTTATTCATACTATTCCAGTATAATTTTTTAGCACTCCGATTGCAAGAGTGCTAAACGATTTTTTTATTATTTCGCAAAAACAGCGCTCAGGATTTAGAATGAGCGCTGTTTTGCATTTACCGTATCTGTTATTCCTGCGAATCCTCAACCGCCGAAAGCAGCGAGTCCTCAACATTTTTGCGCGGTTTTTCCACTTTTTTGGCAGTTGATGCGGTGCCAGCGGTTTCGATATCCAATTCGTAACCAGTCAATTGCGACGCCAAACGCACGTTCTGGCCTTGGCGGCCGATGGCGATCGATTGCTGATCTTCGGTGACGAAAACTTTGGCGGTTTTATTTTTCTCGTCCAGATCAATCGAGGCGATTTCCGCCGGACTCAGCGCATTGGCGATGAAGTTTTTGATGTCATCGTCATAGCTGATAATATCGATTTTTTCCATATCGCCGATTTCGTTCATGACCGCTTGGACGCGCGTGCCGTGACCGCCGACGAACGTGCCGACCGGATCCACGCCCGGAATGCTCGAGGCAACAGCCAGTTTCGTGCGCTTGCCAGCTTCGCGGGCGATGGCTTTGATTTCAACAGCGCCGGTTTCCATTTCCGGGACTTCTTGGCCGAACAAATATCGTACGAATTCGGCGTTAGCGCGGCTCAAAATCAATTGCGGGCCACGATTTTCGCGTTCGATTTCTTTCAGATAAACTTTGATACGCGAACCAGGCATCAAACGTTCGCCCGGAATCTGCTCCGATGCGGGCAAAATTCCGGTGGCTTTGTTGATTTCGATGCGGGCCACGCGTGGTTCGACGCGCTGCACTGTGCCGACCAAAACCGCGCCGACTTTGTCTTCGAATTCAGCCGTAACGACTTCGCGCTCGGCCTCGCGCAATTTTTGCAACACGACTTGCTTGGCAGTTTGTGCCGCCACGCGACCGAACGTCGTTGCTTCGAATTCTTCTTCGACCACGTCGTCTAGTTTGGCACCTTTTCGCAATTTCTGTGCGTCCTCGACGGTCATTTGCGTCGCCGGATTTTCGACGTCTTCGACGACGTCGTACATCACGTAAGTTTTCGCCGTGCCGTCATTCTGGTTCAAAACCGCCCGCACGTTTTGTTCGCGGTCTCCGTTATCGCGCCGCCATGCCGCGGCGATGGCTTGTTGCACGACGTCCAAAACGGTGTCTTCGGGTAAGTTTTTTTCCTCGGCGATAATGCGAATTGCGCCGGCCAGTTGCTGTAGATTCAATGTGTCCATGTTTGCTCCTTTATTAAAAAATCCGACCTGCCGGCCGGGAATGTACAGTTATAATTATACATGGTCTTTTACTTTTCGCAAGATTTTCACACCTGATATAATAAATACATGAAAGTAAACCACCTCATCGATTTTTTTGTACCCGAAAATTACCAACTAACGCTGGACGTTGACCGCGAAAACCGCACATTTTCCGGCAAAGTTGTCATCCGCGGCCAGCAAGTCGGCGACGAAATCCGGCTGCATGCGAAAAACTTAGACATTCTGGTCGCGAAAATCGACGGCAAAATTTGTGAGATTTCACAGTTAGAAAACGACGAGGTCAAATTTGCGAAAAGTAGCCGCGGCGATCACAAAGTAGAGTTAGAATTTTCCGGCAAAATCTCCGAAACCGACATGCACGGCCTCTATCTGTGTAAATACGAACTAGACGGCCAGCCACGCGAACTTTTCGCGACGCAATTCGAATCGCATCACGCCCGCGAAGTTTTCCCGTGCGTCGACGAACCGGCCGCCAAAGCCACCTTTGACGTGACAATCAACTGTGATGAAAAAGTCGTTCTAGGCAACACGCCAATCGCCAGTCAAAACGACCGCGCCACAACATTCGAAACCACACCAAAAATGTCGACCTATTTGCTGGCATTCGTGGCCGGCGATTTGATCAAAAAATCTGGCAAAACCACGTGCGGCGTCCAGGTCAACGTTTTCGCCACGCCGGCGCAAACCGAAAAGCAGCTCGATTTCGCGCTGGATATCGCGAAAAAATCGATCGACTTTTTCGAACAATATTTCGGCGTCGATTATCCGCTACCCAAATCCGACCACGTGGCGTTGCCTGATTTTTCGTCCGGCGCGATGGAAAACTGGGGTTTGATCACTTACCGCGAAACCTGTTTACTGGCCGACGATGCGTCGGGAATCGCTGCGAAAAAATACATCGCAACGGTAATTGCTCACGAACTTTCCCATCAATGGTTTGGCAATTTGACGACGATGAAGTGGTGGGATGACCTGTGGCTAAACGAAAGTTTCGCAACGATCATGGAGCATATCGCCGTCGACGCGATTCATCCGGAATGGAACATTTGGGAAATGTTCGAAACGTCCGACGTCATCGCGGCGCTGCGGCGCGACAGTCTGTCGGGCGTGCAATCGGTGCGCCAGAACGTCAATCATCCGGACGAGATTTCGACGCTGTTCGATTCGGCAATCGTGTACGCCAAAGGCGGCCGTTTGCTGAAAATGCTACGTGCGTATGTCGGCGAAAACGCTTTTCGCAAAGGTTTGCAGAAATATTTCGAAAAGTTCGCCTACCAAAACACGCGCGGTGCGGATTTGTGGAAATGTTTGTCGGACGCCAGCGGCAAAGACTGCGCGAAGTTGATGGACACATGGTTGACACAATCTGGTTATCCGGTTGTCTCGGCGCGTGTTGACGGCAACGAAATCGAACTTTCGCAAACGCAATTTTTCACGGACGGTGCAAATTCGGATCAGATTTGGCCGATTCCGCTTTTCGCAAATGACGACGCGCCGGAAATTTTTGACACGAAAACGATTTCGTTTAATCCCGCCGATATCGCTGATTTTCAACTCAATATTGGCAACAACGCGCATTTTATCTCGCATTATGACGAAGTTTTGCGCGAAAATATTTTTGCGAAAATTAGCGAACTTGACACGATTGATCGTTTGAAAATTTTGAACGAAATGACATTGTTGGCACGCGCTGGCACCAATTCGGCGTCCGATTACGTCGATATTTTGCAGAAAATGGAGCACGAGAATAACGACGCCGTTTGGGGAATTATGTCGCTGATGATTGGCGATTTGAAGCGTTTCACCGAAGGCAACGACGAACTTCGCAAACATTTGAACATTTTGGTTGCGAAAATTAGCAAACCACTTTTCGCAAAACTCGGTTGGAAAACAAAGCCAAATGAAGACAACAACACGACCGAACTGCGCAGTACGATTATCGGTAATTTGATTTTCGCGCGCGATCCCGAAATCGTCGATGAGGCGCTGCGAATGTACGAATCAAACAAAGCTGATCTGCGAAAAATCGACGGCAATTTGCGCGGCAGTATTTTGGTCGCGGCGGTGCGATTTGGCGAAGATAGCGATTTTCATTATCTGTACGACGTGTACAAAACGACGCAGGACGCGGATTTGCAACTAGAGATTTGCGGCGCGTTGACGGCGTCGAATCGACTGGACGATATCCGCGAAATGATCGCTGGATTAACCAACGCCAATATCGTTCGTCCGCAGGATGTGATGTATTGGTTCGCCTATTTGCTGGGAAATTTCGATTCGCGCGATTTCGCGTGGGATTGGCTGCGCGACAATTGGAATTGGGTCGAAAAAACGTTTGGCGGCGACAAATCGTACGATACATTGGTGCGACAAGCCGCTGCGCGATTGACAACGCGCGTGCAACTGGACGAATTTCGCGATTTTTTCACGCCGCTAATGAATGAGCCAGCGCTGAAACGTGCGATTGAAGTCGGTATTCGCGATATTGAATCACGCGTTGAGTGGTTAGATCGCGATCAGGCAGCAGTTGCGAAAAAGTTGTCGAGCGTGGCGTGAACGACTATTTATTCCTGAAAAAGTACTTCAAATTACAGACTGGAATATTTTTTTGATAAAAGTGTATTTTCGAATTGTGCACTCATCAATAGCGTTTTGTCGAACGACGAAATTGATCGCTGCGGAAAAGTTTCGACTGAAAAATTCGACCAAATTCACAAAATTGAAACGTCCACGGATTTGGAAATTTGGCTCGACACGTTTTCGAAATGCTACGTTGCCGACGATCCACAAGGTCCGTATGGCGACCAAACGTATTTCTTGCCAGTTTTGCGCCGAGCTTGGCTGGCAAATCGCGACGATGACGAGCTGGGATATTTTCTGATCTATGACGGCGGGCGTCCGGTCGGCGCGGCGTGTTTGACTGTGCGCGAAAACATCGCGTATTTATCCGGCGGCGGAACTTTACCAGATGTGCGCGGCCAAGGTTTTGGCAAAGCAATGGCGTATTTTCGCGTCCAAAAAGCCATCAAACGCGGCGCGACAGAAATCTGCCTAGCGACCGAAAAAGGCGGCTTCCGTACGAATTTTATCAACGCGTGGGATTTCGACCGCGTTTTACCAGCGTAGGATTTGCGAAAAAAGTTTAGACGACTTCGACAAATTGCTCGAATTCCGGTGGCGTTCCGGTCAAGCTAAGCGCCGACAAAACCGTTTCGGTCGCCGGATTTTCGTGCTGCTGCAACCAGATTTCGGCTGCGAAATTCATTTGTTTTAGTTTTTTTGGTGTAATCGCAGACAAACCATCGCCTTGCATGGTGGCGCGGCGATACTTGACTTCGGTAAAGTGCAGACGATTTTCGCACATCGAAATGATGTCGATTTCGCAAAATTTGGTGCGCCAATTGCGCTGCAAAATCGTATGACCGATCCGTTGCAAATGCTCCGCCGCAATTGTTTCCGCCAAGTGACCAGATGTTCGCAAAAACTTTGGCTGATCAGTCGGAATATCACCCAGCGCCCGCGCGACCGGCGCGAAACTGGCGCGGTGGATCGGCGACGCGCCACATTTCGCCAGCGCCGCGGCATGTTTAGCTGTGCCGTATCCGACGTGACCATCGAATCCGTAATCTGGAAAAACCGCGTGCAGTCGATGCATGTAATTGTCGCGGGCAACTTTCGCAACGATCGCTGCCGCCGACACCGATTGAATCAACGAATCGGCTTTGGCCAGCGTCGTGACGCGCGGATCATCCAATAGTTTGATTGTTCCGTCAATGATAATTTCGTCGTAGTCGCAGTTAATTTGCGCAGCGGCTTTTCGCGCCGCCAGTTTCAACGCTGGACCAAGTCCGATTTCATCAATCGTTCGCGCCGAAACCCAGCCGATGCCGATCGACCGAGCTTTTTCGCAGATTTCGCGTGCTAATTTTTGGCGTTTTTTGGTCGTCAATTTTTTGCTGTCGGCCAAGCCGTCGATTTTCGCGTTGCCTAGCACCACCGCGCCAACCGCCATCGGTCCCGCCCACGCGCCGCGGCCAACTTCGTCAATTCCCAAAATTCGGTTCATCACTGCCTATATTTTGTCAAAAACGCATCGACGGTCGCCTGGTCATCATAAGTTTCAAGCGTATCAACAACAGCGCCATTCGCGATGTGCACGACCGTCGGCACATTCGTCACGCCGACGCGCTTCATCAATGCGCCGAGTGTTTCGGCGTTTTCGGCACGAGCGGCGTCAGTGTTATAATACAAAATTTTCGCGTTTTGCGACGCGACCGCTTGATCCAGAATCGGCCGAAACGCCTGACAATGTGGGCACGTCGGGCGACCAATATACACGACCGCCGAAGTCCCGTCATCCAAAATTGCTGTCAATTGTTCGTTATTGATCTCTGTCATTTCGCCGGTCGGCGCGGTGGTCGTTCGCGTTTCATTTGAACTCGTCGTATCGTCACGCGCGATCGCGCAACCAATTCCGACTAGAATCAACGCGAAAAATACCGCCACAATCCACCACCAAAATTCACTCTTTGCTGCGTGATTTTTCGTCATTCCCCCTCCTGTTTTAATTTATTATAGCAAAATCGCCCGCATTCCGGCGAGCGATTTCGGCGTTTTCGCAAAGATTTACGCCTCAGCGTGGCGTGCTTCGACTTCGGCTTGTTTTGCTTCGAGTTCTGCGTTTTCGGCAGCTTTTTCTGCCTGTTTCGCAGCAGCGTCGGCAGCAGCAGCCTCTTTCAATTTAGCCGCTTCTTCTTCGGCGTGGACATCGTGAACGTCGTTGACTGATTTGTCAAAAGCTTTCGCAACCAAACGAGCCGATTTGCCCTGGCGTTCGCGCAGGTACGTCAAGTTCTTGCGGCGGACTTTACCGCGTTTCATGATTTCGACTTTTTCAACCAACGGACTGTGCAACAAGTACGATTTTTCGACGCCAACACCCGACGTGACTTTGCGAACGGTAATTCGGCTATCCAACGAATCCTTGCGGTCGGTGCGAATCACGACACCTTCGAACATCTGGATGCGCTCTTTGCTGCCTTCTTTAATTTTCTGGTACACGCGGACGGTGTCACCGCTGCGAACATCGACGACTTTCGGTTTTTTCTGTGCGTCGTTGATTTTTTGAATCAATGCAAAACTCATTATGCTCTCACTTTTATAGATTTATTTACAGTTCAGTGACAGATTATAGCACATTTTGTATCTGGAGGCTAGAGTGATTTTTCGCAATCAAAATGCGATAATGGTTTCATGAATTACGACGAACTAGCACTCGAATTACACAAAAAATATCGCGGCAAGATAACACTTAAACTTCGCGATGATGGCGAATTAGACCGCGAAAAACTATCGGCATATTACACGCCTGGCGTTGCCGCTGTTTCACGCGCCATCGCCGACGACCCAACGCAGCTGCCAGTTTACACATGGACGAACAATTTGGTCGCCGTGATTTCCGACGGCTCGGCAGTTTTGGGCCTCGGTAACATCGGTCCGCGCGCCGCGATGCCTGTCATGGAAGGCAAAGCATTATTATTCAAGCATTTCGCAAATGTCGACGCCGTGCCGATCGTCATCGAACAGGGTTCGGTCGACGAAACGGTCGAAACAATTGCGAAAATCGCCCCGAGTTTTGGCGCGATCAATCTGGAAGATTTCGCCGCGCCAGATTGTTTCGCAATCGAGGAAAAATTGAAAGAACGCCTAAATATGCCGGTCATGCACGACGACCAACACGGCACAGCAATCGTGGTTTTGGCCGGGCTGATCAATGCAATGAAAGTCGTCGGCAAAGATTTGAACGATTGCGTGGCAGCGTTTTCGGGCGTCGGCGCGGCGGGTGTGGCGATCATGAAATTGTTGAGATTGTACGCTCCGGGCTTGCGAATTATCGCCGTTGATTCACGCGGAATTATTTGCGAAAGCCGCGACGATCTAAACCCAGTCAAACAACAATTGATCGACGATAAAATAATTTTTGCGAAAGAATCTGGCGATTTGGCGAGGGCCTGCAAAGGTGCAGATATTTTCGTCGGCGTTTCGCAACCGGGTGTTTTGACGCCAGACATGGTCAAGTCGATGAATTCGGATGCGATCATATTCGCTCTAGCCAACCCAACGCCGGAAATTTTTCCGGACGATGCGAAAAACGCCGGCGCGGCTATTGTTGCCACCGGCCGCAGTGACTTTCCAAACCAAGTCAACAACGCGCTGGCGTTCCCAGGAATTTTCCGCGGCGCACTGGACAACCACGTTGCGAAAATCACCGACGATCACAAAATCGCCGCTGCGCGGGCTATCGCGAGCGTCGTCGCAAATCCGACAGCCGACGAGATTATTCCGTCGCCGTTTTCGCCGGGATTGGCTGATGTGGTTGCGAAAGTTATCAAATGACCAGCTACCTCTGTCGAGATATAAACGATATACCACACACCGTTGATGAAACTAATCTAAGCGAACATCATTCCGTCTACGCGATTATTCGCAATTCGGACGGCGTTTTGCCGGTCGCGCAAACCGATCACAAAACACATCGTTTTGAATTTCCGGGCGGTGGCGTCGAAGCCGATGAGTCGATTTCAGACGCGTTGCGACGCGAGGTTTTGGAAGAAACTGGACTTGCGATAGACGTGATTGGCGATAAAATCTGTGAACTTGTCGATTCTACTACGATCAGGAAGCGCAAACCGGCTGGCGATCGGTGCGAACATTTTTCGAAGCGACTACTGGTGGGAAATTGATCACGGAAGGAAATAACATCGACGTTATGGCTGCGAAATATTTCGCGAAGCCGTACAAGGAAACAACTATTAGTGCAGTAACGAAAATGATTTTGAACAAATTACACAAAAAGGAGAACCGATGAATATCAAATACTCAACATTGAACGTTCCTGGCGTCAGACCCGACCCGCTCCATTCGTTTTGATAGAGCAAAAATCCAATCCCGACTGGTGCGTATTGTGGATTCAGGGATGGACAAGCAATATCGCCGGTCACATCGACGGTATTGAGCGAATGTCCGAAACATCTGGCGTCAGTTTCGCAATGCTCGATTACGCGGGGCATGGCGAGCATCCAGTCAAAATCAACGATTCGACACGGTCGATGCAGATTACCGAAGTACGTTTTGCATACGAAACGCTTGCGAAAACGTACGAGAATATCATCGTTATCGGCGGAAGTTTCGGCGGATATTTGGCAGCGAATTTGCTTGACCTGGGTCCGAAAGCGGCCGTTTTGCGTGTGCCCGCAATCTATAACGAGCAACAAGACGATACGAAATATGCGGATGTTTACGATAACGAGGAAGATTACGCTAACCGGTATTCGCGGGAGAACTTTGGTCGTATCGTAACTGATCGAACTTTGTCGTTAGTTGCTAACTTTTCGAATATGATTTATGTTGTGCGTCACGAAAATGACGTTATTATTCCAAAATGGATTCCTGATTTGTATTTCAATACAGCCAAGCGTGGAAATTACTTGTTGGTTCCGGGCGCCGAGCACGCGCCGAAAACCTTGGCCGACGCCGGTATGGCTGCGAAATATTACGAATACATCGAAAAAATGGTTGTCGACATAATTTATTGGGAAATGCTTGCGGCGAAGAACAAACTATAGAACTCGGTTCACTTCATCCAGCGTCGTCTCGCCCGCCAAAGCCTTCAAAACGCCTTTTTGCAACATCGTCACCATGCCGTCCTGACGGGCGGCGGTTTCGATGATGGCAGAATTGACTTCTTTTTCGTCACCGCGCAGGAAAGCCTGGATTCTTTCGTCGACGATCATTTGCTCCATCAATACGGTGCGACCTTTGTAGCCAAACGGATTTTCGTCGCTGGTGCCGGGTTTCCACAATTTGAAATCGTCCAAGTTCGGCTTTTCAGCGCTGCTCGGCAAATCTTTCAAAACATCGCGCACCCAATTTTTGGTCGCTTCGTCGGGTTCGTATTCGATTTTTGTGTCGTCGTCCAGCTTTCGCACCAAACGTTGGCCGATCACCAACCGAATCGCCGTGGCGAAAACCGGATTGATGCCGATCATGTCGATGATACGCGCAAACGCCGCCGCCGCGTCTTGAGCGTGAAACGTCGATAGCACCAAATGTCCAGTAATCGACGCCTGGATCGCTGTTTTCGCCGTGTCGGCGTCGCGAATCTCGCCAACCATCACCACATCTGGGTCCAAACGCAAGACCGTGCGCAGCGAATCACCAAAACTTTGACCGTCGCCGGTATCAATTGGAATTTGCGTCACACCGTTAATATCGTATTCTACTGGATCTTCCAAAGTGATAATTTTGCGCGACGTGTCGTTCAGCGCGTTCAAAATCGAATACAGCGTGGTTGATTTGCCCGAACCAGTTGGCCCGACCACCATCAACATACCGCGCGGGTGCGAAATAATTTCGTCCAGTTCGCGCCGTTCAGTGTCGGACAACCCCAGCATGTCCATTTGCAACATCGATTGGTCAAAGTTGAACAAACGAATCACCGCGTCCTGCCCGTACACCGTTGGCACCGTTTCGATACGCATGTTCAGCGTGTGAACTTTGTCGTCGGCGTCGGTAATGTCGCGGATCAAATGACCGGTTTGAGCTTCCTTGCTGGCGGTGGAAATGTTGGCACTGGACGCAATTGATGCGAACAAAATGCGGTATTTTTCCGGAGTTAGTTCAGCAATCGGATGCAGTGCGCCGTCGATACGAAACCGAATGCGCACACTTTTTCGCTGATTTTCCAGATGAATATCGGATGCGCCCAATTTGTCAGCCTGTTCGATCAAATAATTCAAAATGTCGTCGCTGCGAACCTCCTCCAGAGTTTTGGAAACGCGCTCCAACGTGTCGCTGTCGCCTTCTTTGGAAATTTCGACGTTTTCGTAAACGACTTCTTTGGGCGGATCATAACGCCGCATGAACGCGCGAAAACCGCTGTCACTGATCAAAACGTAATTGGCAATTTGGGCGTCTTTGGCGTACTCTTCGTTCAATTCTTTCAATCGCGACTGCGGCGTCGAGGACGTGATGCCGTAAACGTGCGCCTGTTCGTCGTTGCCGCCTTTTAGGGGCACCATGCGATATTTGTACATGTCGGCCACTGTTGTGTCGTCGTCGACCAACGGCAGCGTGTTTTCAATATCACGCGTATCCAAATATTCCAAACCCAAAATCGCCGCGCGCTGTTCGGTGCTGCGTTCGTCGGTTTCGCGAAATCGTTTCTGTCGTTCTTCTTCGTTCATGCCCACTCTTTTGCTATGATTATTATACATGGAAATCGTGGTGATTGCACACAATATTCGGTCGATCCACAACGTCGGATCGATTTTTCGCACCTGCGAAGGTTTCGGCGTGCAAAAATTATTTCTAAGTGGTTACACGCCGTCGCCAGGAATTGGGCTGCCGCACGTTGCGAAAAAAGTTGCCGAGGCCATCCATAAAACCGCGCTCGGTGCCGAGGAAATCGTGCCGTTTGAATATTGCGAAGATATTTCGGAATTGATTGCGAAACTACGCAGTGACGGATTTCGCATCGTCGGTTTAGAGCAAGATCCGCGCAGCGTCATGTTGCCCGATTACAAACCTTTCACAAAAACGGCATTGATTTTGGGCGAAGAAGTCGCTGGCATCGCGCCGAGTTTACGAAATTTGTGCGATGATTTGGTGGAGATTCCGATGTTTGGGCGGAAGGAATCGTTTAATGTGAGTGTGGCGACGGGGATTGCGATTTATCATATTAAAACAGCCAAATGAAAACGGCGGACTCGCAACTCGCCCCGTAGGGGAATTGCGAAATCCGCCGCTCTCGCCTCCTCACTTTTTTCTTCCGAGTAGTGACTGGTAGTTCTCCTCGGTAATATTGATAACCACCGACTTAGTGTAGGCCTCAGCCCAGCTACCAAACTCACCTCCTATCCGACACTCGGCATCGACGATGTCTCTTGCCGGAACGGTCTGGCGCCAGTAGGGCGCGGACTTCACTGGGCACGAGACGCCTCCATGGCGCTCGATCCATCTCGACCCGACGAGCGTTACGGCAGCACCCTCCCTGGACGAGTTGTCGACGATCTGTCGAGTTACCTTGGACGCCGGAACCTCCCACGAGTAAATGATCCCGTCGTCACTGTGGAAACTCAGCACGTACGATGCTGATGAGGTCATGACAACCGCAAGCGACCCACTTGAAGCATCGCCGCCGCCTTCTATCTCGAGCGGGTACAGCTTGCCGGACTCGAAACCGTACTGGCCCACCAGCACCTTACCAAGTCTGGCGTCCGAGCCGCTCGGATTGTATGAATATATCCCGAAGCCACCATAGGCCGCGAGAACAACGGCCGCAACGGCGGCCACGAAGCATCGGCCGTCGTTGCGGCCGTCGTTCTCGTGGATTGCGATACCGACTGCGGCCAATAACAGCACCACGACGCCGATGCACCATGCGACAAACATCTTGCCACCTCTTTCCTAGTTGTGAAGTACGAGAGTAAGCATATAATAACTCTCTCTGAAATGTCAACTGCCTACTTTACCGCTACGCAATCCGCCCCATAAATTTCACCAATTTTCGCAATCAAATCCCCATGCGCCTGCGTCGTAAACGGCAATCGGATGGCGTCTTTTTTTTCTTCGCCCAGTACCAAAATTACCTCGTCGTCGCCGTCGAATTCGCCTAATTTCTGTTTCATCGCCAGCAATTTATCGCCGTCCGATGGATCGCGCACGTGAATGTACAGTTTTTTCGCGCTAGCTTCTTCGATTGGTTGATAATCATAAGTTTTCGCAGCCGGTTTTGGTTGCGAAACTGTGGCCGGCGCCGATTTGGATTTTTTCGCAGCGGCGTATTTGCCATCAGCCGACGGCGACAACGAAAACGACTTTTTCGCAACGCGTTTTGGCGTGATGCCGCCCGATTTTGGGCCGCTCATGTCGATGCCGGTCGATTGATAATTGTCCAATTCGTCGTCGGTCACGATCGTGATTGTGTCGGCGATGATTTTCGCTTCGCCCAGCGGATTGCCGTCGCGGTCGGTGCCGCTGATTTTGCCATCGGTTTTGATAACGATGTCTTGCGCCAACGTTTCGCCTAACTCCTCGAACAATTTCGGAAAAACAATGACTTCGCCAACGCCAGTTTTGTCCTCGATTTGCAAAAAGGCCATTTTCGATCCGGATTTCGTAACAATTGAACGCAACGACGAAATCAACCCGCCAACGGTGGCGCACGCGTTGTCCATTTCCGGCTTCAACGAATTCAACGCGACGGTTTGTTCGCGAAAATAGGTGTCGTATTTGTCAAGCGGATGGGCCGAGAGATACAGCCCGAGCAACTCGCGCTCCCACATCAACTTTTCTTTGTCGGTGTTTTTGGTCGGCGCTTCGACCAATTCGATCGACGGCAAAGCTTGCGAAACTTCGGCGCCAGAATCCATCAGCGCACCGAACAAATCGACTTGACCAGAGGCGGCTTCTTTTTGGACTTTTTGGGCGAAGGCCACGATCGCATCCAAGTTAAATAACAGATCGGAACGGTCGCCAAACTGGTCGAACGCGCCGGATTTAATCAACGCTTCGTAAGCTTTGCGGTTGCAAACCCGCGACGACACGCGTTTTGCGAAATCTTCCACCGAAACAAATTTGCCGTCTTCACGTGCCCGCAAGATTTCTTCGACGGCGCCGACGCCGACGCCTTTGACCGCGCCCATGCCGAAACGGATGTCATTGGTTTCTGGCACGACGGCGAATTCGACGAACGATTCGTTGACGTCTGGATTCAAAACTTTGATGCCCATGTGTTGACATTCGGCGATTTCGATTGCCAAACGATCGGTGTCGTCAGCGTCAGATGTCATCAATGCCGCCATGAACGCCGCCGGATAGTGCGCTTTCAAATACGCCGTCCAATAGGCAATCAATCCGTAACAGGCCGCGTGCGATTTGTTGAAACAGTAGTTGGCGAATTCTTCCAATTGCGACCAGAATGTTTCCATCAATTCGCGCGTCGCGCCGGAGTTTTTGATGGCGCCGTCGATAAATTCCGGCTTGATTTTGGCCATCAAATCGGCTTTCTTTTTGGCGACGGCTTTTCGCAAGGTATCGGCTTGACCGCCGGTAAATCCACACATGTCTTTGCTAATCTGCATAAACTGTTCCTGATACACCAAAATTCCGTAAGTGTTACCCAGCGCGTTTTCCATTTTGTCGTGCAAATACGTGATCGGTTCTTCGCCGTGTTTGCGTTTGATAAACGAATCGATAAACTGCATCGGACCAGGGCGATACAGCGCGACCATGGCGATAATGTCATCGAAAACAGACGGCTTAAGTTCGCGCAAATACCGCTTCATGCCAGCCGATTCCAATTGAAAAACGCCCGTCGTGTCGCCACGCTGGAACAACTCAAACGTTTTTTTGTCGTCCATCGGCAACGTCGGCAAATCGAGTTTCGCGTCATAAACTTTTTTGACAATACGCATGGCGTTGTTGATAATCGTCAAGTTACTCAACCCCAAAAAGTCCATTTTCAACAATCCCAGTTCTTCGATTGGTCCCATCGGAAACTGTGTAGCCACGACGCCTTTTCGCGCCATTTCCAGCGGTGCGAATTTGACAATTTCGTCTGGCGCGATCACCACACCAGCGGCGTGGACACCGTGCGAACGAATCGTGCCTTCCAGACGGCGAGCGAAATCAATCACGCGGTGACTAGTCGGATTGTTTTCGTATTCGCGTTTGAAATCGGCATCCTCGACGATGGCTTTGTTCAGCGAAACATGGTGGCCCTGAATCGGCGCGGGCACCAATTTCGACAAGCGATCAGACTCCGAATAAGGAACCTCCAGCACACGCGCCACGTCACGCACCGAGGCTTTCGACGCCATCGTACCAAACGTTGCGATATTCGCCACGCGTTCAGAACCGTATTTTTCGGTACAATAAGCAATCACTTCGTCGCGGCGCGTATCCTGAATATCGATGTCGACGTCGGGCATGGAAATACGATCCGGGTTCAGGAAGCGTTCGAACAGCAGGTCGTATTCGATCGGGTCGAGCTCGGTCACCTTCAGCGAATAGGCAATGATAGACCCGGCCGCCGAGCCGCGTCCCGGTCCGAAAATAATACCGCGGTCTTTACCCCATTTCATGAAATCGTGGATGATCAAGAAATAGCCGTTGAAACCCATGCTTTCGATCACGCCCAGTTCATATTCGGCACGCTCCAATACTTCGGGCGGCAAAATTTTTTTGACCTCGGCAATGGAAATTTGCGCAGCCTCGTCCTCAGTTTTGTCGGCGTAGCGCCAGGCTAATCCTGCGAAAACCAACTTGTCCAAATACGATTTTTCGTCGTAACCATCTGGACACGGGAACGTTGGGATCAAAATCCCGCCCGTCTCAATCGTCACATGACAGCGATCGGCAATAATTTTTGTATTCGCAACCGCACGCGGATTGGTTTCGCCCCAACGCTCAATGATTTCGCGCGGGTCGGTCACATGCAAATGAAAATCCGCCAGCGACATGCGGTTCTTGTCCGACAAAAACGACCCGGTACCCACGCACAACAAAATCTCGTGAGCGTCGGTGTCCTCGGGGCGCGTGTAATGCGCGTCGCACGTTACAACCATTTCGATGTCAAGTTCCGCAGCGATTTTCGCAGCGCCGACATTGATTTTGACCTGAACGTCCCACGGTTTTGGTGCGTCCGGATGGCCGTGATCCTGCAGTTCGATGTAGTATCGGTCGCCGAAAACCGACCTGTACCATTTCGCGATTTCGAGCGCTTTTTCGTAGTCATCGTTGCGCAGCGCTTCGCCGATTTCGCCGCTGGCACAGCCGGACAGAACGATCAACCCGTCGCCGTATTTTTCCAGCAAATCGTGGTCGATACGCGGCTTGTAATACATGCCGTCCAGATTGGCAATCGTCGACAATCGCATGAGATTTTGGTAGCCGGTGTTGTTCATCGCCAAAATCGTCAAGTGAAATCGGCCCTTGTCTTTGGCCGGATCGCGATCGGTATGTTTTCGCGACGCGACGTAGGCCTCCAGCCCGAAAATCGGCTTGATTCCTTTGTCATTCGCGCTTTTGTAAAATTCAATCCAGCCCGACAGCGTACCGTGATCGGTCATCGCTACCGATTCCATGCCAAACTCTTTGACCAAATCCAAAAGTTCCGGAACTTTGGTCAAACCGTCCAAAACACTGTGGTTCGTGTGGTTGTGCAAATGCACATAATTGGCCGGCGTCAACTCGGCTGTGTGATTTTTCCCCTTTGACATTACAATTATTATAGCAAATTTTGACTATGGTTTGCCAGTCGACAGCGAATCAATCAGCCGCTGCGTGAAATCGCTAATCGCTGGGAACCAATCGACAGATTGCGACAAAACCCAAATCAAAATCGCCACCAAAATCGTACCGCCAACCACTGTTCCAAAACCCAAAAATATGCCACGGAAAAAATTTATCCAAAAAAGTTTCCATTTATTGGTCGTATAAACTTCCTCGAAAATATCGCGCAAATACGATTTTTGCTGTTCAGAAAAAGGTTCGTAATGCGGATTGGTTTTTCCCGCCAAATTTTTTTTGCGACGCCCAAACCAGAAACGATGCGTTTTGCCGTGTGATTTGGACGCCGCTTTTTTGCTCATTTTAGACTTTTTTGTTAAAGCCAGCGCGAGCGCCTTCGACGGCATTTTGCGTGCGCTTGTTCAATTCGTCGGCTTTTTTCTTGCCTTGGTCGTATGTGTCGCTTGCTTTGCTTTTCAGTTCGTCGGATTTTTTAGCGGCCGAGTCTTTGACTTCACCAGCTTTTCGCTTGATGTCATCGCGCGTTTCTTTGCCCGATTTTGGAGCCGTCAAAATCCCCGCCACTACGCCAGCCGCCGCACCGATGATTGCGCCCAATGCGAATTTTCCAGATTTACTTGCCATATTATTGTTCCTTTCGTTTTTTATTTTGCATTTTCTGCACGTATTGCATGATTATTTTCGCAAGTAATGCAGGCGAAGCCAAGCGGCTAAGACTAGCCGTGAAATTTTGCACATTGTCGACGGTGTCGCCGACGGTGTCGGAAATATGCTGAATTTTGGATGAAATTCGCATCAACATGGCGATCAAAATGATCGCTAGCAACAAGAACACGAATAATGTGACCGATAAAATTATGACCAAGATCTCAAATGCGTCCACGATAACCTCTGTTTGTTTTAATTTACTAATGCTACTATATCATTTGAATCGAATTAGCGCAAGCGTTTTGGCATCATTTTGCGCTTTTCGCGAAATCACGCACGTCGTCGCCGTAATCTTCGTGATCTAGCACATATTTCAAATGCGCCAGGAAATAGTTTTTCGGATCGCCAGTCGTCATCCATTGACCGGACGTTTTTTCGACCAAAACATCGCCGGCTGCTGCCATTTTTGTGATCGCGTCGACCGTCCACAATTCATCGTCCAAACTCGTCATGTTCGGTTTTAGATAATCGAAAACTTCCGGCGTCAACAGATAGCGACCATAGCTCGCCAAGTTCGACGGCGCTTTGCCAATGTCTGGTTTTTCGACGATATTATCCAAATGCTCGCCGTTTTTCAGCGAGATGATGCCGTATTTGTCGACTTGATCGGGCGCGACTTCCTGCGCCATAATGATGGCTTTGACATCTGGATTTTTGTCAAAAGTTTCGCACAGCGTTTTCGTGTCGCTGGTACCAAAAACCACGTCGTCGGAATAAATCGCCACAAACGCTTCGTCGTCGGCGATGTAATCGCGCGCGCTGACAATCGGCGAGCCGTTGCCGTACGGCAGCGCCGGATCCTGCGTGATGACGCGAATTTTCGGAAAATCTAGCACTTCGCGCACGACATCATAACGCTTTTCTTTACCCTGCGCGATCAATTGTTTGCGAATATGATTCACCGCGTTGTTGAAATAATCCTCGTAAATCGGTTTGCCTTCCGGCGTAGCGACGATGATAATTTCGCGAAGTCCAGCCTCGACGCATTCTTCGACAACCAATTGAATGATCGGGCGATTGCCGATCGGCAACATGCCTTTCGGGATGGTTTTCGCAATCGGCAAGTAACGCGACGCGTAACCGGCGTCGGTAATTATGGCTTTGGTTGGTTTTCTCATTTTTCCTCCCTCAAGAAATCTCTTACTTTTTCAAGAATGCGCGAATAATCAGCGTCCAAAAAGTCCGCAGTCTCTACTACCTCCAAACTGCCAATTCCAAGCGGAATATACCGATCAAGATTGTCCCGCACTTCATTCGGGCTCAGCAAATCGGCATGTCCCGGATGACGATCGGCGCTAGCACGCTTTGCAAATCGTTCTTGACGCACTTGCTCATCAACTTCACAGTACAATTCCAAGACATCAAAATCATGGCTTTTTCGTAACAATTCCAAATCACTTAATGTCGGATTACGATAGAAGGCAGTTTCGATTAAAATCGCGTCTTCGATGTACAAAATCTGATTTACCAAAGCAAACAATGAATCAATCGACGCCTTGCCCAACATGCGAGACCATTCGCGATCACCGACGCCGACATAATCGAAAAAGAATTCCTTGATTGCGTCCTTCTCAATTATCGTGATGTCGATATCATTTCGCAATTTCTTGACTAGAGTCGTCTTTCCCGATCCCGGCACTCCATTGACAATTATCAGTTTTTTCATTTACAGCCTCTCCCGAATCAATTTCTGCGCCAATCCCGGATTCGCCTTGCCCTGCGATTTTTTCATAATCTGCCCGACCAAAAATCCAATCGCTTTGTCGTTTCCGCCGCGAATATCCGCTAGCGGTTTTTGCGAAGCCGGATCGGCCAGAACCTCGTCGACGATTTTCGCAATTTCGTCCTCGTTGCTATTTTGGATCAAGTTTTTCTCTTTCGCAAAATCCTCCGGCATTTTTCCCGGCGTGAATTCTTCGGAAAAGCCCGCCACAAAAATCTCCTTCGCGCCCGTCGAACTCAATTTTCCGTCCGCTGCCAATTTCGACAAACTCAGCAACCAACGTGGCCCAATTCGCCCGTCGAGTCGGCTCATGTCCAAACTTTCCCACGCAATCGACGCAAACCAATTGAAAATTCGTTTGACCAATTTGTCATAATCGTCGATCGAAATTTCGCCTACGAAATCAGCCATGCCAGCTACGATTTCTGTTTTGGGTTGCGGAAAACCTTTCGCAAAAATCGCGTCCATCGACTCCGCCAACTGCTCGTCCTGCAAAACCGTTTCGACAACCGATTCGTCCAAGTTTAGTTCCCGCCAATTTTCGCGATATTCGTGTGGCATTTTTCGCATACCGGATTGCATTTCGGCGATTTCGTCATCGGTCAAAATGACCGGCGGAATGTCCGCGTCCGGCATATACCGATAATCCTGCGTGTCTTCCTTCGACCTTTGCGAAAAAGTTTTTTGGTCGGCGTCGTGCCAGCCGCGCGTTTCCTGTTTCACCGTTTCACCCGATTCCAAAATGTCGATTTGACGCGCAATTTCGTATTCGGCGGCACGCTCGACTGAACGAAAACTGTTCAAGTTCTTCACTTCACATCGCAAACCAAGTTCTGTCGCGCCCTTTCTCGCAACCGAAACATTAACATCAAAACGCATATTTCCGTGGAACAAGTTGGCGTATGACACGTCGGCGTATTTCATCAACATCTGCAATTCCTGTGCGTACAATTTCGCATCATGCGCCGAATGAATGTCCGGCTCCGACACGATTTCGATCAACGGCGTGCCGGCGCGGTTCAGATCGACTAGCGAATGATCGCCGTGATGCGTCAGTTTTCCGGCATCTTCCTCCAGATGAGCGTGATGGATGCGAACTTTTACGCCACTAGGCAATTCCACAAATCCCGCCAAAATAATCGGCTGGTACATCTGCGTTGTTTGGTAGCCTTTTGGCAAATCGGGGTAGAAATAATGTTTGCGATCGAACCGCGACACGTTCGCAATTTTCGCGTTCAACGCTTTGCCAGCGCGTGCCGCCAAAACAATCGCCTCGTGATTTAACATTGGCAACATGCCGGGCAATGCGAAATCGATTTCGCTGACGCACGAATTTGGTTCGGAGTCACGTGCGTCGTTGTCAGTCGCGCTGAACAATTTCGTCGCGGTTTTTAATTGGACGTGACATTCAATGCCAATGGTCGGTTCGTAATCTGACGATTTATTCATTTCGCCTCCTCGTTCACATAATAATACAGTCGATCCTCGCGAGGTTTCGATGCATCAGGTCGGCCGATATCGGCGCTACAAAGCACGAAATCTTTCGGGTTATATTTGCCGCTTTTGAAAAACTTTGCGAAAATTTCAGGATTTTTAACGGCAGCAATTTGTTTTGCAACGGTTTTGATATAAGCGGCGCGATACTTTTCCTGATCGTAATTCACAACCGAAATAAAAATGCGATTGTCGCGGCGAATGTTTCCCATGTGCACGGATTTATCGACATTTGTCCAATAAATCTTTCCGCACCTAAAAATAAACCGAACCGGCGTCCCCCACGGCGAACCATTTTCGCACACTGTAGACAATGTCATGTGACGCGTGTTTTTCAAAACATCAACGATTTCGTCACTCATATCGCCCCCAATTCTTTCAACGAACGTTTGAACGTCGCCAAAGCTTTTCGCGCCATCAACGGCGAGATTTTCGCGTCAGTTTCGTGCGCGATGCGATTTCGCAATTTGTGCGCCCTCCAAACGTTGTCGACATTGCTAAATTCCCCACGCGCATTTTTCAATCGATCGCCCATGGTTTCGCCCGAAATTCCGCTGTCTTTCATGGCTTGGTCAAGCAATTTGTCGGCGCTAACGATCGCCATTTCAAATGTCGCCAGATTTTTTTTGTCCAAAGAATTCTCGATTTTTAGCCATTCGCAGCGATATTTTTCAATATCCAAATGATGCGGGCGTTTGCGCGTCGCTCCCAAAATTACCAACAGCAAAATAGCGATGACTACTATCACAACCAACATGAAAACGATCATTTCGCGGCCTCCATTTGCTTTGCCAGATTCAGCACCAGCGTGTCAGATTTCTGCGGCCCGATAATCTGCACGCCAATCGGCAAGCCCGCATCATTCACGCCAGCCGGAACAGAAATCGCCGGCAATCCCGCCAAACTCGCCGGAACAGTCATAATATCCGCCAAATACATTTTCACCGGATCGTGCGCGTTTTCGCCGATTTTGAACGCCGGCGTCGGAGCGGTAGGGCCAACTAGCAAATCGTAATTTGCGAAAAGTTCATTGAATTCGTCAATCAACAACGTGCGTGCTTTTTGCGCTTGTTGGTAATAAGCGTCGAAATATCCCGATGACAACACGTACGAACCGATCATAATGCGGCGCTTGTTCTCGTCGACGAATCCTTGGTCACGACTCATGCCGTAAATTTCGCCCAGAGTTCTCGCTTCGGGTGCGCGCAAACCATATCGAATGCCGTCATATCGACCCAAATTCGATGACAATTCCGCCGGCACCACGATGTAATAAATCGGCAACGAGTACTTCGCCATCGGCAAATCGACTTCCATGATTTCGTGGCCGGCGTTTCGCAAAGATTTCACATATTGCAAAGTTTTTTCGCGAACTTCGGGGTCGACGTTTTCGTCCATGAATTCGCGGATGAGGCCGATTTTGAGTTTCGATGGCTTATTATCTGGTTTCACGAGATTAGAGATTTCATATTTCCAGCCCGGTTGCCATTTTTTCGTTTTTCGCCAATCATTCTCGATAGCTTCTGTCCAAGTTTTTCCTTCTGCAACGACTTGAAAAGCCAGTTGCGGAGATTTATGCGCAACGACTGCGACTCGTTTTCCGCTATAGTTACTGATCAGGAATTCGGAAAAACTGCGGATTCGTTTTTCAACATCGGTAGTGGACTCACCATTTGGGAACGGAATTTCAATATGATCCTCTTCGCGAACCAATCCAGAATCAGCTCCATTTAGGTCGCCGTAGTTACATTCACGCAAACGCGCGTCCTGAATAATTTCGCTATTAGGAAAATTAAGTTTCGCCGATTCTACGGCTCGCGCCAAATCCGAACTAAAGACTACGTCGAATTTTTCATTTTCGACTATTTTTGCCAAATCCCTGCTCTGTTGAATTCCCAGTTCGGATAATTTACCGTCATTCCAGCCTGTCGAACGATCGTTCTCGTTGTCCGTCGTGGTTCCGTGTACGAAATACATAACTTCTACAGAGTCGTCACTTTTCGCAAAGTAATTCGAGAGTACCGTTCCGTCCCGTCCGTCCCGTCCCGCCAAAATCTCGCAAACAATTTCCACATCCTCAACCATTTTCGCAATCGGCCCCACCACGTCGGTCGACGACGCCATCGCAACAACGCCATAACGCGAAATCATGCCGTACGTCGGTTTGTATCCGACCACGCCGTTGAACGATGCCGGTTGACGAATCGATCCGCCCGTGTCCGAACCGAGTGCAAACGGCACGACGCCTTTCGCGACAACGACCGCCGATCCACCAGACGAGCCGCCGGCCACGCGCGTCGGATCGATCGCGTTTTCGGTCACGCCATATGCCGAGTTTTCCGTGCTGCCGCCGTGCGCGAACGCGTCGAGGTTGGCTTTGCCGATGCAAATCGCGCCTTCCGCTTCCAATTTTTCGATCGCGGCGGCTTGAATTGGCGATTCAAAATTTTCCAACATTTTGCTGGCCGCAGTGGTTTTTGAACCCAATGTCAAAAAGTTGTCTTTCGCGACGAATGGCACACCGGCTAGTTTCCCGGCATTTTCGCCCTTCGCAATTTTCGCGTCAATTTCGTCCGCCCGTGCCAGTGCTCGGTCACGAATAATTTCCAAAATCGCGTTGGTTTCGCCGATCGATTCGGCACGGCCGATCGCTGCTTCGATTTCTTTTCGCGCCGAAGATTTGCCACTTTTAATTCTGCTCAAAATCTCGTTGATCGTCATTTTACAAAACCTTCGGCACCTTCATCTGATTATCAGCCACATCCGGCGCCAAATCCAGCAATTTTTCGCGCGTGACATGCGGTTGAATATCGTCGTTGCGAAACACGTTTTGCAAGCCCGTCACTTGATACGTCGGCTCGACGCCACTGGTGTCCAGA
Organism: Saccharimonadaceae bacterium (SeqCode); assembly: GCA_031548885.1. GTDB lineage: Bacteria > Patescibacteriota > Saccharimonadia > Saccharimonadales > Saccharimonadaceae > JAVBQO01. Next base: position 207,428 of record JAVBQO010000001.1, read on the forward strand.
TCGTCCAATTGTTCAATATATTTCAAAATGTTTCCCAAATCCTCTCGCATCGCGTTCATTTCATCCGGCGAAAGCGCAATTTGCGAAAGCGTCGCCAAATGCGCGACGTCGTCGTTCGTGATGTTTGCCATGAGGTAATTATACCATTTGCGGCGGTTTTTCGCAGCCTATAATTTGCGTTTGATATCGTCGATCGTATCACGCAAATCCGCCGCGCGTTCGAATTCCAAATTCGCCGCGGCGAGTTCCATCTGCGAAGTGAGTTCGCGAATCAAATTCGGATATTCGTCTTTCGGGATTTTGTTCAGGTTAAGTTTTTTCGCCGCATCTTTGTCTTTGCCCGGGATAATCGCCCGCAGACCTTCGCCGATTTCTTTCGCGATACCGGTTGGCGTAATGCTATTTTCACGATTATACTTTTCCTGAATTTCGCGACGGCGATTGGTTTCGTCAATCGCCTGCTGCATCGATTTCGTCATGTTATCGGCATACATTATTACCGTGCCGTCGACGTGACGCGCCGCGCGACCGATCGTTTGGATCAATGCCCCAGCGCTTCGCAAAAAGCCTTCTTTGTCGGCGTCGATAATCGCCACCAACGAAACTTCCGGCAAATCCAAACCCTCGCGCAACAGATTGATTCCGACCAAAACGTCGTACACGCCGGCGCGTAGATCCCGCAAAATGTCGCCGCGCTCCAACGTGTCGATATCGCTGTGGATGTACGCCGTTTTGATGCCGATTTCGATCAAATAGGTTGATAAATCCTCCGCCATACGTTTCGTCAAAGTCGTCACTAAAACGCGTTCCGATTTCGCAGTTCGCTCGCGAATTTCGTGAATCAAATCATCAATTTGCCCCTCACTTTTGCGAACGTCGATTTTCGGATCCAATAATCCTGTCGGGCGAATAACCTGCTGCGCAGGCGTCGGCGAATGTTCCAATTCGTAATCGCCCGGCGTCGCCGAAACATAAATCACTTGGTTAACGTGACGCTCAAATTCGTCGAAAGTCAGCGGACGATTATCCAGCGCCGACGGCAAGCGAAAACCAAAATCTACCAATGTTTCTTTGCGTGCGCGATCGCCGTTATACATGCCGCGAACCTGCGGCAACGTCATGTGCGATTCGTCAATCAACAACAAAAAGTCATCTGGAAAATAATCTAACAATGTCGCCGGCTGCTCACCCGGTTCGCGGTCGGTCAGATAGCGCGAATAGTTTTCGATGCCTTTGACGAAGCCAGTTTCCTCCAACATTTCGATGTCAAATTTCGTGCGCTGTGAAAGCCGTTGAGCTTCCAAGTATTTCTGATTTTTCTCGAAATAATCCAACCGATCAGCGAATTCAGCTTTGATTTTCGCAATCGCGCCGGCCAACTTTTCTTTCGGCGTGACGTAGTGCGAAGTCGGGAAAATCTTGACAATCGGCGGTTCGCTCAAAATCTCGCCTGTCAGCGGATCGATTCGCAAAATCCGCTCGATTTCGTCGCCAAAAAATTCAATCCGCACCGCGTTTTCGGAACCCGCCGGAAAAATGTCTAGCACATCGCCGCGCGTGCGAAACGTGCCGCGATGAAAATCGATGTCGTTGCGTTGGTATTGGATGTCGTTCAAATGGCGCATCAATTTTTCCTGCTTGAACCGCTCGCCACGCGTGATCGTGACCGACATATCGGCATAATCGCCCGGCGAACCGATGCCGTAAATACACGACACCGACGCCACGATAATCGTGTCGCGGCGCGTCAATAACGCGGCGGTCGCACTGTGGCGCAAACGATCGATCTCTTCGTTGATTTTAGAATCTTTTTCGATGTAAGTGTCAGACGACGCGATGTAGGCTTCCGGTTGGTAATAGTCAAAATAACTGACAAAATAATGCACTTCGTTATCGGGAAAAAACGCGCGAAATTCGGAATATAACTGTGCCGCCAACGTTTTGTTGTGCGCCAAAACCAGCGTCGGCTTCCCAGTTTGCGAAATAATATTTGCCATCGTAAAAGTTTTGCCCGAACCCGTCACACCAAGCAAAGTTTGCTCGTGTTCGCCGTCATTTAATCCGCGAACCAATTGCGAAATCGCCGCCGGCTGATCCCCGGTCGGCTTGTATTTCGTGTGTAACTGAAACTTTTGGCTCATCGAAACCATTGTACGCCAAACAGACACAAAATACTAAACCAAATTCAAGTTTGCCAAAGCCTGCAACCGCAATGTTTTCGCCGTCAAATATCGCGCCAAAATCTCATCGCCAAGCGCCCGACGCAAATACTCGTTCGAACCTTTTTCCATCGGCAAATTTTCCGCCGCGTCAATTAATGCGTCCAACAAATTGAACGACAAAATGCGGTCATCATATAATTTCGCCGTATAATTCAAACCGCACCAAAACGTCATCGCCGAATCGATTTTCGCCAAAGATTCCGCGGCGCTGCGAAAAACCAAATCTTCCGGCTGAACGTGCGGTGGCAAGATTTTCGCAGCCGTTTCGTCGGCACCCAAATGCTGGTGCAAAATTCGCCAATGCACATTTCGTCCAGCGATTTTCGCCGCGTTTTTCGGATCGGCTGACAATGTTTTTGCGACAATTTTACCGAAATCGTTTTCGGTTTGTTTCAATTTGAAAAACGTCGAATACAGTCGAATTTCATTCAAATAATGAAATGTAAAAGCCAGCGTCAACAGCGGCAAAGACTCCGGACGCGGCACGATCGCAACCACGCCGATTTCTTTGGCGTGGATCACATCGTGATGTTTTCTACGCATGAAATCACGCGCCAAAATACCGAATTTTTCCGAATTGATTTCGATGATTTTTGTACCGCGAATTTCAAAATCAGTTGGCGTGATTTTCGCGAAACCTTTGTTGAATTCGTCGAGCCATTCGTCATTTTCGCTAAACCGAATCGCTGTGTAGATTTCGTCAATTTTCTCGCGGCGCAACATCGAATCAATCGACCGATAGCCCAAATTTTTCATCAATTTTTGCGGCGGCGATTTTCGCAATAAGTTTTTCGCAGCGGCGTGTTTCAACACCCACACATTTTTCCCGAGCGGGGATTTCTTTGCAAAATCGATGGCGGATGTTTTTCGCAATTTTTCCATAATTCGTGCACCATCATCGCGAACACGATTCATAATCGCCGCATATATTTCAGACGACGACAAATCGCGCGAATCCAAGCCAAGTCCCGCCACCGCTTCGTGAAAATTCTGCGAAATATTCGCCGCCAGCGCGATATCGATCCCCGAGTTTCCGCTAGCACGTTCCAAATCGTCGATCGTCATCGAAAACAACGGTTCTCGAGCATTCAGTATTTTTCGCAAAGTTTCCGACATTCGATCCTTATCGCAACCTAATATCCAGCGGCATTTCGTGCACCTGCGCATTCGCGCCCAAAATGCCTGTTTTCGCACCAATGTGTTGAATTACCGATGTCGAATTCGCGCTGGCGAACGTGACTGCTTCGGCCAAACCTGCGCCGTTGGCGATTTTCATAGCAAAGCCCGACCCAAACGCGTCGCCCGCGCCGGTTCGGTCGGTTACCGGCACATCGTCGTACAAGCCCGCCGTGACGACCCGCTGCGAATCAACCGCCGTGACGCCGTTCGGTCCGTCGGACACGATGACGATCGGGCAATAATTTCGCGCGTGCAGCGCCAATTCCTCGGCAGTTTCGCCGGATACGACCTGTTTCATTTCGTCACGATTGGTGATCAAAATTTCGACGTCATCTAGCAATCCACGCAGTTTTTCGGGTTGCGCCAATTCACGTTTGCCGGGGTTGAACGCGATTTTGATTTGCATTTTTCGCGCCTGGTCAAAAATTTTTGCCAATACATCCATCGACCCAGCCATCGTCGACACATACAACCAGTCAGCTTTGACCTCTGACAAATCAAAGTTCCGCGCGTCATAATGCGTGCTAGCACCGCGATACGTCAAAATGGTGCGTTCGCCGTTTGGCGCCAGCAACAGCACGGAATACCCCGTGTTGTACTTATCCGAATACGAAACATGCGAAGTGTCAACACTCTCCATGTCCAGCGTCGCCAGCACCGCCGCGCCAGCCGGATCGCGCCCGACCGTGCCCATGAAAATCGAGTGAAAACCGCCACGCGCAAATGTCGTTGCCGCGTTCGTCGCGCCGCCGCCCGTCGAGAATTCGATATTGTTGACGTCAGCTTTGGCACCAAGCGGTAATTTCGCGAAACATTCGTCCGGGCTTTCGCACACCGGCGCGAACGCATCGCTATTGCTCATGAAAACATCCTGAACCGCCGAGCCAATTGATAGAAAAGTTGGTTTTTTCATTTATAGCACCGCTTTTCCGGCGCTGCCAAACGCCTGAATTTTTTCTTCGACGACATTTTGCACGGCCACGTAAACCGCTGGCATTAATTTGACGATGGCGTATTCGTCAGGGTTTTCGGTCAAAACCTTTTCCAGCGTTTTGCGAAAAGCGTAGCGCATGTCGCTGTTGATATTGATTTTTGACACGCCAATTTCCGCCGCGTTTTGGAAATAATGCAGCGGCGTGCCCGACCCGCCGTGCAGCGAAATATTGCAGTCAATCGCGCTGCGAATTTCCGCCAGCAAATCCAAATCGAGTTGTTTCGGCACCGGATATTTGCCATGCAAATTCCCAATCGCCGCCGCGAATGTGTCGATGCCCGTTTCGCTCACAAATTTCGCAGCACCATCCGGCGTCGAAAATGTTTTTTTGATCTTTTCATAATCGATTTCCTCGTTGTGAAGGTTCGACGAACCACCAAAATAATGCGGTTCCGATTCAACCAACGCGCCGGTAAATTTGGCATATTCGACGACTTCGCGGGTTTTCGCAATAATTTCCGCGTCGGTCGCGTCGTGATTCGCCTGCGAAATGTCGATGTGGATAAATTCGTAACCGACGTCGATGGCTTTTTTGGCGTTTTCGACGGTCGGCGAATGATCCAGGTTCAGATACATTTCGACGCCGTATTCTTCGCGGTAATTATCAACCAAATCGCGCACGTTTTCCAGTCCCATAGCGTCAACTTCGCCTTGCGAAACTTCGACTAACACCGGCGAGTCCAGTTTTTGCGCCGCACGCGCGATCGCAATCAACGTTTCCTGATTGTCGATATTGAACGCACCAACGGCGAAATGTTGCTGGCGAGCGCGTTGCATCAAATGGCGGGCGCGTAGGGTTCGTTCACGAATTTCTCGAATTGTCATAGCTCCTCCTATATCTCGATCACTTTATATTTATATACGTATTCAATTCGCGTCGGGCCGTGTTGACGCACGACATTTTCATCATCCGGATATGTGTGTCCATGCAATAGAATCCTCGGCGGAAAACGATCGATGTAACTTCGCAAACCATCGAAACCTTGGTGTGCAATTTCGTCTTCGTCGTTTATACCGCGCGGTGGACAATGCGTGATAAAAATATCAACCGGTGGAAATTGCGAAAACATTTGCGACGCTTCGTCTTGCGTATACATAATCGCATCAGGATTCTGTTTATATCGCACACAACCTTGAAACCCGCCGAATTTCAGCCCGGCAAAATCCCACGTCGCCATATGTAAATTCGCAATCTGAAACTCATTCATATAGTTTCCACTGTCGTGGTTGCCGTAAACTCCAATTTTCGGAATATTTATGTATTCAAGCCCAATCAAATCTTCACGCGTCAGATCACCGAGCGTCATAATCAAATCGACAGGGTTTTCTGCAATGAATTTTACAAAATTCAGATGTGGGTTGCGATCAGCGATTGCGAGAATTTTCATATTTTATAATCCTTCGTGATATTTTGGTATATTTTCGACAAAGTTTTTTACCGTATCGGCGATTTGCGAGCCGGTCAGGCCAAAAAATTCCAGCAATTCGCTCGGCGTGCCTGACTGACCAAATTTATCCGGAACACCAATGCGTTTCAACGGCGTTGGCAGTTTTTCGCAGAGCAATTCTGCAACTGCGCCGCCGAAGCCGCCCGCGATTTGGGCTTCTTCACACGTCACGATGCGGCCGCATTTTTGCGCCGACGCCAAAATCGTCGATTCGTCCAGCGGCTTGATCGTCGGGACGTGCACAATTTCGGCGGAGATTCCCCGTGATTCCAATTCTTTGGCAGCAATCAACGCGTGATATGTCATTGATCCGGTTGTCACGATCGCCACGTCGTTGCCGTCGCGCAATTTGTATGCTTTGCCGATTTCGAACGGCGAATTTTCCGTGCTGAAAATTGGCGCTTTTTCGCGTGCCAAACGGATATAGTTCGGCTGAGAATTTTCGGCCATCGCGATCGTGGCTTTTCGCGCTTCGATCGAATCGCCCGGCGCGATGACGACCATATTCGGTAACACGCGCATCAACGCGATATCCTCTAACGACTGGTGCGTGGCGCCGTCCGGCCCAACCGACACGCCGGCGTGCGAACCGACGATCTTGACCGGTTGATTATTCAGCGCGATCGTCGTGCGAATCTGCTCAAAATTGCGCCCCGGGCTAAACGCCGCGTAACTGGAACAATACGGGATGTAACCCATGTGCGCCAAACCGCTCGACAGCGTCACGAGATTTTGCTCGCCGATTCCAACCTCGATAAATCGCTCCGGAAATTCTTCGGCGAATAAGTGCATCTGCGTCGATTCGGTCAAATCGGCCGACAACGCGACAACTTTCGGATTTGATGCGCCGAGTTTTTTCAAGCCAACGCCAAAACCTTTGCGGATCGGCTCTTGCGCAACATCGTCATCATATAACTTCGGATTTAATTCGTAGTTCATGCGCTCGCCTCGATCTGGCCGTTTAATGTTCGCAATTTTCGCAAAGCCTCTTTCGCCTGCTCTGCGTTCGGCGGCATGCCGTGCCAACGATAATCGTATTCCATGAAATCGACGCCTTTGCCCGGAATCGTGTGCGCGATAATCACCGACGGTTTTTCGACGACGGCACGCGCTTCCGAACACGCGTCGATGTAACTTTCGATGTTGTTGCCGTCGACTTCGATGACGTGCCAATTGAACGATTCCCATTTCGCGCGCAAATTTTCCAGCGGCATCACATCTTCGGTATTTCCGTCGATTTGAATGTTGTTGCGATCGACCGTCACAATCAAATTGTGCAAATTATATTTCGCGGCGAACATAATTGCCTCCCAGTTATTGCCTTCGTCCAATTCGCCGTCGCCGGTCACGCAGTACACCCAACGATTTTTCTGTTTGTTCAAGTTCTTGATCGCATACGCCATGCCGGCGGCTTGCGAAAGCCCCGAACCCAGCGGCCCCGAAGTCGTTTCCAACCATTCCAATTTGTCGCGTTCCGGATGCCCCTGCAACCGCGAACCAAACTTTCGCAAAGTCATCAACTCCTCAACCGGAATCAGCCCCGCCTCGGCCATCGCCGCATATTGCACCGGACAACAATGCCCATTCGATAGCATGATAATATCGCGCTCGTCCCACTGCGAATTCGCCGGATCATAATTCGCAATCTCCAAATACAGTGCTGCGAAAATATCCGCTAGCCCCAGCGGCCCAGCCGAATGCCCGCTGCCAGCAGCCACCAGCATTTTGATGACATTTTGTCGGATATTGTTGGCATGAATCTGCAGTTGCGAAATCGTCACAATTTGCTCCGTAATTCATCGTAGGCAATTTCCGGATCGTCGGCGTTCATTACCGCCGAGCCGACATTTATCACATCGATTCCGCCGTTTGCCAATTTTCGCACATTTTCCATGTTCGCACCGCCGTCCCAACCGATTTCAACATGCGGATTGATTTCGCGAATTTTCGCAACTTTCTCCAAAACATTCAGATTCGCCGTGCCGCCCATTTCGCCCAGACTTCCAGCGAACAACAAAACGTGGTCGGCCGCTACGATCAACTCGCGGGCTTTTTCTGGCAAAGTTTCCGGCAACAACGCCACGCCAGATTTGATGCCAAATTTTCGCAAATGCTCCATCGTACCAATCAAATCACCGTCCGATTCCGCGTGCACAATCGCCAGGTGCGGGTTCAGCGACACAATCATTTCGATCCATTCAGTTGGTTTTCGCAACATCAAATGCAAATCAACCGTCCAATCTTCTGGCCAATAAATTTGGTTCAGGCTGACCGATGTCGGTTTCGCAAAATCGCCGTCCATAATATCGATTTGCACGCGCGTCGCGAAACGTTCCAAGCGCGAAAGTTGTCGCGAGAATTCGTCAGGCGTCGACGCCAAAATCGTTGGACAAATCGCCGTCATTTCGACTTTTTGCCTCCGATGATGCCCAAAACCAATCGTAGTAGCAAAATCAGCGTCGCGAAAATTGGTGCCATAGCGATACCGCGAATCACGAACGTCGGCACTGTCACGACACTTGACCAGACGACGGCGATGGCAAAAACAATTTCGCTACCGAACAAAACAACACGATCCAAAGTCACGCTAATCGGCACACTTCGCGACATATTGACATACAATCCGTCATAAAACACAAACATAATTGAAACCATCAGCACGATAAGCAATCCGCTGAGCAAATCGCTGCCGGCGCTGCTGCCAACATGCGACATGACGATCGTCAGAAATAACACGAACAAAACTGCGAAAACTGTCAGAAAAAGCCAGCGCGTGAACGTTCCCCAAAAACTCATTTCGCCGATTAATCGATGAAGCGTCAAGGGTTTGATTTTGCGTTTTGCGTTTTTCGCAGATTTTGCGGGTGGTTTTTTCGTCATGATTTTCCTATGATAATTCATCTAATTGTCGGTTGCGCCTGGCGTATCGTTCGGCATCGGCGAATGGCGTGTCTAGCCACGCGTCGATGATATCTTGCCAATATTGGTCGTCATCGTTTTCCAGCAAACGAGCCGGCAACGCCAGCACGTTCGCGTCGTTGTCGTTGCGCGACATCCTAGCTTCGTACGCGTCCCACACCACGACGGCGCGAATTCCGCGAAATCGATTGGCCGCGACCGCCATGCCCTGACCACCGCCGCACGCCAAGATCGCCCGCGGATCGTTGTCGTTTGAACCGATAACTTTCAAGGCCGCCGCCTGGGCAAATTGCGGGAAATCATCGCCTGGTTCCATCGTTTCGTTGCCGACGTCTTCGACATCAATGCCGCGCTTGGACAGATACGCGAAAATCTTTTCTTTCAGGTCAAAACCCCGATGGTCGGCGCCGAGATATACTTTCATAATTCAAACCGTTTTCGCCACGTCCGCCGTTAATTCGACCAATCGATTGGAATAACCCCATTCGTTGTCATACCACGCCACGATTTTCAACATATCGCCGTCAACAACGTCGGTCAGCGGCAGATCAACCACGCACGATGAAGCATTGCCGATGAAATCGCTCGACACCAATTCTTCGTCGGTAATGTCAAGGATTCCTTGATAATACGGTTCTTTGGCGGCAGTACGGAAAATTTCGTTGACTTCATCGACCGTGGTTTTTCGTTTCAGCATGACGACGAAATCGCTGATCGATACGATTGAGGTCGGCACGCGCAAACTGGCGCCGCCGAATTTGCCTTTGAGCGACGGAATAACTTCGGCAGCAGCGATCGAAGCGCCGGTCGAGGTCGGGATAATGTTGGTGGCAGCGTTGCGGGCGCGGCGCGGGTCTTTGTGTGGCCCGTCCAGCAAATTCTGGTCCGACGTGTAGGAGTGAATCGTCGTCATCATGGCTTTTTGGACGCCGAAATTGTTTTCCAAAATCGCCATTACCGGCGAAATACAGTTGGTCGTGCATGAAGCGTTGCTGATGACGTCGCCGGTGTCGCCAATCTGTTCGTCGTTGACGCCGAGCACGATGGTTTTCGCACCGTCGCCCTTTGCAGGCGCCGACAGAACGACTTTTTTGGCGCCCGCTGTGATGTGCGCCTTTGCTTTGGCGGGATCGACGAACCGGCCGGTTGATTCAATGACCACATCGACGCCCAATTCTTTCCACGGTAATTTCGCCGGATCAGATTCAGCCAACGCTTTAACTTTGACGTCGTCAACAATAATATGGTTGTCGTCGTAGCCAACAATTGGATCGTACGTGCCGTATGTCGAATCGTATTTCAACAGATGCGCCAACGTTTTGTTGTCGGTCAAATCATTTACCGCCACTATTTCGATATCGCTGCGACCCCACGCGATTTTGAACGCGTTGCGACCAATGCGTCCGAAACCGTTAATCGCGATTTTTACTTTTGCCATTCGTGCCCTCCCGTTAGGTTATTAGCATAACTGCATTCATTTTACCACTTTTCGCGAACGATATATACTATATGAATGAAGAAGTCGCAGCTGCTAGCCATCGCCAAAGATCAATACGATGAAAACCAGATCACCGAACTGGCTGCGGCGATTGATATGGCAACGCGAGCTCACGCTGGCCAAAAGCGAAAGAGCGGCGAGCCATACATCATCCATCCGTTAGCCGTCGCCGCCACGCTGATTGATTGGGGCATGGACATCGACACGGTTTTGGCCGGCGTTTTGCACGACACGGTCGAGGATACCAATTTGACGCTGCCCGAGATCGAAAATCAATTCGGCCGCGACGTGGCGTTTTTGGTTGACGGCGTGACCAAGATTTCGCAGGCACGCGCCGGCATGCGCGAAATCGATTCGTATTTGCCGCAGACGAAGGACAACTTGACGAAATTATTGGTCGCCGTTGGTCAAGACGTACGTGTCATCATCATCAAACTGGCTGATCGTTTGCACAATTTGCAAACTTTGCGGTTTCAGCCGCCGGACAAACAGCGCAAAATCGCCCGCGAAAGTTTGGAAGTTTTCGCACCGCTAGCCGACCGTTTAAACATGGGACGCGTTCGCGTGCAAATCGAGGAAATCAGCTTTTCATATCTGGCGCCCACTAGATTTCAGCATTTACGCAAAGAAATGAAACGGCGGCTGGGACGCGCCAGCAAAAAACTTGACCACGTGCGCGAAACCGTCAAAACGGAGTTGCGTCAAAACGACATCACGTTTACGATGGACGGCCGCGTCAAATCGGTTTATTCGCTACACAAAAAATTGGGCAAGGTCGATGACATCGACGCGATTTACGATCTGATCGCGCTGCGAATTATCGTCGCCGACAAAAACACTTGTTATCAAGTTCTGGGAATTTTGCACGCGCTATACAAACCGATGTTCGAACGGATCAAAGATTACATCGCCATGCCGAAACAAAACGGTTATCAGTCGCTTCACACGACAGTGATTACGCCTGAAAAACAAATCGTCGAATTCCAAATTCGCACAGAACAAATGCACGAATACGCCGAACGTGGGTTGGCGGCCAGTTTTCACTATAACGAGCAAAAATTGACCGACGCCTACCGCCACGGCCACATCGCCGCCATGCCGGCCGATTTGCACTGGATTCGCGAGTTGCAAGAAGTCGCCGCCAAACTGCGAGCTGGCGAAAACGCCGACGTGCGAAAAATGAAAATCAATCTGTTTTCGGATCGGATTTTCGTCTATACGCCACGTGGCGACATTTTCGATTTGCCAGACGACGCGCTACCGCTGGATTTCGCCTACCGCGTGCATTCCGACATCGGCAAAAACGCCCATTCGTTCAAAGTCAACGGGCGCGGCGTCAGTTTCGACACGCCGCTCAAATCCGGCGACGTCGTCGAAGTTATCACGCGCCGCAATGTCAAGCCGAATTCCGGCTGGTTGTCGCGCATTCGCACGCCACACGCGCGAAACAAAATTCGCGCCCAGTTGAAAAAAATGTCGACGTCCAAAGAAAAATAGCTTTTCGCAAACAATCTGAAATTGCCTATTGCAAATATTCGTTAGTTATGTTATTGTGAATAAAAGCACGAGGGACGTGTTTTTTTGTTTTGGAGAAATTTTAGATGTCCACCACATTTTTTGCTTTATACAAACGAAACTTTACCAGCGAAATGAAAAAGGTCGCGAGAAGTCTGCTGGGGATTTTGGTTTTCGCAGCAGTTTTGCCGATGCCGGCCAGCCTGATTGCGGACGAAGTTTTCGCAACCGCCTTGAACCAGCAAAATACCGTCGAGATTCGGCAGATTCCACCGCAAAAATCAAACGGGATTGACAGTCCTATTGGCGAAATCACCGAAAAACTTGCCACAGATACCGACCAAATGATCGCGGCATCAGGGCAAACAAAATCTCCAGCTCAAGTCAACCATCAGCCGTCTCGCGAAAATGCCACTTCCATTACCGCGCCAGCTCCGTCGCCAGCCGATTCCGTTGCGGCCGGCGTTCCATATTTTATTTCGATTCCGAGCATCGGTTTGAATTCGCAAATCGTAGGCGTCGGCTTGACCACAGGCGGAAACGTCGACGTGCCCGGATCGGTCGTCGGATGGTGGAACGGCAGCGCATCGGCAGGATCACCTGGCGCAATGTTTTTGGACGGACACTCGCCCGGCGTGCTGGGTGGATTGGCGTCCGTGCCAGTTGGCGGCCAAATTTTCATCCAAGCTGGCGGTGGAATCACGGCAACGTACACCGTCGCGTCAGTCGAAGTAACCACGCTGGAATCGGTCAATATGCGCCGTGCGTTGTCGCCGATCAGCGGCGGCGCGGGCTTGAACATCATGACCTGCACCGGACAATACGATGCGGGACGCGGCACATACAGCCACCGGCTGATCGTTTACGCCGTCAAAAGCTAACGCGGACTCCAACTATTGATTTTGCCAGCGCGTTTGACTTTCGCGGATTGCAGCTTTGGCTTCGTCGATGTCGCCCCATTTTTCAACTTTGGTTGTGCCGGCTTTTTTCAAATCCTTGTAATGGCTAAAGTGAAATTCAATCTGTTTGATAAGTTGTTCCGGCAAGTCGGCCAACGTTTTAGCCTTACCGCCGGCATTGCGATCGTCGGCTGGAACCACGATAATCTTATCGTCAACTTCGCCGTCATCGACAAATTTCATGACGCCCAAAACGCGTGCTTTCAAAAACACGCCGACCGGCAACGGATTTTCGGTAATAATCAACGCGTCCAATTCGTCGCCGTCTTCGTCGAGCGTCTGCGGAATGAAACCGTAATTCGTCGGTTTCGCAAAAATTTTCGGCTCGACGCGGTCAACTTCGAACACGCGCAGTTTGCGGTTCCACTCAACTTTATTATTGCTGCCCATCGGGATTTCGACGACAACATTAATCACGCCGCCGTCCACGTCGCCCGCATCTAGAACTTGATTCCAATCCATATATTCCTCCGTTTTTTCGCAATGTTTCGCAACCATTTTAGCATGTATAATGGTGTCATGTTAATTATCGGACATCGCGGCGCTGCTGGCGAAGCGCCGGAAAATACACTCGAAGCGATCGAGCGTGGTATTCGCGATGACGCCGACATGATTGAGTTTGATGTGCAGATGACGCGCGATTGCATCCCGATATTGTGCCACGATCCGCATCTGCGGCGAACGCACGGCAAAAATATTTGGATTTCGCAGCATTCATATGACAAACTTTGCGAAATCGTTGGCGCGTATCGACCGATTCCGACGCTGGACCAAGCACTGAAATTGTGTCGTGGCCAAGTTTTCGTCAATATCGAAATCAAAACATCGCGAAATATTAGCGACACGCTAAACGTGATTGCGAAACATTATAAGTCCAAAAAGTCCCAGTGTGAAGAATTGCTCATTTCATCGTTCAAAACCAAGGTTTTGTGCGAAATTCGCGACAACTGGCCGCACGCACAATTGGCGCTGCTGCACACAATAAATCCGCAAAAATTTATATTGTGGCACAAACGACTTAATCTGGCGGCCGTTGGATTTCATCGCCTGCACTATAACGCGTTTGCCACCAAAGTCGCGCATGATTTGGGACTGTTTACTTATCTTTACACCGTCAATCGCAACGACGCCGTCATCCGTGCCAACCGGCGCGACATCGACGCCGTCGTAACAAATTATCCAGCACGCATGGTCGCATTGGCTGCGAAATTAAACCGCGATATCGATTAAGATTTCGGTGTCGTCGCCGTGACTTCGACCACGAATTTCAGTGGCGTATCGGGCGCAATTGTTGTGCCGCTGCCTTGTGCGCCGTACGCTTGGTCGGACGGGATTGTCAACTCGTAAACGCCACCAACTTTCACGCCAACCAGGCCTTTGCCCCAACCTTCGATCACCCGCGAAAGCGAGAAGCTAACCGGCGTCGCATCGCTGCCGTCGGATTTTGTGCTGTCGAAAATCTTGCCGTCTGGCGTCCAGCCGGTATAATTCGCCGCGATCGTCGCGCCATCGGTCACTTCGTCGCCGTCACCTTCTTTGAGTGTTTCGACTTTTAGATCCGTCACGCCGGCGGCGTCAAACGTGCCGATTTCCGACTCATAACCCGGCAGAATTTGCAGTTTCGCCAAACGCTCAATCTCTTGCTTCTGCTGCGCCTCTAGCTGTTTTTGGTATTCCTCCAACTGCCTATCTTGCGCAATTCGCTGCGGATTCGCGTCCGGATTATTATTAGCAATAATCACCACGATGAACGTCGTGATTGTCCCAATCGCCATGACCAACGCAATTATCCAAATCGCAATTCGCTGCCAATTTTTCGTCGATGAATCGTATTTTGATTTCTTTTTTTCCGCCATATTCCTCCTCAATTCTGTTCAATTATATCACGCCGCGATGTCAAATTTTTTAAGTCGCTTTTTCGCCGTTTCCGTCGCGCCATTTTGCAATTCCAACAACTCCGCGTAAATGCCGCCCGTTTGCGAAAGCTTATCCGGCGATCCAACTTCATCGATTCGTCCGTTTTTGATCGTCACAATTCGATCAACATTCGCAATCGTCGACAATCGGTGCGCGATGATAAGCGTCGTGCGATTTTTCATCAATCGGTCCAACGCTTGCTGCACCAAATGTTCGGATTTGGAATCCAACGACGACGTAGCCTCGTCCAAAATCAGAATCGGCGCGTCCTTCAAAATCGCCCGCGCCACGGCAATTCGTTGTTTTTGTCCGCCCGATAATTTCAAACCGCGTTCGCCGATTTTCGTGTCGTAGCCGTGTTCAAATTTCGTGATAAATTCGTGCGCGTTGGCCATTTTCGCAGCTTTCGCAATTTCGTCATTCGTCGCGTTCGGTCGTGAATACGCGATGTTTTCGCGAATCGTGCCGCTAAACAATGCCGGTTCTTGGAACACGACACCGATGTTTTTTCGCAAGGATTCGTTCGTAATTTTCGCGATATTTTGGCCGTCGATTTCGATTTCACCTGAAGTTGGATTGTATAATCGCAGCAACAAACTCGTGATCGTCGTTTTGCCACCGCCCGATTCGCCGACGAACGCGACCTTTTCACCTTTGCCGACATCGAACGAAATCTTTCGCAAAACTTGCTCTTTTTCTTCGTAGCTAAACGCCACGTCATTGTACGAAATTTTCGCGTCGTTGATTTTCAAATCTTTGGCGTTTTTCGCGTCATGCGTTTCCGATTTTTCGTCCATGACTTTGAAATAATCACGGCTGCCCGCCACCGCGCGTTGGGCAAAATCAACGATAAAGCTCATACCAAAAATCGGTTGCCGCGCGATATTCACCAATTGAATCAACAAAACCATCACGCCGATCGTGAACGTTCCATTCGCCGTTTGGATGAAAATAATTGCAAAAATTGCGAAGAAAATCACGTTCAAAACGATGCGGCGCGCGACGTCCATTTTGTGCCAATAATTGGATTGTTTTTTCGTGATTCCGATCACGCGGCCGAAATGATTTGCGAAAGATTTTAGCTCGGTTTTTTCTGTCACGAAACTTTTGACGACGCGAATTTGTCCAACAACTTCGGCGAATCGGCCCGACGCGGTATCGATTTGCTCGTTTTTCTCGCCTTCCCATTTTTGCCATTTTTTCGACGTGATCGTCGTCAACCACAAAAATATCGGATAAATCGCGATCAACAACACCGCCAACCACCAACTATAAAACGCCGTAATCGCGAAAATCATGACCAGCGTCAACAACATTTGGAAAAAGTTATTCGCAAACATATTCAGGAAATTCGTGATTTCCGTGATCGTGCGATTCAATCGGTTAATAATTGTGCCAGTTAATTCTTCGTCGAAATATTTTTGCGGCAACGACAGCAGATGTTTGTAATAATCGTCCGACAATTTCGCGCGCAATCTTACCGCCATTTGGTCGCCCAAATATCCGGAAATATTGGTGAAAAATGTACCGAGCAGATCGACAACCAACAACGCAACCGCCAACCAAATCGCCGTCGAAATTTGAGCATTTCCGGTGTCGATCGCGCCGACGATATAATCCGTCGCCGATTTGATGATGAACGGTGTCGCCAGGCCGAGCGCCGCGATCACGATACTGAAAATTATGATCGCTAAATAATACGGCCATAGATTTTTCGAAACGGCGAGAATTCGCAAAAGCGGCTTCATCTATATAACTTTCGCGCCGGTTCTTTCGCAAACCGCATCGGCAATCCACGACACAATCTCGGCCGACTCTTCGCCAGTCAACGTGCGCTCGTGATTGTTGAGTTTGACGCGAATCGTAACGTTTTTCGTGTCGCTGTCTTCTTTTGCAAAAATATCGAGCGGCTCAAGTTCCCATTCAAATTTTTGCGAAATTTCGGCGATATTTTCGCGCATTGCGTTTTGGGCGTCACCCAAGATGTCGGCGTATTTTACGTTTTTCGCAACCTGGAAACAGACGTCTTTTTCGGTTCCCGGGAATTTCGACATTGCGAAATATTCGGGCGCAGATTTTGCGAAAACTGCGAAAAGCGCGTCAAGACTAATTTCGAACCCCGCCGTATAATCCGGTAATTTCAAAGCTTTTCGTACGCTGGAACGGAATTCGCCAATCGCGCCTAACTTTTCATCGCCAAGCATAACGAGCGCCGAGCGTTTCGGCTCATACATCGCCGCTGCGTTGGTTTCGCCAGCATTTTCCGGTAACAGTTCGTACGACAGTTGCGAAGCCAAATCGCCCAGCGCAAATTCCAGCATTTGTTTCGCGTCGTAATACGCGCTGCCGGATTTTTTTGCATCAGTCATGACCAACGCCAAACGATTCATTTCCAACGGAACGGCGTTTTCGTCCGGGTCCATGTGTGGTTTTTCGTGAACTTTATTGATTTCGAACAATGCGAAATTGTCGAATTTTTGACGCACGTTCATGTGGATTTTGTCCAACAAACTCGGCGTCAAACTAATCCGATAATATTGCAAATCCGGCGAAATTGCGTTCGTAATGCGAAATGCATTTTCCGGATTTTGGCCGACCTTTTTCAGCAAATCACCGTGCACAAAACTGTACGACAGAATCTCATTCGCACCGGCGCGAACCAATTTCGCACGCAAATTTTCGCGCATTCGATCGAAATCCGACGGCGAAACAGCCGTGAAATCACGATTCGGCAAAGTTGGCGCGATATTATCAAATCCGTTAATTTTGCCAATCTCCTCGATCACATCTTCGTCGATATTGATGTCGGTTCGCCACCACGGCGTCGCGCATCTCAAAACGTCATCTTCGATCGCAACATTTTCGAATTCGACATTTCGCAAAGTTTTTTCGATAATCTCCGCACCGAAATCTTCACCCAAAACGTCTGCGAATTTCTTGGTCGGAATCTCAAACGTCTGCGAAGGTTTTTTCAACGCCCGTTCGTCGACAATTTCCGACGCAATTTCGGCGCCCGTCTGATCGCACAACATTCGCGCCGCGCTGGCCAGAACTGGCGCGGTCAATTCCGCTGGCTGGCCTTTCGTGAAACGCGTGATTGCTTCGGAAAAAATCCCGTGGCGCATTTGCGTGTTTCGCAAAGCATAGAGGTCGAACGTCGCGCTTTCCAGCATGATGTTTTTCGTGTTGGAATCGATTTCCGTTTCCGCGCCGCCCATAGCGCCAGCTAGCGCCACCGGTTTTTCGCTGGCACAGATCAGAATATCGTTGTCGGATAATTCGATTTCGCGTTTGTCGATCAACGTCATTTTTTCGCCATTTTTCGCATTTCGCACATTGATTTCCAAATCCGGCGAAATCTTCGCAAGCTTGTCATAATCAAACGCGTGCAAAGGTTGGCCGGTAACGAGCATCAAATAATTCGTGATATCGACGGCGGCCGAAATCGGACGCATGCCGCTTCGCGCCAGATACGATTGGATCAAAACGGGCGATTTCGCAAAGCCGTCAACGCCCTTCAAAACAATCGCTTCGTAACGCGCACAAATTTCCGGATTCACAATATTCACCGTGGGTTTTCGCAAATCCGCGGTTTTGTTCAAAACTGGTTCGAGCGCCGTGTACCAGGTCGGGCTTTTGAACTCTTTGCCTTGGATCGCGGCAATTTCGCGCGCCAAGCCGATCAAGCCGAAACAATCTGGCCGATGTGTTAGCGATTTGTTTTCGATACCCAGCAAATAATCGTCGAGTTCATACAATTTCGCAAACGAATCGCCCGGTTTCGCGTCCAAATCGATCTCCAAAATGCCGTCATGTTCGTCGCCGAGGCCAAGTTCGCGCATCGACGCAATCATGCCGTTGCTCATATGACCACGCAATTTTCGCGCGCCCAACACGAACGGTTCCGCAGTGCCGTACGTTTCCGGCACGACCGAATTCGGCGGCAACCACGCGATCAAATTCGCATCCAATATGTTCGGTGCGCCACAGACGATTTGGATAAAGCCGTTTTCGTCGCGTTCGACGTCTTTGCGAACGCCGCCATCGTCGATTTTGCACAGATTCAAATGGTCGGAATCCGGCACCGGCGCAGCCGAAACGACTTTCGCAATGATGACGTCTTTGTATTTTTCGTGCAAATTCACGACTTCTTCGATTTCGACCAAACGTGCGCCGACTAATGTTGCCAATTCGTCAATTGGTACATCAATTTGGGTGAATTTTTTGAGCCAGTTTACGGATATAATCATTACTTTTTCTCCTTTGTGTATCCGTCGATTCGTTCGTTCAAATCGCGCATCGCTTTCGCAAACGCCGTCTCCAAATCAACATCAACTTTGTTCGCAATCACCAAAATACTCCACAAGCAATCCGACAATTCGTGCGCCAATAATTCGTCAACGTTTTCGGGGCCGCGACGCAGATTATTTTTTACCATGATAAGTTTCGACAAATCCCCGACATCTTTTACGAAACCCGACATTCTTTCGGTCGTACCCCAGACTTTGTGTCCGTCAATGATCTGCAGCTCGTCGTAATGTTTTTCCACGTCGAGCGCCATTTTTCGCATTTCGTCAAACTTCATTTTGTCTCCATCTTTTTCGCAATTGATTTATCCAAATATTTCATCGTGCGCTCAAACTCTGACCGTAGATCAATTTTGTAAATATCGGCAAAAACGAATAAACTCCACAGACAATCCGATAATTCGTGACCAATTTTCGAATCGACATTTTCCGCCGGCCGAACACCGTTTTTCGCAGTCATGAGTTTCATCAAATCACCGACGTCGCCAACGAACCCCATCGCGTAATCATTCTCAGTCCAGACTTTTCCGTCTCTGACCAAATTAAGGTCGTCGTATTTTTTACGAATCTCCAACGCGCGTTTTTGCATTTCGTCAAACGTCATAGTTCGTCCTCCTCAATCAACGGGTAAATATCAAAAGCAACTTCTTCGTATGGATGCGCCGCTTTCATCATTTCGATTGCGCGTTTCGCAAATTTTCTTTCGCACGTGACCTCGATGCGCTCTTCGGCGGTTTTCGCAAATTCGCCGCGTTCGCCAATATGTGGATTAGCGATTTCGGACGGCAAATATCGGCCAAACCCCTGCGAAGAAAAACTGCAGTACGAATATTCGCCCAATTCGCCTGCGTGAGCATCGCCGAGTGCGCGGCGGATTTCGTCGGCATTTTCAGATGGTGCGAAAGTTACGATTTTGACGCGACTCATTTTTTAATCCTTACAAAAATCATCTCATTCTCAATATCACTTTTGTTCTCGATCCGATGCTGTACGTTCGCAGGAAAGACAAATGCGTCGCCGTCCGCATACATATATTCGCCGTCTTCATCCGAAACAATTCCGGCACCGTGCAAAACGTACATAATCTCGACAATTTCGTCATGTTCATGCCAATCAAATGCACCACCAACCGATAGAAATCCGTGCGTGATTGCGTCCAAGTTTTCGCAATCATTAGAATTCGCCAAAACTTTTCGCGCACCAGCGCCACCATGCGCAGATTCTTTCGCAATGTTTTCGCGTTTAATTATTTTCATTCTGCAACTCCCAAAACCGCTCCGCAATCTCGACACTCGCCAACATTCCAACCAAATATTTGCCTGGATTGTTCGCAATTTCTTCTTTCAAATCACTTATCTTGATCCATTGCAACGCCTCGACTTCGCTCTCCTGTGGAACAAATTTGTCGATTGGCCAATTGATAATAGCCGCGTACCATTGGTCAAAAAAATTATACTCTCCACGTACGCGAACTTTATCGAGTTTTGAATACGATTCAAGTTTCACTCCAACTTCCTCTTCGGCCTCTTTCTCGATGTTAGCTTCGTAGCTTTCGCCTTCGTCAACCGTTCCGGCGACCGACGGCCCCCACTTACCCGGGTCGTGTTTTTTGGTAAATTTACGCTGAGCAATCAACGCTTCACCTTGACTATTCAGTATCCAGAGCGCAGAAACACGGTAGATATCACTTGTCAAAATATCATCGTGATACTTATGCCCGATAACTTGATCATTATCATCGACAATGATCTGGCGAGGCTTCGAACTGTGGTCAATCCGTGGTTGGCTTTTTAGTATTTTGCTCACAACATTTTCTCCAGCTCAGGTTTCACGGTTTTCGCAATCAGTTCATGGCCATCGTCATTCGGATGCACGCCGTCCGGCATGACTTCGCGTTCCAATTGCGCCATGGCTAACGGGTTCAGAATGTCGATGTATTTCACATTTTCGTTTTCGCAAACGTTCCGCGTGGCTGCGTCAAATTCGCGAATGCGCGTCAACTGATAATTGTAATCGCCCCAAGCTACCGGATTTGTGCGCTCGTCCACGCAGGCCGACGGGCTAACCACGACAATTTTGTCGGTAAATTTGCGTGCTTGCGCAATTAATTCCTGAATATTTTTGGCGTATTGGTCGACGGTATTCCACGGTTTGCCGCCGCCAATCAATGCATCGTTGACGCCGACAGAAAATACTACTATCAAGTTTTCACTATTCCTAGCCGCAGTTTCATTATCAAATCGTTTAATGACGTCGTTCGTCGTATTACCTGAAATTCCCAGATTAAATACCGCGGTGTATTCGTCGCGAAAATGGAAATCGTTCGCGATTCGCTGCACCCAACCGCCCCGATGATCGTAGAATCCTTGCGTGATACTGTTGCCAAAAACCAGAATATTCATCGGTCGCCTTTCGCAGATGCCATCATATCTTTCGCCGTTTCATTTCGTCCCGAATTTGCGTGATCGACCGACCGCCGAATTCCCAATATCGATTTCCCTGATATTTGCCCGACGGATTAAGTAGTCCACGCGATTTCATAATTTTGTGCGTCAACCCCGATAAGCTGTGAATTTCGCCTTCGTATTCGACTTCGCTGTCGTTGATATTTTTGCACGTTATTTGCGAGTCGTCTTTGAATACCAACGTGTCGCCGTTTTTGATGCCCAGTTCCGAACGAAGGATTTTGTTTTTGCCTTCGGCTTCGCGAACTTTCACGGTTTCGTCGAAAGCTTCTTCTTTGTTGAGGTTTTCGGGGAATATGACTCTGCCGTCGAACGCCAACAATAATTGCTTGACTAGCTCTTTGTCGAGTGCAAAAAGCTCACTGTCCTCGACACGATGTTTGTTGAAAATCTCCTGAATCAGTCGCTCTTTTTCGGAATAATCACTCAGCTCCATTGCGAAATATTTTTTCAAACCCGCCACGTTGTAATATCCGTTACGCTCCAAATGGCGCATTCTTTCTTTGAACTGTTTCGGCTCCGATTTGCCGATTTTGATCAAGCCAGCCACCGATGTCGTCATGACATAAACTACGCCTTTGCTCATTTGAATTTCCTCAAAAATGCCAGTTTTCCAGATTCAAAGTTCCTAAGATCCTCAATGCCATACTTCAACATAACAAGCCGTTCCAGCCCACCACCCCAAGCAAAACCGCGATATCTCGCCGGATCAATCCCGGCCGCAGACAAAACATTCGGGTGAATCATGCCGCAACCAAGCATTTCCAGCCAATCGCCTTCTTTGCCGCCCAAAACCGCCGGTTTTTCAATCGCAAATTCCAAACCCGGTTCGACAAACGGAAAATACGCCGGCTGAGTTTTGATTTTCAATTTCTGGCCATAATACGATTCGAAAAAGCTTCGCAATGTGCCGAGCATTTGCGAAAGCGACGCCGAATCTGAGACAAAAACTCCCTCGACTTGGTAAAACGTATGTTCGTGCGTGGCGTCGACATCTTCGTTGCGAAAAACGCGGCCATAACTGATCG
Organism: Saccharimonadaceae bacterium (SeqCode); assembly: GCA_031548885.1. Taxonomy (GTDB): domain Bacteria; phylum Patescibacteriota; class Saccharimonadia; order Saccharimonadales; family Saccharimonadaceae; genus JAVBQO01. Next base: position 229,879 of record JAVBQO010000001.1, read on the forward strand.
AGGCGATTTGCCCGCCTTTTTCCAAACCTGCACGCCCGTCCTGCAAAATCCGATGTTGCATCGTCGACGTGTGCGCCGGCGGAATAAAGTTTTCCTCGGTGCGAAACGTGTCGTAACCGTCGCGTGCCGGGTGACCTTCGGGAAAGTTCAACGCGCCAAACATATGCCAATCATCGTCGATCTGGCGCGACTCGACCGCCGCGAATCCCATGCGTGTAAAAATATCGATGACTTTCGCAAGCTCCGTCATCAACGGATGCGCGGTGCCATTTTGCGTCGGCAACAACGTCGGCATTTTCGCATTGATATCGAACGGTGCTGTGATGTCGATCGGCTCGACCGCGGCCTCCTCGCGGGCGGATTCCTTTTGCGAAATTGCAGATTCCAGTGCCTGTTTCAATTCGTTAATTTTGCGACCAAATTCGCCGCGTTTTTCAGGCGGAAGTTTCGGAATCTCAGCGTAGAGTTGTTTTAATTCGGACGCTTTCAAAACGTCACGCGGCTCCGCCAATTGGTCCACGCGCGTCAAAAGCTCATCACGAATCTGGTCAATTTTTTGCATAACTACCGACAATTATAGATGAAACCAACGCAAAAAGCACGTCCAAATCGACGTGCTTTTTGCAAAAAACTATTTATTCAATTCAGTTTTTAATTTGTCAATGTCGGCGTTGATTTGCGTGCGGTCAGTCTCCAGCTGCGTCTGATACGATTGAATGTCAGTTTCGGCTGTTGTAATTGCAGTCAGAGCGGTTTTCGCATTCGTTGTCGCCGTCGACAAAGCCGCCGTATTGCCATCGGTCAGAGCCGTTGCCGCGTCGCGATAATATCCGGCCGCTTTGTTCAAATCCGCAGCGATTGCGGACTGTTTGCCTTTCAGCGCGTCCGACGCGTTGATCGCGGATACTTTTTTCGCAGCAGCATCAAAATCATCCGCCAATGCGTTCAAGGCCGCCGCATTCGCTGACGCGCTCGTTGTCGTCGTTATCGCTTGATTCGCCTCTGTCACAAGCGACGCAATCGTTTGCGTGTATTCGCGCACGAATTCGTTGTAACCAGCCAGCGTCGCCGCATAGTCGATGATGTCCTGCGCCAATTTGTCGTAATCAGCCTGCAAATCCGCCACATCCTGATAGTCACCGCTGAGAATCTTGCCAGCGACGACGTCCTGCAGTTCGGCTTTTTGCTGCGAAAGTTCGGCCAATTTTGCCTCGTCTTTGGTCTCGATCGCGCTTATCATGTCGTTGATGCTGGTCGCGACGTCGTTGCGATAATCATCAGCCGCTTTGTTGGCCTGGACCATTTGGAACATTGCGGCGCCGGCCGCCACGGCCAAAATTACCACGATGATAATCAGCGTAACGACCAAACCGGTGTGTTTTTTCTTGGGCGCAGAAACAGGCGCGTTCGTCGGCGCTGACGGCGACGGAGCTGGCCGCGTAACTGGTTGATTTGGTTGCGAATTGTTTGGATTCATATGGTTTCTCGTTTAATTACTAATCATTATATATTTACCGAACCATAATCGCAATCACGATTACAATTACCACAAACGCGGCCAAAATCAACGCCCAGACCCATGCCAAGCTAGTGGTTTGTTTGTAGTTCTTGACGTAATTGCTGTCTTCGACGCCGTCAGGTGGGTCGTTTTCGATTTGCGCCGTTTTCGCAGCTTTTTCGCGCAATTCCGCCACCAGACGTTTTTGCAACTCACTTTTTTTGCCGGGGTTTGTCATGAATAATGCCATGTTCACATAGTAGCACTTATGGTATACTATTGTCATAAATTAAGGAGGAGTTACAGAATATGGCTAATAAAAAAGCCTCTTCTACGGCGAAAAAAGCCGCGCCAAAAAAGGCAAAAACTTCCGCTGCCGCATCGGTGAAAAAAACCGAAACCAGCGCAGCAGAAGTTAAAAAGACAGTGATAACAGAGAACACAGACCTCAAAACAATCGTGCGTCCCGGCGCACTGGTTGCCGAATTAATCGGTACGTTTTTGTTGGCCGCAGCCGTGATCGGGTTGCTTGGCGACAAAATGATGGTCATGTTGGCGCTAATCGTCATTGTTGTGGTATTTGGCGTCATTTCGGGCGCACATTTGAACCCGGCAATCACGGTTGCTATTTGGGCTAACCGCAAAATTAGCGGACTAAAAGCCATGTTCTACATCTTGGCGCAAGTACTGGGCGCGTTGCTGGCGTACGTTGTGATGCACGCAATTTTCAACGGCAGTTTGGAAACGCTCGTGACGGCGGCCTTGGCAAAACAAGGCTTGACCGACGCCAGCGTCATGCAATACGGATCCAACAGCATCAAAGATTTCATCGCTGCTCAAGGCGGCGTATCGGAGCTTGCTACCAAATTGGACGTCAAAATGTTCGGCGCAACGTTGGCTCAAGGCTCGCATTGGCTGGCGTTCTGGACTGAATTACTCGGTTCGACGATATTCGGCTTGGGCATCGGCTACGCTGTTTTGGCCAAGAAAAAGAACGCGCTTACGACCGGTTTCGCAGTCGGCGGCAGTTTGATGCTCGGCCTAGCGATTGGCGGCGCAACCGTCATTTTGAACCCGGCCGTCGCTGCGGCACTCGGCGTTTTCGCACAGTCGACCTTCGCCTGGAGTCAGTTATTCTGGACTGTTGGCGTGTATATTTTGGCAACCTGCATCGGTATGACGGCGGGCTTTACGATTTATCGTTTGGCACTACGCGATACTGTTGACAAAACTGCTTAGATAAACGATCATATTGAACCGCTCGAAATTCGGGCGGTTTTATATTTGGCTAATCGTTTTGCGGTTTGTCAATCAGCAGCGGATCGACGGACGCATCGGTTTTCGCAATTTTGACGACGTCTTTGTCGACTTTTTTGAACTCTTTGTGAGCGTTGTTGTAATGATTGACAGTCGTGCCCAAACTGTTGCCGAGCCGTTGCATGTAGTCCTCGAATTTCGCAATGTGCGAGCCAAGTTGACCGACGCGAATTTGAATATCTTTGGCTTGTTCCTCGATTTGTAGACTACGCAATCCCTGTAAAACGGTTTGCAAATACGCCATGAAACTCGTCGGGCTGACGATGATAACTTTTTTGTCGCGAAACGCGTATTCAATCAAATCACGCGCGTCGCCGCCGTTTGCGCCGACTTTATTGATCAACAAATCATAGTACACCGCCTCGGACGGCACGAACATAAACGCGAAATCCATGGTTTTTTCGTTGGGGCGAATATATTTGGCGGTTTCGTCAATGCGAGCCTTCAGATCGTTTCGTACCGCCTGCGAAAGTTTTTTGCGTATTTCCGGATCTTTTTCGCCAACCAAACGATTGTAATTTTCCAAACTAAATTTGGAATCGATCGGCAAAATTTGACCCTTTTCCAGAAAAATCACCGCGTCGACAATTTCCCCATCGCGAAATTTGTATTGCGATTGCCAACGGTTCGGCGGCAACACATTTTCCAACACATTCGCCAAATAATATTCGCCGAACACGCCGCGTTGCTTCGGATTTTGCAACACGTTCTGCAAAGTTTTCAACTCGTCCGTCACGTCGACAACGCGCTTGTTGGTTTCGTCCAATTTCGTCAATCGCGCCGACACGTCGTTGATCAATTTGACGCTTTCGCTGAATTGTTTTTGCACGGAATCCTGGTTTTTGTCCAAGCGTTCGGTCATAGTTTTTTGCAAAGACGTCTGCAAATTTACCACGTCGCGACGCAATTCCGTGACGTCTCGCTGCAAAAACTGCTCGCCCGCGTTATCCGGCTTTTTTCGCAAACTAACGAACAGAACTGCAACCAACACGACCAATATCAAAACCGACAAAACAATAAGCATAATTTCCATGCTTACATTCTATCGTCAAATCAGTTTCACGACAAATTGAAACGCCACAACCAGCGCCAGCATAATGAAAAACGACAACCCGAATCGCCGAATTTGCGCAACCAAGCCAAACAGCAGAAACGACAGCGCCACGATCACGGCGTCCCACAGCGTAGCTTGCCACCACACCAGCGGCCCCAACCACGTCGCAATTCCCCAAATGCTCGCCAGCGCCGCAACTGCAATCAACAACGGCCGATACAGTCGCATCGCGTGCATGACACTGACAGCCAATATTCCGACCAAAACCAGCGCAACTACGTACGAAATCGAGCCGGCGTTTTGGCACACCGCAAACGTATCCGGCGTTTTGCAAAACAACGGATCCATGACCCATTTGTCTAAGCCCATTTTTGCCAGCCACGCCAGCGCCCCGGCTACGAAACCGACAATCGTCGCGATGATAATTTCACGCCGTTCAAATTTTCGCAATATTGATCGTTTTTCGGTCGCCGATGCTGACGCCGTTTCAGCCATTGTCTGCCCCATGAAATTTCCTCGTCCTGTTTATGGAGAGATTTTACCACTTTTCGTGCGTCGTGGCAATTTTTGATGTTCGGCACGCGTATCGTAGTGATAAAATTTGAAATACCACAACGCACCAACGGCCGCTGCGAAAACTCCACCGACCACATCAAGCGGCGTATGCACCAACGCCAAAACTCGCCCGACGCCAATCGCCATTGCGAATAATAGCAAAATGTAACCGAATGTGCGCCACTTTGTCATGAAAATCACCGCGAACGCCAACGTAAACGCGAAAAGTGTGTGATCCGACGGAAAACCTGGATTATCCATATAGCTAGCGCCAGCCGTGATGCCCAACTCCATAAACGGCCGCGTCGATTCGTGAATCGGCAACAACCCCATCAGCCGCGCCACGAACAATCCGGTCAAACCGGCCATCAAAATATACGTGTAAGTTTTGAAACGATCGCCCGGCTTGACCCCAAACCACAGCGCAACAATCGCCGCCAAACCCAGCGGAAACATCAGCCAATCGGCCAGAAATTGGATTACAGTCATGCGCCTATTCTAGCGATTTACGACAAGCGTTGCAAACGTTTTTCGACCAATTCGGCGATTTTTTCGTCCGACCAGCCGCGGCGTTTCAATTCGTCTTTGGATTTGCCGACCATGGCGACGTTGAACGCTTTTTCGTTTTTGAAGCCGTGTTTTTTCAACACGCGTGCGAAATTATTTTCGCTGTCGCGCAATTCCGTTTTTAATTCGTCGACTGTTTCGCCGAGTGTCGCCGCACGCAGCTCCATTTTGCGGTCGTGCTTTCGGTACGAACGTGACAACTTTTTGTCATTTCGCTGCGATGTGGCCGAATCGCCGCTGGCCGCTGATGCGCCGGACGAGGCCGCCAACGCCAACATGGCCGTCAACATTATGGTTGCTAAAGCTTTGGTTGCAATTTTCATATGCCCTCCTTATATTTTAGAAAAGCTTACAGTATTTATTATATATTTTTACACGCCGTTTGTCGTACGTGGTTTTTACAATGCAATCTCAGTTTTTGCTCAGCATGTGGTTTTTTCGCTTGCGAATTTCTGCTTCGCATTATATAGTAAGTAAAAATCACAAAACAAACATGTTCAAGTATATTTTTCCCACCCTGAAAAACTACAAAAAATCGTTTTTGGGCCGCGATATTACCGCTGGTATTGTTGTGGCTGCCTTGACGATTCCGGTCGCCATGGGCTATGCAGAAGTTGCTGGTTTGCCGCCAATCTATGGGTTGTACGCGTCGATTTTGCCGGTAATCGGCTACGCGCTTTTCGCTAGTTCGCCGCAGTTGATTTATGGTCTGGACGCATCAGCCAGCGCGATAACAGGTTCGGTCATCGCCGGATTCGGCATCGCCGCCGGATCAGTCGAAGCCATGGCAGTTGCGCCGGTTCTGGCTTTTACGACGGCATTTTTCCTGTTTGTTTTCGCAATTTTGAAACTCGGGCGATTCGCATCATATCTGTCAGCGCCGGTTATGAGCGGTTTTATTTCCGGAATTTCCATTGCAATTATCGTCGGACAGATTCCGAAAATGCTCGGTGTTGAAGCGTTCGGCACGGACTTTTTCGCAAATATCGGATCGGTTTTCGAACATTTTTCGGCGATCAGTTGGTGGTCAGTTTTGGTCGCGATCGTCGCGGTAATTATTATTTTGTTGGGCAAGAAATTCGCGCGAAAAATCCCGTGGGCGTTGGTCGTTTTGATTCTGGCCACGATTGCCAGCACGGTGTTCAATTTCGCAGGCGATGGTATCGCGATTGTCGGCGACATTCCACAAGGCTTGCCGCATTTCGTCTGGCCGGATGTTTTCTCGCCGCATATTCAACAAGCTTTCGGCATCGGCTTCGTCATCGCCGTAGTGATTTTCGCCGACTCGCTGCTGACTTCGAACAGTTTCGCCCTGCGCGGCCACTACAAAGTCAACGACGACCGCGAGCTGTTCGCGTTTAGTATTTCCAACTTTTTCGCGTCGATTACTGGGGCTAGTCCGACCAGCGCTAGCGTTTCACGCACCGCCGCCAGTGAACAATTCAAAGGCAAAACGCAGCTGGTCAGCGTCGTCGCCGCACTCGTCATCGCGCTCGTCGTGCTATTCCTCAGCCCGCTGTTGCACAATATACCGCAGCCGGTTTTGGCAGCGATTATTTTCGCAGCGCTAATCAGCGTCGTCGAAATCGGCGCTGCGAAAAAATTATTTCGCGAAACCAAAGCCGAATTCGCAATATGGATCGCGTCGGCCGCTGGCGTGCTGTTGATCGGCGTGCTGTTCGGCGTGCTGATCGGACTTATTCTGTCGTTCGCCGATTTCATTCGCCGTTCGACCAAACCGCCGCAGGCATTTTTGGGCAAAGTTCCGGACGAACCAGGCTACTACGACATGAAACGCCACCCGGAAGCCAAACCAATTCCAGATATCACGATTTATCGGTTCAGTTCGGCGCTGTTTTTCGCAAACATAAAAATTTTCGAAAACGCCGTGTTCGGCATCGTCGACAAACAAAAGCCGCACGCCATCATCATCGACGCCAGCGGGATCACTAGCATTGATACAACCGCGGCCGCGGAACTCAAAATCATTTTGCAACGTCTGGAAAAATCCGAGATTGATTATTATTTCGCCGGCGAAATCGGCAAATTCAACAACCAACTGATTAAGTTCGGGCTTGACAAATACATCGATCATCACCGAACGCTGAAAACTATCGATCTAGCAGTCAAACACGCGCAAAAACAAATCAAGGAGGCAAAATGAACGAAATCTTACAAGCAATTTTAACACCGGCGGTTGGCATCGCGATCAGTCCGTTTCCAATCGTTGGATTGATTTTGATTCTGCTTAGCAAAAAGGCACGCGTCAATAGCATTTTTTATGCGCTCGGCTGGCTAGTTGGCAACGCCGCTGTGTTTGTCGTCGCGATGACATTGATCGGTTCGGTCAACAATTCCAGCGATCCTTCGACAATCATGCGCATTGTTTACATAGTTTTGGGCGCGTTGCTGATTTTGGTGGCCGCAATGCAATTTCGAAAGCGCCCGCGTGGCAATCAAAAAGCCAAAACTCCCGGCTGGTTCGACAAAATGAGCAAAATCAAACCGCTCGGTGCCGCCGGATTTGGATTTTTGTTGTCGGCATTGAATCCGAAAAATCTGCTGCTCGGCATCAGCGCCGGAGTGGCCGCCGGCGCGTTAAATGTTTCGTCGTCGAATGAGATTTGGGGCGCAGTGATTTTCGTCGTTATCGCGTCAATTACCATTGTCGTGCCAGTTGTGGCATTTCTGATTGCCGGCAAACGACTTAATCATGTTTTGGATAGCATGCGCGGCTGGCTAGTTCAGAATAACGCTGTGATTATGGCGATTCTGCTTTTTGTGATAGGATTGAATATTATTACCAAAGCATTCTAAATTTGCCGAGGAAAGCGAGTTCATCATGGCGTCGTCAGCGCAATTCATTGGTAACGAAAAACGATTCAAGCCGTTCCTCCTGCTAGCTTCGCGCAACGACGACACCGTTGCCGACGACGAATACGACATGATTCGCAAATTCAGTGGCTTGCACGATTCGGAAATTCATCGCGTGCGCATGGAATCGTCATCAATTCCGAATATCAATCTGGAAAAGTATTCGGGCGTGATCGTCGGCGGCGGGCCATTCAATTCGTCGGACTCCGTCAAATCGCCGCTGCAGCAGCGCGTCGAAAAAGAATTGGCACCGCTACTGGACGAAATCGTCGACCAAGATTTTCCTTTTCTAGGAATTTGCTACGGCGTCGGCACGCTCGGCGCACACCAGGGTGCGCAAATCGACGCGACTTACAGCGAACCGGTAACGCCAATTGCGATCGAATTGACAGACGAAGGCGAGCGCGATCCAATTTTGGCCGGCGTACCGCGAAGCTTTCACGCCTTTGTCGGTCACAAAGAAGCGGTCCGGGAACTACCCGACCACGCCGTTCTGCTGGCAACATCGCAAAATTGCCCGGTTCAAATGTTTCGCATCAAAAACAATCTGTATGCCACGCAATTTCATCCCGAACTCGATCTAGATGGCATCATCACGCGTATCAAAATCTACAAAAACCACGGCTATTTTCCGCCCGAAACGGCCGACGAAGTCATTGCGACCGTCAGCAGCCAGTCAGTTTGGGCGCCGCATAGCATCATCGCGACTTTCGTTCGCCGTTATGCGAAAACCGCATAGTTTGAGTTTGACAGCGAAAATTCACAGTGTTATCATGCATATAGTTAGTTTGCGTCAGGAACGCGCATGAAAAATCAAAAAACACTACCAAAACACAGATATACCAGCCCGTCAATAGTTATAGGTGCGCTCGTCGCCGGGTTATTACTATTTTTCGCCAACACAGCGTCGTGGGTCAACAAACAGGTTTTCGATACCACAAACTTTACCGCAACGGCAAAATCAGCGCTACTAAGTTCCAGCAGCCGCGATGCGTTAGCTAGCGAAATTGTCGGAAAAGCCCTAGCCGACCGCCCGGTCATTGACCGCGTCGCCGGCGACACGCTGACCAGAATGATCAGCGGATTGCTGGGCAGCGACCAATTTGCCAAAGTTTTCGACGTCGCGATCAGTCACGCTCAATCCTACCTGATTTCGTCTAACCAAAAAACTATCGCGTTCGATCTATCCGGCATCAAACAGCCCGTCGAGCGCGTCATCATCGCCATCGGCGACACAACCGAAAACCCAGACTTGAACGGTCAGCGCATCAGCCAAATTCCCGACCAGATAGTCTTGATTGATTCGGACAAAGTGCCCGACCTATACAAACTAAGTGTCGCATTTTACGTAGCTGGGCCGATCCTATTGGTCATCGCGCTGGTCATTTTGGCGATTCCGTATATCAAACGGCCAGTTAAATGGGCGTATATTTTGATATGCCAAGGAATCGCCGTTTTGTTATCAGGAGTTTTCGCGCTGATTATCGGGCCGTTCGCACGCCCGCCGATTCTGTCGCTGATGCCGGATGACAATATTCGCACCGTCGTCGCAAATGTCTATAACGCTTTCATCGCGACGTTCAACGCGCAAAGTTGGTGGCTCGTGTGGGCCGGAATCGTTGCCATTGTCGTTGGAGTATTGGTCACATTTTGGCCGAAAATCCGCGCGTTATACAAAATCGTGCGAAACGAAATTCGCGACGCTCGCAAAAATCATCGACAAGCCAAAAAACACACTGCGAAATCTTAATCGCCAAATTCGAACAAATATTCTAAAAATGAACCGCGTCTTTTATTTTTGGGAAAGTTTACGCGTTTCCGCTTTCCAAATATTCGCGAATTTTCAGCGCTGCTGTCGCGCCCTCGCCGGCTGACGACGCGACCTGCATGGTAGCGCCGGAACGCACATCGCCGCTGGCGAAAACGCCCGGGATGTTCGTCATCATATCGGCGTCGGTTTTGATCAAGCCTTGTTCATCAAATTCGATTCCGGTGTTTTTCAAAAATCCGGTATTTGGAATTAGGCCGGCGAAAATGAATACAGCGTCACATTCAATAACTCGTTTTTCGCCCGATTCGGTGTTATGGCCTTCGAACGCGACAACTTGACCGTCGTCGTTTGCGACAATGGCGTCTGGCGTCAGGCCTTCGTGAACGGTAATTTTTCCCTCAGTGACGTATTTTTGTAATTCGCGTTTTAGCACGTCGCTGGCTTTGACCCAACTGCGCACCGTCAAATCAATATGGCTGACAAAGCGCGTCAAAAACATCGCTTCTTGCACCGCCGAATTTCCGCCGCCGATTACCACCAATTTTTTGTCGCGATAAAACGCGCCGTCGCAGGTCGCGCAGTAATGCACGCCGTGCGCGTAATATTCCTGTTCGCCAGGAATGCCGATTTTGCGATAATCAGCGCCGGTCGCAATCAAAACTGCTTCCGCGAATTTGTCGCCGTCAGTCGTCGTGACTTTGACCAAATCGCCATCGCGTGCCACATTCGTGACTTCGCCAAATTGGATTTTCGCACCGAATCGTTCGGCTTGTTTTTCGAATTCGCCAGCCAGCGTCAAACCCTCGATGCCGTTTGGAAATCCCGGATAATTATCGACTTTATCGGTAATCGCCATCAATCCGCCGACGACACTTTTTTCGATCAGAACCGTTTCGATATCTTCGCGCGTCGTGTAAATCGCCGCCGACAACGCGCTTGGCCCGGCTCCAATCATTATCACATCATGAATTTCTTTGTCCATTTTTCCTCCGATTTTGTATCCATTATATCATTTTGTCAGTGCATTTTTGGTCAAGATTCGCTGCATTTCGCGCACAAAAACAAACGTGGCAACCGCCGCTACAACAAATAACCAATCAATCGGCGCGATCGCCGCGCTGCGAAAATACGTGTTGATCGGTGTGTAGACAATCGCCAAAACCGCCGCGGTCGACAGGCAAATCGCGCCCCAAAAATATTTGTTGTGCAGTTGGTATTTGGTGAACATGCCGCTACGCGAACGGCGTTGAACGATGTTGGCCAATTGGCAAAAAACGATGGTGACGTAAGCGATCGTCGTAGCTTGCCAGTACAGTGATTCGACCGACGAATTCGGCGCGACGCCAGCGCGATCGAATAGCAAGATATAATTGACGAAAGCCAAGCCGCCGATAATTACGCCGCAAATTAACAGATCGATTAAGGCTCGACTGGTTAAAATGTGTCGTTTCGGATTTCGTGGTTTTTCGCGCATCGTTTCGCCTTCTGATTTGTCCCAACCGAGCGCCGCGATTGGGAACAATTCCGCCAGCAGGTCGATCGTTAGCAACTGCATAATGCCCAGCGCTAACGGCCAACCGAGCGCGGTCGCCGTCGCCAAACTCGCTAGGTTAATGATAAGTTCCGCCGAATTCGACGTTAGACAACTCATCGTGGCCTTTTTGATATTGGCGAAAATTGTTCGGCCGGACTGGATTGCTTTGACCAGCGTCGCGAACGAATCGTCTAGCAACACAATTTCCGCCGAATTTTTCGCCACGTCCGTGCCGGTCACGCCCATCGCCACGCCAATGTCAGCTCGTTTAAGCGCCGGCGCGTCATTAATGCCATCGCCCGTCACGGCCACAACTTCGCCAGCAATTTTGAGCAAACTAACGATGCGCAATTTGTCTTCTGGATTGACGCGGCTAAAAATCACGCCACCTTTTTTCGCAATTCTGGTCAGATCGTCGTCAGACACTTCGGACAGCATATCGCCACTGACCACTGTGATTTTGTCGTTTTTTCCGACTAGTCCGGCTTTCCTGGCAATCGCTTCGGCCGTCAGCGCAAAATCGCCGGTCACGATGTTGATGCGAATGTTCGCCCGACGCGCAGCTTTCATGGCGGCCGGCACAGCTTCGCGAATCGGATCGATCATACTGACCATTCCCAGCAAAATCAAATCGTCCTCGGCTTGTTCCATCGACATTTTCGCGACCTTTTCTGATGGCACAATTCGCATGGCTACGGACAAATTTCGCAGCGCCGATTTGGCGCGAATTTCGTTTTCGTTCAAGTAAAATTCGCGGTCAGCGCCGGTGATTTTTCGCACTTTGCCGTCGACACAAATACGCGAACAATATTTGATGACATTTTCCGGCGCACCTTTGACATAACAAATCGATTCGCGTGCGTTCAGCGTTCGCACCGACGTCATGCGTTTTCGAGCCGAATCGAACACGAACTCGCGCGTTTCGGGCAGATCCTTTTCGAGTTTGTCCAAATCGAAACCAGATTTTTGCGCCAAAACAACCAACGCGCCTTCGGTCGGGTCGCCCAGGCAATATGATTTCAAGTGGTTTTCGTCAGGCGGCAAAATTTTCGCATTCGATGCCAATGCGCCAGCTGCGAAAAAATTATGGTTTCGCAAAATATAACTTTTCGCCGCGCCGACTACTTCGCCGTTTATTTCGTAACCCGTGCCCGAAACGTCGAATTTGTCGCGGCCGACGATGATCGATTCGACGGTCATTTCGTTTTTGGTTAACGTGCCGGTTTTGTCGGTGCAAATGATCGACGTCGCGCCCAGCGTTTCGACCGAACTTAATTTTTTGACCAAAGCCCGCGCGCGCGACAATTTCGCGGCCGCCTGCGCCAAATTGGTATTGATTTCGGCCGGCAGACCTTGCGGAATTAACGAGCTAGCGAAACCGACCGCGAAAATAAAGGCTTCTTTGAGCGCCCAATCATTGTAGATCGCAATCAGTAGCAGCACGACGAACAAAAACGCCACAGCGTAGGTAACTTTGGTGGCGATGTTTTGAATTTCGCGCTGCAATGGACTTTTCGTATGCGGCACGTTTATGCTCAGGTTGGCGATTCGCCCCAACTCCGTGTTCATACCAGTCGCGATCACGACGCCGAGCGCTTCGCCAGTGGCAATTGTTGTGCCCATGAACGCGATGTTGTGACGATTATTTAGCGGAACGTCGCGTTTGATAGCGTGCGAAAATTTGCGGCTCGGGTTGGATTCGCCGGTCAGCGCGAAATCGTTGGTTGCAAAAGCCGTATCGTCGACGATGCGCACGTCGGCTGGCACCGTTTGGCCTTCGCTGAGCCGCACCATGTCGCCCGGCACCAATTCGGCAGAATCGATTTGGGTTAGTTTTCCGCCGCGAAAGACTTCGGCAGTTGGTTTGACCAGCTTTTCCAATGATTGCATGGTTTTTTCGGCACGATATTCCTGCAAAAATCCGATTATGGTGTTGAAAAATATCAGAATTATCAGCACAATCGCCGTACTAGTATCACCCAAAAACCACGCCAAAATCGCGCTGACAACCAGCAAAATAATCATCAAATCCTGAAATTGTCGCAAATATTTTCGCAAAATCGACTCGCGGTTTTTGATCGCCAACACATTCAATCCATCGGTATTGCGACGGCGCGTCGCTTCGGCGGATGTCAGCCCGTTGTCATCAGTACGAAAACTCGCGAAAACTTCGTCGATCGTTTGGCGATACGGCGGCAGCTGTTTAACCATATGTTTATTATAGCGGGGATTCGGGAAACAGGAAATGCGACAAAGAAAAAGAGCTTCTCGTGCTCTTTATCTTGAAATAATTTCCTGGCTAGGGCGGAGGGATTCGAACCCCCGAATGCCAGGACCAGAACCTGGTGCCTTACCACTTGGCGACGCCCTAATAACGGTCAAATTATAGATTATTTGGCCGATTTTTTCAACTTTTTGGTTTTCGCAGATTTCGATTTTTTTGGAAATATCTTGTCCAAACCGAGCTGCCACACCACAAAAAAGCTAAACACCAGCCACACAAAGTTGAATGCCAGCGTCCACCAACCGGTGTCAAACGGAAAATACGTACTGAATTCCACCGCCACGTAGCCGTTTCCCATCGACCAAATCGTGACAAGCAGCCAAATCCACGCCGGCACCAGCGCCAGCAAACCGCTACAAAACCTAGCTCCTTTGCTCAATTTCATCTGCAATAGAAACGGAATCGCAAAAATTTCCGCAAAAACCACGACAATCGCAACGAACATCGCGAAACCGTATCCGCCCGGCAATTGCGCGTCCAATTCCGGCAAAAATCGGTCAAATCGCACCAATTGCAGCAGCGCCATAATGGTCATGATTACAGCGGCCGCAATGCCGAATTTCGCAGCTAATTTGCTATATGGTTTGGGCGCTTTTTCGGCAATAACTTTTTTCCATTTCATGATGACATTATATCGCATGAATGGGCTTTTCATCAAAGGTGTTGTATTTTTTGCGAAAAGGCTTGTGCTTGTAACGATTCTACGGTAAATTAAGTTCAGACAAAAGTTCAAAACAAAAACGTTTCAAACAAAATGTAATGGGCATTTGTCTATTGTCTCCACCACACACCTCTTTTCAAAGCCGGACCTCTGTCCGGCTTTAACGGTTTTTGACTATTTATAAGTTATTTTTCAGCTTTGATTTGGTGTTCCGCCCGCCACCGGGCGATTTCGCCGTGATTTCCGGATAGCAGAATTTCCGGCACTTTCATATCGCGAAAATTTTCAGGGCGCGTGTATTGCGGAAATTCCAGAGTTTCGCCGTCGCTGAAACTTTCGATTTCGGCCGACATTTCGCCGCCCAAAACGCTCGGCAGCAACCGCACGATCGAATCGACAATTGTCATCGCCGGCAATTCGCCACCAGTCAGCACGTAATCGCCGACGGAAATCTGTTCGTTGACAACATTCAGTATTCGTTCGTCGACGCCTTCGTAGCGACCGCAAATGATAATCAAGCCGTTCTTGTCCTGCGAAAAATCTTTCGCTAGCGTCTGTTTCCAGCGTTTGCCGCGCGGCGTCATCAATAGAACCTTCGCTGTCGAATCGGCTTTTTTCGCAAATTCCACTGCGTTCATCAACGGCTCGATCATCAACAACATCCCGTCGCCGCCACCATACGGCGTGTCGTCAACCGTTCGACGTACACCCAAACCGAATTCGCGCAAATCAATCGTCGAAAAGTCCAGTGCACGGTCTTTTTGCGCCTTCCACATCATACTGGCGTTCATCACGCCGGCGAACATTTCGGGAAACAGTGTTATGATTTGGATTTTTTTCATAGACTTCTTCTGCTTTCCCGTACCGTGCTTAGTAATTTATGCATGTCGGCGCATTCTTGCGGAAAGTTCCGCAGATCAAAGTGCAACGGCGACGGAACAGTTTGCTTCACGTCAATCGGCCGAGCGATATACAGGATGCACTGCGATAGCGGATAATCCGTCGGGGCAAGCGATCTTTTCTGGCTGGTGCAGTCCCTCCAGGACACTCTCTTTATCTTTAATTCTGCTGGCACCTCATCTTGCTTCTTGATCCCAAATTCTTGCTCGGATAATTTTCCAATGACTATATCACTCGGAGTCGAGCTATGCCTTTCCCAATAAAAGTCCTTGGATACTACATAATACCCGTCGTGCATGATTTCTATATATTCGTCTGATATTTTGGAAGTTTCAATGACATCCGGATAGCTCTCGGTTCGTGCGAACTGAAAAAACGCTTTTGTATCAGAATAGATCTGATGATTTGGCCAAACAACCATCGGGTGCGATCCGATGCGCGGGCTGCTAGATAGCTCCAGCAAGCGCTCTTCATTAGTTAAGCGCTTATAGTAGTCGAGGCATGACTCGTACAATTCTCTGTAGGATTCATCTCCAAACAAACGGTCGCGCCGCTTATTGACATCGGCTTCGTCCACTAGGTACTCGATAACTGATGAGAATTCATCAAAAACACCTGGATATTTCTCGCTCATTAGATAATTATTATAGCATCAAATCAAAAAACCGCCCATCCCGGGCGGCTTCTTGACACATATAAATCTCGCAACGTGTTTTGGTTTTTGGTTCTCGCAATCGAACTGTTAATGATTATATATCAAGATCGTCTAAATCCGCAAGCTCTTCGCGGGTTTTTTTCGCCAAATCCGATTCGTTTTCCACAGTTTCAGATGGAGAATTGTCCACATCGTTGTCATCACGGCGCTGCGATGTTGGTTGTGCGCCATCAATTCGGTCGACATCAACGATTTTCAGGTTGTAACGCGCGTCGTTTTTCGTGCCCAGCGCCCGCAGCAAATTTCGCAAACTTTGCGCCGTGCTGCCGCGTTTGCCAATGACCCGCCCGATATCATCCGGATCCACCGTCAACTCCAGCAAAACGCCTTTTTCATCAATCGTGCGGTCGATTTTGACAGCATCGGGATTTCCAACCAGTTGTTTGACAATATACTCAATAAATTGTTGGTCGATCGTCGACATTACAGCCCCTCCTCTATTACTCTTCTATTGTAGCATAAGCGTGGTTTTCGCAAAGGAAAACTCGCCTGGATTTAGGCGAGTTTTGGTCACGATAATTTTCAAACAGCTTTTTTCTCGAGTTTTGTGATGCGTGTTTCGTGATTGGATAGTTCGCCAGAGATATCTACTATCGCAGCCCGAATCGCCGGGATTTGTTCAGTCAACTCTTCGACATGCTCCAATCGAGCACCTATATCTGTCATTTGACCTTGCATGCTGCTCATAGCTTCGGCCTGACGCTCAAACTGATCGTCAATGTGCTCCATAAATATATCGAGTTTCTCTTCCAAAGTCATGCGTCCATTATACACAAAAACTCGCCGACAATGCAACGAGTTTTGGTTTCGCGAACGAACTTTTACGCTTCAGTTGATTCTTCGGCTTTCGTCTCGGTTTCAACTGGTTCAACCGGCGCTGCTTCTTTCGGTTGGTTTTTGCGCAGTTTTTCTGGGTTGCGAGTCGACTTTTTCTTGTCGCCGGCGCTGACTTTGACCCAATTTGGCAACTTGATTTTGTCCTGAACCAACAATTTGACCACACGCGGCGTTGGTTGTGCGCCGTTGCTCAAATACTTTTCGACCAGCTCGTGATCCAATTTATATTCTTTGGTGTGCGGATTGTACGAGCCGACATAGGCGACGACGCGACCGCTGGACGGGTGGCGCTGTGATTCCTGGACGGCAACACGATAAACGGGGTACGCTTTGCGGCCGACGCGTTGCAAACGAATTGCTAACATTAAAATTTTTCTCCTTAGATTTCTGACGGTAATCTTGGTCGATTGTACCAGATCAATCGGTTTTTCGCAATGGTTTCGTCGATTTTGCCGACATTTCCTGGTATTTCGCCAAAGCTTGTTTTGCCGCTTCCTGCTGTGCCATTTGCTTCGACGAACCCTGGCCGCGCCCCATCAAACGATCGTTGACGAACGCGCCGACCGCGAAAATCTTGTCGTGATCCGGACCGTCCTCCGACAAAACCCGATATTGCGGCGTCTGGTTGTCGATGCGCTGCGAAACTTCCTGCAGATGCGATTTCGGATCGCGCCAACTACCTTCGTCCAGAATCTGATCCAATTTGTACAAAATATTTTTCGCAATGAATTCCGCCGCCACGTCGTAGCCTTTGTCGAGATAGATCGCCCCGGTCAAAGCCTCGAACGCGTTGGCCAAAATCTGTTGTCTGGCCCGATCAGAACCGTGCTTTTCGCCGCGCGACATGCGAATCAACGGCTCGTAGCCAAGTTTCGCGCCAGCCTCGCCGATCGATTCGGTGCGCACCAACGACGATCGCCACGAAGTCAAAATGCCTTCCGGCTCGCTGTAATTCAGAAACAAAAACCGCGTGGCGACCAATTCCAGAACCGCATCGCCCAAAAATTCCAATCGTTCATTGTGTTCGCGAGCCGATTTCTTGTGCTCGTTCATGTAGCTACGATGCGTGAAAGCCGTCACCAACAGATCAATATCATCAAATTCAAAACCCAACTTTTCGCGCGCAAAATCCTGATACGGCGTCGTGTCGATACCCATTATCGAATGTCTCCGCGCTGACGCAAACGTTTTTTGGCTAGCAGCATCAATTTGCCGATGTCTTCGTATTCGATGGCGTCCAGCGCGTCATTGAATTTGAACCATTTTATGCCGTTCATCCATTCTTCCTTTTTGATTTTGTTGGTGTCGCCCAGCGCATGCACCAGATAAATTTGCGTCGTCATCAACACCAACGTGTTCATGCGGCGATAGCGAAAGTGAATTTTGCCCAACCAACAAATCACTTCAACTTCGTGCACACCGGCTTCTTCGCCGATTTCGCGGATGGCGGTTTCCTGGGCGGTTTCGCCCTCCTCGATGTGGCCTTTTGGAATCGTCCATCGATCTTTGCTGTCTTGGATCAATAGCACTTCCAAATTGCCAGATTTGGTAAAGCGATAAATAATTCCGCCGGCAGTCGGTTCGCGAACGACCTCTTGGATTGAGGGTTTTTCGCGTTTGAAATATTTCGTGAATTTATCAAACTTTGGTGCTGGCATCATCACTCTCCTGACTCATCTGGCGATAAACCGTTCCCAGCACGCCGTTGACGAATTTAGAAGAGTTTTCCGAACCGAATGATTTGGCAAGTTCGACAGCTTCGTTGATCACGACTTTCGGCGGCACAATGTCGGCAAAATTCTGTAATTCGTACACCGCCATTCGCAAAATCGTGCGGTCGACGCCGGCGATTTGCGAAATCGGCCAATCGGGCGCCACCGGTTGAATTACAGCATCAAGTTCCGCAGCATCCGCCGCTACGCCATCGACGAGCTTTTTGACGAAATCTTTGTCTTCGACGGCTTTTTGATATCGTTCTAGATTTCGGCCCAAAACTTCGTCTAGTGTGACG
Organism: Saccharimonadaceae bacterium (SeqCode); assembly: GCA_031548885.1. GTDB lineage: Bacteria > Patescibacteriota > Saccharimonadia > Saccharimonadales > Saccharimonadaceae > JAVBQO01. The sequence goes on from JAVBQO010000001.1 coordinate 248,457, forward strand.
GTTGTGTCGTCGCTGCCTTTACGAAAATCGTACTCGTACAGCGTCTGTAATGCAATAATTCTACCGAGGTGACGGTTACTTGCCATGGTTTAGAAAACCCCTATTTTTATATTATGCGGCTTTTTTGCCAGTTTCTCTTTTGGTGGTTTGAACTTTGACCGGTGATTTTCCGTTCACGACACGCGCCAATTTCAATTTCAAGTGGCTGCGCCGCAAACCCGTTTTGCGTGGGCTGGATTGTTTCTTTGGCTTACCCATTGCTTCTCCTTTGGTTTATATTATTTCACAGTCACATGACATTATAGCCAAAAATATTGTTTTTCGCAACAAAGTATTGACTTATCATTGTGGTTGTGGTAATATGATTGCATTCTAATATAGGATATTGAATTATGAATAATCCACCCATCATTACCGTACACGGACGCGGACACGAGCCCGTTGAACGTCACAACTCTCGGCCACACTATAGTATGCGCCGATTAGCTGTTGGTGTCATCGGTGTCACGCTTTTGGTTGGGGCCGTAAAAGAAGCGCCTGCATTTTTCAACCAGCTTACCACCGATGACCGCGGTACCGAACAAACTCAAACATACCACGACGGCGATGTCACTGTGCTGGACGGAGCAAACCTTCGAACCAGCCCGCACACGGTCAGCAATAGTCAGGAACCGAATGTTTGCGCAGTTCCAAAGAATGATCTGTACCTGTCCCCCGACGTGATCAGCTATCACGGAACTGACGAGAACGGTGCATGGTACGAGATTAATGACCCGGCGAGCACCCTAGCAGGAACCGGCTGCTCCTACGAGACCAACGTCTACATCAACCAGCAGGGCATCAGACCCGACACAGAATCAATCATTGCAGCGAACAACGAATAGCTACTTGACCACAATATTCAATATCCGCCCCGGCACGTAAATCACGCGTGCCGGTTTTTGGTCGCCGACGAAGTTTCGCACGTTTTCGATTGCCAAACCGGCTGATTTGACGTCGTTTTCGGTGGCGGTTTTCGCAACCACGATTTCGCCGCGCAGTTTGCCATTAACCTGAACCGCGATCGTCATTTCGTCGCATTCGATATACTGCTCGTTCCACGACGGCCAATCACTAGTGTGAATCGACGTTTCGTTTCGCAGGCCTTCGCGCCAAATTTCCTCAGCCATGTGCGGCGCAAACGGCGCAATTAGCTGAGTAAGTTTCGCGACGCTTTCCCGCCAGGTTTCTCCGCCGCCAATCTGTAATTTTGTCAAGTCATTCACCGATTCCATCAATGCTGCAATCGCAGTGTTGAACTGCAATTTCGTGACGTCGTCACTGACTTTTTTGATAGTTTTGTTGACGATTCGCAGGACTTTTTCGTCGTCATTCGTGTCGTGATTTTCACTTTCGCAGATTTCCTGCGTCAAATTCCAAAATCGTCCCAGAAATCGATAAACTCCCGCCAAACCGGATTCGCTCCATGGTGTCGATTGGTCGAATGGTGCCAAAAACAACACGATCATGCGCAGCGCGTCCGCGCCGTAGCCGCTGTCAATCACTTCGTCCGGGCTGATTCCGTTGCCTTTTGATTTGCTGATTTTTTGACCGTCTTCTGCCAGCAACATGCCCTGATTTCGCAGTGCCTGAAACGGCTCGCCAAAGCTGATCAACCCGGCGTCCTGCATGACTTTTGTCCACATCCGCGCGTACAACAAATGCATCACGGCGTGTTCGGCGCCGCCAACGTACATGTCGACTGGCAACCATTTGTCCGCCAAAACTTTCGCAAACGGTTTTTCGGCATTTTTCGGGTCAGCAAATCGCAGAAAGTACCACGATGAACAGGCAAATCCGTCCATCGTATCAGTTTCGCGCGTGGCCGGACCACCGCATTTTGGACAAGTTGTATCCACCCAGTCGGTGTTTTTGGCCAGCGGCGATTTGCCGTTACCCGTCGGCGCGTAATCTTCCATCGGCGGCAATTCCAGCGGCAATTGATCATCTGGGATCGCAACCGTACCGTCCTTTTCGCAAAACACAATCGGAATCGGCGCACCCCAGTAGCGTTGTCGCGAAATCAGCCAGTCGCGCATTTTGTAGTTGGTTTTCGCGCGGCCAACGCCTTGATTTTCGAGCCACGCTACGATTTGTTCGCGTGCATCGGACGACAGCGTGTCGTTGAACGCGCCGGAATTGACCAAGTTTCCTTCGCCGGCGTAGCAAACGCCGTTTTCGCAACCCGGTTCGGTAGCGTTTTCCGGCTGGTCGATTACGGTCACGATCGGCAAATCGTACTTTTTCGCAAACGCGTAGTCGCGCTCGTCGTGCGCCGGCACCGCCATGATCGCGCCCGTGCCATAACCCCACAAAACGTAATCGGCGATCCAAATCGGGATTTTTTTACCGTTGACCGGATTGATTGCAAACGCGCCAGTGAAAACGCCGGTCTTTTCGCGATCTTCGTCTTGACGTTCGATGTCAGTTTTCGCAGCTGCGCCAGCAACGTATTCATCGACGTTTTCGCGTTGTTTCGCCGTCGTGATTTTCGCCACCAACGGATGTTCCGGCGCTAGAACCATGAATGTGGCGCCAAATAGCGTGTCGGGGCGAGTTGTAAAAACAGTGATTTTCTCGCTGGAATTTTCGATTACGAAATCGACCTCGGCACCCAAACTTTTCCCAATCCAGTTTTTCTGCATCGTTTTGATGCCATCTGGCCAATCCAAATCGTCCAAATCCGCGGCCAATCGATCGGCATAATCAGTGATTTTGAAATACCACTGCTTCAATTCTTTTTTCGTGACGCGTGCGCCACATCGTTCGCAATGCCCATTAACAACTTGCTCGTTCGCCAGAACCGTTTTGTCGGCCGGGCACCAAAATTGCGCAGCCTTTTTCTGATATGCCAGACCGCGTTCGAACAATAATTTGAAAAACCACTGCGTCCATCGGTAATAGTCCGGATCGGTCGAGCTAAATTCGCGGGTCCAATCATATGAAATGCCGAGTTTTTGAAACTGCTTTTTGAAATTCGCCTCGTTTTCGGGAACGGAAATTTGCGGCGAAATGCCGGTTTTGATTGCGTAATTTTCCGCCGGCAAACCAAAGCTATCCCAACCCATCGGGTGCAAAACTTCGTAGCCAGCCATGCGACGAAATCGCGCGATTACGTCGGTAATCGAATAATTTCGCGCGTGACCGAGGTGCAAACCTTTGGCGGACGGATATGGGAAAAAGTCCAAAACGTAATATTTCGGCTTGTCCGAATTATCATTGGCAACATAAATCTGTTCGTTATCCCAAATTTTTTGCCATTTTGATTCAATTTCAGACGGATTATAGCGTTTCATAACCTATAGATTATACCACGCTACGCCGTTAATTTAACTGGAGATTTGTCGGGGCTATCGAGCCGCCATACAATTCGGTTACCAGTTCCTGGATGGTAACCGAGTCGGCCGGAATGTTGACTTTGCCATCGATGTCAAACGCGAATTCAAAATCAGCGGTAAGCGCCGCTTCGTCATCGCTCATTTCGAAAAGCACGCGAACCGGTTCGTGAGTTTTGGTGTTGACCCAAATCGACAATTTCGGCTGCGGCATGTCATCCATGGACGTCGAAATGTCACCCGAGCTTACTTCGGTTAGGTCGGTCAAATCGTTGCTACATTTCATCAGTGATTGGTAGAAAGCCGTTTCTTTCATGGCGCCGGCCAAGTTTTCGGACTTTACTTTGTCGCTGTCAAACGTTATGTCATAACGATAAGCCGGGCTGCCAGCCACGTCTTCTTTGCCGACGCGCTCGGCGGAAATCACGCCAGAATCCATGACGATGTCGTAAAATTCGTGGACCTGGTCTTTGTTATTGGCGAAATTATACAGAGCGTCAGTCAAACACGTCGTTGTCGCATCCGTACCGGACTCGCTGGTTATTCCCTCTAAATCACTAGTTGAAATCTTGATCCAGCGATCGGAATATCGTTCGAAAAATTCCTGAGCCTCTGGTGTGCTGTCGTCGCCGAGCGCCACATCAGTGATTTCGGACAAATTGTCAATTTTCAGGTACAACGTGTCGTTCGCCGCGATGACCGAACCTTTGACTGTTATACTGTCGCCAGAACCGCTGTCATATTGTCCAACAACATTCAACGCGGCGGTGCTTTTGGTTGATTCGGCATCGAAGTTTATACTCAATTTCATGCCTTCTGGCAGCGACGAGCTGGATTTGGCGACGAAGTTTATGTCGCCTTTTACGGCAACCGCTTCGGCGGTCCGGACTTTTTCAATCGCATCGTGACCGATTTTGCGATCGCTGCTTTGCCACATAAAATACCAAATCGCTAGCGCCACACCGCCGATGACTAGCAAACCAACAACTATTGACAGTACGATTGTCAAAATTTTTCGCTTCTTTTTCTGGGACTGTTCAGGTGTTCGCGAAGTCGCCAATTGTTCAGCGCCCGACGCATTGGTGTTGCGAGGTACGGCAGGCCTGATTTGTGGTTCGGTTTTCGCCGGTGTCGAAACTGGTTCTGTACTGCGGGATTTTGGGTTGTTTTGGTCGTCCATTTTACTCCTTGTTTTTTGCTTTATTTACCGATGGAACTTCGCTGTAATATTTCGATTCAAATTGAGCATTTTTGGTCGCCACCCATTTTGGACTTTGGCGCACCAGTTTTTTCTCGTCATCAATATGAGCCAGCAACATTTTAACAGATTCCTCAGCAAAAACGCCGTTTTGCGAACCTTTGGCTAGAATGATAGCGCCGGGCTGCATGACTTTGTTGACGAATGCGCCAGCGTCGAGTGGACTGACGAAACTTTCGACCTGGCAGCCACGAGCACGCGCTGCCGGCGCCAAATAACGCGCTGCATCCGCGCCAATCGTGACCACCCAATCCAGCAAACCGGGATCGCACATTTCGCCGACCTCTGTATGGGCTTTGGCGGACATGCCGCCTAGTTCGTTCATACTACCCAAGATCGCAATATGTTGCGGCGCATCGATTTGGTACAAAGTTCGCAGGGCTTCAACAGCGGCGGCCGGGCTGGAATTGTACGTATCATCGATCAGCGTCGTGCCGCGGTAGCCTGGCAAAATCCTCATTCGCCCCGAAACTGGTGTGATTTGCGCCAAACCTGTAGAAATTTCCAGCGCGTTCATGCCCATTTTGGCGCCGATTAGACCCGCCGCCACGCCAGCCTTCAAATTGTGCTCACCAACCAACCGAATGCTGACCTGCATCGGATCAAATTCCGGCGAAATAAAGTTCCCCGTATAGCCGTCCAGCGGCGCACCAGCAATCGTGTCAAAATGATATTCCGACTCGGCCGTCAAACCATACGTTGTGATATTTGTAGTGTCGGCGTATTTGGCAAATTCTTGCGGTACATCATCGCGATTTATCACTGTCAAGTTGCTAAATCCGGCGACCGACAATTCTTCCTGCGCCACGGCGTCCATGGTTTTGAAAAATTCCATGTGTTCCGGCACGACCGACGTTACGACGGCGATATCAGGTTTCAAATAGGTTGCGAAATGCGGAATCTCGCCCGGATGATCGGTGCCGAGCTCTTGAATAATGACGTCGACGCCGGTTGGACTTTTGATGCGGATGCGCATGGCTTTGAAAACTTTGAGCCACGTGCCAATCGAATGAATATTTTCCGGATATTTTATGCCCAGAATCGCTAACGGCACAGCAAATTGATCGTTGATATTGCTTTCCTCTAATTGAACACGATATTTCGTTGACAAAACTGTCGCGATCGCCGTTTTCGTCGTCGTTTTGCCAGCGCCGCCGACCACAACAATTAGTTTTGGATGGTGTCTGCGAAAATATTTGCGCGTCAATTTTTCCAGGTGTTTTTGGACAAGTTTTTTGAACATATTGCTTATTATTATAGCCTATATTTACGATTTATTTTTCTGATCACGGCGCCAAATAAATTCAACGATTCCAGCGCCGATCGTGCCGACTATCAATGCGATTGGAATCGTTTCCCAATCAACCGAATAACCAAAGTTTCGCGCCAGCCATGGAATCCACAGCACGCCGACAAACGCCACCGCGACGACGACAATCAGCAGAATTTTCCAGATACGCAGCGGCCGCGCCAAACATACCAAAACCCAAATGCCAATCATCATGATTACGATTGACGTCGAGGTGCCGGCTTGTTCAGACGTGACCTGCAGATGCGTCACGATGGTGTAATTCAGCATCATTTCGACCGCGCCAACGATGCCGACTGGAATCGCAAAACGCAAAACGCGCTTCAAAAATCCCGGTTGGTAGCGTCGCGAATTTGGCGCCAAAGCCAACAAAAACGCCGGTGCGCCGATCGTCAACGCCGAAATCACCGTCATTTGACTGGGCAAATACGGATACGGCAAACCGGCGACCGTTACCATCAAACTCAGCACCAGCGAATAGACATTTTTGATGACGAACAAATTCGCGACACGTTCGATATTGGCGATGACGCGGCGACCTTCGGCCAGAACGTTGGGCATGCGCGAAAATTTGTTGTCGAGCAGAATAAGCTCCGCCACAGCTTTGGTGGCGCCGGCACCGCTGTTCATGGCGATGCCGATATCGGCGTCTTTGAGCGCCAGCGCGTCGTTGACGCCATCGCCAGTCATGGCGACGACGTGGCCTTCAGCTTGCAACGTTTTGGCGATTTGGCGTTTTTGTTCCGGCTGGACACGGCCGAATACGGCGTATTTTCGCAAGATTTCCGGCCACTTTTTCGTGTCGTCGGGCAGTTTTCGCGCGTCGAATGGTTCGTCATTCGCAATGCCGACTTGACGAGCCACGGCGCCGACGGTTAGCGGACTATCGCCGGAAATCACTTTGATGTCGACGCCTTGGCCAGCGAAATATTTCATGGTTTCAGCGGCGTCGGAACGAATTTTTTCACTTAGCACAACCAGAGCTTTTGGCGTCAAGTTTTCCGCCAGTTCGCGACGTTTTGGCAACTTATCCGCATACATCAAAACCAGCACGCGTTTGCCAGTTTTGGCGATTTTTTTCGCTTCGCCGTACATTTCCGCGTCGAGGTTTTTCGCAAACAAAATTTCCGGCGCACCAAAAAACCACGCGCTGTCATCAACCGAAATCGCGCTCCATTTGCGTGCCGAGCTGAATGGAACTTCGCGCTCGATTGATAATTTCCGCGCGTCGCCGAGCGCTTCCTGGATCGCGTTATTGGTCGGCGAACTGCCGCGAGCGGCGATTGTTGCTAGCACTTGATTGACGATTTTTTTATCATTTTTCGCAACGTCGACCACGGCTTCGAATCGAATATTGCCTTCGGTTAGCGTGCCGGTTTTGTCCAATAATAATGTATCAACACGCGCCAAACCCTCGACCGCCGCCAGTTGCTGCACCAAAACTTTGCGACGCGCCAACGTCATTGTCGCCAACATAAACGCCATCGACGTCAATAAAACCAATCCTTCCGGAATCATGCCAACAATCGCCGCAACCGAATGAATAATCGCTTCTTGCCAATTGCCGCTGTCAATGCGCAATTGCCCCCACACCAAAATCGGCGCTACAACCACCAGCATCCACGAAATCCACTTCAACAATTGATTTGTACTAGCCAGAAGTTCCGAATGCGCCCGCTGGAATCGTTTAGCGTGTTCGGATATTTTCGCCGAATACGAATCGACGCCGACCGCCGTTGCGACAATATAACCGCTGCCTGCGACGACGATCGAACCGGACAGAACTTTTTCGCGGGATTTTTTGACAATTGGATCGGATTCGCCGGTCAGCAATGATTCGTCGATTTCCAAACTATCCGATTCGATAACGTCGCCGTCGGCCGCAATTTGGTCGCCCAGCCGCAGATGAATCGTGTCGCCCAGCACGATGTGTTCGATGGGAATTTCGCGTTCGGTTCCGTCGCGAATTACGGCGGCACGTGGTGCACTGAGGATGGCTAGCTTATCCAAAGTTCGTTTGGCACGCAGTTCCTGAAAAATCCCGATTCCGCTGTTCAAAACTACGACCAACGCGAAAAGCGCATTGAAAATCGACTGGTCGATCAAAATCACCGCCGTCGCCAGAATCGCGATCAACGCGTTGAATCGTGTAAAAATATTGGCACGCAAAATATCGCCGACGCTACGGCTGGTACGGGCATCGGTTCGGTTGGTTTGGCCGGCGCGAATTCGCTCATCAACTTCGGCAGTGGTTAATCCGATAATCGTCATCTCGTCAATTATATAAAAACAGCCGCGCGATTACCAACCGCGCGGCCATTTTCGCAAATTGACGGATTATTTTTTCGCCGTCAATTTTTCGTAAGTTTCTTTCAAATCGACCGACATCGCGATCAAAATCGGACCTTCGATCAACGCGAATAAACCGACAATCCAGACAAACGCCACGCTGGTGCCGACCGGGTAAACCATCAACACGATACCAACGACAACCGCCAAAATCGCACCGATAATCGTCAGCGTTCGTTCGGTAGCTGTGCCATGTTTTTCGACAAAGACCGAAACGCCTTCGATGACACCGCGAACGATAAACACTGCCGCCAGCAAAATGACGAAAACCGAAACCGAAACGCCTGGGTGGCGCACCAAATACACGCCGACGCCGATTTCCAACATGCCGAGCAAAATGCCCCACAACCAGCCCCAGCCGCCTTTGCCAACCGAACAGACGCCGACGACAACGCTGACCAAACCGCTAATCAAAATAAACGCCGCGAACAAGTAAATCAACGTCACTAGCGTAATCCCCGGCCAAAACACCGCTGCGATACCGAACAAAATCGCCACGATGCCGCGGATCATCCAGCCCCACCAGAATTTAGCGTCTTCGCGCTTCTCTTTTTTCTTAAACAAGCTCATTTTGTAGAACCCTCCAGTTATTTTTGGTACTTTCATGATTGTACAAATTCGTCGTGGTGTCAATCTTGACGCGAAAATCACGCCGCAGTATAATTTATATATCATTTAATCGAGGGTAACAAAAATGGCAAATGTACAAAAACAATCCGGCTGGACAGGTTGGGTTTATTTCGCGGGCCTGCTGATGTTGGTCATGTTCTTTTTCCAAGCATTATTCGGTTTGGTCGCGCTGTTCCAACCAGATTTCTATACGGTTGTCAACGAACAACTATTGGTCTTTGACATGAACACGTGGGGCTGGATTCACTTGGCGTGGGCAGTTGTGCTGTTGACGGCCGGCATTTCGCTGATGAAGGGCGGCGGCTGGGGGCGTGTTTTCGCGTCGATCATGGCGGTTATCACGATTGCGGTGAATTTCGTATTTCTGCCGGTTTACCCGCTGTGGAGCCTGTTGGTTATCGCTATTGCGGTAGTCGTTTTGTACGCAATTATCGTGCACGGCAACGAGGCGAAAGAAGCTTAGTTCAACTTTTCGCAAACAAAAACCCCGCGTTTAGTCGCGGGGTTTTATGACAAAACAAACAACATAACCAACGGCAACGTGAACGCCGACATGATCGTGCTGACCGCGACCAATTCGCTGGCTTCATCGGTTTTGCCACTGTATTTTTCGGCGAATAATCCCAGCGATGTCGCCGTTGGCAAAGCTTGAATCAAAATCAAAATATGCGTGACCTCTGTCGGAATTCGCAACAGTAAACAAACGCCGTACGTGATCAGCGGCCCCAGCGTCAATTGCGCCGCGCATGTCAGCACCAATTTGGTTTTTCGCAGGACTTTTCCTAGATCTGCGCGACTGAGCATGAAACCGATACAAATCAGCGACAACGGCGTCATCATCGCCCCGACATAGCCAATCGAAGAATCGATGAACGGCGGCAATTGCAGCGACAACACGAAACAAAGCGTGCCGACCAAAACAGCAATCACATTCGGATTTGCGAATGCTAGGCCGACTTGTTTCCAATTGAATTGACGGCGAAACAACATGACACCGTAGCTAAATAGCGCCAAATTGAAAATGATAATGAAGCCAGAATACGGCACCAGACCGGCTTGGCCAAAAATCGCCTGCACCAGCGGAAATCCCAAAAACGCAGCGTTGTTGAAAATGAACGCGAACTGATATTGGAAATAGTTTTTCGGGCTCCACGATTTGCGAAAAAGCAGTTTCGAAACAAGTATTGCCGTTGTCAAAACCACTACACCGCCGCCCGCACCGATCAGAAACAACCGTAGCGAATCGGAATTGAATTCGCTTGGGAAAGCGCTGAACAACGCGCACGGCATGGCGACCGACAGCAACAGATTGATCAGTGATTTATTCGTGTGTTCGTCGATGATTTTTCGCTTGCCCAGAAAAAACCCGAGCAGAATAATCAACGTAACCGTCGCCAGGCTAGAATAGAAAATTTTCAGATCGACTACCACGCCACTATTGTATCAGATTGACAGCGTAATGTTTTGCGATGACGCTCGCTGAAAACGCGGTGCGAAAAACTTTTCGCAAACCAAACTTCGCCCGTTCAGGCGGAGCTTCTCACAAAATCGAATCAGTACGTGCTTTTCGTTTTGCTGCTGACTGCGCCGTTGCCGTACGTGACCATGATGGCGGCCTTGTCGGTGAACGCGTTGCCGTACGTGCAAATTTCGGTTTTGCCGATCATTTCTATTTCACTTTCGGTGCAGCTTTCTGACGGTTTGCCGGTGGCCGCTTCGACTTCGGCCTTGCTCATGCCGGTGGCGATTTTCGCATAGGCTGCTTCGACGTCCCATTTTGCGGGTTCGGGATCGGACGCGGCGGGTTGCGAATCGGTGGTGGTCGCTGGCTGCTGCGAAGGTTCGTCTTTTTTGTTGCCGCCGCTGGCGATGGCGATGATCGCGATCGTGATGATGACGATGCCAATCCACACCCACGCGCGTTTGAAAAATGGCTTTTTGGCTTTGGTATTTTGATCCATGAGACCCTCCGTTTAGTTATTTTGCGGGTCAAAAAAGGACACCGCGAGGTGTCTTACTTCCATATAGCAGCAGGCTTTGCCCTCTGTTACGCGGTGCCCATTCATAAGCAAAGCGTGACAGATTTCTGCCAATTGTAATGAAAGTAAGACGTTTTTATTATAACATTCTTGCGAAATATTTCCATGCGTCACGAAAACTCCGCCAGCGAATTTGCTAGCGGAGTTTTTGTTTTTCGCAAGATCCTGCGAAGTTTATGGTGTCGAGATATTGAACGCCGGGTCAAATTCGTCCATGATGCCGACGAATTTGTCGATGACCGATTGGTCGCCGTCGACGGTCAATTTGCCGTCAGCGATCAGTTTTTTCGCAACTTTTGGCGTGGTCAAAAACGCCGTGATGAACGGTTTGTCGCCGCGCACCGTCAACTGCGAGAGCGTCCCTTCGCCTGGCCGTGCGTTCAAAACGCCATTGCCAACCCAGAAATGCCATTTCTCGTCGATATCCGTGACGTCGACGTTGACTGCGAAATTGACGCCGTCGGTTTTGTCGCCGATGACGTGAACCGCCGCGAAATCGAACAGCATTTCCATCGGCATGGCCAAAATCGTGTCCTGCGAAACGGTCGTGACCGAATTTTCGCGGTTGATGCCGCCTCGCAATTCCATCGCCGCGGTCAAGAAAATCGCGCGGTATTGCGGCACCTCCATTTGGTAGCCGAATTGTTCGTAGGCATCAGCCTGTAGATTTTTCGCCTCGGTGTCGTCGGGATTTGCGAAAACGGCGTTGTGCAAAATCTCGATCGCTTTGCGGTATTCGCCCGCTTCGATCGCCTTTTTGCCTTCTGCCAAAATTTTGTCGCGGCCGATCAAATCAACGTACATCTGGGCATTTTCGCGCGGTAATAGCGGCCAAATCGTCGCTGGATCACCGTCCCAAAACCCTAATTCTTTGTGAAAAACGGCACGAATGTTGTGATGAAGTCCGCCGTGATAATAGCGGTTGTACCATTTTTTGCCGATCGAATCTGGCAGTTTCACTTTCTCCGCCGCCTCGAGCGGAGTCAAACCTTGGTTCGCCAGGCGAAGCGCTTGGTCGTGAATGTATTTGTACATATCACGCTGGTCGGACAAGAATTCGCGAACATTTTCGTTGCCAAAAACCGGCCATGTGTGCGGTCCGAAATGAACTTCCGCGGCGTCGCCCCATCGCACCAACGTCTCGTCCAAAAACTTCGCAAAATTCGCAGCGTCGCGCGTGCGAGCCCCGCGAATCGTTTGGATGTTGTGCATCGAATGATTGGCGTTTTCGGCGCAGGTTAGTGCTTTGATCGCTGGAATCCAGATGTGCATTTCCTCTGGCGCTTCGGTGTCGGGCGCGTACAAAAATTCGAATTCCCAGCCGCCCAGATTTCGTTTTTCGCCAGTTTGCGTGATGCCGTCGGTCGGCGGAATGTAGCTGACAGTGTTGGTGAAGTCGTCGCTCTCGGTCAATCCTATCGAAATCATTCCCTCTGGATTGCGCGGCAACATGATGCCGAACGTGTAATTCATACGGCGCGACATGGCGTTGCCAGTGACGATGTTTTCGCTCAGCGCGTATTTGTTGAAGTTTTCGATCGTGCCCGGCGCAACGATGCTGACTTTGCCGGATTTGACATCTTCGGCACTAACGATGCCTTTGACGCCGCCGAAGTGGTCGAAGTGCGTGTGCGTGTAGATTACCGAAACGACCGGTTTTTCGTTGTGTAATTCTTTGCGAAAGAGTTCCAATCCGGCTTTCGCCAAAACCGGACTCGTCGTCGTGTCGATGATGACAAGCCCGTCGGGCGCGTCGACGATCGTGACATGCGCGTCAAAGCGGACTTGGTACAGCCCGTCGCAAACTTTGTAGAGCCCGGCGGTTTTGTTCAATTGCGATTGCCGCCACAGGGACGGGTTAACCGAATCGGGACATGGCGTGTTGTTGGTGATGTACGAAATTTTGCTTTCATCGTGCATCGCGACGCCTTGGTCGTCGACAATTTTGCCACCCGGAATTCGCGCAATCAGGCCGCGATCGACGTCGGTGTAATCCTGACGATCGGTGAAATCATATTGGCTAGCCGCGTCGCGATTGGCTTTTGCGGTATAATTGGTTGCCGGTTTTGGTTGTTGTGTCATGAGCCCTCCCTTGTTGATAGCATAAGTATAACCGATTTTAAGTTTCAGCAAAATCGCCCGGTTTCCACGACTGATCAAACGCCGGTTCGGTCGGCCCGTACAAACGCAAATATGTGAACCAGCCTTTGCCGGGAATCGTTTTGACCCAATGATTTTCGTCCACGCCCTCCGGCAATTCCGGCCCGAAATACAAATCCGTCGGCTCGGCTTGCTTGGCGTCGCGAAGCTCGACCAAAGACCGCAGCGCGGCCTTGTCCTGATCCGTTGCAATTTGCGAACGCGTTTCCGGATCGTACACCGTTACCGACCAGAACAACTTCGCCGGAACAGGCTGCGGGATTGACAATTTATACGTTTTCGCGCCGTCCAAATATTCGCCATTCGCGTCGCGATGACCGAGCCAATAGAGCGATCCCGCGCCCATCGTGCGCAAAACCATTTTCGGCGACATGCCGACGGCTTGCGAAAACCAACGATCGCGCGCCTCCAAATCATAGCTGCCCGGTGTTTCGAAATCGCCGTTTTGCCAAATCAGCGTCGCCCATTCCCATCGGCGATCAGCCCAAGTCTGCACATCGTCACGCGCCGACGCAAATCCCGAAACCAATAATTGATCGCGCCCGGTTTTCGCAGCCGTTTCCAGAATTTCGCGAACGTGATTTTGCGGCGCGAATGGTTTGCCTTTTTCGATTCCCAGCGCCGCCAGTTCGCCGTACATCGTGCGCCATTCGGCGATCGGTTCTTCCTCTTGCAAAACTTTGTGCAGTTTTTCCCAAAATCGCAAATTATATTCCCACTTTAGCGGCGTCACGTCGACGGATTTGTCGTTCGTGTGATCAACGAATTTGAATTCGGGCGGATTTGCAGCTTGCGAAAGCGGATAAACTTTGACAGTTCTGATCGAATTCAATGCCGCGTTCATATCGCCGTCCATCGGTAGCGCACGCACGGCGATCAGAATGTAATTTGTTTTCGACTGGGCTGCGAAATATCCGTCCGGAACTTCGCCGTTGTAATTCGGCGGCAAAATCAGGTGCTTTCCACCATTGCCCGCGTCCGGCCCCGGCAATCCCAAATCGTGAACCCAGCCAAAATTGTGGTCGTCGATGATTCCCAGAAACAACCCTTTTGGCAAGTCAATCACCAGTGGTCCGGTTTCCGCCAAATTCACGACGCCGCCCATGTACGGCGTGTCGGAATTCCCCGTGAACAAGAGATGGTGCGGATACGTCGCCATGATCAGCGCCGAGTTGTTGTCGGTAATGCCGGCGTCGCGGTTTCCTTGGAATGTCGCCTCCATCGACACAGTTGGATAGAAAAACTTGTATGCTGTTACTGCGCGTGCTAACAAACTATCGTTATTTGCCTGGACGGCGCCACCATATGTCGGGAACCCGTTTGCGAAATCGTAGTTGTGGATCATGTGCTTCTCCGCTTAGACTATGATTACAATTATATATGCTTGTGGTTATAAAATATATACTTTAAGTTGGATTATGCTTGTGTTATGATATTGCGAAGTATAAATATATTTTGCGAGAAATTTATGAAAAAATTTTTAATCATAACATCATCCATCGCAGTGCTAGCGTTGGCAGCTTTTGCGATGCATGCGCCATCGACCAACGCTGCGCCGACCGTCGCGCGACCGTGTGATTACGCCAATCCTGCTAGCGGAACGTATGCCGAAACGACATGTTGGATTGATTTTTCACAGGTTGATTTGACGCAGGCCGCTAGTACCAGTGGGTATCCGATGACACTGACGTTCGGCAGCGGCGCGTCGATTTCGTTTGTGGTCAAAACAAGCGGACCAACGTTGCAGCCGAGAACTGCGCCGTTTGATTCGGTCAGCTGGTACGGCGATTCATGGTACGCTGGAGTGGGTGGATCACCGGTGGCGTTTATGCCTGCAGGGGCGCCAACTAGCCGTCAGATTCGTATCGAAAGCGTCATAGCACGCGACGCGGGCGGTAATGTTGTGAGCGGAAATTATGCGATGATTGGCGCGGACGCACGCGGCACTTATCCGAATGCGCAGACGATTTGGCGATCGAACCAGAATGTGAATTTGATGGACGGAGCAGACTGTCCGTTGCCGTTTTTCACTGGGAATGGTACGCCAAATTTGTATTGCGGCGGCACGAATCCGCCCAAGCACCCATTCGTGATTACGCAGAATCCGTCGTTCCTTGAGGCTGATATGCTTGTTTTGGGGGCCAATACGCAATTGGTCGCGTTTGGATTCACGACGTCGGCGGTGAGTGCTGGCGCGAGCTTTGCGGATCGTGCAAACGCCAGCGATTCAGCAGAAATTACGATCGCTGGTCCAGCTGGCGAACAGATTGCGACGGCATCAACTGGAACAGGATCGGCTACGATTTCTTCGCAAGCAGTTTTTGACGGATCGTATACTTTTTCGCAAACGGCAACGGCCGGTACGGATTTGACGCGGTATGACAAAATGTGGTCGTGCTCGGCGCAGACAACAATTTACGATTCTGGCGTCGGCGGATTTGTTTCGCAAACGGTCGATGTTACGCCGGTTGCGAATACTAGCAATTCTGTCGCGGTGTCGGCTAGCGTGGGTCAAACAATAAACTGTACGGTAACGAACACTCCGATTCCGACTGCGCCCGATGCACCAATAGATTTGACTGCAAATATAGGCGAAACGACGGCTGATTTGTCGTGGGACGCGCCGGCAGATGAGGGATATCCAGCTCCCATTACGGGCTATGCTGTGGAGTATAGCAGCGACGGCGGCGCGACGTGGACGACTTGGCCACAATCAGGCATGGCGACTGCGACCACGATTACGGGCTTGACTCAGGATACACAGTACCAGTTCCGCGTGGCGGCGGTTAATGCGACGGGCACGGGCACGTTTGCGAATGCTAGCGGGCGGACTTTGGCGACGCCGGTCACGCCACCTTCTCCTGCTCCGACTCCAGTGAGTGTACCGATCGTGCCGAATACTGGGCGAAGGTAAGCACCTTGATTAAAAGCGGCCTCTGAGATAGATGCAGGCCGCCGCCAAACGCCAGCCGCACTCGAAAAAGTATTTTGCTTATGCTACAATAAGAATAGACATGAGGGAAAAACACAAAAAGTTCGTGGTGCTGTCTGTTGCTGTAGCTATTATTTCTGTATTCGTATCTGGCGCTAGACCATCAAACGTAGCGGCCGACGCGTCGCTGACTCAGTACACATATATCGACACCGTATCGCAGTTTGACACCTCTACGCCGTTGCCGGTCGACGAGCGCGATCAATATGCGTACCGAGTTACCACTTTGCCGCTGCACGGAACAGTGATCCAGCCAGTCGCGTTCATGCCCATTGTCAACTACACGCCCGACGCAGGATACGCCGGATCTGATAATTTTGTCGTCAAAGCCAGCCAAGGCAGCAGCGCGTTGCCAATCAATGTCACGATGATCGTGGTCGGCCAGCCAGCGGCACGGCCTGACGCACGGACAACTTTTGAGAATAATCCTGTCGCGGTCGACATTCTCGCCAACGACACCGTCGGCGAAGGCAACAACCTTGTGATTTTCGGCCACACCCAGGGCGGTCACGGAGTCGTCCAGATTGGCAAAAACAACACACTAGTGTATATTCCTGCCGAAAACTACGTCGGCACAGACACATTCACGTACACACTACAGGACATAACGGGCGCACTCGTTGGCCCCACAACAGTGACAATCACAGTCGAGGCAGCCGCACCAGCAACAAATGCCGCCAGCGTGCCGACCGCACCAAATACCGGCCGGCGCTAGAATGTGTAGTACGCGAAATCGTCTTGTGCTATATTTTATATAAGCTTATGAATAAAACTTCGCAAAACCAAAACAAACCGCGCGGCGTCGAATGGTGGATGATCAGCAACGTGGCGGCGGGCGCAGCGACTGTGTCATTTCTGAATCTACTGGTTCCGCCGTTCATCGCGCAGACGACGGGCAGTGCGGCACGCGTCGGAATCGTTTTCGCAATTATGGCACTGACCGCTGTTATCGGGCCGATTGTCGGCAAATTCGCAGACAGAACCAATCGGCATCGCGTGATTTATTTTGCGTCGATTTTGGTAATGGCGGGCGCGTTTTTATTGCTAGCGTTAAACGCGGCGGCGGATCGGTGGGCGCCGCTTTTCGCAATTATTTTGGGTGCGGCGTGGGCGGCTCAGGGTACGATCGGGCCAGCGTTTATCGTCGGCGGCGGGCTCTCGCAAAAGGTCGAAGCGCAGCAATTGACGAATTTCAATCTGGCGTATCCACTGGGGCAATTCATTGGTGCTGGCGTGGTTGTTGCGGCGCAACTGGCGGGCGCGTCGACGGTGTGGATGTTTGTTATTGCGGCGATTTCGGTCGCGGCGATGGCGATGGCTAGTTGGCCGGGTTTGCGAAAACCGGAAATACGGTTGCGAACGGCGATGGTGCGGGTTGCGAAAACTTCTGCGAAACAGACGGCTAGCAAAAAGTCTGCTGCGAAAGTTTCAATCGGTAAATTATTGGCATCATCGTTCGGCGCATTTTTGCTAGTCGTGCTGATCAGCTCAATCGGCAACAACGGTTTGACCAGCCAAATCGCGAACATCATGCCAAACGTTTACGGATTTTCGGCGGCGCAAACTTCGACTCTGTTGGGAATTTCGGGATTGTTAAACATCGGTGTGATTGTATGGGCGGGTTGGTGGCTGGGCAAGCGCGGCAGTTTGAGCGTTTATACGATCGGCACAGTGACGCGCGGCGCAGGCGCATTGTTGATGGCAATCATTGGCGCGATGACTTCACCGGTTTTGATCGTGGCGGCATTCGCGATGCTGATCACGTTCCAGGGCACGCCGATCCCGCGTTTGGCGGCGCCAGATTTGGCGACGAAATTATCCGGCGGCAGCGCGTCGGTTGCGAACGGATTATATTTCGCGGCGTCGGCGATCGGCGGAATCTTTGGGTCGCTGCTGTTCGGTTTTGGTGCGGATTGGTGGGGGTGGAATTCGCTGAATTGGATGGCGGCGGTGGCGGGAATTGGCGCTTCGATAATGCTATTTTTGGGTTTGCGAAAAAAGTCCGCGCGTTTCGCAAAGTAAAAATGCGCCCTTGATCGGACGCATTTTTTGGAGTAAATTTCCCTATCGCAGGAAATCCAGGTATTTTTGTCCCGGGTTCGGCGCGATTAATTGGAAATTCAAATCGAACGTGTCGAGTAGACCCAAAAGCTTTCGCAAAACCGCAACGTCGCCATCAGTCGAAACGTGATCGTCCGCCAAAATCTTGTCGGCCATTTGTGGCACGAACAGCAATTCCTTGACCAAGGCGCTCGGCGCAGTCACAGTCAGCGACGCCAAATTACCGCGCGTCGGCCGATAATGCAACACGTCGTTTTTCAACCAAACATTCCACGTCGTGTTCAAATCCGGCAAAACGAAATTGATGGAAAGCTCGGCACCGTTCGATTTTTCGGCGTTCAAACGCACCGCCGTATAATCGAACGTCAAATCCATCGGCATGCCCATGACCGTATCGCGGCTGGCGGTAGCTTGGACGCGGCTCGGGGTTGGGTCGCGCAGTTCCTTCGCTGCGGACAGGAAAATGTTTCGCCACTGTGGTGCTTCAACCTGATAACCTAATTGCTCGTAAGCGTCAGCCTGCAGATCGCGTGCGACTTGGTTTGTCGGGTCGGCCCAAATAACCTTCGCGAGCAATTCCACCGCCCATCGGCAATCACCATTTTCGTGCGCGGCTTTCGCGTCGGCGATTATGTTTTCGACGCCGACCAATTTGACCCAACGTTTGGCCGATTCGGTCGGCGGCAACGGATACAGCGACGCTGGATTGCCGTCCCAAAACCCGAGTTCTTTGTTGAAAACGGCTTTGACGTCGTGGTTCAACGATCCGTGATAATTGCGATTCCACCAACGCGTCGCTAGCGAATCCGGCGCGGCTAGCATTTCGGCGATTTCCGTCGGCGCGTAACCGTGGTTCGCAAGTCGTAAAGTTTGGTCGTGCAAAAACTTGTACATGTCGCGTTGCGATTCCATCATGTCGACCACGCGGTCGCGGCCAAACATTGGCCAGGTGTGCATGCCAAAATGGACCTCGACGTCGTGGCCGAACATGACCAATGCTTCGTCGATGAATTTCGCAAAGTTCGCTGCATCGCGCGTCCTGGCACCACGTAGTGTTTGGATGTTGTGCAACGAATGGTTGACGTTTTCAGCGCAAGTTAACGCTTTGAATTGCGGCAACCAGATGTGCATTTCCAGAGGCGCTTCGGTGTCGGGCGCCATTTGGAACACGAAATCGACGCCGCCGAAATTGCGCGTTTCGCCCGTCGTCATGATTGAATCGGTCGGCTCCATATAGCTAATTGTTTGGTCGCCGCCCGACCACAGCGCGATTCCGTCGCCCGCTACGCCCGTTGGCGAAATCGGCAAAAATTCGCCGAACGCGTACGATGCGCGGCGTGCCATGGCGTTACCAGCCACGACGTTTTCGCCCAGCGCGTATTTGTTGAATTCGTCGATCGTTCCCGGCGCTGCGATGACAACTTTGCCGGATTTGACGTCGTCGGCGCTGACCAAACCGGCCACGCCGCCGTAATGGTCGATGTGCGTGTGGGTGTAAATCACGGCGACAATCGGTTTGTCGGACACGTGCTTTGTAAAGAGATCCTTGCCGACACGCGCGTCCTCGACCGACGAACCGCAATCGATAATTGTCACGCCAGTCGGCCCATCGACGAATGTCACGTTCGCGATGTTACCGTTTCGGAACTGATACACACCGTCGCAAACTTTGTACAATCCAGCGTTCAAATCCAATTGAGTTTGACGCCACAACGACGGATTGACCGTGTCAGGTGCCGTTTTGCCATCGGCCATTTGTGCGAACGGCGGAATATTCCACGACGGCGTACCGTTCGGTGTCGCGCCAGGCGTTTCGCCACTATTTGGCAGTGGCGCAATGAAACCTTTGGCCGCGTCCTCGAAATCCTGTTTGTTTGCGAAATCTAACCAATTCTGATATTTTTGATGAATTTCTTTCGTGAACCGGCTCGCCGATTTTGGCTGTTGTGCCATATATTTGCCCTCCCTAATTGCTGCAATAAGTATACCTTGTTCTGCACATTTTGTCACATTTTCCGCGGCACAAAAAATCCGCTCGTAATCGGAGCGGATTTTGCTGTTGCGCGCCCACCCGGGGCGGGCCAATGTTTGTTTTTCGCAAAAGGTTTTCGCCCCTTTGCGCACCAGCTAGCTCCAATTTAGCATAATCGTGATAAAAAATCTAGCTTTTTCGCAAAAACTGTGATTAAATTATGGTACATCAGAGAATGTATTAGGATCGAAATGTGCGAAAACGTCAGTTATTCCACCGGTACGAAACAGGTCGACTCATGATGGAATAGCATAACGAGGACGTTATAGATGAAAAAACTATTTGTAGGCAGCCTTGCATGGGCAACGAACGACGACTCTTTGCGCGAATTTTTCGCACAATTTGGTAACGTTATTTCGGCTCGTGTTGTAACCGAACGCGACAGTGGTCGCTCACGCGGTTTTGGTTTCGTCGAAATGGAAGACGCCGACGCTGACAAAGCTATCGCTGAAGGCAACGAGAAAGAACTTGACGGTCGTCAAATCACCGTCAACGAAGCTCGCCCACGCGAAGACAAACCGCGCGGCGACTACGGTGGCGATCGCGGCAACGGCGGCGGTTCGTTCCGCCAACGCAGCTGGTAATTTTACCTTTTGCGAAAAAGCTCCCGGAAATCCGGGAGTTTTTGTTTCACAATTTTTTAGTTAGTTGGCGTAGAGGTTGGAATTTCGAAATCTGACGGATCGAGTCGACCATCAGTGCAAGCTGGGTGATTTGGCGAACGCTCGATCGAGCCGCCCATACCCTTATCGGAATGCCCCTCGATTGCAATTACGTCAACCAAATCAGTGCCGTTGCATGAGCTTTTCACGAGCGTATCATAATCAGCTCCCGTACTTGATCCATAAATAGTCAACATTTGACCATCATCCGTAAACGTTCGCTCTATTTCCGACACGATAGTTCTGCCATCTATTTCTACTTCGTTTTTCGGAGTTCCGCTAGGCTGCCCGCTAGCGTCAGAATTACACCCCGACAACGCCAATCCGCCTACTAGCGCAATCGCAGTCACGCTAACCCACCGCCTTTCACTAAATTTGATCCGCTCGGCCATAAGTCTCCTTCGTTTCAACCATTTTATTCGCACAAATTCGTTTTCGCAAGCATAGGCATTTTATATAATCAGTTCCAGGAACTCAGTCTCATCAATAACTTTCGTTCCAAACTTCTCCGCTTTGGCGCGTTTTGATTCGCCGATTTTGCCGCCGGCGACCAAGTATGTCGTTGATTTGCCAACGCTGGTTTGAAATTCGCCGCCTAGATTTCGGATTTTATCTGCCGCCTCTTCGCGCGACATTTTCGTCAAAGTTCCGGTGATCGCGAAATTCACGCCATCCAATTTCCCACCAGTTTTTTCGGCAATTGGTTCGACACCAAATTCGTTTAATTTTCGCAAAACATTTTCATTTTCCAGATCAGCGAACCATACCAGTAAGCTTTCGGCAACGATTTTGCCAATGCCGTCGACCGCCAATAATTCATCCAGTGTTGCGTGTGAAAGTTTTTCGATCGAGCCAAAATGCCGCGCCAAATCCGTCGCTGTTTTCGCGCCAACATGACGAATCCCCAACCCGAACAACAATCGCCCCAGCGTCGGATTTTTCGCGTTCGCAATTGCGTTTACCAAATTATTGGCGGAGATTTCGGCGAAGCGTTCCAAACTTTCAATTTGATCTTTTTGCAAAGCATACAAATCTGCCAAATCACGAATCAAATTCGCCTCTACAATCGCCTCGACATTTTTTTCGCCCAAACCCTCAATATCCAATGCGGCGCGTGACGCGTAATGTTCCAGATTTTTGGCCAGAAGGATTTTCGCCGTTGTGTTTTTCATGCGATACACCGCTTCGCCGTCAGGACGGACGAATTCCAATTCCGGATATTGTTCGGCCAAAGCTTTTTCGAAGTCAAATTTCGCGGCGTTTTTCGGCCGCAAATCGGTCAGCACATTTTCGACTTGCGGAATAATGTCGCCGGCTTTGAAAATCACAACTGTGTCGCCGATGCGAATATCTTTTTTCGCAATTTCATCCGCGTTATGAAGTGACGCGTGCTGGACCGTTGTACCAGCCACAACGACCGGATCAAACACTGCAACCGGCGTGGCCGCGCCGGTCCGCCCGATCGAAATCACGATGTCGCGCACGATCGTCGTGGCCGTTTCGGCCGGATATTTGTACGCAATCGCACCGCGCGGGTTTTTGCCGACGCTGCCCAAATCGTCGTAGAGTCCGCGGTCGTTGACTTTTATCACCATGCCGTCAGTGTTGAACGGCAAATTTTCGCGTTCGTCGTGGAATTTGTGGGCGAAATCTAGAACTTTGTCAAAGTTTGGCTCCAAATGAGCCTGCGGATTGGTGCGAAATCCCAAATTTCGCAAAGATTCGTACGCAAATTCGTTTGTCGGTATCTCACGCGGATCGTCGCGCAGCAAATCGTAGGCGTGAAATTCCAATTTGCGCTGCGCTGTGACGCGCGGATCCAATTGCCGAATCGTGCCCGCCGCCAGATTGCGCGGATTGGCATACGGCTTCTCGCCTTTCGCCTCCATTCCCGCGTTCAATTTTGCGAAATCGGATTTCAGCATAATAATTTCGCCCCGTATTTCGGTAAATCCTTGCGAAAATGTTTCGCCGGCCAGCCGCAGCGGCACCGATCGAATCGTCCGCACATTGTTGGTTACAACTTCGCCGACGAAACCGTCGCCGCGCGTCACGGCGCGTATCAAAATTCCATCTTGATAATGCAACGCGCACGCCAAACCGTCCATTTTCGCGTCGACCCAAAATTCAGATTGCGAAACTCGATCGTCCAATTTCGCAATTCGCTCCAACCAATCGCGCGCTTCGTCATCCGAAAAGCAATCGAGTAGAGAAATCATACGATTTTTGTGCGCAAATTTCGCGAACTTTTCCGAAGCCACGGCGGCAATTCGCTGCGTCGGCGAATCCGGTGTGATAAGCTCCGGATTGGAATTTTCAATCTGTTTCAACTCGCCCAACAGCGAATCGTACACCGCGTCATCGACCGTCGGCTGATCCAAAACGTAATATTCATAAGCAAACTTGTTCAGCTGTTTTCGCAGTTCGCTAACTCTGGAGCGCGGGTTTTGCGTCATCATCAACCACCTTTCGATACAACATATAGATGTACGTCGCAATCCACATCAGCGTTGCCGTCGACAACAGCAACATCGCGATCGGCACCAGCGGCAACCACGAGATTTGCCATTTGTCATCAGCCAAAACCGCCGGCACCAAAATCAGCGCCCACAAAATCGCCATCGGTACAATCATCCAAATCAATCGCAACAAAATCCGCAAACGCCGACCGACAACCATATCGCCAGCGGCTTTTAGTGCGCGAAACGGATACATGCCAGGCAACGTCACAATGACGAGCGCAATAAACGAACTGGTCAACCAATACAATGTCAGCACGCCAATCACCGCCAGCGCGAACCACGCCGCCATGTTTTCGATCGCCACATTTACGTTAATGATTCCAGCGCCGGTCAACGCCGAATACGCCAGCATCGCGATGGCAAACGGCAGCATTTGCAGCACCATCACGAGCGCGACTACCACCGTGGCCAGAATCGGCGAACCCGACGAGTACAATCCGTCACGCAACTTGACGCGATTGCCAACCATGATTTGTCGCAACAGCCAAACGATCGTCAGCCATCCCATCAACAACAAAACTGCGCTAAAGATTTGCTGCGTTTCATTACTGCTCGCACTGGCACTGCCGGTCGCGGCACCAGTTATCAACGCAAGCCACTTACCAAAACCCAAATCCTCATCGGTAGAATTCAGCGTGTCGCGCAGACTAGAATAATCCGCCTGCGAAAGTACGCCGACAATCAACGCCGACAGCAACGCGTACAAAATGAATAACTTCAAAAACATCTTGCGATTGCGCCACAGCATTTGCCAAACTTGATTAGTAAATGCGATGTAGCCCGGCAGTTTCAGTGAACGCCGATAGTCGCGTTGGCGCGTGCGGCGAAAAGTGCGATGCGGGCGGCGTTTTTTGAAATCACGGTTTTTTCGCGTTAATTTTGTAAACCAGTTTTTGACAGCAAACCAAACGTTACGTGGAAATTTCGGTTTTTTAGCTGGCGCAGTTTTCGTGTGCGTTTTAGCATTTTTCGGCGACTTTTTCGCAGACTTTTTGGTCGCCATTTACATCCTGGCCTCGTTTTTTCGCAGCCGGGCGATCCGTTCATCCAGCGGTGGATGTGTGCTAAATAACTTCGACATGAAACTTTTTTTCAATGGATTTGCGAAAAACAGATGCGACGTGGCGGTGTTTTGTTTTTTCATCGGTTTGCCAGCGGTCTTTAACTTTTCCAGCGCCATCGCCAAGCCTTCCGGGTCGCGCGTCGTCATCGCGCCAGTTGCATCGGCCAAATATTCGCGCTGACGACTGACCGCCATCTGTACCGCCAATGACACGATCGGCGCCAAAATCATCGCCGCCAAACCGATAAGCATCAACGGCGCAGAATTATTATTACGATTCCCACCGAAAAACGCCATGCGCAACAACAAATCGCAGATCATGCCAATAGCGCTAACCAAACCAAACACCACCATCGATACTAAAATGTCGTAATTTTTGACGTGGCCCAGTTCATGCGCCAGAACCGCTTCGATTTCGCGTTTGTCCATGATTTCCATTAGTCCGGTCGTTACTGCCACCATGGCGTGTTGCGGATTGCGGCCGGTTGCAAACGCATTCGGCGCGGGATCGTCGATGATGTAGACTTTCGGCATTGGCAGGCCTGTTGCGATGCATAGATTTTCAACAATTCGATATAATTCCGGCGAATCTTTTTTCTGGATTTCGTGCGCACCATTCAACGCCATGGCCAAATTGCCGGCTGCGAAATATTGAATCAGCGCGTAAATCGCCGCAAAACCGATGACGAACCACGTAATATACGGGTCCTGATAAATCGCGCTGGCCAGCCAGCCGAGCCCGCCGATAATCAGCAGAAACACGGCCATAATAATGACCGTGTTTCGTTTGTTTGCGGCGATTGCTTTGTACACCTAGGCTCCGCTAGAATTTAACGTCGACTGGTTTTTCGACGCTCGCCATGTCATCAACTTCGAAAAATTCACGTTGCGAAAAGCCGAGCATTCGAGCGAAAATATTGTTCGGGAAAACTTGGATTTTGGTGTTCAGGTCGCGAACGCCGCCGTTGTAGAATCGGCGGGCGGCCTGGACTTTGTCTTCGGTGTCGACCAGTTCCTGTTGCAATTGTTGGTAATTTTCGGTCGCGCGTAGTTGCGGGTAGTTTTCGGCGACGGCGAACAATGACTTCAAAGCGCCTTCGAATTGGTTTTCGGCAGCGGCGGTTTCTTTCGGACTTTTACCGGCGGCGCTCATGATAGCGGTGCGGGCCTCGGTAACGGCCTCGAAAACACCGGATTCGTGTTTGGCGTAGCCTTTGACAGATTCAACCAAATTTGGAATCAAATCGGCACGTCGTTTCAGTTGAACCGTGATGTCGCTCCACGCTTCGTCGACGCGAATTTTAAGTTTGACAAGTCCGTTGTACGTAATCCAAACAAACAACAGAACCACGGCAACAAATCCAAGTACAATCCAGAGCCAAAGCATATTTTCTCCTTTGTTTTACATTATAATTATACACCAAAATGTGGTGCGCAGAGCGGGAATCGAACCCGCACGGATTATTCATCCAAGAGATTTTAAGTCTCTCGCGTCTACCTATTCCGCCATCCGCGCAAAAATTAGTCGTTCAGTAGCAGCGAAACCAAGCCGACGATTAACGCTGAAAAACCGATGACACTCAGACTCGCGAAAGCTTTGCCGACGACCGCGCCGGAATCGCCAAACGCACCCCAAATCGACAAGATTGCGATGAACGCGAAAACTGTTGCGCTCGTGATGGTGACCCACGCGCAGACTTTTCGCACTGATGCCACGACCGGATTGATTTGTTTTTTTGGCGAATGCACCGCTGGCCTAATGGTTGACTTTTCGCCAGATTGTTTTTCGCTCATACCATTCCTTTCAATTATTTGGAGGCACCGACCGGATTTGAACCGGTGTACACGGTTTTGCAGACCGCTGCGTAACCACTCCGCCACGGCGCCAGAGGTACTCAGCAATTATATCAGGTTTCAGCATTCGCCGCGAGGCTTGCGAAAATGATTTACATCGGATATAATTGCGAAGTCGATTGTGGCTCTTTAGCTCAGTTGGTAGAGCAGAGGCCTGAAGAGCCTTGTGTCCCCAGTTCAAGTCTGGGAGGAGCCACCACGAAATATCTCGGATTCGCCGGGATTTTTTGCTTGGACAGGATAGAAATTGACTAGCGCTCAAACAAAAAACAGGCGCTGTCTGCCTGAGTTCTGAAATTTGCTCTGATCGTGGTGCCAGCTTACAAAACTGCACGAACCTATTTTAGCATGAAAAGTTGAAAAGTAAGTTGTGCCGCGTTCGCGAAGCGGACTGAAACCAAAATTTACCACGATTTTAATTTGGCGACTGCGTCGCCGATCCCCCCCGATTTTTTTATAATTATGAGTGGAAA
>JAVBQO010000005.1:0-7038 GCA_031548885.1 Saccharimonadaceae bacterium (SeqCode)
AGAGTTCCGCGACTTGATCAGCGACATTCCATCCACGAGCACATGGTTCATGACCCCGCGGTCTGGGCTGTGAGCCAACGACCGTGCATGCTTTGAGCTACTCCAGTTCGCCATAGACGGCCAAGAGCGCAAGATCCGCCGTAGCGAACGAAAGACCGGCCAGACCTACGCCGTGACGATCGGCGACGAGGTGGTGGCGGCGGGGGAGCCGGTAAGAATCAGTCACACGTACAGAACGGTCACGACGAAGGCTTCCCATCGACTGTTCCTGGCGGTCGCGCAGCCGACCAAGGATCTATCCGTAACGCTGGACTACACCGACAGCGACGTCGCGGAGCTGAACGTCACGAACCTCGTGTCAGCCGCCAAACGCGCCCGAGTCCTGACAGCACCAGAGGGAGCAACCAGTAGGGAAGTCACGATCGATGTCCCGGGCTGGCTACTCCCTCCGGCGGAAGTCAGCTACGTCTGGACACTCGCCAGCGAGCTGCCCGCGACAGGCACGCCCGCAACGAGAAGCTCCGACGTGGCCTGACATCTGGAATCCACGAACCACCGCTCATCTCCGATCACCTCCTTCCTGAGCTGGACCGGAAGGATGATGTAGAGCGTGCCGTCATCGAACGGTTGCGAAACTGCACGCCCGCTTTCGTGAGCTGTTCGCCAACGTATGTCCGTGACACGCCAAGACCGTCAGCGATGCTGCGGAGGGTTTCGCCGTTCTCGTACTTACGGATGGCTTCGGCCAACCGCTCGCCGGTCAGCGGACCCGGACGACGCGCACGCGAAGTGCGGCGGTGCGAGTGCGGGTCGCAGTCGGCGGGCACTCTGGCGCTGGATGGCTTCGACGATGCGGCAGAGCGGAACCGCTGCACGTCGGGCGGATCGATCGGGGCGCTCAGTTTTGAGAGTGCGGGGAGGAGCTCCTCCAAAAACATCTCAGTTTTGCACTGGGATTTTTTTGTGGAATTTCGCGGCGTGGACTTATAATAAAATGATGAAAAACAATTCCAACACGATCACCGGCCACATAAACGCAAAAGCGCTCGAGCTGTTGGACAAAAACCCTGAGGGTTTGCGCTGGGTCGATTTGAAATCAAAAATTAGCGAATCGGATCCGAGCCTGCATCCGAAAACGATCAACGGCTGCGTGTGGAAATTGGTCGAAAACTTCCCGGAACAGGTGTACAAACCCGAAAAAGGCTTATTCCGTCTGACAAAATATCGTCGCTAAATTTGCCCGTTTCGCCAAACCTCAGCTAAAATTAAACAAATGTCAAAGTTCAGTTCGTTTGGGCACAGATTTCGCTATGGCAAAATTCACATTTCGTGGCTGGTCGCGTGGGTTTGCGGCGGCGCTATCGGCGGTGTGGTTTTGTCGCTGCTGCCGGCGCGAAATTATTTCGCGTGGCCGATTTGGCTGGTTGTGGCCGGACTATTACTTTTCGTGGTTTTTGCGAAAAAACGCTTTTACATGATAATCTTGGCGCTAATTGCGGGATTGTTGATTGGATTATGGCGCGGCACGATCACGCGCGTTGACATGAATTCGTACGCACCGTTTTATGGCCAAACGGTTACGATTTTTGGCGTTGTCGCCGAAGATCCGGATATTGGCAACAGCGGTGAATACAAAATGAAAGTTTCGCAGGCTGAAATCAACGGCGTCCATTTGTCCGGTCAGATTTGGATAAGTGCGTCCACGAAATTGGAAATCAAGCGCAGCGACCGGGTCGAAATCAGTGGCAAATTGAAAACCGGATTTGCGAATTTTCCGGCCATGATGACATTCGCAAAAGTCAAAAATGTCACACGCACCGACATGGCGGATCCGGCGCGTGACGTGCGTGATTGGTTCGGCGAGCAGTTGGCGAAATCTGTGTCGGAACCAGAATCGGATCTGGGTATGGGGATTTTGGCGGGCCAAAAGCGTGCGTTGCCGTCCGACATTTCCGACGCGTTTCGCATCGCCGGATTGACGCACATTGTCGTCGCCAGCGGTTATAATTTGACGATTTTGGTACGATTTTCGCGCCGGTTGTTTGCGAAAGTTTCGCGGTTCGCTGCCGCATCGGGTGCCGGAATATTCGTGTTCGCGTTTGCGTGCGTGACCGGATTTTCACCGAGTATGACGCGTGCGGCGATCGTTGCCGGACTCAGTTTGTTGACGTGGTATTACGGCCGCAAAACGCATCCGGTTGTGCTGTTGACATTCGTCGCGGCGCTGACGGTCTTGTACAATCCGTTGTACGCATGGGGTGACGTTGGCTGGTTGATGTCGTTCGGCAGTTTTGTTGGCGTGATTATGTTGTCGCCGCTGATTCAGGATTATTTTTGGGAAAAGAAAAAGTCTGCAAGATTTGCGAAAAAACCGAAAAACTTACCCGAAAAAATCAAACGAAAATTGCGAAAACCCGAATCCGAAAAAACCCACCCGATCCGCCAAATTTTCGTCGACACGATGAGCGCACAAATCATGGTCGCGCCGATTATCGCGCTGTTCATGGGGCAATTTGCGCCGTACGGAATGCTGGCGAATTTGCTGGTTTTGCCGCTGGTGCCGTTCACAATGTTACTGACTTTTTTCGCAGGAATTGCAGGATGGATTTTGCCCGAAAACTTGGCACAAATTGTCGGTTGGCCGGCGCAGAAATTGCTAGAATACATCATCAATGTCGGGCAATGGGTTTCGGAAATTCCCGGCGCTTTGCAAAAAGTCCAATTCGGCTGGTTGCCATGCGTGATTTTGTACGCGTTAATTTTCGCGGCCGGTTGGTGGATGTGGCGTGTGACGAAACACAAATTTCGCGATGATCAGTTGGTCGAATAAAATGCTATAATATTGGCAATGATCAGGTGGATTTTGTTTGATATCGGCGGCGTTTTGGCCGAGAAAAAGTCCGACGCGACGTTCGCCGAATTGCTGGCGAGCGAGTTGGAGACAAGCGACTTGCAGCTTGTGCAAAAAATCAATGAACTGCACGAATTCTCGATCGAAAACGGCGAAATCTCGGAATTAGAGTTTCCGAAATTTGTGTCCGAAAAGCTTGATTTTGAGTTTCCCGTTGGCTCGGAAAAAGCTTTCGAAAATGCGTACAAACGCTATGCATGTCCGAACGAAAAAATGTTGAAACTTGCGAAAAGCCTGCGTAGCCATGGGATGAAAACAGCGATATTGTCGAATACAGCGCCGGCTTATACCGCTGTTCATGATGAATTTGGAATCAATAAATCCGACGGTTTTGCGCCGATTATTCGTTCGTATGAAATTGGCGTGATGAAACCGGACTTGATTGCATATGAAAAGGCGCTAGCGGTTTTAGCTGCGATGCCAAACGAAGTGATTTTCGTTGATGATTTGGCGGAAAATATTAAGGCAGCTAAAAGTCTGGGTATTTCTGGAATTCTGCACAAGGATTTTGGCAGAACCGTAGCGGAAATTGACGAAATCATTGCAAGCGAGTCGGCATGAAGTTAGCAGAACTTGACGGTTGAATCGAAAAATATGTCTGCAATAACAATGAAAATCCGACGCCGGTCGAAGTAGAAATCGGCGAAACGATGCTATGGACTGCTGGCAACGAAGAGTTAGCTTTTTACGAAATTTGTAACCCGCCATATGTTGATGGTCGGTATGGATATTTACCAGATTAAATCTCACCGCGCAAATATTTCGCTCGCGTCGGCCGATCGAAATGTTCAATCGCATAGCGCAG
Source organism: Saccharimonadaceae bacterium (SeqCode) (assembly GCA_031548885.1). Classification (GTDB taxonomy): domain Bacteria; phylum Patescibacteriota; class Saccharimonadia; order Saccharimonadales; family Saccharimonadaceae; genus JAVBQO01. The sequence goes on from JAVBQO010000005.1 coordinate 3,717, forward strand.
CGTCGTGCGCGGTATCTGGTCGTAATTTTCGCGCAAAAACTCGATAAGCTGGTCGCGACTGACGCGCTTGCCCATTTCGCGCAGCATCCAGCCGACGGCTTTTTGGATCAAATCGTGATCGTCGCCCAGCAATTTTTTCGCAATCACGATCGTTGGTTCCGAGTCGCCATGAATTAGAAAAAAATTAGTCGACACCATCGCAATTCGTCGATCCCACAGCAATTTCGACGCGGCCAATTTGCCAAGCGTCGCCCGTTCGTCCGAATGCTCAAAAATATATCGACCAACAATATCGCGACAACTTAGGTCAACCAAATCCCAATTATTTACGAATTTCGTGTTGGTTAAATATTCGCGAAAAATCCGCGCCTGTCGTGCTGCACCACTTTTCGCAAATTGGCAATCCCAAACCAGCAACGCGCACATTCGTTCCTCGTGCCACGGACTATGCAAAAGTTCCAGAATCTGGTCATCCGGCAAATCGCGAAACTTTTTCGCAACGCGGCGAATATTCGGAACGGTAACGCCGATGAATCGGTCGCCTTCGCCGTATTGACCGGCACCGGTTTTGAAAAAGCGCATCAAATTAGTGGAATTCTCCGTCGTTGCGAAAACGCGCAAATCAGCGCGAATTTGTTCAAGTTTCATACTTAGATTGTATCTGTTATAATGAAATAAATCCAATCAAAATCTGAGCGAGGAATTTCTATGAGCGGACACAGCAAATGGTCAACCATCAAACGCCAAAAAGGCGCGAACGACGCCAAACGCGGCGCGATTTTTACCAAAATCGGCAACCAAATCGCCATCGCGGCACGCAGCGGAACTGACCCCGAAATGAATCCGGCGCTAGCAATGGCTGTCGAAAAAGCCAAGGCTGCCAACATGCCGTTGGCCAATATTCAACGCGCTATCGATCGCGTGGCCGACAAATCCGCCGCGCAGCTAGAGGAGATTGTCTACGAAGCGTACGGCCCGGGCGGCACGGCGTTTGTCATCGAAGCGGCGACCGACAACCGAAACCGCACATTCCCAGAGGTGAAATCGACGCTGACCAAACACGGCGGCACGATTGCCGAACCGGGCAGTGTCACGTTCCAATTCGATCGCAAAGGTGTCATCCAAGTCGCAGCGTCCGGCGAGGACGCATTGTTGACGGTTTTGGATGCCGGCGCGGACGACGCTATTGACGAAAACGGCGAAATCATCGTCTATACCGACCCGAAAGAACTCAACAACGTGCGAAAAGCCATCATCGAATCCGGGCTGAATGTGATCGACGCCGGGCTGGAATACGTGGCGAAAAACTCCGTCGAGGTAACCGCCGACGTGGCGAAGAAAGTGTTGAATTTGATGGAGCTGCTAGACGACTTAGACGACACGGTGGCGGTGCACACCAACGCCGACATTGTTGATTGAAAAAATATAGCGGAAACACTGGTGGCCAGCACGAAAATATGCTAAAATCTACAACAATGGTGCAACGGGGTGTGGCGCAGTTGGTAGCGCGCGGCGTTCGGGACGCCGAGGTCGTCCGTTCAAGTCGGATCACCCCGACCAGAATTTATTATTTCATCTGGGGAAAGTAAATGGTCAAGGCAAAAGCGAAAAAAGCTTCATCCAAAAACAAGCATGCGAAATCGACAAAATCATCCAAAAAACACATGATCAAGTCGAAGAAAATGGCGATTATCTACGCGTCAATTTTCGCGTCGCTATTGGTTTTGGTTGCGGCGGCGGGATTGGTCGCAGCGCATTATCGCAATCGCGCGATGCCCGGAACGCAGGTTGCCAGCGTCAATGTCGGCGGCAAAACCGAAGGTGAGATCCAGCAGATCGTTCGCGACCAGTACGATGCGATAAAACTCAAAATTGTAAATGGCGACCAGAATGTTACGGCTTCGGCTGGCGATTTGGGAATCAGTGTCGATATCAACAAAACGGCGGCCGACGCGGTTTCGGCTAGCAGTTCGGGCAACGTTTTTTCGAACTTTAACCCATTGGCAACCAAAAATGTCGACATGGCGGTAACGTATGATGTCGGCAAATTGCAGGATTATTTGAACACCAGTTTTCCAGATTCAACAGTGCAGGCTAACGACGCCTCGATTGCATACAACGAAGAAACCAGCACGTTCGACGTCGTGCCGGGAACTCAGGGCAAAAGCGTCAACGCGAAAAATCTGGAAAGCACATTGGCGGATTTGGTGCAGCGCCCGCGTCAAGAGACCGAAAAAGTCGTCGTGGCCGAATCCGAACCGCTCATTAGCGATGCCGCCGCCACCGAAGCGCAACAAGCTATGAACGAGCGAATCGGTTTGCGGTTCAATTTGAATTATGATGGAAAGTTGCTGTATTTTGTCGACCCGCCGGACATTGCGAAATGGGCCGATTTCACGGCGAATCCGAATACCGGCAAAATTGATATCGAATTTGACAAAGCCAAAATCAAGCAATTTTTGACAGACAAGGTCGCGCCGAGCTTGGCATCAGCGCCGGTCGACAAAAAAGTTCTGGTCGACAAATCCGGCAAAGAATTGGTCGTGCTACAAGAAGGCAAAAACGGCCTACAGCCGAAAGACATGGGCTCGTTGGTCGACAGCGTGCATGGTGCTGTGCAAAAAGGCAACGGACTCGATCAGAATTTGGATCTAGCAGAGGCGGCTTACAAAACGACGACATTGGTGGCGGACGATACCAAATGGGTTGAAGTCGATTTGGGCAGGCAAACCACGACGCTGTATAACGGCTCGACGCCAGTCCAGACGTTCGTGATTTCATCCGGCGTGGCGAAATTCCCAACCGTGACCGGCGAATTCCGCGTTTGGTACAAAACGCCAACGCAAACCATGAGCGGCGGCAGCAAAGCAGCGGGCGATTATTATTCGCTGGCGGATGTGAAGTGGGACACGTACTTTTTCGAAGATTACGCATTCCACACGGCGTATTGGCACAACAATTTTGGTACGCCAATGAGCCACGGCTGCATCAATATGCGTGAGGCCGACGCGAAAGTTGTCTACGATTTCGCTCCGATCGGCACAAAAGTTATTGTTCACTATTAGTGTTGGCTAACAGATAGAGCTGTGCTACAATATTTTCGTACACATCGGGGTGTGGCGCAGTTGGCTAGCGCGCGCGGTTTGGGACCGTGAGGTCGAAGGTTCGAGTCCTTTCACCCCGACCAGATGTTGGAAGTTGGAACCCCGGGCACCGGCAAGGTGCTCGGGGTTCTTTGTGTCCAGCGTCTCTGTCGTATCGCCTGTGGATCCATCCGGCACGGCATCTCGCTCGCTGTCCGTCTGTATCGCGCGAATTGCCT
>JAVBQO010000002.1:0-163129 GCA_031548885.1 Saccharimonadaceae bacterium (SeqCode)
CACCGGACCTCTGTTCGAACGTTGACAACTTGGGGTGCGTGGCATCCGAAACATTGAACGTGAGCGAGTTAGAAATTGCGTGCGAGCACGCAAAAACGACAGACCTAATGGTCTGTCGTTCGAAGTTTGACAGTTTGGTACACCCGATACGATTCGAACGTACGACCTTTGGCTCCGCAAGCCAACGCTCTATCCAGCTGAGCTACGGGTGCAAGTCGTGGATTTGTGAAAAATCACATTTCCACGCCGAATATAGAATGTTCTTTCACGACGAATCGCGAACTCAGAAATTGTATCAGTTAATGGCGTTTTTCGCAAGATTTAGAATTTCAGTTTGCGCGTAATGCGGTCGACCAAGTCGGGCTGGACGTTTTCCATCGGCAAAACGGTACCAAACGCGTCGACGATGGCTTCGCCTTGTTCTTCGTTGATGAACATCGTCACCGACAAACCGAAGCGCTTGACCGGAATCAACACCAGCGTCCACAACGCGCCTTCTTGACGAACGCCGAACGCGCGAAATTCGTTGAACGAATGAAGTTTGTCCTCGATATATAAGCCCTGCGACGTCAACGTGTAATTGACCATTCGCGCCGGGCGACGCACCAAAATGACCACCGCCACAAAAATCACGACCGCCAGAATCGCCGTTGTCCACAACTTTAGCCAAATCGTTACGCCAACAACCGCCGCGGTAATCAACCCGGCGATGACGTACCACCAAACATTCCGTTTGTAATCGACCGATTCAGACGCCGTCCAATGAATCGCCTCGACGTCACCGGTACGCGTCGGAATTTCCTCGACGGTCGGCTCGCTGACACGTACACCCGAACCGGGCAGGGGAGCTTCCGGGTTAATTTGCGCCGCTCGCTGTTCGGCGGCGATTTGTGCGTTTTCCTGTTGATTCAATTGTGAAGCAATTTGTTGTTCAACCTGCGGCGGCGGCGAATTGACTGGTTGCTGCGACGCCGGTTGCGGCGGCGGCGAATTATTCGGAAATATTTGCTGGTTTTCGTCGCCAGGATTCCAATACTGTTTGTCGCCACCATTTTGCATATGGTTAGTATAGCATATCGAGTTTATGGGCGTGGAATACAAAAATCCGCACATCGCAAGCAATCACGGATTATTATTGGCGGAGAGGGAGGGATTCGAACCCTCGGTACATTGCTGCACGCTGGTTTTCAAGACCAGTACCTTCAACCACTCGGTCACCTCTCCAAGGCTTTTCGCAATCCATTTTACCAGAGGTTGTCTATTTTGCGAAAGGCTGATAAAATTTTGTGAGTACGAAGGAGTACCCAAGTGGCTGCTGCGTGAAACGCAAATCAACGGACGCCGTCCCCGCGATTTAGTTCTACGCAGGAGCTTCGTGAAAACAAAGCTTGACAATTCGGAGGAGTACCCAAGTGGCTGAAGGGGACGGTTTGCTAAATCGTTAGGTCGGAGAAATCTGGCGCCGGAGTTCGAATCTCCGCTCCTCCGCCAATAGAAAACGTTCAACAATTCTCGTTGGACTTTTTCTTTTTCGCATCAATTTGGCGACAAACCACCAAACCATAGATCTTTTTCACGCCTGCCGCACGCAGTTTTTTGGCGGCTTCAGTCAAAGTCGCGCCAGTCGTATAAATATCGTCGAACAAAATCACATTTTCGGGAACGCGTCGGTTTTTCGCGACCGCGAACGCCCGCTGAGCGGCGATTCGTCGGTCGCGCGCCGACAATCCATGTTGAACCGAATTACTTTGTCGTTCAAGCAGGGAAGTTGCGGCGGGAACTTTTCGCAATTTTGCCACGTTTTTCGCAACCAATTTCGTATGATCGAAACCACGCTGACGGATATGTGGCGCGATCGTCGGGATCGGCACGATTGTGAAATTATCCGTCAGATGTGGCAAAGTCGCGTCCAGCACCAGCGCAATTGATTTCGCAGCGGCGCGTTCACTGTTAAATTTGAAATCGCCGACCAAACGTTTCAAAATACCGGCGCGTTCGCCCACGCAAAAGAATTCGTCAAAAACACCGTTTTCGCGACAATCACGACACAAACTGCCGCTACCTGCAACTTCGCCGCACGCTATACATTGCAAATACTTTTCATTGATGATGTCAAAATAACAACTATTACAAAGTGGTTTTCCGACAGCGCCGCAGCCTTTGCATATATGGGGTGAAATTGATGACAGCAGGGAATCGATCATTGTAAATTTGTCTATGAACTTTCGCGATTACTTTCAAACATTGACATCTTCGTCTATAATTATTACATACTGTCTAAGCTAAATGCGAGAGTGGAGGAAAAAATGGCACGGGGGCAGAAACAAAACGATGACTCATTGTTGCTCGAGGACGAACTAGCGGCGGCCTTTTTGAACGATGACGATGACATGATTGTCGAAGAAGAGCAAGTCACAATCACAGCGCCGGCAACAACAGCCAGCGAAGAGGGCGACGACACGTACAGCGATGTACCAGGGCAACTGGCTGTCGATGTGTACGAAACAGCCGAGAAAATGATCGTTAAAGCTCGCACGCCGGGCGTCAACAAAAACGACTTGGATGTCAGCATCGCCGACGGCATTCTGACAATTAGCGGCACATTGTCTAGCGGCGACGACGTCGAAGCATCGCAGTGGCACGTCCAAGAATGCTACTGGGGCGAATTCAGCCGCACATTGGTTTTGCCAGTGGCGGTCAAAGAAGACGAAGTCGAAGCAGTTCTCAAAGACGGTGTCCTGACCATCAGTTTCAATAAAGTCCAGCAAGAACAAGCACGCAAAATTCAGATCATGTAGTGAACTTGAACAAGAATATCGCTCCGACCGGGGCGATATTTTGTTTTCGCAAACACCAAATACAGTGAACAAAAACAGAGCTCCGCGAGGGAGCTCTGTTTTTTGTGTTACAACGGATTATTCACTTGTCAACGACGTAGTAACCCATCTGACCAGCGCATACCCCAGAATCGCCACAACCAACCCGACGATGGCGTACATAATGGTATTCTTGGCGTTGGTAACCGCAGTTTGGTCGCCACCCGAAATCACGTAGCGAATACCGCCGTAGATCAACATGATAACTGCCAAAATACCAACGATAAACAGCATAATATTGATGATGTTGGTAATCACACCACTTTCGCCAAACAACTCGGTGCGTTGGCCGGTGCCTTTCGCACAGTCGTCGTTAACCGCACCAGCAATACCTGCCGTTTCATCACATGCCGCCGAAACGTGCGAAACTGGCGCGTACATCCCGACGCCAATCGCCAGTGCTGGAACCAGCAACAGGCCGGCTGCGAACTTTTTCATTATTTTTTTCATTGAGTATTCTCCTTTAATTACGCTTCGCTTATCTTATTTATAACAAAATTTGTCCGGTTTGTGAACCGTCTAGACGCTTTTTAGTACCCAGTTCACAATTGCATAAGCCATAATCGCAATCACCAAACCGACCACGGCATAAATAATAGTGTTTTTGGCGTTGGTCACTTTTGTGGCGTCGCCGGTGGAAATCACGTAGCGAATGCCGCCGTAGATGATCATGATGACCGACAGGATACCGATGATAAATAGCATGACATTGATAACGGTCTTTACGGTAACGTTTAGGTCGCGTGTGTCTTGATCGCCGCCAGCATCCTTGACGCCTTTTTCAATTTCGGTTTTCGCATCGGCGCTAACCGATGTAGTCTGCATGACCGGCGTCGCGAAACCCAGCCCGACGACTGCCACGATACTAGCAATGATGAGTGTTAGTTTTTTTCGCATGTTTTTCTCCTTATAACCTATCTAATACAAATCTGACAATCGCATACGCCAGCACGGCAATGACCAGGCCGACGACCGAATAGATCAGGGTGCTACGCGCGTTGGCAACTTTTGCCTGGTCGCCGTGGGATATGGAAAAGCGAATCGCGCTGACGATAATCATGATGACGGCAACGATACCGATGCCGAGTAGCAGGGTGTTGACGATATTTTTTGTAGTATCGCTAAACCCGGTGCCGCCGGATTTCAGTTCCGAACAAACCGCCGATGTCGAGCCGTTGACGCCCTGTGGACAAGTATCGGGCGCGGCCAACACGGTCGATGAAGCTGCCGTCGCCATCACTGCGATTGCCAAAATAGCTGTCTTCAAAATCTTCATCAAAATCTCCCGATAACGAATTTGGTAATCGCAAATGCCGAAATCGCCACCACCAGACCGATAATGGCGTATAGCAATGTTTGGCGGGCTTTGGCGGCTTTGGCAGGATCGCCGTTGGATGTCAAAAACTGATAGCCGGAAATCACGATGACCACGACCGCAACGAATCCCATCACAAACCACACAATATCCAGCGCATTCGACAGGACGCTGTCGGCAGATTTGGTCGGGATGCCGGAACCACTGGTGTCGATAACTGGCGCTGCGAAAAGTGTAAAGAATTCTTTGATCATGCGTTCAGCCTCGAGACTAGGAACCCAACCGCGGTCGCTGCGACAATTGCGATAACCAATCCGATGATAGCTTTGAATATGGTGTCCTTGGCGGCGGAAATCCGTGACGGGTCGCCAGCGCTAGTCAGATAGCGAAAACCACCGTAGATGATCATGATCGTTGCGATAATTCCCACCAAACGCAGTGCGATATCGATAATATTGAGAACGATCGTCCAGACGACTTTGGATGGATCCTGATTTTTGCCGAAATCCTTGGGCAATTCGCACGTTTTCGGATCGGCCAAACCACGATACCACGCCGGAAAACCCAAAAAATCGCCGCAGGCCGCATGCGCCGGCGTCGGCGCAAAAACCGCCATGCCAGTCAGGGCGAATACCGATATCATGATTGTTACGATTGTTTTTTTCATTTTCTGCGCTTTTAACTTTATTTTACTATACTATATTTGGATTGATTGAGGAAATTCTATTTGAACAATCCGCCCGGCACCAGGAAATTCAACAGCGAAAACATGGCGAAATACAACACCAGACCGATGACAGAATTGCGAATGATGTCGATGCCTTTTTTGGCGCGATCCTGGGCACCGCCGGCTGTTGTGTAGGTGATAGCGCCGTAGATGATGCCGGCGATTACCGCTAGGGATACGCCGATGGCCAGCCAGTTGAATATGGTCAGGAACAAGCCCATGATTTGCCCGCCATCTTGCGAGTCATCGCAGGCTTTGCCCCAACTGAAATACGTGTTGGTATTTCCACAGTTGTTGGCCGCGCTGACAGACGACAACGGATTCGAGATCGACGCAAAAACCGCAACCGGCAACAACCATTTCGAAATATTTCGTATTTTTTTCATAACCGTAATATAACTGTACAATATCGCCGCGAAAATGTACATATTTCCATATCTAGTGTCAGTATACTATTTACAAGCGCTATATAATGTTTTTATATAACATAGTTGATTATTTGTAAAAATTAGTGTATAATACAGTAATTGGTTACTTAAGCATTTTATAAGAAAGGTGTAATGTAACATGTTCGGTAGAAATGGCGAACGAATCACAGGCAAAAACGTATTGAAAGCAACTACAGCAGCGTTTGTAGCGGGTCTAGCAGCAACCGCGCTAAGCGGATGTGCCGGCGATGCCGAAGCAAAAAGTCCGGAGACCACAACCTACACGAAAAGTGCTGAGGAACTGGCGGATGAAGCAGCGAGTAAGCTGCAAGAGAAGTATCAGAAATATATTAATATGAACTCCGAAGAGTTCGTTAATTACGGACTAGACGTGCGCGACGACGGCACAACAGTAATGAATCAGGCAAAAATGAACGAGCTTCGTTCGTACGTACTATACAGAGACAGTATGCCGGTCGATGGAGCTAATGACCATTGCGATCGAGAGAGTGGTAACTGGGTATTCGAGCAGACAAGCGAATACAATCCGCTAACACGCAAGGCATCAATGAACGACTCAACTACCGACATTGAGAAGTATCTCAATTTTCAGGATATCGTGTCTAACTCACAATGCACCGACGGAGACGTTGTGGGCGGAATAACCCAGAATCCGTCATTTAATACTGAGGAGAGCCTTAAAGTATACTCTGCCGGCATGCTATATGACATGGGTACCGGAGCGCAATCATCCAGAACCTATGCTTCGTTTGACGCATATAAAAAAATTACCACTATTGCGTTAGGGAAAGGTACGCGCTCTTTTCCTCGCGCGAAGCTGCCACGCGAACGAATTTCAACGTCAATATCAGAACCTCTTCATGGCACAGATAACAACGGCAACCCGATTAACTACAAGGTTAGTCAGTATAATCACAAGGACGGTTATACAACGTACGTGATGTATGCCCTAATCCAGGAGGGTATCAAAGGCCCTGATGGCCAAAACGTGCCAATGTGGGTACTTTTTGATCAGAGCGAAGGCAAACCATTCTATGATGACTCCGGCAACCCCATACCTCTGACGCCCGAGCAATAGCAGACGCCAATCATTGTATTTCAAATTACCGCCAACCATGCTACTGTATTAATATGCATGTAGTGGGCGGTAATTTTGAATTAAATCGTAAAAAAACTTTTTTTTGCCTCATGCTACTGATAACTGCAACACTTTTGTTTTTGGTGCTTTTTCGTGCCGCGCCAGCACACGCCGCAACATCTAACGTCAAATACCTGAACGCGTTTCAAATCAAAGCAACATGCGACGGCGGTAACTGCGCCTTTGCAACAAACACTCTTGCTTTGTCGGATAGTATGACTTATTCTCGCCGAGGCGACATCTCAAGCACATCAGCTGACAAAATTACTTTTATTGATAATTCTGATCCTGGCGCAGGCTACGTTGACACGAATGCTAGTTGGTATCGTGAATACACCACAACTTCAGCCGGAGCATCCGTTCCACATTCCGACAAGATTTCTATAGGCAATGAGAGTGCTTATGCTCTGGTCGGATACAGCGATGACGCCGCATCCACCATAAAGGCTATTAGTGGTGCTTCCTCTGGTGGCACATGGAACAAAGCTACTGGCAAGCTACCCAACGGATACTCGCAGGTATATGTCAATACAGCAGACGGCGACCAGGGATGCCCGTCAATCATCGCACAATCCTCGTCGGGACAGTGGGGGTTTATTGCTCCACGCAAAGCTGCCGATGGGAACTATCGAAGTGACGCGGGTTCAACAGAATACCGGGCACTTTTGACAGCAGCAGGAAAGCCAAATATGTACGGCGCATGTATGGCTGGCGGAGATATGGACGGAAACAAAAGTCGCCAGCACAACGAGAGCACTCTGGCTACACAATTCGGTGGAGAATCGAGCTACTGGAGAAACAGCGCGCAGCACGCCAGTAACGCAGGTATGGGCAACATTAGTGGCAACGGTGGCCTTTTCTACATATTTAAGTCCAAGCCGTTTGGTAAAGGCTCCGATATATTGCTCAAGAATGGCGATATATACGACGATAATACCCAGGAGGGATGCACCGGGCTTGGTGGAGTATGGGATGTAACTAGAAAAGTATGTACAGGTGCCAACAAAGACACTCCTCAAGAGCCAAACTCAGCAGCAGCAGCCGCTCCAGCAGATAAAACCTGCCAACTCGGAACCCTGGGTTGGATTCTCTGCCCAGTTCTCGATGGGGTCACTATGGCTGTTGACGCTATTATGGGCTGGCTTGATAGTCAATTGGATTTTCAGTGGCTCAACAACGATGATTCTTTCAAATCCATCAGATCTGTGTGGAATACTGTTTTGAATGTCGCAAATATTGCTTTTGCGATAGTGTTTTTGATATTGATCTACTCCCAGGCCACTGGTGGCGGTCTGACTGCTTATTCTGTACGCAAGATTCTACCTCGTCTTTTGGTTGGGGCGATCCTGGTAAACATATCGTTATACTTTTGTATCGTTTTGGTTGACGCGTCAAATATTGTCGGGGCAAGCGTGGGAACGTTCTTCAACAATATGACACAAAGCAGCCTTGGTAACTCGCTGGCAGACTTGGGAGGCGGATCATCGGGAAATTGGTTTGGTGGTTTCCTGGCTGGCCTAGGCGGGTTGGCGATTGGCATAGCTATTATTGCCACTGGAGCTCTTTCTGCCGTACTTATTGCAATATTTATTGTTTACTTTTCAATTCTCGCCCGGCAGGTAATATTGATTGTTCTTATTATCATTTCGCCGCTTGCGTTCGTGGCCTGGATTCTCCCGAATACAGATAAGTGGTTTAAAAAATGGTTGAACTTGTTTATACAAATGCTACTTGTGTATCCATTTATCTTGGGGTTATTTAATGTTGCCAAGTTCTTGTCATCCTTGATACTTTCGACAACCGCCAGGAATACGGCTGGCGTCGAACAGTTTGGGTGGATACTTGCTGCTATCGCCGTGATTGGTGCACCTGTTATCATGTTACCGAAAATATTTTCTATGACATCGGGCATGTTGGGAAAACTACAGGGTGCGGGTGGAAAGATCGGCAAAGCTATCGGACTGGGAGCTGCCGGTGGACTGGCTACGAAAGCCGCAAAGAACTCTACAGTTGCGCGTGGCTTTCGCGAACGGAGATCGCTCAAAGAGGCTGAGAAGCAGAAAGCTTTCTCCCGTAGGGTTGCTGGCTCTCGCTACAACCCGATGGCCGTGATGGCTCGTGGTGGTCCAGCAATTACGCCCATGGGTCGTCAAGTCAGACGAGGTCAGGCAGCTCGCGCGGCAGGCGTAGCGCATGAGGCAACCCAGAAGGATATCGCTAACGAGCAGATTGTAATTGCTCGCGACATGGAGGCGTACCAACAAAAAGGCGGCGACCAATTTGAATTTCTTGATGGTCAAATGAAGGAAGCTGTAAGCAAAGGTCAAACATCCAAAGCACGTGCTATCCAGAACCAATACATGTCAATGGGTGGCGCAGGACAAGATAGGCTTGCTCGTGTTCTGTCGAGCAGAGGCGTGGTGCAATCCTTAAACGATAATCGTGAGCTGAAAGCAAGTGTACAAAGTGACTTGGCAACGACACACTGGGCAAAAGCCAAAGAAGGACATGCTGCTCTGGCTCAATTTGGAGCTGGCGGTATACACGCCAACATGGCAGATGCCTACAATACAAAAGCATCTGGACGACTCAAGCCATCAGAAATTGCCTCCAATACGCCCGCTTCCATACGTGCAATGAGCGGTGCTGTTCCGCCAACAACATTCCAAGAGATGATCGCCGATAAGGACATCATGGCCAATGTTAATCGAGACCAGCGCGAAATGATTGAGTTTTTGGCTGGCACAGGACCCGACCCATACAGAGATCTAGCTCCCGAAAGTGTGCCTGAAATACTACCTAGTTACAATAGGCCAGCTCCGCCCCCACCGGCGTAGTGAGTAAGATACCCTGAGGAATAAGCAGGAGTCATGGCCACCTACAAAGTCCCCCAAGACGTCGAAGCCGAAGACAAACTACTCGGCCCGTTCAGCTTTCGCCAATTCGTCTACCTGATGATTGCGGTCGGCGCGGGTGTGCTGGGATTTTTCTTGGCGCGGGTTTCGCCGTTTTTGGTCATCATCCCGTTGCCGTTTTTCCTGGCTTTTGGTATCTTGGCGCTGCCGCTGCGCAAGGATCAACCGATGGAAACCTACGTCGCGGCCCTGATTCGGTTTTATCTGAAGCCCAACAAACGCTACTGGGATCCGGACGGATCGGCGTCGCTGATCGAAATTACCAATCCCAAAATTGATTCCGGCCCGCAGTTGAAAGATTTCAGTGGTCAAGAAGCCGCCACGCGCTTGTCATTTCTGTCGCAAGTCGTCGATAGCCAAGGTTGGTCCACGCGCGGCGTCAACGCGCCAATGGCCGGCACCAGCCTGCAGGACGAAGTCGCCAACGACGCCATGGCCGCACCCGACATTTTGGACAACACCGGCGCCGTTTCGCAAACGTTTGACCAAATGATCGACCGCTCCGACCAACAGCATCGCCAAGAAGTCATGCAGAACCTGCAGCAAACCATCACAACCAATGCAGCAGTTCCGCAAGCTCAGCCGCCGCAATCGTACGTTTCGTATCAGCCGCAGCCAGTGCCCGTGCCGCAACCCGTTGCGCCGCCATCGGATTTTTCGCAGCCCGACGCCGACGAGATATCGCCAAACTTCGTGCAGTACAGTCCGTATCCGACAGCAATGCACCAAACTATCATTTCGCCGACCAATGCGGTGCCGCAACCCGCACCAGCGCAACAACAATCTTCACAATCTGCGCCCGAACCCGCGACAGAACAGCCTTCGCCTGATATAATTAGACTTGCAAGTAATAATGATTTGTCGGTCGCCACACTCGCCAAAGAAGCCCAACGTTTGAAAGAGAAAAATGACGAGGACGGCGAAGTGGTGATTTCACTCCGATAATGATAAAAGGTGGGTAGATTTCTCAATGCAACCGCAGCAGCCAACGCAAAATCCGCAACAATTCGCACCGGTGCCGCAGCAGCCGGGCGTAGTTTCGGGCGGCGCTACTGACAACACACCGGTCCCAGTCACGCCGAAAAACCCCAATTCGACTCAGAACTCGCTGTTGATTTCCGAGCTGCGCGACGGCATGGCTGTGATGAGCGACGGCAGTTTTCGCGCTGTGGTGGCGTGTCAATCGATCAACTTTGATTTGATGAGTTCCCGCGAACGCGACGGGATCGAATATTCGTACCAAAATTTCCTGAATTCGTTGTATTTTCCGGTGCAGATTTTTGTTCGTTCGCAGCGTGTCGACATCGCGCCGTACATCGACAATCTGGAAAAAATTCGCGTTTCGCAGGACAATATGTTGCTCGGTGTGTTGATGGACGATTATATCGGATTTATCGACGCGCTTTCGCAGGAGGCCAATATCATGGACAAAAGCTTTTTCGTTATCGTGCCGTATTTCACTGGCGGCGATATCAATAGCGCGGTCAATAACAGCAAAAACTTACTTTCCAATCTGTTTTCGCCGCAAAAACAAATGCACATCAAAATCAATTCTGACATTTACGAAAAAGCCAAAGACGAAATCGAAAACCGCGTCAACGCCGTTGTTGACGGTTTGTCACAGGTCGGCGTACGCGCCGTGCGATTAGACACCAAGGAACTAGGCGAATTGTACTACAACATCTACAACCCCGACACCGCTGTGCGCGAACCGATGGGCGATTTTCGCAATTTCACCGGCACGTTTGTTGAAAAAGGCGACGGCCAAGCGCCGCTACCGAACTTATCCGGAGGGCCACAATAATGGCATTTGGCAAAAAGAAATCCGACGCTGTCGACATCGCACAGCAACAACGCGCCCGCGAACAGGCCGAAGTCGAACAGGAATTTCTAAAAGGTATCACGACGCTACGCGATTTGATCGCGCCATCAAGTCTTGACATTCACTCATCATATTTTCGCATCGGCACCAAATACGGACGCACGCTGTACGTCTACGGTTATCCGCGCCAGATTTATACCGGTTGGTTGTCGGCGATCATCAATATGGATGAGGTTTTGGATCTTTCCATGTTTATTTATCCGGTTGAATCGCAGGTTGTTTTGAACAATTTGCGAAAAAAAGTCACGCAGATTCAGGCCTCGATGCAGGTCAACGCCGAACATGGCAAAGTCCGCGACCCAGGGCTAGAAGCCGCGCTGTCCGACGCCGAGGAACTGCGCGACCAATTGCAGGTCGGCTCGCAACGGTTTTTCCGCTATGGTTTGTACATCACGTTTTATGCCGATTCGTTGGACGAATTGTCGTTCGTCCAGCACAAAATCGAAACGATTTTTGGTCAACAATTAGTTTTGACGAAAACCGCTTCATCGCAGCAGGAACAAGGTTTGAATTCGACTGTGCCGCAATTTACCGACCAATTGCAAATCCGCCGCAACATGAACACCGGCGCGATTTCGACGTCGTTTCCGTTCACGTCGGCTGATCTGACCCAAGAAAAGGGAATTTTGTACGGCATCAACATGCATAACAACGGTCTGGTTATTTTCGACCGGTTCAGCCTAGAAAACGCCAACATGGTGGTTTTCGCCAAGTCCGGTGCTGGTAAATCGTTCACCGTGAAACTCGAGGCGCTGCGCACCATGATGTTGGGATCAGACGTTATCATCATCGACCCGGAAAACGAATATCAGAAACTTTGCGAAGCGGTTGGCGGATCGTATATTCACCTCAGTTTGAATTCCGACACGCGAATTAACCCATTCGATTTGCCACGCGTGATCGACAGCGACGACGCGGCGGATGACGCGCTGCGGGCGAATTTGGTAACGCTGCACGGATTGCTACGATTGATGCTCGGCGGCTCGCAGATAACCGCCAGTGGCGACGTTGTAGCCGCACTTTCTCCCAGCGAAGAAGCCGATCTGGACCAAGCCTTGATCGATACTTATGCGCGCGTTGGTATCACATCGGATCCGCTGACACACAATTCGCCGCCGCCAACAATCTCCGATCTGTACGAAACATTGCTGCACATGGGCGGCAACGGCCCGCAACTGGCGCAGCGACTGCGAAAATACACGACTGGTACGTTCGCGGGAATCTTTTCGCAACAATCCAACGTTGCGATCAATAACAATATGGTGGTTTTTAACATTCGCGACCTCGAGGACGAATTGCGGCCGGTCGCTATGTATATCGTCCTCAGCCACATCTGGAACAAAGTCCGCACTGAACAGAAGAAACGCATGTTGATCGTCGACGAGGCCTGGCAACTGATGAAATATGACGATTCGGCCAATTTCCTATTCAGTTTGGCCAAACGAGCGCGAAAATATTATCTAGGACTAACGACGATCACGCAGGACGTCGAAGATTTCATGTCGTCGAAGATGGGTCGCGCCATCGTGGCCAACGCCTCGATGCAGATTTTGTTGAAACAATCGCCGAGCGCTGTCGACGTTTTGGGCGAAGTTTTCAAATTGACCGAAGAAGAACGCAAACGCCTCGCGAACTTCCCGGTCGGCCAAGGACTGTTTTTCGCAGGCCAGAACCACGTCCACATTCAGATCATCGCCAGCCAAACCGAACAATCGTTGATTGATACGCGGCCGATTGCGCAACAAGCACCGCCGCTGGGACAACAATAACGTGATAGAGTTGGATCAATGGCAGTTGGACTGAAGAATAGACCGGACGAGAGCACCGATTATAATCCTAGTCGGCAGAATGTTGGTGATCGTGATTTTAACGATATCATTGATAATAGCTATAGCCAGCCAGCAATCAAGGATGAAGATCGCAACACTAGGCAAGGTGACGGCTGGGATTCTTCATCTTTTTTGAGTGATGCGGAAAAAAATCCAGAGAGCAATTCGAACGGCGATTCTGTTTCCAGGCAAGAAAGTAGCCCTCCGAAAAACTCATTCTACAGTCAGGATAGTAATAAAACATCCGAAAAGCAAAAAAATAAATGGGGTCTGAAAAACCTAAATGGCAAGCAAAAAGGCGGAATAATCGGAATCGTGGCAGCATTGCTGTTGGGTGGCGGAGGAATATTCGGACTTGGGGCGTTGCCGGGATTGACACTGGTCAATTTCAAAGAAGTCCTATCGAGTAAATACGGTTCAAATATTGATACAATTCTCAGCAATAGGTCGGACAAAATCTGGGTTAAAAAACTAACCAGCTCTGCTCAAAAAGGCATTCCTATCGGCAAAACATGCCAAAACATCAGAGCAATGTGCAAATTTGACGGCTTGAGCGACAAGGATATTCAAAAGTTCAAAGAGCGCGGCGGCATCGAATTCGAAACAACCGGCGAAAAAACCAGAACCGGAAAAAACCGAATATCAGCTATCATCTACCGCGGCGAAAAAATGGACGCGGCGACATTTGCGCGGCGACTCAAAACCGATCCGGGATTGGCGAAATCCGTCAACGCGACTTTTAAAAGTCGTTTTTCGATATGGTCAAACAAACAATTTAAAAAATTGGCTGCTAAAGTCAAAATATCCAAAAGCAAACAATCATCGGCAGAAAAAAACAAAGAGAAGGTTATGGAGTCGATCAAGGAAGGCAACAAAGGCAATACTGAATCGAAATACAACACCAGCAAAGCCGCTGCGGAAGAGGGTAAAGAGTTATCGAATGCTGAGAAAAAAGCTAATCAATTACTGGACGAAATGGGTGGCGGCGACAACTTGACACGCGACACCGTGACAAGTATTTCAAAAAACGTTACACAGAACATCGGCAAAACTATCATGATAACCGGCGCTATTGATTCTGCTTGCACAGCTTTGAATATCCTGTCTGCAGTTGGCTACGCATCGAAAATAATCGGTCAGGAACAACTCATCCGGTTTGCGTTCCAGTTCATGAACACAGCAGATGCTGTCAAGGCCGGCGAAGCAACTCCGGAAGCTATGGAGGTGTGGGGAAGTATGTTGACTCAAAAGTCTGTCGACGACGGCCGGACGGCGTTTGACTCTTACGGTTATCAATATATGGCATATGACAAACTTGGGAACATTGATGATGCGGCTGAATTCAAAAGTGGCGGCGGGTTAACCGGAACGTTACTGGATATTAGAAGTAATATCAGCAACGCAGTTGGCGGTGTAGATCAAGGCGTATGTAATTTCATCCAAAATCCGTTTGTACGAGTTGGCTCTGGTATTGTTGGGATTTTGGCGTCAATATTTACTGCAGGTGGAACTACGGTTGCCCAAGTTGCAGGAAGTTTTGCTTTGTCGATGGCTTTTTCTGCAGCACAGGCGTTCGCGATACCGTTGCTTTCTGATTTGGTTGCTGGTAATTTAATCAACGATGATGTGATGGCTGATGGAAACCGCGTGGGCAACGCACTGGTATCGGGGGGAGGAGCAACTTTTAGTCAAAACGCTGGCTATCAAGCACTGCAGCCGTTAACCGTCGACCAAGCTATGGCATTCAAAAATGGACCTGCGCAGGAATACTTGGCAATGAAAAAAAAGATTGAACGAGCGGACGCCAGCCCATTTGACATCTACAATCCGTACACAGCCACTGGCAGTATTGCGATGAAATTAACGACGTATACCACAGGATCCGCAACATCGGTTGTTGGGAAAGTCATTAGTTTGGGCGCTAGTAGCTTACTAAACCCTTTGAAATATATAACGGGTACAAATGTATCTGCGGCAGACGAGCGCGAATACAAACTGTGCCCCGACGAAGAGTATAAGGAGTTGAATCTGGCAACCGATCCATTTTGCAATGTCGTGTACGGGTTGTCGCCAGATTTACTTGCGATGGATCCCGACCAAGTTCGTATGGAAATGATTGACGGTGGCTACGTCGACAGCGAAACTGGCGAACCAATTGGGCGATATGAAGAATTTTTGAACACATGTGTTGATTCTGCGGCACCATTCGGGGATTTCAGTAACGAAGAAACTGGCGACTCGATGAAACCTAAAAAATGTATGCCTGGCAAAGGAAGTCCAAAATATCCGGAAATTTTCTGGGTCTACGCAATCGATGATATTATCGGCGACAGCCAGGATTGTTTGGTGGGCGACGAAGCATCTAGTTGTACAGATGATAGCGGCGAAGGTGATTCGGTTGTATCTGATGACCAAGAAGCTGGTTCGCCAGATAACGTTCGGCCGCTCAATGTCGGCTGGACGCTCAAGCCAAACACAAACTATTCAAACATTCCGTGTGCCGCTGGCACAACCGAAACTCGCACATACACTCATCCATTGCACAAATACGCCATAAAACTCTGTAAGCCAGCCGGGCAAAGCCAAGAAGTTGCATCAATAATTTCGCAAAATGTGGTCAATATGTTTAATGATGCGAAATCAGCCAATGTTACGTTGCGAATCGCGAGCGGGTTTCGGTCATACGAGGAGCAGCAGGCTGTCAGAGCCAGCAAAGGGGGAATCGCCGCGCCCCCTGGAGTATCCCAGCATGAACGCGGCCTAGCAATAGACCTGAACACTAATTGTGGCAAAAGTCCATCAGGGTGTCGTAGCAGTCGATCGTCAGCGGTGTTTAACTGGCTTGACGCAAATGCTAGCAAATACGGTTTTCACGTTCTAGAAAAAAATAACCCCGAGGCCTGGCACTGGTCAACGAGTGGGTATTGATATGAGAAAAATAAGCAATCGTAGCAAAATTGTCATCGCCGCAGTTGTTTTCATGATCGTATTCGTTGGTCTGGCAACGTTTTTTAGCACGCGCCAAAAAACTGTCGATGAGCCGCCAGCCGAAACCCCAGAAACAACCGTGTCGCAAACTGAGGACGTGATCGATGAAAACACTCCCACCAAAGAATCGGTGGAGTACGCCAATGTTGAAATGAACGATTTTGCCGATTCGGAAGCAGGGCAGTTGACAGAACAATACAGCGGTGTTGCGGGTAACGCAGTTGTGGAGTTTTTGAACCAAAGTCTGATCGAATCAGCCACCGCTCGAAAAACTCGGCTACAAGCCGTATTCGCCACAGATAGCCCGGTACCAAACTATACCGCCAGCAACGTCAACGCTTCATCGCAACCGGTTATCATGTCTAGCGCCGCCAGTATTTCCAACGACGGAGTAATATTCAACGATTACGACGGAACCAATTTGTCGTTTCTAGTTTTCGCATCCGTATCGCTCACAAATAGCGGTGGAGATGCTGCGAATCGGGTAAAATACCAAGATCAAGGTTGGGAAATAGTATTCACAAGGAGCGATAGTGATTGGGTTCCATATGATATCAAGAGGTACAACTGATGCGTCGATTTGCACTTTTTGCCATCGCAATCGTGTTTGTGGCTTCAATACATACCAACTCAGTCGGTGCGGCGATTTCTCTTGATTATATGAGTTCCAATGTTGAGTTTTATGATCCCAACTGGACGAATGACACTTGCGACGCGAGTGGTTCCGGCACAAGCTCAACAATCGTTCAAACAACTTTGCCATCCGAAACTGTGAGTTATCTTGACGGACGAAATGTCAAAAAACTTGCTGAGCAAAATATGGCTCGATACCAGGCGGCTCAGACAGCGACGGGCATACCTTGGCAAGCTGTCGCTGCCCTACATTACCGCGAGGCGGGCATGAACCCAAATTCAAGTATCTATAACGGCGCAGCTCTGGGAAGTGGCACAAATGTCGACGGACAAGTTGTTGTCAGTGATGCAAACCAGGATGCCATCAACGCAACAAACCATTTCAAAAAAATGGCATCGAGTGTTTACAAAATAAATATGACAAACCCTGGCAGTCTCACGCTCGAGGATTGGGGCAATGCGTTTTTGGCATACAACAGGGGCGCGTTGTACAAAAATAACGGAAAGACGTATGATCAGTCGCCGTATGTCATGAATGGATTCGATAGTAATCATATGGATATGAACTGGGTTGGTGGCGCAGCCGATCCCGGATCGTCAACCAGAAACGGTGGAAAAGATGGCAACAAAGCTGGTGCGCTAGCCGTTATGGCGTATCTCGGCATCACAAAGCTCGGTGCTGGATGTTCCGGCACTGGTGCTGGCAATGGCGATATTGTCAAAACCGCTCTTGGTCTCGCACACACCTCGCCAGTCAATACCGGTACTCGCTTCAAAAAAGACGCTACTCCAGCCTATCAATCAGCTCAACCGAAATACAACGGAAGCAAGAGTGCTGGAACATGTTTAGAAGATCAGTGGAGCGATTGCGGTGTGTTTGTATCCACTGTTATGCATATGTCGGGCGTTGACCTTGATTTCCCGGTGCGGTCAACCAAAACTATGATTGGATATATAAAAAATTCCAGTAAATACACTGTTATTGAGAACCCAACTGTGGAACAGCTACAACCAGGCGATATTTTGGTTTACAATAATTCCATCAGAGGACATATTATGATTTTCACTGGCAAAAATGGTAATTACACAAGCGCTGAAGCTTCGTTGTGCGAACGCGTCCCAAGTGTCAGAACCGCCGGTAGTGTAACTTTTCAACTTGGCCAATCAGGTGTAATAGCAGGGAGATTAAAATGAAAAAACGATGGTGGATATTAATCGCAATCGCATCAATCATAATTGTAGTTTTCGCAATTATTTTTCGCGCCACAGCCGACGTGAAAACAGGCCTGCAGTTCTATTTGGCACCAGATAATGTTTCCGTGTCGATAGACGGCCAAAAATCATTCGTTGTATCGTACGGATCGAAAACAAAGATAGCACCGGGAGAATATTCATTGGAATTTTCATCCGACGGATTTGAATCAACGACACAGAAGTTTACTGTAACCGATAATCAGCTTACCCCCATATATCTAAGTCTTACGCCGATATCCGATGAGGCGAAGTCCATCATGCAAACAGAGGATATGCAGCTACGTGGCGATCGAGCCGGCGGCTACGAAAACTCAGTTGAATCAACCAAACTCGAGGAGGATTATCCATTTATTGACAAACTCCCTATATACGCCGAATATTACACTGTTGCGCCATGTAACGACGGCGACACGGTTGTTATCTGTGTTTCGCTCTATATGGACAATGAAACGCAGCGTCAAAACGCGGTTGATGATATGAAAAACGCCGGCATAGATACCAGCAGTGTGAAAATTATCTACAAAGATATTTGATGAAAGTTTTTGTCGTTTGCAACATCGATGCTAGTTATGATTGTTTGCAAATCACCTTTAATTGATAGATTGTTCCGTCGATCATCATCAATTTCACCAAATATATCGTCAAACAACAATATTGGGTCGCCTTTGTACTTTTTTGTAAGGCTAATAATCGCGTAATACACCGAAACAATAATTGTTCGATTTTCGCCACGCGATGCGGTTGTTTTTGCCGGCAACGAATTGAACTCGAAAAGCACGTCGTGTTTTTGCGGACCGATATTAGTATAGAATAAATTTTCATTATTATTTAACGCACGCATAATATCTTGCTTGGACGTATTTTGATCGCAATCATATCTCACACCAATCACATCATTATTGTTCGAAATCGCGTCATAAATATTTGTGATTTGTTTGTTTATTTCTTCAATCCACCTTTTTCTAAAATTGATAATTTCCACAGCCAAATCAGCGAATTGCACATCCCACACGAATAAGTCGTCGTGATCTGCACCTTGTTTTAATAAATTATTCCGCTGCTGCAAAACACGCTCAAATTTTCGCAGATTCACGGCGTGTTGACTGTTAATTTGCGAAATAAATCTATCTACAAAATTACGTCGATTACCTGGCGATCCATAGATAATATTCAAATCATTCGGCTCAAACAAAACCACCGGCATCTTATACTTTACAGGTAGCCGCGAAAAACTCTGCCCGTCAACCACAAACTCCTTGGTGCCGTTATTGAATTTCACCGTGCGGCTTTCGCCATCGTCAAATTCGACGTCGACGCGCCACCAATCCTCGCCGCGTCGAACAATCTCAGCGAAATTCGAACGCCATGATTTTCCCTGCAATGCAATGCAAACCGCTTCGATAATACTAGTTTTGCCGCTACCATTCGAACCGGTAATCACAACTGTACCGGGCAAAAATTCTGCCGTATAATCGCGGTGTTTGCGAAAATTTTGCAGCCGGACGTTTGTAATCATTACGATTTGACAGGCATGACAATATGTTTGTAATCGTTAGACTTTTCGGCTGTGAGGAGCGATGGCGCGAGCTTTCCCGAAAACTGAAATTTCGCGGTGCTGCCATCCAAACAATTGAGTGCGTCGAGCAAATATTTCGAATTGAGCGTAATCGATCCGTCGCCGGTCACGTTTGCTTCGACCTCGGATGTGTTTTCGCCCAGTTGCGATGCGATCGAGTGAATCGACAACATCGCCGTTACCGGATCAACCTTGATCGTTACTGAACCGGCGCTTTCGCGCGAAAATAGTTCGGAAATTTTGGCGATACGTTGAAATTCTGATTTTTCCAAAACCGCCGAAGTTTCAGTTGTTTTTGGAATCAGTTGCCGATAATCGATGAAATTCCCGTCGATCAGCCGGCTCGTCACAATCACATCGCCGATTTCGAAACTTATCTGGTCGTCGCTGATTTTGATATCCACATTTTCTACATCGTCGCTCAGCACGCGCACCACATCGGTTAATGTTGTACTAGGGATGATCGCCTTGATATCCCCATCAAACGGCATCAATTTTCGCTCCGCTAAACGATAACCATCAGTTGCCGTCATGAACAAATCGCCTTCGAATGAATGGAAATAAACGCCGGTCAAAATCGGCCGCGTCGTGTCGTTGCTGGCCACTTGCGCAGTTTGCGAAACCGCTCGTTTTAACAATTCCGCCGGCATGATGATTTGCCGAGCGTTCTGAATTTCTGGCAGTGCAGGGAATTCGTCGGCAATCACGGCGTTGATAGTCGAGCGGTAATTCCCAGCGATGATGTGTAGCTTCGTTTGATCCTCGACGTCCAATGTGATGTTGGTTTTTGGCAGATTAGCCACGAATTCAGTCATCAATTTGGCTGGTACGGTAATCACGCCGTCGCTTTCAACTTTGGCGCCGATAAATTCCGTGATTGCAATTTCCAAATTTGTAGCCGCCAACATCAACCGATTATTTTCAGTGCGAATCAAAATATTATTCAAAATCGGCAAACTAGTTCGGCTGCTAGCGACGCGCCCGACCGTGCTTAAAGCTTTCGTGAGATTTTCCTGTGTGACAGTTATTTTCATGCTTGTTCCTTATTGTTATATAAATTAGTAGTAATAGTAATAGGTGTAGTGGAAACTGCGGAAAAATACCCGATTAACAGATGTGAAATTGGCGAAAAAATGTGTGCAAAAGTCTGTGTAATTAATGCGTTGAAATGTGAATAACTACGATAGTTTTTCCGCAGTTCAAAAAATAACGAACTAATTTTCCACATCTCACACAATTTATTTCCACGATTATTTCGCAAGTTTCGCACTGTTGTTTGCACGGGTTTTTCGCAATTTCTACACATACAATTTCTCCCGAATTTCAGCAACTTGCTCGCGAATTGTCATATCTAATTTGATAGCTTTTTCGATTTTGTCAACTGAATGCATGGCAGTTGTGTGATCTTTTCGGCCGAGTTCATTGGCGATTTTCGGAAAACTCAAATGCAATTCGCTGCGCAACAAATACATCGCCAGTTGCCGCGGCACCGCGATATGTTTGTCACGCGCCGGGCTGCACATCTCGTCAGTTTTTAATTGAAAATAATGAGCGGTCTTGTCAATAATCTGTTTCGCAGTAATATGTTTTGGTCGACTAACACGCGCACTACCGATCAAACCGCTGGCCGTGGAAACGTCGGCTTCAATACCACGCATTTCGCAGTAGGCGAGCAGTTGATTAAGCGCACCCTCGAGTTCGCGAATATTCGTTTTGATATTGTCCGCCAAATATTCGGTGGTTTCGCGCGGCAACTCGACATTTGACCCAGCGGCTTTGGCTTCGATGATCGCACAACGCGTTTCATAATCCGGCAAATTGATATCAATCGCCATACCCATTTGAAACCGACTACGCAGGCGGTCAGTCAGCGTCGGAATATTGGTCGGCGGCCGGTCGCTACTAATAACAATCTGTTTGTTTTGCTGGTGCAAGGCGTTGAAAGTGTGGAAAAATTCCTCTTGGGTTTTTTCTTTGCCAGCAATAAACTGGATATCGTCAACGATCAATACGTCGATATTGCGATATGTTTCGGAAAAACCTTTTTTCTTGAACCGAATGTGATCCAGAAAATCATTCACAAAAGTTTCGGTCGAAACGTACAAAACTTTCAAATCGGCGTTTTTCGCAACGATTTCATTGCCGATTGCTTGAATCAAATGCGTTTTTCCCAAACCAACGCCGCCGTACACAAATATCGGGTTGTAGCGCGCGCCGGGGTTGGCCGCGGCGGCTTGGCTGGCGGCGTAGGCCAGATCGTTTGACGAGCCAACGATAAAGTTGTCGAATCGATAGCGCGGGTTTAACCCAGATTGGTTAACCGGTTTTGCCTGCGAAAGTTTCGGCGCGATGATTTGTTCGGCACGTTTTTCGATCAGTGATTCGTCGCTACGCACTGATTTTTTGGATTTGATGACGTAGTTGATTTTCGGATTAGAAAATCCGTTTTTTTGCAAAATCGACGCGATAGTTTGATTAAATTTGATTTCAAACTGGTTTTTCGCAAACACATTTGGCACGGCGATTTGAATAAACTCGCCGTCAATCTCAATCAATTCCGTTGGTTTGAACCACGTCGTGAACGTGGCGTGCGAAACCGACAGCTCAATCTCGCCCAGCACCGTTTGCCACAAAACCGTCTCTTGTTGCTGCATTATCCCTCGCTAACCACACATAACATTTGCACCAATTGTAACAGAAGCTGTGAGTTTTCCACAAGTGAATCAGAGTAGAAAATATCGTATGCAAAAATACCCGCGCCTTTCGGTTAAGTTTTCCACAATATACAACTCAATCTAGTAGACTATGGAAAAAATCGCCAAATCTGTGGAAAAGTTTCGAGTAAAAACCAAGGATTATAGCCACGTGTCAACAACCTACTTGGTAAAAATCCGAAAGTTTGATAAAATGTACCAGATATGCCAAAACGAACTCATCAACCAAAAGTCCGCCGCCGCGCCCGAAAACACGGTTTTCGCGCTCGCATGAGCAGCAAGGCTGGTCAAACTGTGCTCAAACGCCGCCGCAACAAAAATCGCAGCGCACTCAGCACTCAATAAAATTCCGCCCGATCACAAACATCGGGCGATTTTTATGTATAATAATTTCTATGATTGGCAATTCGTACCGATTTCACGGTCATGGCAGTTTGCGTTACGTGTATCGAAATGGCCGAAACGTGCGCTCGCGCTGGGTCGCGGCGCGATTTATTGATAATCCGCGTCGTTCCAAACCACGTTTCGCTGTCGTGATAAGCAAAAAAGTTTTCAAATCGGCCGTCAAACGCAACCGAATTCGCCGCCGCGTCTACGAAATTGTACGCGCAAATATTACCGAAAATTCGCCGAATATCGATATCGTTTTGACGATTTATTCGCCAGAAGTTTTGGATGCGCCTGGCGTCGAATTGACACGACAAATCACGCAAATTCTGCGCGAAACTGGCTTTATCCGGCGACAAACTGACGAAATAATGGTATAATTTCTCCAAGTCTAACGGAGTTTTGCTGATGAATATTTTCGACGTTTTAATTGTGCAGCCGATTTTCAACTTTTTACTGTTTATTTACAACTATATCGGTGATTTTGGCATCGCGATTATTTTGCTAACAATCGTCATTCGATTGCTGTTGTGGCCGCTGGTGAAAAAGCAATTGCGTCAAACCAAATTGATGCGAAAAATCCAGCCGGAATTGAAAAAAATCAAAGCCAAAGCCAAAGGCAATAAACAACTTGAATCGCAAATGATGATGGAGTTGTACCGCGAAAAAGGCGTCAAGCCGTTCGGTTCAATTTTGATTTTGCTGATTCAATTACCGATTTTTTTGGCGATTTTTCGCGTCGTGCGAATTTTTAGCGAACACGCCGACCAAATCGAACAATATACGTACGGTTTTTTGAAAAATTTCGACCGCGTCAAAGATATCCTCAGCGATCCGTCGTCATTCGACCCGAATCTACTAGGGATTATCGACCTGTCCAAACACGCTATTGGCCAAGGTTCGACATATTGGCCACTGTTGATTTTGGCGGCCGTGGCGGCACTTTTCCAATATATCCAATCGAAACAAACCATGCCACAAACCGACGAAAAGAAAAAACTGCGCGACATGTTCCGTGACGCCGCCGAAGGCAAACAAGCCGACCAGGCCGAAATGAGCGGTGCTATGATGCGAAATATGAGCATGATTTTCCCGATAATGACGTTTGTGATTTCGATAAATCTGCCGGGCGCGGTGGTGTTGTATTACGCGACGACGTCGATTGTGGCGGTTATCCAGCAAGCGTTCGTGTTGCGCGAAGACGAAGAAGAATTGGAAAAACTGGCCAGCGAACCAAACAAAAAACGTGCCAAAAAAGCCCAAGAAGCCGTCATCGTTAAACAGCCAGCTGCGAAAAAATCCGCTCATGTGTCGTCAAAATCCGTCAAAGCCAAATCATCCACCAACTCCGGCGGTCAGACCGTAGTGCGGCGTATTTCCGCCAAAAAATAATTTCACTTTTCGTTAACAAAGGAGGAAACTATGGACACAACAAATCTGGACCGCGAAGCGTCGATTCTGTTTGCGAAAAAGTATCTGGAGGATTTACTATCGTTTTTCGGACTCAACACCGATATTATCGCGTCGGCGGACGAAGATGTGATCGAGTTATCAGTGCCGTCGACATATTTGAATGGTTTTTTGATTGGCGCGCGCGGCGAAACATTGCGCAGCCTACAGTTCATGATTTCTACAACTTTGCGGCAAAAAGACGCTGAGTTGGTGCGCGTCAACGTCGATGTGGCTGATTACAAAAAACATCACAATGAAAAATTAGCTGAACAAGTTGAAAAATGGGCTGACGAAGTTTTATCAACTGGCGAAACCAAACACTTGCGACCGATGAATCCAGCCGAACGCCGCGTTGTACACAAAGTGGTCGGCGAATACTCAGAACTCGCTACCGAATCAGAGGGCGAGGGTCGCGATCGTCACGTGGTTTTGAGTAAAAAAGCCGAGTAAACTATTTTCGCAAGGCGTTTTGATAGACTTCTAGTGTTTGTTCGGCGCAGCGTTGCCACGAATATTCGCGGACTTTTTTCGCACCGTTTGCGACCAGTTTTTTGCGTAGTTTCTCGTTGATCAAAACACCGTCGATTTTGGTAGCTATGTCGCGAACATCGGTCGGGTCAAAATAATACGCCGCCTCGCCGTACACTTCCGGCAAGCAGGTTGCATTGGAGCTGACGACCGGAGCGCCGTTGGCCATCGCTTCCAGCCCAGGCAAACCGAAGCCTTCGAGTAGCGATGGGAAAATATAGGCACGGCAGTTTTTGTACAAATAATTACGCTGTTCGTCAGGCAAAAATCCGGTAAAATGAACGTTTTTCGCGCCGATTTTTTCGGCGTAACCAATGTTTTTTTGTGTCGCGTCGTTGATGCGGCCAACGAAAACCAAACCTAGATCCGGATACTTTTTCAATAAAATCTGGTGTGCATCGATCAATCGCCGTAAGTTTTTGTAATCAGATTGTTGTCCAACATACAACAAATAATCTTGGAACGGAATTTCGCATTTCTCAATATTCGTGTCGGCGGGGTCGGCGGCTTCGTAGGTCACAGTAATTTTTTCGGGATTGATTTTCGCAAATTTCGCGAATTCGGTTTTGGTAAAGTTGCTCGGTGTTAAGACGTGGTCAGATCTTTTGCCGACGGATTTGAATACAAAACGCCCGACGAACTGTTTCGCGTGATACAATAACCAATTTTTGTCGCTGTTATATGTGTAAAAAAGCGTCAAATCATGCACCGTCGTGACGTGTTTGCCACGATACATTATCGGCTGCTGCGGCATGCAAAAATGAACCAAATCAGCGCTCAGCGAGTCGAGGAATTTTTTGAACCCAAACTGCTCGGCGAATGAATAATTTGCGAAATCGACAGCCCGAACCCGGAAATTTTTCGCGGTTGGTTGCCAAAACTGCAAATCTTTGGTCGGAACCAAAACAGTGTATTCGTTCTCTGAGTCGATTTTTTCCAGATTTTGCAGCAATCGCAAAACGTATCGGCCGGTCGACGAATTGATGATTCGCGCGTCAATCACGATTTTTTTCATGGTTCGGCTCCTTTATCACGAATACAAATTTTTTGTAAGTTACATAGTTCCACACCAGTGTAACAGCGGTCGCGGCAACTTTTGCGAAAAGCAACACTACGTCGCTGTCGCCCCAGAAATGTTTGAAAACGCCAATAACGATCGACTGCAAAATCCATAGCCCAAACAGTGTAAATGCCAAAAATAGCGGGATCTCGCGTTTCTTGGCACCGTTTGATTTGAATGTGTATTTGCGATTGGCGAAAAAACTGATCGACAAAGCGATTGTTGTCGAGCAGATATTGGCGGCGATGTCGGGAAAATGAGCGACTTTCGCCAGCAAAAACAATAGCGAAAAATCCACAATCGTATTGATTGTGCCGATTGCTAAAAACCTAATTTTTTGGTTTTTTGCCAGTTTTCTGATTTTGTCCTGCATGATATTCCTCTATGAAATACAGCGGTCGATTTTTGGTTTCGTTGAAAATCCGGCCGATATATTCGCCGATAATTCCTAGCGACAGCAATTGCACGCCGCCCAAAAACAGCACGATACAGATTAGCGCCGGCAAGCCTGAAGTATGATTATTGTCAAAAATCGTTTGCAGAATTATCACAATGATATAAATAAACGCCACAATCGACACGACGAAACCGCCAATTGTTGCGAAACGCAGCGGCGCGGTTGTGAACGATGTGATGCCATCGATCGCCAAATTAATAAGTCCATGATAATTCCATTTGGTTTGGCCGGCGGCACGCGGGTCGCGGTCGTACAAAATTTCTTTTTTCTTGTAACCGATCCAACTGAAGATAGCTTTGGAGTTGCGTTGTTGTTCACGGACTTGTTTTATGGCGTCGATGCAGCGGCGGTCGAATAGCCGAAAATCGCCGGTGTCGCGTTGGATTGGGACGCGCGTGGATTTTTGCAGAACTTTGTAGTATTGGTTTGATGTGAATTTCTTTGCGAAAGATTCGCCGGCGCGCGAATTTCGTCGGGCGTAAACATCATCGTAGCCCCTTTCCCACAGGTTGATCATTTCCGGAATCAACTCCGGCGGATCCTGCAAATCGGCGTCAATAATAACCAACGCGTCGCCGCGCGTATTGTCGATGCCGGCCATCATGGCGATTTCTTTGCCGAAATTTCGCGACAAATTGACGTACGAAATACGACTATTTTTCGTGGCTTCGTTTTTGATAATCTCGAGTGTTTTGTCACGTGATCCGTCATTGACGAACAAAAATTCCCATTGGTATTTCGGATTGTTTTTCGCCAAATCATTCAGGCGCGAAAAAAGCTGCGGCAGAACTTCCTGTTCATTGTAGGCTGGAATCAAAATTGTAATCAGTTTCATGGAATTATTATACTATGGTTTGCCAGTGAAAAACTTTCGCAATTTTCGTAGACCCGTTTGATCGGGCGGCATGTCATGGTAAATAATATCATTGATGTATTTCGCGTCGACTTTTCGTGAACGTTGAATTCGCCAGCGTTTCCACAGTGACGATGTCCAAAAAAACCATATTCCGGCAAAAACGCCTTTTGTTGCAGGCACGAAACGACCGCGAAAAACGGCGTGCCAATACATCACAAAATAGGCAAAGTAGAACCGAATTCCGATCGGTAGCAATAGGCGCGTCGGAACGTCTTTGATGAAAAGTAGCGGCCAATTTTTGAATGTTTGATAGACACCGAACCCGGACATTTTTTTGCTGGTGCCGCCTTGTTCGTGGTATGCAACGGCGCGGTTGTTGTAATAAACGTTCCATCCGGCCAGTTGGGCGCGAAAACTTATATCGACATCTTCGGAATATGCGAAAAAGTCTTCGTCGAACAATCCGATTTCACGCAACATTTCGCAGGAATAAAGGCTAGCACCACCAGACGCGCCGAAAACTTCGCCGGATTTCGCGGCGTTTTTTGTCAATTGGTCGCGCCCGTGTGGGAACGGCAATCCCCAAATCGAATAGGAATCGCCGGTTGAATCGATAGTTTTGCCGTCGCGATGGAGCAGTAAACATGTGACGATGCCGGTTTCTCCGACTAGCTTTTTCGCAAGTTCCGCAAGCCAGTTTTCATCAGCCACCGCG
This sequence comes from Saccharimonadaceae bacterium (SeqCode), assembly GCA_031548885.1. GTDB lineage: Bacteria > Patescibacteriota > Saccharimonadia > Saccharimonadales > Saccharimonadaceae > JAVBQO01. Next base: position 27,752 of record JAVBQO010000002.1, read on the forward strand.
TCGTTATTGAACAAAGCCACCGCGTCAAAATCGTTTTCCAGCGCGTAACGGATTCCAGTGTTGACACCACCGGTAAACCCAAGGTTTTTTTCGTTGAAAATGATTTCGCAATCGGCAAATTTGCCCGAATGCAACTTCTGAAGTTTTTCGCGCGAACCGTCATGTGATCCGTTTTCGACGATAACGATTTTGTAGTTGGCGTACGTTTGTTTTTGCAGCGACGCGATGCACTCAATCGTGTCGTCGATACCTTTGTAGTTCAATACGACGATGGCAATTCTTTTCATAACTTACTCGATATTATATAATAGTCGGCAGAGTATGAGTATAAAAAATGTTTTTTCGCGTCGAAATCGTGTTTTGCTGCGTGAGTTGGTAATTACTGATTTCAAGCTACGCTATCAGGGTTCGGCGATTGGGTATATGTGGTCGCTTTTGAAGCCACTTTTTTTGTTTACTATTTTGTATTTCGTGTTTGGGAAAATAATGCGTATGGGCGAGGGTATACCGCACTATCCGGTTTATTTGTTGCTCGGAATTGTGCTATGGACGTTTTTTAGTGAGGCGACGGCAAATGGGTTGATGTCGATTGTTGGCCGCGGCGATTTGATTCGGAAGATCAACTTCCCAAAATATATCATTGTTATTTCGGGAACGGTTTCGGCGCTGATAAATCTAACATTCAATCTGGCAGTTGTGATATTTTTCATCATCATAAACGGCGTTCATATTTCCTGGCACGCGCTGTGGATAATCCCGTTAATCATGGAGTTGTACGTTTTCGCGTTGGCGATTGCATTTTTTCTGTCGGCGCTCAATGTCAAATATCGCGACACTGGTTATCTGTGGGAAATTATTATGCAAGCGGCGTTTTATGCGACACCGATTATTTACCCGTTGACCATGCTGATCAACAACGTTGGGTTGTGGGCAGCAAAATTGGTCATGTTGAGTCCGGTTTCGCAAGTCATTCAGGATACGCGTTATTTTTTGGTAACGCCAAATGCAATGACGGTTGTGTCGGTGTTTGGGAGCGCCAAGTTCATACTTATCCCTGTTGCGATTGTTTTGATCCTGCTGGTTTTGGGTGGACTGTATTTCAAAAAGAATTCTAAATATTTCGCGGAGAATGTGTAATGAGCGCCGAAAACAAAATAGTTGTGTCGGTAAAAAATGTTGCGAAAGATTTCAAAATTCCGATCGACAAAAGCTCAGGCATCAAACAAACAGCCGTCAATTTGCTGAAAAATCGCAAAGGCTATCGGGAACTGCACGCGCTCCGCGATATTAGTTTTGAAGTGCGTGAAGGCGATTTTTTCGGCATCGTTGGCCGAAACGGCAGCGGAAAAAGCACGCTACTAAAAACAATCGCGCAGATTTATACGCCAGATAAAGGCAGTGTGGTCGTAAACGGTTCACTAGTGCCGTTTATTGAGCTTGGTGTTGGGTTCAACCCGGAACTATCAGGACGCGAAAACATTTATCTCAACGGTGCGCTGCTGGGATTCAGCAGAGAAGAAATCGACGAAATGTACGATGACATTGTTGATTTTGCTGAGCTTGGTGATTTCATGGAGGAACGACTAAGAAACTACTCGTCAGGTATGCAGGTTCGGCTGGCTTTTTCGATTGCGATTCGTGCTCGCGGCGATATTCTGTTGCTCGATGAAGTTTTGGCAGTCGGCGACGAATCTTTTCAGAAAAAGTGCAACGACTATTTTGAGCAAATCCGCAAAGACAAAAACAAAACAGTTATTCTCGTGACGCATTCAATGGCAGCCGTCAGAAAATACTGCAACAAAGCGTTGTTGATAGACAAAAGTCGTATTGTTGCCACCGGCGATCCCAACGAAGTAGCCGACGAATATTCGAAACAATTCCTCGAATCTACGAGCACCGTCATAAAAGAAAAGGGCCGTTTCGGATCTGGCAAAGTAAAATACAAAAACATAAAAAAAACATACGACGAAAAATATTTTGTACTAGATTTTGATATCGTCAATCAAACAAAAAATGACTATGACAGTATCACGATGGGTTTTGATTTTTGCATAAACGGCGAAATTGTCATCGGCAACGATACGCGATTCATGGAAAAATACAGCAACGGCGTACATTTGGCACCGCGCCAAACAAAACATTTCACGATAAGATTCGATAACAATTTTGGCAATTACGACTGGACATTGAACGTGAATATGACCATCGATATGGGCAGCGACGTCGTCGATTATATTCGGCCGGCGGCAAAATTTTCGTCGAACAATATTCGCCATAGCAATGCTTTCAAGTCGCTATCATTTCCAAAAATTACAGAAAAAGATGTGGCATGAAAAAAACGCTCGTCTCTTGCATAATTCCAGTTTATAACGCAGCGCCATATATCAAACAAGGGGTCGAATCATTATTGTCACAGACCCATAAAAACCTGGAGATTATCCTCGTTGATGACCACAGTACTGACAAAAGTTGGGAAATGTGCCAAAAATTCGCCAGCACGTATGATAATGTGCTGGCTTTTCAAACCAAGAAAAATTCTGGCGGGCCGCTGCGTGGTCGCGAGTTGGGAATAGAGAAATCCACTGGCGATTGGATTGTATTCATGGATTGCGACGACTACGTTGAGCCGCAATATATTGAGCATTTGCTCGAGGCAACTGAAAATGGAAAGTATGATATCGCAGTGACGGGGCATGCACTATTGCATGCGGATGGCCGCAAAGAATATTTTCCTTGGGATGATTATTCGCAAACGACGATTGAACGGTTGACGACCTTTTACCAACATTTTCTGACACATAATTTTTGGACAGATCCGGCCGATACCGCGGGGCAAAATTTGGTTCGTGCCGAGGTTGCCAAAAAAACGGACTTATCGAAATACTCCAACACAGTTTGGGCGGAAGACACCCTGATGGCTTTGGCATTTTTGGCCAATTCAAAAAACGGTGTTAATTTTGTCAACCACCATGATTTCATGTGGCGACAGCGCAAAGGGTCAGGTTCACACGGTGGATTTTCGAATCGGGCAAATAAATCAGAATTTTATAAATCGTGTAGAGAAATTTTTCACCGAGCAAATATTTACAAAGAAATTAGTCAAAATTTACCGCTTATTTCTGTCGTTATTCCGATATATAATGTCGAAAAGTATCTTGCTGATTGTTTGAATTCTGTTACCGGCCAAAGTTATCAAAATCTCGAAATAATTTGTGTTAATGATGGTACGCCTGATGGATCGGAAGCGATTATTGATGCGTGCAAACAAAATGATGCACGAATTGTAAAAATCAGTCAAAAAAATATGGGGCTCAATATCGCTCGGGCGAGTGGAGCCAAAGCTGCACGCGGCCAGTACCTCAGCTTTGTTGACGCCGATGACATGGTTCATGTGGACTACATTAGCGAATTATACGAAAAAATTATTGAAAACGACGTTGATATCGCAGTGTGCGGGTTCAAGGCTTTTGCGAAAAAGTCTGAGCTAAAAAACTTTGATTTTGAAGAAATAGAAGAAAAAATCATAAAAGACCACGACGACTTGTTGGCGTATTATTTGCGAAAACCACAGAAAATACCAAATGTTTATCAAATGACGGCGTGGGGAAAGTTGTACAAGAAAGAGGTAATCGAAAAAACTGATTGGCAATTCAGTAATTATCGAGCCAACGAAGATGATTTTGAAACAGTTCAATGGTACAAAAATGCCAAAAATGGAGCGGCGATATATTCTTCGCAACGATATTTCTATCGCAATAACCCCAAATCAATTACACTCAGTCCATACAGCAATATCGACCCAGAAGGCAAGAAAATCAGCCATTTTCAGTTGCTAGATGAACTGTATGAAAAAACAAAACATATCATAGGTGACCCAGCATTCGATGTACATTTAGTTGATCGGTTTGCGCGACAAAATAGCTGGCGGCTTCATGACTATTATCTTGATGGGCGATTGACCAAGCAGGATGTTGTCCAGTTTGCTGAAAACTCGGGTAAGATATCGCATCTATACAGTCAAATGGTCCAGGAGCGCGACAAACAAATACGCGAGCTCAACGAGCAAGTGCACCTCGGCAATCAACAGATGTTTGAGCGTGACCAGCACATTTTGAGTATTGTCAACTCTCGGTCATGGAAAGCCGTAACGCGAGTTCAACCAGTTTTATCGGCTCCATTGAGACTGAAACGTAAGCTAAGGGTCCGCACGCGGATCAGGGACACAGTTGACGCCAAAAAGTATCGTGGTGCATGGGTAATCTCAGATCGCATTGACGAAGCGAATGATAACGGGGTTCTATTCTACGATTATCTGGCGAAACAGCATCCAGAAATCAACGCGTTCTATGTCATATCCAAGGCATCGCCGGACTTTCAAAAATTGCGAAATCGCGGCGTCAAAGTCATTGACTACAATTCCGAAGAACACCGGAGGGTTATGAAGTATGCAGATGCCGAAATTAGCGCCTTTTTCAATTTTGCACCGTTTGACATCAATACAATCGGAAGAACAAAGCCAGTCAAAAGAGCGTTTATTCGTCACGGCATGGAACAGTCGGATTTATCGCCGCATTACGCCAATCTACCGATGGATTTGTTTGCAATTACCGACACGTTTTCGCAGGATTTTTACAAAAAAGGCAAAGGTATTGTTGACGTACGTGAACTCAATCTGAGGGTTGTTGGCATGCCACGATTTGATTTGGCTAACCAGATGATGCGTAATAGCGGCAGCTATCGGCGCGACAAAATTGTCATTGCTCCTACGTGGCGTCGCTTTCTAAAAACTGATGACTCGGTGCCAATTTCGACTCTTAAAAATAGCGAATATTATAAAAACTGGCAGCGGCTGCTTGGTTCTGATGAACTAAAATCGTTGAGCAAAAAGTATAAAATAATATTTATTCCGCATCCAGAAATAGCCAACAGCAACCTTTTGACTGTACCGAAATACATCAAGGTGCAATCGTACGGCGATATCGGCGGCACAAAGAATTTGTACCAACTGGCGCTTCAAACGGAACTCTATATTTCTGACTATACGTCAACGGCGTTTGACTTTGCTTTTTTAGGCGCCAAAGTAGCACACTTTAATTTTGATGACGATAATTATTACTCGGACAAACATCGAATTTATAAAAGTTGGTTTGACATGAACAAGGATGGTTTGGGGCCGAGCTTTCAAAAAGTAAATGACTTGTTGAAATATTTGCACGAAGGAAAATTTGTTGCTAATCAAAAAAACATTGATAAAATTTGGAAATCAATCCCCAAAAACTCTAACGAGCTTATTTATTGTGAAATGAAATCATTAATAGAGGGTCGGAATGAGTCGAAATAAGCCGTTATTTACCATAGTTATTCCGGTTTATAAATCCGAAAACTACATCCGATATGCGATTGATGACATGAAGAACCAAACACTCGCTGATTTCGAAGTTATTTTGATCGACGACGGTTCGCCAGACAACGCTATCGACGTTGCGAAAGATGTAATCGCCGCTGACAAACGTTTTTTAGTTTTGCACAACTCAAAGAATATCGGCGTTTCGGCGACACGAAATCGCGGCCTAGACGAAGCGACAGGACGATACATCGTATTTCTTGACAGCGACGATCGTTACGATGAAAAATTGCTAGAAAAAGTATCAAATTCTATCGAAAGCTCAAAAAAATCGCCCGACATAATCGTATGGGAATTTGGTGGCGTGGGCGAAAATAACGAAAAAATCAAACAATTAGAAACCTGGCGCGAAAATGAAAAGAAATTATTTCCTCCACCAAAAGGAACTTTTGCCCCATCAGACATTTCCGAAACAATATTTCAAATTAACACCGGACACACGCCAGTTAAATCGTACAGAATTGATTTTCTGCGAAACAATAACCTGAGATTTGATGAAAAGATAAAATTCAACGAAGATGGTCTACTGAGTTTCTCGGCTATTTGCGTCGCGACGTCGATAACTTTCATTCCAGGCGACAATATCCTGTATTATTATCGGCGCGATCAGCCGGATTCGGCAATGCACGCTATTGACATCGGCAAACAAATGGACGATCAGATTCGCGTTGTTTTGAAATTACAGACATTTTTGCGAAATAATAATCTGCTCGAAAAATATGAAAGCAGTTTTACGCGCTGGGCTCAATCTGGCGCTAGAACTTTGATGAATCGCCAAGCGAAAACAAGTTCGGAAGAAACTAGGAAACAACTAGAGGCTGCGCGTTCGGAGAATGATGCGATCAAAGCATCGCGCTCTTGGCGAATCGCGAAATCGCTGCGCGTTATCAACAAAGCAAGAGGACGAAGAAATGGTTAAACAGCCAAAAGTATCAGTTATAGTTACGAATTATAACTACGCGAATTATATCCGCGAATCACTCGATAGTGTTGCAAATCAGACGCACACGAATCTGGAACTGATTATCATCAATGATGGGTCAACCGACAACAGTGATGAAGTAATAAAAAGTTGGCTACACGATAACCGAAGTATTGCGAAAAAGACAAACTATATCTCGCAGGAAAATCAAGGAATATCTTTCGCGCGCAATACTGGTCTTGGCGCAGCAAATGGCGAATATCTTATATTTCTTGACGCTGACGATTATTTTCCGAACGACTATATCGAAAAACTTGCGAGCGTGGCGTCGTCGAGCGGCGCGGATGTGGTATATGGCAACACCTGCGCTTTCACTGAAACGGGAGAAATCGACAAAACAGACTATCCCGATTTCGCACTCGAAATCATGATGGCATCCAACATCATAAACATCAGCACGCTCATCAAAACGAATGTTGCGCGCACCAATGAGTTTGATATGTATTTGAATCGCCGTTCTCACGAAGATTGGGATTTTTTCCTGGGGCTGGCATTGTCGGGCGCGTATATTGTTCATACGAAAGATACGGAGTTGTTCTACAGGGTCAAAATTGATTCGCGAAATGTAGCAGGGGGAGCCGGTCAATATCAAAAAGTGTATGATTATATAACAAAGAAATACTCGCAAAAATATCCCAAACTGTTTGATGACATCAGTCACAATTGGGAGCACAAAAGAGAAAAGTGGATTCAGAATGCCCAGATCAACATCGGCGACCTACAGAATGAACTAGCCAGAAAAGACCTAGAGATTGCCGACATAACAAACTCAACAACGTACAAAGTACTATCCAATATAGCAGCGCCTGCCCGGAAAATGAAACGAATATTGAGAGGAAAGAAATGAAATCATCCGTCAAAAAAATTGCCACCAAAATAACACGTGGCAGCATCAAAGTCGGCAAAAAAGCCGTCAACGCCAGTCCGAAACTCAAAGGTTTCCTACGCACCAATATATTGTCCGCCATCAATTCGCCGCTGACCAATTCGTCCGCAGCTGGTTTGGAGAACCAGTACAAACAGTGGTACATTCAGAATTATCCTGATGCGATTGATTGCTACAATATGAAAAAAGAGCAAGACAGGTTTTCGTACAAGCCGCTCATATCGGTCATTGTTCCGACGTACAATACGCCAGAAAACTTCTTTTGCGAAACGGTCGAATCGGTGCTGTCGCAAGTTTATGACAATTGGGAATTGATTTTGGTTGATGACTGTTCGCCCGATGCACGAACGCGTGAATTGATCAAGGAATATGCTGCGACCGATTCGCGCATCAAATACAAGTTTTTGAAAAAAAACCATCACATTTCTGGCGCGACAAACGAAGCGTTCAAGATCGCGACGGGCGATTTCATTTTGTTGTTTGACCACGATGATTTGCTGTGGCCGAACGCGCTTTTCGAGGTTGCGAAAGCTGTGAACAATGATCGAAATCTCGAGTTTATTTATACTGACGAAGACAAGATTATTGATGATGATCGCCGCAATCACACCGATTTGTTTTTCAAGTCCGACTGGAATCCCGACTGGCTGCATTCGGCAAACTACATAACCCACATAACAGTGGTAAAAAAAGATTTGATCGATAAGTTCGGCGGTGAACGCGGCGAATTCAATGGTGCTCAGGACTGGGAGTTTATCATGCGAATGACGCGAAATATTGACCCAGCGAAAATCCACCACATACCAAAAGTTGTCTATAGTTGGCGCGTTTCCGAAAACTCAACCGCCAAATCAGTCGACGCGAAACCATACGTTTTGGAAGCAGGCGTCAAAGCTGTCACGGAAGACTTGTTGGCAAAAGGCTACAAACCAGAAGAATTCGTCGTCAGCCCTGACAAAAAACACCCAGGTTACATTCACACCGATTTTGTAATCAAAGGAAGCCCGAAGGTATCAATTGTCATTCCATCCAAAAACCAATTCAATATTCTGAAGCGCTGTCTTGATTCGATTTATGCAAAAACAACATACGATAATTTCGAAGTTGTTCTAGTCGACACCAGATCTACGGACAAGCGTGTTCTCGGGCTGTACGAGAAATTTTCGCAAAAGCATAGCAATTTCAAAAAAGTGGACTTTGCTCGCGAGAAGTTTAGTTATTCGGACGCGTGCAATTTTGGTGCGAAAAATTCCATCGGCGATTATTTGGTCATGCTCAACAACGACACCGAAGTGATTTCGCGTAATTGGTTGGAAAAAATGCTCGGCGATGCGCAGCGGCCGGAAATCGGTGCCGTCGGCGTGAAATTGTATTATCCAGACAAGACGAGCATTCAGCATGCTGGGATCAGGCTTGGTTTGGATTCTGACACCGCTCTCGCAGCGAACATCATTGAGCATGCGGGCAATTGCCGATCGTTGAACCAATGGTCGCGGTTTATTAGCAAGCACAATGTGACCGCTGTCACGGCAGCTTGCATGATGATTTCGCGGAAAAAATTTGACGAAGTGAAGGGTTTTGATACGAAGCTCGCGGTAACTTTTAATGATGTTGATTTGAACCTGAAATTGATTGAAAAAGGATATTTCAATTTGTTTAATCCGACTGTTGAGCTAATTCATCACGAAAGTATTTCGGTTGGAAGAATCGACATCCGTGACAGAAAGCGTGATTCGGCTGAATATCGCGCCGCCGCGAAACTATTCACAAAACGTTGGGGCAAGTATTTGGAGTATGATCCAAACTATAGCCCGAATTTTTCGCGCAAAGATGCTGAGTTGACGATTGATATTCTAGATGCGCCCAGCGAAACAAAACAAAGCTAAATAGACCGCAGTTTCTGGCGATCGACCTGAACTTGCTAATTGATCATTTTGCTGCGAAAAGCCATTTCTGCGCCGCTGTTGCATTGCTGCTGTAGATCTGCATAGGCGTGCTGCTGGCTGGATTGGCCGCTGTGACATCCAGCGCTTTGTTGGCGTTCGGGTTGATCAGGGTGAAAGTTCCATCGTTGTTTTTTTCGATACGCCACCGTTGCGCCACCGAATTGTTTGCCGTATATATTTGGACATTCGCGCCGTTGTTTGTGGAAGCACCGTGAACATCCAGTGCTTTGCCAGCGTTCGGATTGATAATTGTGTAGTACTCGCCGTTGTCTGTGTAGGTGACTTTCCACCGTTGCGCCGCCGAATTGTTTTTTGCGTATATCTGTACGCGCGTGCCATTGAGAACGCCACCATTTGTGACATCGAGTGCTTTGTTTGAGTCTAGTTTGGACAACATTTGGTACGTGCCGTTGGCGACCGGCTGCGTGCTGGCGGTTTTTGGGATCCATGTTTGTGCACCTGATCCGTTTCTTGTGTATAGTTGCGTGGCTGTGCCGGATGCGGAACTGCCGCCCTTGACGTCGAGCGCTTTGCCCGAACAGGCATTGATGAACTCATATCCGCTACCGAGCGGACTCGCATACCAACTCTGCGCGCAGGATCCGCTGCTACTAGTCCATATATTGATTTTCGCACCATTGCTTTTGCTCGCCCCATAAACATCGAGTGCTTTGCCAGCGTTCGTGTTCAAAAAAGTATAGTATCCGGTCGCGGCGTTGTAAGTAACAGCAAAACGCTGCGCGTAAGTTCGGTTGCTCGAGTATATTTGCGCGGCTGTTCCGTTTGCTTTGAGTCCGCCCACGATATCCAGGGCTTTGTTGCTGCCGACACCAGAGTCAAAATAATATGTTCCATCCGCAATTTTTTGCGAAGTTGGCGGCAGGTAGAACTTTTGGGCAGCCGTTTTGTTGCGGGAATACATCGCAACAATATTGCCGATAGAGGTGTTTGCGTTCGCAACATCAAGCGCTAGGGCGTAGTTGAGCTTTGGGCTTATGGTAAGTGACCCATCGCCGTTGTACTCCACGAGCCATTTCTGAGCATCGCTGTTGTTTGCGGCGTATTGTTGCAGCCGCACCCCAGAGCGGGCATTGGCATTTGGTACATCCAGGACTTTTCCTGTTGCGGAGTTTTTGATGGTGTAGTAACCGTCAGAATTCTTCGAGAACTTCCAAATACTGCCGCCTCTAGCCGTGATCTGCGATAGGTTGTCGGATCCTATCCCGACGGTCGAGTTGGTGTTGATTGAGCTTGCGATGTAGTAGTTACCATTCGGCAAATAGTCGGATGCTCTTGCAGACTGAGTTGATCCAAACCAATTGGTAAAGAAATTATAAAAATTCCGGTTTCCATACGCACCGCACGGCGCTGTGCCTACGCCAGCTGCCAATGCTGCTGCGTTGGGTTGGTACGGCGTGTAGCGGTAAAGTGCCGAGGTCGCATAATTCGCAATGTACACATTGGATCCGCCACACGATGCGTCCGGCGAATACCGCACAAAGGATGTCTGATACGCTGGGTAGTTTGACCAGCCACCGTTCAGCACAGTGCGAAATAGATATGCCGCACCCTCGAGCTGACTGACGAGCCCGCGGTTGCTGGACGAACAAGGTGCCGTATCTGGGCAGCCATAACCAGTAGCGTTTTGGTATTGGTTGCTATTTGGCCAATTATCTGTGACTAGACTTTGTTCTTTGTGGAGTAGAACGATCAGCACCTGTGGGTTGATTTGAAATTTTTGCGCCGCATTGTAGATTATTTGCGCCGCACTTTGTCCGCCGCTAGTTGTCGGCATACCATTGGCGTCAAATCGTGAATTTGACATACACAGGAAATAGCCATTTTTGGTGTTGTAAGTTATCGACGGGTTGCCCGCATAATAAGCTTTGGTTGCGCTCGTTGCAACAACCGCAGATCCAGCACTGGCGACAGTTTTGTTGCAGGAGTTCTGCGAATTCAGGAAATTTTGAATACTGTTCACATCCATAGAGCCGGCATTGCTCATCGTTGCGTCGCTCATGATATTTCCGGCCTGGAAGCCATTCAGCGTTGCATCAGCTTTGTTCGAGTTTGCGAAATTGACGCCAACAAAAGTACCGATTGCAACGATGACTATTGTAGAAGTGGCAGCAATACTTTTGACAAATTTTTTTTCTATATTTTTTTGTATTCTAAACATGCCTGCTCCATCTTATTGAATTGTTCCGGAGGCCGAACCACTGCGGCCATCGCTGGTTATATTCACGCTAAATTTTTGACCGAGACTAGCTTTTGACGTCGGTATAGAATTGATTTCGCACGAACTGTAATTGCTATTTGCGATCACCGGCACGGTCGCGTTGTAGCTGCCGGCCGTTATCACGCAGTTTCCGCTGTTGCTTGTTAGGTTGGTAATATTGATAACAACACTGATGGTGTCGGGCTGAGCTGTGAAACTCGCATCGATTTTGAGATCGGAACTTTTGCTTTTGTCGCTGGCGTTATTGTTTGTGACCGATTGGCCATTTGCGTCGCTGGCTTGTGTTGGAGTTTTGTCGCCAGTGTCGTCTGGGTTGTTTGTGCTCGAATTATTGCTCGCGTCGCTTTTGACGGAATTTTCGCCAAGGTTGGATATATTGACAGTATTGTCGGTCGATGTTTTGAAATGTCTAAAGTATACGAACAGGCCAACCATGGCGGCGATCGCAATCAAAACTATGATAACAGCCAACTTAACATGAGATTTGTGGTGGATTTTCATGGTTCTATTATTTTACCATAAGTTCTTTGAGCGTGCAAAACACCAGAACAATTCGCGCCAAATGAAGTGAGGCGGGTCTATTCACCTGTGTCTAAATTATAACTTGGACTCGATTGCACATTTTCGGCACAATTTTGAACTTGCAATATTTGTCGGCTCGCAAATGATGTACAGTAGACAGGAGGTGGATTCTTCGGGAATTCGACATCGCGGTCTTTGGGGATCTTGTAGAAAATTCGTACCTGATTGACCCATACTTGATCGATTCCTCCAAACTGAATGTCAATTACCTGAGAATCATTCAGCTGGACAGTGGCCGGCATAACACGAACTGATTCGCGCCCGCTGGCTATATCGTGTTTAATTAGTGCCTCCCGATAACTGACGAGCGATTTTCGCAAATATGTTGCCTGCGTAACGCGCGACAAATATATCATGCTGCAGCCAAATCCGAGTAGCGCCACGATCATTGATATTACAAACATAGAGGGGGTAAAATTGAATTTCTTTACCCATTGCGACACAGAGGAGGCTAGCAGATAGACCAAACCAGCGATGCCCAGCATGATAAAGCTGGTTCCGGCGAACAACACGCGATTTGACCCCAACCCTGTAAAATCTATAGAATTTGCCCATGAAACTAAAACTCCCACTGTCAATATCGGCACGAATATACTCACGGTGGACAATGCAAAAATCCAGATGTAGCGGCGTAAGCTCTTGGGCTTTGAGAAAATAATAAATAACAATAAGCCAACAAGGACAGGAAACAAGACGCGCCAACCTACAGTGTATTGTGAGATTATATCGAAATGATCAACAATACGAGGCACAAACCGATCGCTAAAACCGGCGTTCTGACCAGCCTGGCGCATTCTTACCCAGGGTGATGTCACGAGCAAGAGAAGTCCCGCAATAGCAGACAGCATCGTCGTGATCGATACTCCCAATAGATTTCTGCGCCACTTTTTAATACGTTTGTTTTTGAGAAATGATATAACAAGTACCGAAAACCCGGCTGCCCCCACTAGAATCGGCATGAATTCGTAAAACCCGGCTGTGAATAAACCACTTACAAATAAAGCGACGTATTGCCACCAATGAATCCTCGGTCGATCTACTAGAGAGCAGCCAATCGCCAGCATCAACAAAAACGCTGCGCCGCCAGTCACGTAAACCGTGGCGGCAGAGAACCAAATATATGTGTCAAATAAGCTTGGCGCACAGACTAGAACCATTAGGCTTGTGAATATTGCCAGAGCGGTAAATAATCGTTTTCGCGCTAGCGCGTTGGTGCCGCGTATCACGCGTTTTGCTAGCCAGTGCCCAACGTATCCAGCACAGCAAACGATAACCAGTAGCGACAAAAACGGCACAATTTTTATTGCGAAAAGCCCGAATAGCTTGATAGAGAAAATCAACACCAGTGCGTTGCTGTACCGACCCGAATAGACGTTGTAATCCAAAATTGAGTCGACGAATCCTTTCTTGTTGAACAAATTATAAAACACATAATCGTCGGCTAATGCCGCGCCACCCATGCTATTGATCGCGAGAATGGCTAAAAAAGAAAGCGAAATTATTAACAAAAATACCGTTAAGATATTGATGTATCTATCCCTAGCGAAAAATTTTTTCACATGAGAATATTTCGTGAGCGGATTCTTTATCATGAATCTATCCTATCATTAATATTCGGGATCACACCAAATATTTTCCATAGCCAGACTTCACAAGTGGCAAAGCCAGTTTCCCCAGCTGCGTTTCATCTATAAATCCTTCGCGAAAAGCGACTTTTTCTGGGCTGCCAATGATTTGGCCGGTGCGATTTTGAATGACTTTGATATAATCGCTGGCATCGCCTAGCGAATCGATCGTGCCTGTGTCAAGCCAAACATCGCCGCCGTCAAGCGTTGTAACATTCAACTTGCCTCGCCGTAAGTATTCTTCATTGATGGACGTGATTTCCAACTCGCCACGTTCGGACGGCTGAACATTTTTCGCAATTTCGATAACATCGTTGTCATAGAAATACAAACCGACGACCGCATAATTTGACTTGGGCTGGGAAGGCTTTTCTTCTATTGAAACGGCGCGTTTTTCGTCATCAAATTCCACAACTCCGTATCGCTCTGGATCTGATACGCGGTAGGCAAAAACCGTTCCACCCTCGGGACTGACACTTTGTTTGAGTGTTTCGCGCAAATGGTTGCCGTTGAAAATATTGTCGCCCAAAATAAGCGCAACTTTGTCGTCGCCAATGAACTCTTCGCCCAAAATGAAAGCTTGCGCCAGGCCGTCCGGGCTAGGCTGCACAACATATGATAATGATATGCCCCATTGAGAGCCATCGCCCAACAGGTTCTTGAATGCAACCTGGTCATCGGGAGTTGTGATGATCAGGATTTCGCGAATTCCTGCTGTCATCAACGTCGACAACGGATAATAAATCATCGGCTTGTCATAGATCGGCATCAACTGCTTGCTGATTGCCTGTGTGATTGGGTAAAGACGGGTGCCGCTGCCGCCAGCTAAAATAATTCCCTTCATATTCCTCCTAAACCTGCTTACTCAACGATTGTAACAGATATGCATATTGTAACAAACCGGCACCCACGATTATTCCTACGACCCATGATCGGATATGTTTGCGTTGATCAATGAATCGGTCGATCAAAATATACACTGCCATCATGAGCGCAATCGACGGCACATACAGCGTCCGCATTCCTGATGCATACATCGTCGGAGATAGCATAATAACAAACACGCTAGCGATGAATATTGCGATGAGTAAGCTGATGACAACACCGAGAATTTTTCTGCGAAACAATACGAAGGAGTTGCGTGGACGGTAAGCAGTAGCGCCAACAGCAAACCAATATATAGACTGGTGCATCCGAACGGACGGCACTTTTGGACGAAAAACCTCAACGAGAAAAATGTGCTCGCCGCGAATGGGTATCGATACGAAGGGATCGTATGGTACGAAAGTGACAATGCCAACAAAGATGTCTACCGACTATACAACAAATCCAGCGGCAGTCATATGTGGGTCACGAGCGAGGCGGAAAGAAGCAACCTGGTAAACAATTTGGGATACAGTTTCGAGGGAGTGGGCTGGCGTTACTAAAAATGGTTTATCTGGATTAGCCCAAATATTTTTTCAGGCTGTCGCGCCAATCGCGCGGCGCAAAGCCGGTCGATTTGATTTTGGTCAAGTCTAGCGTGCTGTGAGGCAGACACGACACAGTTCTATAAAGCCCTACCTGTACAACGATTCATAGGTACTGTTCAAAACAGTTCGTTGGCGCGAGGCAATAGCGGTTTCTTCCATAATCTTGCGAACTTCTTCTTTATCAGTTTTGCCAATATTCTCGCCAAGCTGTTTTATGACTTCGCGTAATCTGGTTTCGTAATCGGAAACTTCAATGCCGAGATTTCGCAATTTATCAACGTTTAGTACGGTGTCAACCCGAGTATTTGGCGTCATTTTGTCAAGTTCAGATTTCGCAATCTTTTCTGGTTCGAGGTCGGGCAAAATAAATTCCTTAATCATCAAACCGATATTAAATGGAGTTGTATAGCCCGTATTCGCAACGTGATAAACACCAGTCGCACGTCGCTGTGCAAGCTCATCCGTCCATACCATCAAATCCTCGATAACAGTTCCGGAATTTGCGGTATCAACAAATTTTGAAAAAGTAAGCATTTTAACCAACATATTTTTCGGACTCATTTGCGCCGAAACGGGTTGACGCGGGCGCAAAATCAAACATTTGAAATTGGCGGATCGTTCGAACATGACCATTTCTTCGCTCCATACTTTTGTCCAGCCGTAATATGATGCTGGGTTTGGTATAGATTCCTCAGTTTTTTCATCAGTTCCGTCGACGCTGCTGAAAATACAGCCACTGGAATAGTGGATCATGTATATATCAAGTTTGTCGCAAGCTTTTGCAATGGTTGCTGCGCCCATTACGTTCACGTCGAACGCTTCCAATCGGTTTTCGCCGCACCATTCAAGGTTGGTTTGCGCGGCGGTATTTATGACAATTGTCGGCTGAGAATCTGCGATCGCTTTCTCAACTTGATCATAATTGCGGATGTCCACATCTTTCGCAATTTCGGTGGGTACTTCCAATGCTTTGTAATGATTGAGATAAAAGTTCCCGATTTGGCCGTTTCCGAAAATTAACACTTTTTCCATATTTCCTCCAGTTTTGCGGTTTTTCGCTAACGTTGTTTATTATAGCACGCGGTTCTTAATGACCCGCTTTCTTATACTTCGCCTCAGTCTCCAACTTCTGCGGTTTCCACCAACCCTCATTCTGCTCGTACCACTCAATCGTCGCCTTCAAACCCTCTGCAAAATCGGTATATTTTGGTTTCCAATCCAACTTTTCACGAAGCTTCGTCGAGTCAATCGCGTATCGCATGTCGTGTCCCGGTCGGTCGTTGACGTGTTCGAAATCGTTGGCATCGCGTCCCATATTTTCCAAAATCATGCGCACCACGGTCAAGTTATTTTTCTCGCCGTCAGCGCCGATCAAATACGTTTCGCCGATGTTGCCTTTTTCGCAAATCGTCAAAACGGCCGAGCTGTGGTCCTCGGTGTGGATCCAATCGCGAACCTGTTCGCCGGTGCCATATAATCGCGGTTTGCGGCCTTCCAAAACCTCGGTGATTTGGCGTGGAATGAATTTTTCGACGTGTTGATACGGACCGTAATTGTTGGAACAGTTCGAAATTGTGGCTTGCAAACCAAAGCTTCGCACCCATGCGCGAACCAACAAATCCGACCCGGCCTTTGTCGAAGAATACGGGCTGGATGGGCGATATGGCGTATTTTCGGTAAATTTCGCAGGATCGTCGAGCTCCAAATCGCCGTACACTTCGTCGGTGGAAATGTGGTGAAAACGTTTGTTATGTTTGCACGCCGCTTCGATCAACGTGTATGTGCCGACGATGTTGGTGTCCAAAAACGGCCGCGGATTCGACAGGGAATTATCGTTGTGTGATTCCGCGGCATAATGCACGACGATGTCGGTTTTCGCAACCAATTCGTCGACTAATTTTTCGTTGCAAATGTCGCCTTTGACAAACGTAAAACGATCGTCAGGCAAACCTTCCAGCGACTTAACATTCCCCGCGTAGGTCAATTTGTCGATGACCGTGACATGCGCGTCCGGTCGATTGTTGATAACATAATGAACAAAATTCGAGCCGATGAAACCGGCACCCCCAGTGACTAAATACCTCTTCATGGTAATCAATTATAACATTTTGCTGGTATAATGTAGAGCATTAACTGCGAGGGAACATGATTACAGTAATTATCGCCGGCGGTTCCGGCACGCGTTTATGGCCGTTGTCGACGTCGGATTACCCGAAACATTTGTTGAAATTGACCAGCGAAAAGTCGATGCTGCAACAGGCGTACGGCCGTGCGTCACGATTGGAAGGCGATATTTTCGTCATCACCGAACAATCGCATAGCGACGTCGTATTCGACCAATTGCCTGATTTGGCACGCGAAAATATTATCGTTGAACCAGGACGGCGCGGAACAGCTAGTTGCGTTGTGGCGGCGCTTGCGAAAATTGCGAAAAGTGGTGCGGACAAAAACGAACCGATAATTTTTGTGACGGCCGATCATCACGTCAACGATGTCGATGGCTACGTCAACACGGTGCGTTTCGCAGGAAAAACTTCGGCAGAATTGGGGCGATTGACGACATTGGGCGTCGAGCCGGATCATCCCGCAACCGGTTTCGGCTATATAAAAAAATCGCGGCCAATTAATCAAAACGGATACAGTTTCGTCTACGAAGTTGAGTCGTTCCACGAAAAACCGAATCTAGAAACGGCACAGGATTACATCGAAAGCGGCCAATATTTATGGAACATGGGATATTTTGTCGCGAACTATAACACATTCGAGCGAGTGATGAAGGAGTTCGCACCGTATTTGCACGAATGTCTCAACGAATTGCTGAGCGCCGCGAACGACGCAGAATTCAATGCGAAATATCTCGATTTCGTGAATGAACAAATCGACACGGCTTTGGCCGAAAAAGTCAAAGATTTATTGGTCGTGCCGGGCAGTTTCGACTGGATGGACGTCGGTTCGTTCAAGGATTTATATGAGGCGACACGGCACGATCCGGGTGGTAATTTCACGAAAGGCTATGTCGAGGCGATCGACATCGAAAATTCGTTTATTCGCAACGACGAAGTTGACAAACCGGTTGCAGTGATTGGCCTGGATAACGTCGTCGTCGTCAACACGCCGCACGGCATTTTAGTGGCGCGCAAAGATCTTTCGCAAAGGGTTGGCGACGTTGCGAAAAAGATCGCGAAGGATCAAGCGACTAAATAATTTTCGCAATTAATTGATCGAGGCTGGCGCCGGTTATGGCACCAGCTTTTTCTAGTGCCTGTGTTTTCGCAAATGCCGTCTCGTCATCCTCTCCGATAACCGCGCCCGCGTGCCCCAGCTGTTTGCCGATCGGCGCATGATGCCCGGCGACGTACGCGAAAACTGGTTTTGTGACGTTTTTCGCAATAAATTCCGCAGCGATTTGTTCGTCGTGGACGCCGATTTCGCCGATCAAAACGATCTTGGAAACATCGTCATCGTTTTCGAAAACGCGTAACCAATCAACGAACGATGAACCTTTAATTGGATCGCCGCCGATGCCAACGATGTATTTTTGACCGATGTTATTTTGCGTTAAGGCGTTCGCAATTTCGTACGTCAACGTTCCAGATTTGCTGACGATTGCAACGCTACCATTTTGCGAAACTGATTCCGGAATAATGCCAAGTTTGTTGACGCCGGGGATCAAAATCCCCGGGCAATTCGGCCCAACGATCGTGATATTTTTCGCATCGGCCAACTTTTTTGCAACCAAAAAATCGTGCACCGGGATGCCTTCGGTGATGCAAACGATCAATTTGATGTCGTTTTCGATCGCCTCGATTAACGCAGATTTTGCGAAGGGCGCAGGAACAAAAATCACGCTAGCGTCGATTTCAACGGACTTTTTCGCGTCCGAAATATTTGCGAAAACGGGAATTCCATCAATATTTTGCCTGGCTTTATTTGGCGAAGTTCCGGCGACGATTTTTGTGCCAGACGCGATCATTTCGCGCGTGTGGAATTGGCCTTGCGTGCCGGTGATTCCTTGGACCAAAACGTTCAATTTTTTCGTGACGTCGATCATGCACAAACCTCTTTCGCAAGCTCAATACAATCATTCAAATCAACGCAAAGCGGAATATCGTGCGCGTCCAAAATCGATTTTGCCTCTGTGAAATTCGTGCCGTGCAATCGAATAAAAATCGGCGGCAAATCAGGTAGGGAATTTTTCGCAGCCAAAATTGCCTCGGCAACTTGGTCGCAGCGCGTGATGCCGGCGAATACATTGACGATAATCGCGCGTAAATTTTTGTACTGCGAAAACTGCGCGAAATTCGCCGTGATTTTCGCCGCGTCCGCACCGCCGCCAATATCTAAAAAGTTCGTAGATTCTAATCCCGCGCCGTTGATTTGGTCGACCGTCGCCATGGAAAGCCCGGCGCCGTTCGCGACGACCGCGACGTTGCCATTTGAGTCCAAAGTTACAAAATTTGCGCTCGGAACTTTCGCAAATTCCGGATGGCGAAACAGGGAATTGTCGTCGATTTCCATTTTGCAATCCAGCGCCACAAATTCATTTTGCGAAAAAACCAACGGATTGATTTCCAATAATAACGCGTCGTTTTTGATCATGCAATCGTACAATTTCGCAATCAAATTACGCAATTTTTCACTATGCGAAACGTCGTAATTAAAATACGAACACAACTTTTTCGCAACATCGTCAAATCGTTCGGGCGAGGCAGGGAATATGAGCGGCGTTTCGTCGGATTCCTCCACGTCGACGCCACCTTCCCGCCGGGCGATCAGCTGGATTTCGTCGACGTCGCGGTTCACGATCAACGCCAAATAATGTTCGTTCGCAAATTCGACCAATTCCTCGGCCAAGATTTTTTCGGTTCGGAACCCGTCGACAACCAAGTTTTTCAATCGCCCCACTTCCCTCTCAAATTCGTCTAATGATGACACTTTTACAACACCACCGTCTTTGCCGCGTCGTCCGGTCGGGACTTGAATTTTTAATACGACTCCCCTGTTGAATTCGTAATTTTCGTCGACCAAAATGCCGTACGGAATTTTCACACCGCATTGCGAAAGAAGGTTTTTGGCTTCAATTTCCAAAAGGCGCATCGTGATTTTCCCATCGTTTTTGTAATTCCAAAACGCATTCGCGAACGTCATTCAGATGAATTTGGTCAAGCGGAACGTCCATTATATGGCTGCGAAAAACGTCGGCGACATCATCGCGCGGCGTTAGATTTTTCGCAGAAATTTTCGCAACGAATGAAGCCGCGACCAGCGGAATCTGCTCGTTTGCGAAAGTGTAATCGGTCGCTGCGCCGCTTCGCAGGAACATTAAATCACCGTAATCGCCCGGGTTCAATCCCAATTCTTCCTGTAATTCTCGCACGGCCGCATTTTCAAAACTTTCCGCTCCGTCGACGAACCCGCCGAACGAGTCCAATTTCCCGACGTTTGGTTCGACGCCGCGAACGCTTAACAAAATTTCGTCACCATCGATCAAATAAATGCCCGAGCATGGCGACGCATTTGCGTAAATCGCGTGACCGTTTGCGCATTTGTATGCGTGATTTTTGACATTTATAAGCTCCGCGCCACAGCGTCGGCAAAAATTCATTTCCATTTTTACTCCTGATAACCGTTAGGATTTTGTGATTGCCAGCGATACGAATCTTCGCAGGCGTCAATTAATGTTTTTTCCGCGTGCCAGTTTAATTTCGCATTTGCTTTCGCCGGATCAGAGTAATTTTTGGCAATATCACCGGCGCGTCGCGGCGCGATTTCGTACGGAATTTCGCGGCCGATAGCTTGCGAAAATGCGTTCACGACGTCCAAAACCGATTCGCCGCGCCCGGTTCCCAAATTGTAAATCTCGACATTTTTCGTTAAGTTTTCCAGCGCCGCGACGTGTCCGCGTGCCAAATCGACGACGTGAATATAATCGCGTACGCACGTGCCGTCGGGCGTGTCGTAATCGTCGCCAAAAACCATCAATTTGTCGCGTTTGCCTATTGCGACCTGTGAAACGAACGGGAACAAATTGTTCGGGATGCCGTTCGGATCTTCGCCAATCAGTCCCGATTGGTGTGCGCCAACGGGGTTGAAATAGCGCAAAATCGTGACTGCGAAATCAGGATTGGCTTTCGCAAAATCGGTCAAAATCTGTTCGATCATGAATTTTGTTTGGCCGTACGGATTCGTGATACCGACGCCAACGCGTGCGGTTTCGGTCAGTGGCAATTCGGACGGGTCGCCGTAAACGGTCGCGCTGGAACTGAAAATTAGTTTTTGTGCGCCGTGTTTTTTCATGACTTCCAGTAGCGAAAACGTCGATGATAAATTGTTGTCGTAATATTCGAGCGGCTTCTCGACCGATTCGCCAACAGCTTTTAGACCGGCAAAATGGATGACGGCATCGGGTTTTTCGACATTGAAAAATTCGTCCAAGCGCGTGCGATCTGCCACGTCAAAAATATAGAGCGGAACTTTTCGCCCGGTGATTTTCGCAACTCGCCGCAGCGATTCGTCCGACGAATTGGACAAGGTGTCGATCGCCACGACGTCGTGGCCGGCCGCGATCAATTCGACGGCGGTGTGCGACGCGATGTAGCCCGCGCCGCCAGTTAATAATACTTTCATTTCTCCCTCGATTCGGGCGTATTATCGCGCACGATTTTGCGAATTTTGTCGATGAATAATGTTTCGGAAAAGCGTTTCGCGCGGCGATTCAATGTCGCCGGAACAAAATTTATTTTCGCAGCGCGTTCGATCGCGTCCGCCAGCGAATCGACGGTTTGCGAATCGAAAAATACGCCGGTTTCGCCGTCAGTCACGATGTCGAGCGCGCCGCCTTTGCCGTATGCGATGACGGGGCAGCCGGCCGCGAGCGCCTCGACTTGGACGATGCCGAAATCTTCCTCGGCAGGGAATAGGAATGCGCTGGCGTTACCGAACGCCGCGGCGATTTCGGCGTCGGTCGCGCCGACGTGAAACGACACGGTTTCGCCGGCCATTTCCACTAATTTTTCGTGCTCTGGGCCGTGACCATATACATCCAAATCTGCGCCGAGTTTGTTCGCTGCGGCAACGGCCAAATCGATGCGCTTATACGGAACCTGGCGGCCGACGGCAATTAATCCGCCGCGGTTTTTGTTAAGCGCGTATTTCGCAAACCGATCAATGTCGACTGGCGGAAAAATCACGGTCGAATTTTTGCCGTAATATTTTTTGATTCGGTCGCGGACTTCGTTGGAATTGGCGATGAAAACGTCGACGTTTTGGGCGGCAACAAAGTCTTTTTTGCGCTGGCCGGGGATCAAAACTGGCGCTGCTAGTCGCACCAGCCAGTTCAACTTGCCCATGCTCGGGTCGCGTTTGTATTCGTCATAATGTGACCAATAATATCGAATCGGTGTGTGGCAATAACAGATGTGAACTTGGCCAGGGCGAGTTTTTTGCACTTGTTTTGATTCGGCGGATGACGACGAAATTATGATGTCGAATTCGGATAAATCGAATTTGCGAAAAGCGTTGACGCGCAAAGTTGGAAACAGTTTGTGGAATTTTCGCAAAGGTTTCGGCAATTTCTGCAACCATGACGTGCGAATATCGGCGTTCGCGAATTCGTTCATCGCGCCGAGGTTTTCCGGCTCGTACACCGACGTATAAATCGGCGCGTCGGGGAACGCGCGGTGCAGTGCCAAATCGACACGGGCGACGCCGCCCATTGAGGTAATCCAATCTGTTACGATGGCGATTTTTGGTTGAGATTTCATGACTAGATTATAACAGATCGAGCCGAAGTTGTTTTTCGCCAAAATCTATATTCTCGCCCGATAATAGCTGCAATCCGGTTTTCACGATATTTAGTTCCAAATCGTCCGCGCCGTTTTCGATTTCTAAAATTCGCAAATCATCCAACGACAGCCACAAAAATTCCGTATGGTCCGCAGGGTTTAACGAAAAGTTTCCGTCGAACGTTGCGAAAAACGCCAACTCAACCGAGTGCGAACCCTTAATTTTGTTCATGTATGTGAAAGCTCCAAATGGCGCACCAATGTTGATTTTCACGTTCAATTCCTCACGAACCTCGCGCTGCAAGCCAGGTTTCAAATCTTCACCAAAATCGATGTGGCCACCGGGCAACTCTAGCTTCCCGGGCAAAAATCTCTTATCTACTGAACGGCGTGCCAGAAATACGTGCGGAATTCCATCGATCGTTTTGTGGATCAGCGCGACGCAGGTTATGACTTGCTGACCAGCGGCTAGCTTTGCGCTGTCTTGTGAAAAATTTTGATCGCTCATTTAGCTCCTCTGCGAAAAACCACCACGCCAATCGTTTTAAACAAAATTTTCATGTCCATCCAAAACGACCAGTTTTGTGCGTAATACAGTTCCAAATCAACGCGTTTGTCGAATGGCAAGTCGCTGCGGCCGGAAACTTGCCACAAACCAGTCAGGCCCGGTTTGACCGACAATAGTAACGCGCCGCGCCCGCGATAAAACGGCAATTCGTCGGGCAAAATCGGCCGCGGCCCGACCAAACTCATATCGCCACGAATAATGTTAAGGATTTGCGCCACTTCGTCCAGCGACGTTTTTCGCAGAAATTTGCCAAACCAGGTGATGCGCGGATCGTTTTCGACTTTGCGCGTCACGGCGTATTCGTCGGCCAAATCGTCGCGCCCCATTTTGCGAAAAATCGTGATGGCGTCTTGGCCAGAATATTTCGGATTCATGCTGCGGAATTTGTAGACGCCAAATTTCTTTTTGTAACGACCCAGCCGGGTTTGTTTGAAAAAAATCGGGCCCGGGTTGAGGATTTTTTGTAACAACATTAGTAGCAGGAAAATCGGTACCCAAATCGGCGAAAAAATCAGCACGATCAAAGTGTCGAACACTCGTTTGACGACCTGCCCCCAACCGGCCAGCGGCGTTTGGTGAACTTGGATAATCGGGTAGCCCAGGAAAACATCGACTTGGTTTTTGCCAGAATAAAATTCGGGTTCTCCGGGAATGAAAAAATAATTGATATGAGCGTTTTGGGCTGCGCCCATGATGCGCTGATTGCGTTCCGGTTCTTCGTACAGTTCGGTTTGCACGATCGAATCAATACGCAGTTCACGCAGCATTTCCATCGCTGATTTCAAGCTGCGAAAATGAGCGACATTTTCGTAACCAGAATCCTTTTTCCGATTGACGACGGCCACGACGCGAATGCCGGAATGGCGCGTGTCGGACAGGTTGGCGATCATGTCTTTCGTCACAGCGCCGTTGCCGACGATCATGACGTTTGATACGCCGACGCCGTACCAAAACAGGATTTGATTAATCAAACGGAGAATCTCACGCATGATTACCAGCAAAACAAAAACCAAACCGAGCGCATACACCGCGACCAACCGCGCCGGAAACACCGCTTCATTCATCACAAACGAATAGCCCAATACGATCAAAATTCCGATGCATGAACCGAGGAATAGTTTGCCATATTCGGTTAAACGTTTGCGATAAACTCGCGGCGAATATAGTCCCAGCGCCCAAAACGCCAACAGCCAAAACGGCGTCAGCAGCAAAAATGTCGAAATAAATTCTGCCGCACCGATGTTTTCCACCAGCGGCCGCGGATCCCACTGTACGCGCCAAATGTACGCCAAACTAAATGCGCCCAAAATCGCAATCGCGTCCGCCACGACCAGCGCCAAAGTATAAAATCGTACAGTTTTAACAGGCATAATTTGTGCATTTATTGTATCATTTAACTAATGATTGCGAAATTATCTGAACGTTTCCCGAGAATCCTTGGTTGGACGCTGATCGCGATAATGCTAGCGATGCCGATTTGGCCGTTTTTGTCGACGTGGATTGGATCGGTTGGATTCGCGACATTTTGGAAAAGTTTGCCGACGATAATTTTGGTTTTGGCTGGTTTCGCGACGCTGATTTATTTACTTATATACAAGCGTGATTTTTTGCGAAAATTATTCCGCGATCGATTGATCGTCGCGATTGTGGTTTTTGCAGCGATTGTTTTAGTTTCATTACTGTTAAGTTTTGTGACGGCACGGGCCAAATTTGCTGGACTAGCGATGGATTTGCGATATCTTATCGTGTTTTGTTTGGCGTTTGTCGCCGCGAAATTGGATCCGAAATTTTGGCGCAAAATCTTTGCGAAAATTCCCATCGTGGCGATTTGGATCGGCGTGGTTTTGGCGCTATTGGGATTGCTTCAAGTTCTGTTGCTGCCGGCCGATTTCCTGACACATTTTGGCTACGGCGTGGGCACAATTGCGCCGAGCGTGACGATCGACAGTGGCGACGTTTTGCGCGCTTTCGCGACGCTACGTGGTCCGAATGATTACGCTGCGCTGCTGATAATCCCGTTACTTTTCGCGATTTGGCGGTTTGCGAAAACTAAAAGCGGTTGGTTTTTGGCGGCGATACTGGCGATTGCAGCCGGAACTTTCGTTAGTAGTGCACGTAGCGCGTGGATCGGTTGTTTTGTCGCAATTATTGTGATGATTTTCGCTAGTCTGTTGTCGAAAAAAACTCTGCGAAATCGAAAGTTTTGGCTAACATTTGGCGGCGTTATCGCCGGTTTGATTGTGGCGGGACTTTTCCTGATTCAAATTCCGTTCATCAAACTGAACGTTTTGCATATGCGCGATGACCGCGGCACGCATATCACCAGTAATGACGCGCATGTCGACGCGCTGCAAAATGGTGTCGAAAATGTCATGAACGAGCCGCTTGGTTGTGGTGTTGGCTGCGCTGGCCCAGCCTCGTTTTACGCTGATTCGGCAACGATTAGCGAAAATTATTATCTGCAAATCGCCGAACAATACGGCGTCGTTGGGCTGTTATTTTGGTTGGCAATCATTGTGTTTATCTTGGTCAAATTGTGGCCGATGCGAAAAAGTGAAGTCGCTGGCGTCTGGTTTGCGGCAATGATTGCATATTTGATAATTGGTACGTTACTGCACGTTTTCGCCGACGAACCGCTGGCAATAACGTGGTTTTTGATTGCGGGAGGATTGTATGGATCGACTCGCAAATAATCGTCCCAGTAAAAAACAGCGTGAATTATTGACGTTCATTGCGAATTTCATCAGCGGTCACGGTTATGGGCCGAGCTACCGCGAAATCATGCGCGGTCTGAATTACAAATCGGTGTCGACGGTGGCGATTCACGTCGATAATCTGATCGCCAAAGGATATCTTGCGAAACGTGATCATTCAGCGCGATCGCTCGAAGTTTTGACGACGAACTTTGACGAGCCAAAAGCCGCCAAAGTCACAACGGCGCAGGAAAAATGGCTAGTTGACCACGTTTTCGCAAAATTTGACGAAGTGGAGAAGCGGCCGTCGCAGAAATTGATTGACGAATTATATGTTTTGACGGGCGCACTAACGATTTTGGGTTTTGCCGAGGCGGCGACGGCAGCGAAATCGCGTTTGACTTCTATTGCGAAAAAGTGATTCGCGAGGTATAATTGCTCTGTTATTTTATTCCCGGGTGGCGCAGCGGTAGCGCAGTTGACTGTTAATCAATTGGTCGCGAGTTCGAATCTCGCCCCGGGAGCCAAGCAAAAACACTTTCTTCTAACAGAAGTGTTTTTGCTTGGCTCATGCTTGCATTTGTCTGCAGAACCGTATTTAATATGTATATACGAGTAATGAAACTTCGCAAGGACTAACTGTCAAAGAGAGATTCGGAGATTGCAAAGGCTTTGAATGCCCCGGTTTTTACGACTTACCAAAGAAGGTCATGATGGAACCAGACGTTTTGCAGAAGGTAGTCTTGCCTATACGGCTATAGCCATGTGTAATAACTGGGAACTTGGTTTAAGCGATGGATATTGTCCGATTAAGCCTGCTGATACCGATGAAGCAAAGATTTAATTAAAGTTAACGACTTGTCATTATAACCTATATTCTCGGTTTCGATCAACGCCACGACGCAAGTCCAGGCGTTTTTCATTGGGATCGCGGGGCTGCTGCGGCCTACCCAAACCACAAAAACTCGCGAATTCTCTCCGGCCACCGTTTCTCTCGCATATAAATCATGCTACAATAAGCATAAGTACAAGGGGGCCCAGTGCAGGAAACAAATCACAGATTGCTTTGGTCGCTAGCTTTATTTAGAATAAGCGTTGTCGTTGCGGCGGCGTTTACTAGTGTTATTTTCATGGCGCACATGGTTGGCGCAGCGCCCAGCCAAGCTCCAACTGGCCTGACGGCCACGACGGCCGATAGCGCGGTTAGTTTGACGTGGGCCGCGCCGACTGACGATGGCGGCGAAACGATTACTGACTATCAGGTTGAGTACAAAAAATCCGCCGACGCGACGTGGAACGTTTATAATGACGGCGCTTCAACCAGCACCAGCGCAATGGTCAACGGGCTGGACAACGAAACATTATACGATTTTCGCGTCAGTGCCATCAACGCGTCGGGCGTCGGTGCGACGTCAAATACGATAAAGTCAACGCCGTTACCGTCAGGAATTTTGGCGTTTTTTGACCCAATGAATGCCGCGGCTGGCAGTGATTTGGTGGCAACGCAGCCACAAATCGGCACGTGGTCAATGATGACCGCCAGCACCGCTGCTGTGCAAATCAGCTCTAGCAATCGCATCATGGGGCCGACCATCGCCAGCAGAACGAGCTTGCACAAATTGTCAAACATCACGATGTCGCCGCAGGGCGTGTATGGCGAAATGGAATTGAACGTCCGGGGCAGTTTCGTGGCCGGCCGGTATTCCGCGGCGATAATGTTGCGCGGCACAGAGGCGAACGGAGCGAATCTTGTTGCGATGTATAACGGCGAAAGTTTCCGAATTATGAGATTCAGCAGCACCGGAACAAGCACCGTATTGGCAACCCAGATGATGACATTGACTGTCGGCCAAACTTACAAAGTCAGATTCGAAGCGTCGCCGGGATCACAGAAAATTTATCTGGACGGGTCACTGGTTACGTCAAGTACAGACCCAGAGAGCAACTATTCATCGTATGGCAGCGCAGTCGGCGTTCGTTTTCAGACCGGACCAAGCACTGTTTATGCCGACACGATTGGTCCGCAAATCCAAAAAATCAAATTTGGCAAATTGCTCGCTAGTGCACCAACCAGTTTGACCGCCACCGAAGGCGCTGTCAGCCCAGATGTCGACTTAAGTTGGACAAAACCTGCCGACGTTACCGACGCGCAAGTTCTGGATTATGTTTACGAATACCGCGAATTGGGTGGCACATGGGCGGTCTATCCGCACGCGCCGTCGACCGCGACATCAGTTACGATTACAGGATTGGATTCTGGCAAAGATTACGAATTTCGCGTCGCGGCCGTTACTGCTGACGGACAAGGCGAGTTTTCGGCACCGGCATCGGTCACCGAACCGTCCACCGCACCAGATCCGCCAACTGGCGTCAGTGCAGTAGCTGGCAACGCTAACGCCACAATCTCGTTCACGCCGCCGGTAGATGACGGCGGCAGCGCGATTACTTCGTACACGGTTACATCATCGCCGGGCGGCATCACGGCCAGCGGATCAGGAAGTCCGATTACAGTGACAGGGTTGGCGAACGGCACGAGCTATACTTTTACTGTCACGGCGACCAACGCGATTGGTGTGTCGCTGCCGTCGGTCGCGTCCAACGCAGTCACGCCGGTATCTGTTGTTGTCAAGTTGGCGGTATTCGGCGACTCGATTACGGTCGGCATGAATGCTTCGCCGATCGCAACAAATTCGTGGGCAAATATTTATTCGACAACCAACAGCTACACATTGAACAACAAAGGTATTTCCGGCACAGTCCTGCAAAATTCGCTAGACAGCACCAGTTCGCCGCGTGCCAATAACGGCCGCGATCGGTTTGTCAGCGCACTACTAGGTGCCAACAGAAGCGATAAATACGTCATCATGTACGGCCTGAACGACCTGCGCTATACAGCATCGACAGATTTCAATGTCAACAATTATCGCCACGATTACGCCGAAATTCTGAGCGGACTAATTCGCAATGGAATTTCGCCGACAGATATAGTTTTGGCTTCGCCGACGTGGATTCCGGACGCAGGCTACAGTTCTGGATCGGCGGGTTTTACCGGATCCAACCGCACAATTCACGAATCATATGTGGCGGCGGTGGCGTCGCTGGCTCTGGAATATGGCACGAAGTACGTCGACACATACACACTCATGCGCGACAGCGCTACGCCGTCGACGTTGATTGATGTTGATAATATTCATCCGAACAACACCGGCCACGCGTTTATTGCCAATGCGGTGCAGACTGCTCAGACGATACCAAATTCCAATGCGCTGGCCGGTACAATCAACGCCTCCAGCCCCAGCCAAGGCAGATTAACAGTCAACTGGACAGCGCCGTCGTCCGGCACAGTAACAGGGTACGAAATCGAGCATTCGGACGCGTCAGGCAGCTACGATTATTTTGAAACCAAAAACACAACAGGTTTGAGCGTGACGTTTGAAGGCTTGGCGGCGGGGAACTATTTCACGCGGGTTCGTCCGGTTTTCGCGGGTGGTGTGAAAGGTCCGTGGCTGTTCACGTCGACCAGTACGCTGGTACTTGCTGCTGCTGTTCCGGCTGTTCCAACCGGTTTGAATGCTACGGCGGGAAATGCATCGGTTTTGCTGTCGTGGACGGCGCCGGCTGACAATGGTGCGTCGATTACTGATTATGTGGTTCAATACCGCGAAAGTCCGAGTGGCGCGTGGGCAACTTTCTCGGACGGCACATCAACTGCGACGAGTGCCACGGTAACGGGACTTACCAATGGAACAGCCTATGATTTTCGCGTTAGCGCAGTCAACAGCGTCGGTC
This sequence comes from Saccharimonadaceae bacterium (SeqCode), assembly GCA_031548885.1. GTDB lineage: Bacteria > Patescibacteriota > Saccharimonadia > Saccharimonadales > Saccharimonadaceae > JAVBQO01. Next base: position 57,722 of record JAVBQO010000002.1, read on the forward strand.
AAAGTAGCGACAGTTCGATCGTCACGCAAACGCCAGTAACGGTGCCGGCTGCGCCGACCGATTTGGTGTCGACGCGTGGCGATACACAGGTTTTGTTGTCGTGGACGGCACCGGCAGCCAGCGGCGGATCGGCAATCACGGACTATATTATCGAGTTCAAAGCCAGCAGCTCTAGCACGTGGGCGACTTTTTCTGACGGCACATCAACTGCGACGAACGCTACAGTGACAGGGCTGACCAACGGAACTGGTTACGATTTTCGCGTGAGCGCGACTAACAGCGTCGGCACTGGTTTGACCAGTGGCATGGTTTCGGCGACGCCAGCCACCGTGCCGGACGCGCCGGTGGTTTCGGCGACGCCGACGGCGGGCGGCGCAAATCTGTCGTGGACGGCGCCAAGCAGCGGCGGCTCGGCAATCACTGATTATATCGTGCAGTACAAATTGTCGAGCGACAGCACGTGGTCAACTTTTGCCGACGGAGCCAGCGCTAGCACGTCAGCGATGCTGACTGGATTGATGGTCAGCACGGCGTACGATTTTCGCGTCATCGCTGTCAATGCAGTGGGCAATAGCGTGTCGAGTGCGGTCGTGTCGGCGACAACTCTGGACTACAATGTGGCAATCAAATATGGCGACGTGGCTTTGGCGGATGGCGCGACGATTGGCAAGCGGCCGAACTTTACTGGCACAGCCGACCCGGGCTCGACCGTACAAGTAACCATAAATCCCGGTTCCGTAACATGCGACGCGACTGCCGATGCGAGCGGCAACTGGAATTGTACACCGACGGCCGATTTGGCGCCAGGGAACTACACGGTCTCCACTCGCGTGACATTGCCGCTGGGCGACGAGGTTAATCTCGGTCCATATTCAGTCAACGTGAAAAGTGATGCAAACTCGGACGACGACACGATCATTTTGCCGCCAAATACTGGAATCCAAAGCACATCGACATGCGTGATTTGATATGAAAAAAGCCGCCAAGCTTATCATAATTGACGAAAATGACAAATTTTTGCTGTTGTTTCGCAGCGCCCATCCGCATTTTGGCGATGATCCGGATTTGCCGGGCGGAACGCTGGAAAACGGCGAAAAATTGATCGACACAATGGTTCGCGAAGTTTCCGAAGAAATCGGCGTATCGGTCAAAAAATCCGCCGTTCGCAAACTCTACGCAGGCGACGAATATTCCAAAAATGACACGCACTGCGCACTTTTCGCGACAAAAATGATGCGACCAAAAATCCGCCTAAGTTGGGAACATAAATCGTACGATTGGCTGCCGCGTGCCAAATTTTTGGCGCAGGCCAAAAATGCCAACGACACCTACATGCACATGGCGCACGACGTAGTTGCGAAAACCGCGTCGCCGGGCGTACAATAATTCCATAACGGAGGGCACGATGGAACGGGCGGTAGAAACGAACAACTTAACGAAAATCTACGGCGGTGTGCCGGCGCTAGATCATTTGAATTTGACATTGAACAAAGGCGAGATTTTGGGTTATTTGGGGCCAAACGGCGCCGGAAAAACGACGACGATTCGATTGTTGCTAGGATTGATTCGGCCGACGTCCGGCAGCGCGAAAATTTTCGGTTTGGATGCGCAACGTGATTTGCGAAAAATCCATTCGCGCGTTGCGTTTGTTCCCGGCGAAGCGAATTTGTGGCCGAATTTGACGGGCCGCGAAACTTTGGAATTGTTGGCGCGTACGCACGGCACAATTGACGAAAAATATCGCACGGAATTACTGCGAAAATTTGATTTCGATCCGGACAAAAAAGTGCGAAATTATTCCAAAGGCAATCGCCAAAAAATCACGCTGATCGCGGCGCTGGCGTCGCGTGCGGAACTATTGATTTTGGACGAACCGACGGCCGGGTTGGATCCGTTGATGGAAAAAGTTTTTCGCGACGAAATCCGCGCCGCGAAAAACAACGGACAAACGGTTTTTCTGTCGTCGCATATTTTGTCAGAAGTCGAGATTTTGTGTGATCGTGTGGCAGTTTTGCGCCGTGGGAAATTGGTTGAATCGGGAACGCTCGATGACTTGCGGCATCTGTCGGCCGTGACTGTCGAAGCAACTTTCGCGGGTACACCACCCGACATTTCTGCTGCGAAAAACGTATCCAATGTGCGTATTCACGAACATAGTTTGTCGTGTCAAGTTCGCGGTTCGATCGACGATTTGTTGGCGAAAATCACACCGGCCAAACCGCTGACATTGTTGTCGCGCGAACCGTCTCTCGAAGAACTTTTCCTGTCGCTATATGGGGAAAACGACGATGCGAAAAACTAAAAATCAGTTCCTATTGTTTGGATTCGCTAGCAAAAACTCGTGGCGCGGTGGCTTGATAATTGGTCTGGTCGCGGCCGGATTGATGTTGATGCAAGGTTTCGCGTATCTCGCAACGTACCCGACGTTGGATGAACGCGTCGCATTCGCGGCCACGATGGTCAATAACCCGGCGATCAAAATGTTGTACGGCGAACCGGTCGCGGTCGAAACTGCGCCGGGTTATATGGTGTTTCGCACCGGCGCGATTTTGGCGTTGGTTGCGGCGATTTGGGGGCTGATGGTGGCAACGAAGCGGTTTCGTGGTACCGAGGAAAACGGCCAAACCGAATTGTTGATGAGCGGGCCGTTTGTGCGCCGGCAATTCGCGGTCGAAACGATGGCGGGAATCGGCGTTGGTGTTGCGGCGGCGTACGCAATCTTCACATTTTTGATCGGGATAAGCGGCGCGAACGCAAACATGAACTACGATTGGGGCGCGGCGGTTTTCGCGGGAATGGGAATTTTTGGTGGCGCGGCGGTTTTCGCAGCACTCGGTGCACTGACGAGCCAGTTGGCGAATGGCCGCCGCCGCGCGACGTTGATCGGTGTGACGGCGATTGTGATTTTGTTCATCATGCGGTGCGCTGGAAACGCGGTCGATTCGTTATATTGGTTAAAGAATTTCACGCCGTTTGGCTGGATCGACAAATTGCATCCGCTGACTGAATCGCAACCGATTTGGCTGGTTCCGCTGGCGATTGCGGGTGTGATTTTCGCGGGCGGTGCGGTTTGGATTTGCAAATATCGCGATCTGGGCGAGGGGATTTTGAAGGCACGCGAAAAAGCAAAATCGCACTTGAAAACCGTGTCAAATAATTTCGTTTTCACGTTGCGGCAAATGTTGCCGATTTTGACCATGTGGTCGACGTGCGTGATTTTCGTGGCGATGTTGATGGTTGTTTTGGCGCTAACTGCCAGCGATGCTGCAGCCAGCTCGCCGACGTTGATCGACGCCACGAATGCGCTGGTCGGCGACTCTTCGGCAGGTATGGCGATCGAATTCATGAGCATCGGCACGATGATGATCGCGGTATTTTTGGCGATTGCGGTGGCAAATATTTTGGGTCAAGCAAAAAACGAAGAAATCGACGGCCGCGCGGAAAATATGCTGGTTCGGCGCGTTTCGCGGGTCGGCTGGCTGGCGTCGCGTACGATCGTTTTCGCGATTGCGGCGGTCGTAGTGACGATAATTGCGAATGTGGCAATGTGGGCGATTTCGCAATATAACGGCGTGAATTTGGACTTTGCGAAAACCGTTTGGGGCGGACTCAACATCATTGGGCCGGTTGTTTTGGCGCTGGGAATCGGCGTTTTGGCGTACGGAATTTGGCCGCGCATCGCGGCGTGGGTTTTGTATGTGTGGGTGGTTTATTCGTTTTTCCTGTCGATGATTTCGTCGGTTGCGAAATTTCCAGGATGGCTTAACGACACGTCGCTGGTCAAGTGGATTTCACTCACGCCGGCGGCCAGCGCGAATTGGAAATGGTTTGGTGTGACGCTGGCAATCGGCGTCGCGGCTTTCGCGGCGGGGCTTATCCTGTTTGCGCGGCGCGATATCCAGACGGATTAATGTATAATGAGCGCATGAAATCGGACATCACACAACGAATTGCCATGAAAGCCGTCATCATGAACGACGACGGAAGAGTTTTGGTTTTGCGCGAAGCAAACACGTACGAAGAAGGAACGAACATCGGAAGATACGGCGTTCCGGGGGGGGCGTTTGGATGCGGGCGAACCATTTTTGGATGGGTTGGCACGCGAAATTGCGGAAGAATCTGGGTTGAGTGTTGAAGTTATCAAGCCGATTCATGTCGATGAATGGTGGCCGGAAATTCGCGGCGTGAAAAACCAAATTGTCGGCGTGTTTTTCTTGTGTCGGCCAGTTTCGACTAATGTGAAATTGAGCGAGGAGCACGACGATTTTCAGTGGATTTCGCAGAACGATATCGACAAATTTCCGTTGATGGACGCAGAAAAAGACGCAATCCACGCAGTGTTTGCAAGCAGCTAGTTCGCAAACGGAAGCGTGCGAACAATTCGCCGACGAAACGCATTTTCGTCCGGAAACATGTCAATGATCGTCAATGTGTTGAACTGGATAATGTCGTTTTTTCGCAACCGACTATGCTTTTGAATCGTTGAATGTGGCAAGAAATTTTCGCCGAAAAATTGCGGATTGTTCGGCGCAAAATCTCCCGGCGTCAAAGCGCGAACCAAATCAGCATGCAATTTCGCAAGCCGCGGCGTTTTGTCGATCAGCGTCACGTGTACGTGGTTTTCGCCGAGAAGCGCGTCATCGCCAACTGTCGAAGCGAACGGTTTTTGGTTTCGCGAAAAATTCTCAACAACTTTGACTAAATATTCGGCGTTCCAATTGATTGCAAAAACATCGACAATCGTCGTATGCAGCGGCCAATTTGTCCGGTCGTATTCATATTCGTCCGGCAAGTCCTCAAACAATTGCACGATCGTGTATTTTTGCGAAAACGTCATAGTGCATCTATAATTATACCATGCAAACCGATCAACACACCATTCGCGAATTCACATTAAATGTCGGCGACGGCCACGAATTATACGTTCACGATTGGGGAAACGAATTTGCGAAAACGCCGTTTGTGTTTTTGCATGGAGGTCCGGGCAGCCAGTCGAAAGACAAACACAAATCGGTGTTCGATCCGTCGACGCAGCGCGTGATTTTCTTTGACCAACGCGGTTGCGGAAACAGCACGCCGTATGGCGAAATCGCGAAAAATACGACGCAGGATTTGGTGGGCGACATCACGAAAATCGCCGATCATTTGAATATCAAAAAGTTTTATCTACACGGCAGTTCGTGGGGATCGGCGCTGGCGTTGTTTTATGCTTTGGCAAATCCTGATCGCGTAGTAGGTTTGATAATCGGCGGCGTTTACACGGTTTCGCAGCGCGAAAATGATTGGCTGTACCGCGGCAAATTTGCGAACTTTTTCCCGGAAATCTGGAATGATTTTGCGAAAAGCGTTCCGGCGAAATTTCGCAAAAATCCGGCCGAATTTCACTTTGACAAAATCGCCAGTGGCGACGACGAGGAACGAAAACGCGCGGCGTATGAACTTGGCAAAATGCAACGCGCCGTAATGTGTTTGGACGACAGATTTGTGCCGGCTGATTACGAAACGTACGATCCCGCGCCGAGCCAAATCGAAATTCATTACATTGCAAATGGCGGATTTGTGCCGGATCGTTATATTCTGGACAACGCCCGCAAATTGACAATGCCAATTCACGTCGTGCAAGGCCGGTATGATTTTGTGTGCCCGCCTATCACAGCGTATGAACTTTGCCGGGAAGCGCCAAATGCGAAATTGTACTGGACGATCAGCGGTCACACGGCCGAGCATGAAAACGAAAATGTTTTCCGGGCGATTTTCGCAGGATTGGAGCAGAGTTGAAAATTCTGAAAATCACGCGGTTCGGCAATCCAATTTTGCGAAAGCCAGCGAAACGTTTGACGAACGACGAAATCGTATCGCATGAGATTCAGAATTTGATTGCGAATATGCGTTATACGCTTGCGAAAAAAGAATATGGCGTCGGGCTGGCCGCACCGCAAGTTGGCGAAAGCATCGCGCTCAGTGTGATTGGCATCAAGCCGACGCCGAATCGTCCGGAACTTGAAAAGTTTGAAACGGTAATTATCAATCCGGAAATTGTCGAAACGTTTGGTCGGCGCGAAAAAATGTGGGAAGGCTGCATCAGTTGCGGAATCGGCGACGATACGTTATTTGGCGCGGTGCCACGTTTTCGCAAAATTAAACTGCGCTGGATTGACGAATTTGGCAAATCGCACGAAAAAATTCTGGATGATTTTGTGGCGCACGTCGCGCAGCATGAAACTGATCATTTGCGCGGAATTTTGTTTACCGACAAAGCCGACCGCAAATCGTTCATGATGGCAGACGAATATCGCAAACGAATTATCAAAAAGCCAAAAAACGCCTCGTAGTCCGAGGCGTTTTGATTGTTCGCGAGAACTTAACCCTCCGCAAACTGCGAATTATATAGATTCGCATAGAACCCGTTTTTCGCCAGCAATGTGTCGTGCGTGCCGGATTCGATGATGTCGCCTTCGTTCATGACCAAGATCAAATCGGCGTTGCGAATCGTCGACAATCGGTGTGCGATGACGAACGACGTGCGGTTTTTCATCAATTTTTCCATGGCGGACTGGATCAAGACTTCCGTGCGCGTGTCGACATTTGACGTCGCTTCGTCGAGGATTAACATCGGTGCGTCGGCCAACATCGCGCGGGCGATCGTCAGCAGCTGCTTTTCTCCCTGCGAAATGTTTTCGGCGTCTTCGTCCAAAATTGTGTCGTAACCGTGCGGCAATGATTTGACGAAGTGGTCAACGTGCGCAGCTTCGCTGGCTCGCATGATTGATTTTTCGTCGGCTTTCAAATCACCGTACGCCAAGTTTTCGCGGATCGTGCCATTGAACAGCCATGTGTCCTGCAGCACCATGCCGAATTGTTTGCGAACATCGGCGCGCAACATGTCGCGTGTGTCGACGCCGTCGATCGTGATCGTGCCGGATTTCGGATCGTAGAACCGCATCAGTAAGTTGACCATGGTGGTTTTGCCCGCACCCGTTGGGCCGACGATGGCGACTTTTTGCCCGGCTTTGACTTTGGCCGAAAAGTTTTTGATAACTAATTTTTCCGAATCGTCGTAGGCGAATTTGACGTTCGCGAATTCCACGTTGCCTTTGACCTTCGCAATTTGTTTGGCGTCAACTGGATCAGCCGCTTCGTTCGGCTCTTCCAAAAATTCAAACACGCGTTCGGCGGCAGCAACGGTCGATTGCAACACGGTGGCGATTTGCGCCGTCTGCATGATCGGCTGGTTGAACTGCGAAACGTATTGGATGAAGGCTTGAATATCGCCGATCGAAATCCGGCCGTTGATCGCCAGCCAACCGCCCATTACCGCGACGCCGACGTAGCCCAAATTTCCGACAAACATCGTGATCGGATACATCAACCCCGACAGAAATTGCGATTTCCAACCACTTTCATGTAGCGAGTTATTGATTTTGCGAAACTTTTTGCTGGCGCGTTCTTCGCCGCTGAAAACTTTGACAACGTTGTGGCCGGCGTAGATTTCTTCGATGTGGCCGTTGATTTCGCCCAAACTATCTTGTTGTTTTTTGAAATATTTTTGCGAACGCGACGTGATAAGCCCGATGAAAATGAAGCTAATCGGCACCACAATCACAGCGATTCCGGTCATTTGCCAACTGATCGACAGCATCATAGCCAGGATGCCAATGATTGTCGTGACAGCGGTAATAATTTGCGAAAGGCTTTGGTTGAAACTCTGCGAAATCGTGTCGACGTCGTTCGTGATGCGGGATAAAACATCGCCGTAACTGGTTTTGTCAAAGTATTTGATCGGCAGCGTGTTGATTTTCTCCGACAATTGTTTGCGAAACTTGAACGAAATTTTTTGCGTCACACCGGTAATAATCCAACCCTGCAAATAACCAAACAGTGCCGACAAAATGTACAACCCGATCAGCATCAGCGCCGTTTTTCCGAGACTGGCATAATTCATTGTCGGCCGCGTATCGAGACTAGTACGTTTGACTTTGTCGAGTTGATCGGCCGGCATGTTTTCGATTTGTGAAAGTTGTTCCGCCGGCATATTCGTCATCAAATCACCGATCGTTGTACCAGACGGAATCTGCGAAATTTGTTCCGCCGGTATGGTTTCGACGACGGTGTCGTAGGCTTTCATCGAGATGTAATCGTCAACAATCTCGTTTGTCATATTACCCAAAATTTTCGGACTAACGATTGCGAAAACCGTGCTGGCGATTGCGAAAATCACTGTCAATAGCAAATGCCATTTGTATGGGCGCAAACTTTTCGCCAATTTTTTGAACGTTTTTTTGAAGTTTTTGGCTTTCGGCGCCGGGCCGTGCATGCCCGGAGGTCCCATTTGCGGCTGTTTGTTCGCGGCTTCACGTTTCATTTTTTCGGTATTTTTGGACGCCATTACGCAGCTCCTTTCGCGGCAGATAATTCGGTTTTCATTTCGGATTCGGACAATTGCGACTGCGCGATTTCGCGGTAAACATCGCACGATTCGAGCAATTCGGCGTGCGTGCCGACGCCGACGATTTCGCCTTCGTCCATCACGACGATTTGGTCGGCATTTTTGATTGTGCCGATGCGTTGAGCGACGATTAACACCGTGGAATCTTTGGTGACCGGATCTAATGCTTTTCGCAAAGCGGCATCAGTTTTGAAATCGAGCGCCGAAAAACTGTCGTCGAAAATGTAGATTTCCGGGTCGCGAACCACGGCGCGTGCGATCGACAGGCGTTGTTTTTGGCCGCCGGAAACGTTCGATCCGCCTTGGGCGATTGGGTTCGCAAATTTCTTGTCCAATTTTTCGATAAAGTTTTGCGCCTGTGAAATTTTCGCAGCGCTTCGGACGTCTTTTTCTGATGCGTCAGGTGCGCCGTATTTGATGTTCGATTCGACGGTTCCGCTGAACAAAACGCCTTTTTGCGGCACGTAGCCGATGCGATCCATCAAATTCTTGGTTTCGTAGTCACGCACATTGACGCCGTCGACCAAAACTTCGCCGTCGGTTGCGTCGTAAAATCGCGGAATCAAATTGATGAGCGTTGATTTGCCCGAACCGGTCGAGCCGATGAATGCGGTGGTTTGGCCAGGTTTTGCGGCAAACGAAACTTTTCGCAAAACTGGTTGTTCGGCACCCGGGTAGCTGAACGTGACGTTTTTGAATTCGACGGTTCCGCGAATATTTTTCGCAGGCGTTTTTGGACTTTTCGCAGGCTTGATCGACAATTTCGTGCCCAAAACTTCGGCGATGCGTGCGCCGGAAACGCTGGCGCGTGGCACCAAAATGAATATCATCGACAGCATCATGAACGACATGATGACTTGCATCGCGTATTGCATGAACGCCATCATGTTGCCGATTTCCAGTGCTCCGTCGGCGATATAATGCGCCCCAATCCAAATGATTAACAGCGTGGTAAAGTTGAAAACCAGCATCACGACCGGCATCATCACGACCATGACGCGGTTCACGAACAAGTTAACTTTGGTCAAATCATCGTTGCTTTTCGCAAACTTTTTCTCCTCATACGGTTCGTTATTGAACGCACGGATGACGCGTAGACCGGTCAAGTTTTCGCGTGTTACCAAGTTTAATTTGTCCACCAATTTCTGCAAAATCTTGAATTTCGGCATGGCGACCAGAAAAACCGTCACGATCACGACAAACAAAACCGCGACCGACAAACCGATTATCCACGCCATGTTCGGTGCGGTGTGCAAAGCTTTGAAAACAGCACCAACAGCCATAATCGGTGCCCACGCCACCATGCGTAGCAACATTATTACTACCATTTGTATCTGTTGTATGTCGTTTGTTGATCGTGTAATAAGCGAGGCGGTCGAGAATTTGTCAATTTCAGTTAGCGAAAAACTCTCGACTTTTTCGAACGTTGCCTGGCGAATGTCGCGGGCAAATCCGGTACCAATTCGGCTGGCGAAAAACCCAGAAACCAGCAACGCCCCGCCGCCGATCAATGTCACGCCGATCATCATGAATCCATAATGCCAGACTGATGGCAGATCGCTGCCGACGATGCCTTTGTCGACGATGTTCGCCATCATGTCGGGTAGTTGCAGGTTGGACCAAACTTGCACAACTAGCGCGATGAATAGCAAAACCAGCATCCACCAATACGGTTTGAAATATTTGAGTAATTTCAGCATTATTTTCCTTTGTTCCCACTATTATATTTTGTAAAAAATTCGTTGGTACGTTCGATGATTCGAACTAATTGTGCGCTGTCGTCGGGCCCTAGGTATTCGAGAAAAGCCAGCATTTGATCACGGTGCGTCGAGCGTTGGCTTTTCAAAATGCGTTTGCCAGCACGTGACAATTTGATGTTGTACACGCGGCGATCTGTTTGCGATTGAGCTCGTTCAATCAGGCGGTGCTTCTCCAGATTGTTCAGGTGATGAGTGACAGCCGAAACGCTAACATCCATGGTTTTCGCAAGCTCCGTTGAGGTTGGCGGGGCGTCATCGTTCATCTCGCCGAGCAGCTTCAACACGAAAAACTCTGGCGGCCGTAGGCCGTGTGCAAATCGCGGGCGGTGCCGAAATGAATTCCGCCGCAGTGCCATCAGCGCGTTTTCTATTCGTGTCAAATAGTCAGATTCGTTCATGATTGTTTACCAGCTAAGTATTTTAGCTGCTAAATTATATGTCGTCAATACTATTTTTCGAAATTGATAAAATGCTGAGATTTACGCCTTGGCAACACGTTTGCCTTGGCCGTGAGCGCGGAGTGCGTTGACAATCACAATCACGTCTATACATTCCTGCAACACCGCGCCCAGCAGTGCTGGAATTACCCCGAATGATGCGATCAGCATCAGCACCACGCAAATCACAATGCCGACCCAAACTGATTGCAATGCGATGCCGATCGTGCGACGAGCGATTTTGATTACCAGCGGTACGCGGTCGAGTTTGTCCAGCATCACGACAACATCGGCCGATTCGCTGGCAGCAGTCGACCCGCGTGCGCCCATGGCGATGCCGACGTCGGCGCTGGCTAGAACCGGCGCGTCATTGACGCCGTCGCCGACCATGGCGACTGGCCGTGGGATGTCTTCGCTGCGGATCAATCTGACTTTGTCTTCGGGTAGGCAGCCGGCGTGGTAATGGTCGATGCCGACCCGGGCCGCGATGTTTTTGGCCACCGCAACGTTGTCGCCAGTTAGCATCATGACATTGCCGATGCCTTGATCGTGGAGCGCCGAAACTACCGATTTTGTTTCGGGACGGATTTGGTCGGAAAAGGTAATAACGCCGGCGAATTGTCCGTCAACGCCAATAGCGATCAAGGTTTCGTCTGAGTTGTGCGACTGCGAAATATTGATTTTTTGGGCACGCAAGAAATCAACTTTGCCCACCACGATGTTCTGTTTGTTGACGGTGGCGAGGATGCCGCCGCCAGTCGTTTCGTGAACGTTTTTCGCAGACAGCAAATCCATGTTTTCGTTTTTCGCAAAGTTTACTAGCGACGACGCCAAAATGTGCGACGACGATTGTTCGGCACTGGCCGCTAGTAGCAGAATGTCGTTTTTCGCAAAGCCTGATTCGGGCTTGATCGTATCGACCGCCACGTCACCGTGTGTCAGGGTGCCGGTTTTGTCGAACGCCACCGATTTGACAGCGGCTAACTTTTCCAGCGTGGCACCGTTTTTGACGATAATACCGTGTTTCGATGCGCGGCTCATGCCGGAAATCAACGCGATCGGTGCTGCCAAAATCAGCGGGCAAGGGCTAGCCACCACCAAAACTTCGGCGAAACGCAGCGCTTCGCCAGAAACTGCCCACGCTACACCGGCGATAACATACGAAATAATCGTGAACGGCACGGCGTAGCGGTCGGCCAAGCGTACGAACGGTGCCGGTTGCGTTTCGGCGTCGCGCACCAGGGCGATGATGCGTTCGTATTGACTGTCTTTGGCGGCAGCAGTGGCGATAATTGTTACGGCCGCGTTGCCGTTGACCGAACCAGACATGACGTTTTCGCCGCGCCGCACGTCGACCGGCATCGATTCGCCGGTTAGCGAACTTTCGTCGAAACTGGCCGATTTGTCATCGAGTATACCGTCGACCGGCACAACTTCACTGGGGCGCACCAGAACTTTGTCGCCGGGCTTTACTTCGTCAATTTCCACATCAACCAGTTTTTGCCCGCGCCAAACGTGGGCGATTTGCGGTGCGCGTTCCAGCAGTGCGGATAATTCGCGTTTGGCACGACCCGCCGCGTAATCTTCCAGCGCTTCGCCGCCAGTCAGCATAATAACAATCATCAAACTGGCCCAATATTCGCCAACCAGCAGCGTCGCCACAATCGCCGAAATGGCCAGAATATCGACGCCGTATCGGCCGCCGCGTAGCGTCCGAATCATGTCGGCTATCAAAAATAGCGAAATAAATGCGTTATAGCCAACAATTAGCCACTTTGTAAACTCGGCCTGCGAAAAGCCAAACTCCATAATCAAACCGATAACACCGACGATCAGCGTCGCCGAAAATTGCCAATACTCAATAATTCTTTTCCACATGCGTTCTATTGTAATATAGAAGTATGGAAAGCGGACAATCAGCCGAAGAGCTTTGTCGCAACGTGTCGGTCAATCCCGACAGCGATTGCGTGGCCCAGCACACCGCGAGCGAAGCGGCGCCGTGGACGCAGGTGGCGGGCGTTATCATGCTGGTAATTGTGATCGGATCGGTCGTTTGGCTGGTGATAAGCCAGGCGCGAAAAGTCAAAAAAACTACTGCGAAACCCGATGACCGCGAACCGCCAAAAAACCTATGATTGATGAATTATTGCGAAAATATCCGTTGATTTCGGATCAAGTTGACGAGTGCGAAATCCGCGTGATTTTGCGTGAACTTGAAAAAACACTGGACGAACCAGGTGATGTGGTAGAACTGGGTTGTTATGCGGGCACGACCAGCCTGTTTTTGCAGCGCATGCTGGTTGCGAAAAACCCGGCGAAGAAATTGTATCTGTATGATTCGTTCGCGGGTCTGCCAGAAAAAACTGCCGTCGACCAATCGCGAGCTGGCGACCAGTTTGTGGCCGGCGAATTATCGGCCAAAAAATCAACGCTGATCCAAAATTTTCGCAAAAACAATCTGCCGCTGCCGATCATCAAAAAAGCGTGGTTTCAGGATTTGGAAGCTAATGATCTGCCGCCAAAAATTAGTTTTGCGTTTCTGGATGGCGATTATTACGAATCGATTCGCGATTCATTGAAATTGATCGAAAACAGATTGTCTGACGGCGCAATCATTGTTGTTGACGATTACGATAACGAAGCGTTGCCCGGCGCCGCGCGGGCGGTCGACGAATGGCTACGAAAACATCCGCGAAAACTGCGTATCGAGTCGAGCTTGGCGATTCTGACTTGAATAGCATTTGTAAAGCATAGGCGTTATAATGATGCAATGATTGAATATTTGCGAAAAACCGCCCACGAGGCGGCGCAAAAAGTTGACAAGTGGTCGCCGGGCACGTGGGTGGTGGCCGACGCGCCGACGCGCGACGATATTGATTTTTTGACGGAGAAATTCGGGCTGGATCGCAACACGCTGCGTGACGTTTTGGATCCCGACGAAGTGCCGCGCATCGAGCGGATTGACGAAACAGTCTACATTTTTCTGCGCTCGGCGCACCAGAAATCGAAAGGTCACTCGACAACGACGCCGATGCTGTGCGTGCTGCACGGCGATATGTTGATCACGTTGACACAGGCACGGCCGGCTTGCATCGACAAGTTTCTCGAGGCCGACAACACCGTATCGACCAAATCGAACACGACGCTTATGTTGCATTTGCTACAACACACATTTGACGAATATGACGGTTTTATCAAAGATATTTCGCGCGAAATCCAAAAAATCATCAACAAAATGCAGCGTCGCAAATTGGAAAACGAGGATTTTGTCAGTTTTGTGATGATTGACGATCAATTGCGAAATTTCCTGGCTGCGCTGACGCCGATGACGCCGATTTTGCGCCGCATGATCGTTGGCCGGACAAAATTGAACCGCGAACAAACTGATTTGGTCGAAGATATCGCACTGGGTATCGAGCAATCGATTAATTCGTGCAACAGTAGTGAAGGTCGCATCGTCAGCATTCGCGAAGCGTATTCGACGCTGTCCAACAACAGCTTGAACCGAACTATGAAAACATTGGCGGCGTTGGCGCTGATCGTGGCGGTGCCGAATGTGATTTTCAGCATGTATGGCATGAATGTGGCGTTGCCGCTGCAGCATCACACTTGGATTTATCCTGCGATCGTGGTTGCTACCATTTTGATTATCGTTGTGGCGTGGATAGCGGCGCGTCGTCGCAAATGGCTGTAGTTTTTCGCAGATTTTCCACGGCTTATCCACAATTAACAGATGAAAAAGTTGACGTAGAAATTACACTACGCTATGATGATTCGCGTGTTTTCGTGTCGCCTCGTAGCGATATCGGGCGGTCGATTTGTTTTGTCTGCAGCAAAACTTGACGCGAAATCCACCACCAACTAACAAAGGAGTGTTCATGTCTATCTCGGTCCGCGTAGCGCCGTCGCGCGTCAAGCGAATTGCGGTAGCGGTTGAGCCCGCCGAGTGGCGAACGTTTATCGCTGCTTGAACGAATCTGTTTGATTCATGATTACCGAAAACGAAATTCCGGTTGATGCCGGGATTTTTGTTTTTCGCAACGGCTATTTTTTCAAAGCTTCGTCAATCGCGGATTTGAGTGCGTCCTCGGTCGGCGATTGAATCTGCTGTCCGTTGACGATGACCCACGGCGTGGCTGTGACGCCGTTGTCTTCCTTGCCCATGTTTTGTTGAAAATCGATTTTGGTTTTGATGCCGTTGGATCCAAAGTTTTGATAGTCAGCACGCCATTGTTCCATATCGAGGCCAATCTGTTCGGCGTAACCAGCGAAAACACTTTCGCGTTTATTGACTGAGGCGTTTTCCCAATTGGGTTTGTTTTCGAATAGCAGATCGTGCATTGGCCAGAACTTGCCTTGACGAGCGGCGGCCTCTGACGCCACGGCCGACGCATAGCCATTAGGATGGTAATACAACGGGAAATAACGGTAGACAAACGCCACGCGGTCGCTGTATTCGTCGGTAATTGATTTCATAGTTGGCGACAGCGAATAACAGCCAGGGCACTGGTAGTCGGCGTATTCGATGACGACGACTTTTGAATCTAATTTGCCGGTGGCGTTGTCTGTTACCAAGGATTTGTCACCGGTGTAACTGGCCGGCACGTTGACATTGGTAATTACGCCGTTGCTGATGTCTTTGAATGGCGCTGGGTCGATCGCTGGAACAGCATTCTCATTTTTTTGACCCTCGTTATTTTGTTGCCAAAATATCAGCCCGCCCAGTCCCAGTACAACGACAACCGCAAAAATAATCCACAATTTCTTATTCATAATGGCAATTATAAACCAGACGGTCATGATGCGCTATAGTATAAGCATGGCGTTTTGGATTTTGGCATCGATTTTGTGGACCGTGTTGGTCGCCGTTTTGGCGCTGCGTTGGCCAGCCGAGCCGATGTCGGTCGCCGAACTGGAGCGCCGCGCCAAACACAGCGTGAAATTTCGCACACGGTTGCTACTGAAAAAGCGTGCTCCGGCGTGGCGTGTATTGCAAATGGTTTTCGCAACGATTATCGTGTTGATTTTGATAACGGTTTTGACGCTGCAGTATCAGTGGTTGGGCACGTTGATTGCGGCGGGAGCGCTGGCTTTGGCGGCATTGTTTGTGTATATTATTCCGCCTGATTGGTCGCGAAAATTGATTGCGAAGCACGCGGAATTTTTTGCCAAATGCGCCGGATATTTCGCGTGGTTCGGTCGAGCTGACGACGCGCCAACTGCGATTCATTCGCGCCACGAACTGGATGAAATTCTAGCGCATTCGCCGGACGCGGTCAGCGATTCGCAGCGCCAAACAATTATCGCGGTTCTAGACGATGACAAAACGCATGCACGCGACATCATGACGCCGGCGGAAGATATCGTGTTTGTGCGTGATAGTAACACGCTTGGTCCGATGATTTTGGACGATTTGCACAAATCCGGCCATGCGATTTTTCCGGTGGTACGAAAAGGCTCGGACCAGTTTGTCGGCGCATTTTATATCGCCGATGCGCTGCCATTGACGCAGCAAAATCAGAAAATCGCCGATCGAATGCGCCGTCCGCTGCCGCTGGTTGGTGCCGACGAAACGCTTTCGCAACTGATGCGGCGCGTGGCTGACCATCACGCGACGGCGTTCGTAGTTGTCGATGACGAAGAGCTACCGATTGGGCTGCTCAGCATTGCCGATATTTTTGCAGCACTGGGTTTGATTGCGAAAAAATCACGCACTGGACTTGGCGACACCTCTGAAAAGTGATACAATTTCCCTAAATGTTTGAGCGGCGAAATATCAATTCGAATCTGCGGGTCGGCTAGCGAAATAGGCGACAGCGTTAGCGTGCGACCCAAATCAGCCGAAAATCTAACGAGGAAATAATTATGAGAATCTTGGCATCTGAATTAATGGAAAAAATTGGTAAAAAAGTCGAAATCGCCGGCTGGGTCAACACGCGTCGCGATCACGGCGGGCTGATTTTTATCGATTTTCGCGATCACACCGGCATCGCGCAGTTGGTTATCAACCCCGAATCAGCCGATGCGTTTGGCGTCGCGGAAAGTGTGCGCGACGAATTTGTCATCGCCGCGACTGGTTCTGTCCGTGAGCGCGAGGCAGGTCTACGAAACCCGAATATCCCGACTGGATCGATCGAAATTGTTTGCGAAAACTTGCGGATTTTGAACAAGTCCGAACCGCTGCCGGTCGCCACTCGCGACGAGGCTCAGCAATCGGGCGAGGAATTACGCTTGAAATATCGCTATTTGGATTTGCGCCGCCAGTCGATGCAGGAAATGTTGCGAAAACGCGCCCGGTATTATCAGATTTTGCGATCGTACATGGACGAACATGATTTTGTCGAGATCACGACGCCGATTTTGGCGAACTCGTCGCCGGAAGGTGCGCGCGATTTCCTCGTGCCGTCGCGTGTCCACCCGGGTAAATTTTACGCTTTGCCACAAGCGCCACAACAATTCAAACAATTGCTGATGGTCGGCGGTGTGCCGCGTTATTACCAAATCGCCACCTGTTTTCGCGACGAAGATCCGCGGGCCGACCGCTTGTACGGCGATTTTTATCAGCTAGATTTGGAAATGTCGTTTGTCGAGGACGGCGAAGTGGTGCGAAAAATGACCGAGCCGCTTATCAAAAAACTAGTCACGGAATTTGGTGGCAAACAGTTGGTTAGTGACGTCATTCCGCGCATTCCGTACGCTGAATCAATGGAAAAATACGGCACCGACAAACCGGATCTCAGATTTGGCATGGAACTAATTGATTTAACCGAAACATTCAAAAACTCAGATTTTAAAGTGTTTCAGTCCGAATGCGTCAAAGCGATTTGCGTGCGAAACGGCGCCAGTTTGTCACGAAAACAAATCGACGGATTCACTGAAATCGCCAAAAATGAGGGCGCCGGTGGATTAGCATATTTGACATACGCGGACGGCGAAATCAAATCGCCGATTGCGAAATTTCTATCCGAAAAAGAACTGGCGGAAATCACAGCGAAAACTGACGCGAAAAACGGCGACGCGGTATTTTTCGGTGCCGACAAACGCGACGTTGTCAACAAAGTTTTGGGACGTCTGCGCGGCGAATTCGCCACCCATTTCGAACTAAAAGATCCAACCAAAGTCGCGCTGGCATGGATCATCGACTTCCCAATGTACGAGTACAGCGAAATCGATGGCCGCGTGGATTTCGGCCACAACCCGTTTTCGATGCCAAAAGGCGGCGAACAAGTTCTAATCGACGCCGAAACCGACGAACAAAAACTGGCCATCGTCGCTGACCAATACGACATGGTCATGAACGGTTACGAGATCTGTTCCGGCGCGGTGCGAAACCACAACCCGGACGTCATGTACGCGGCGTTCGCGAACGTCGGATACGGCCGCGAACACGTCGAATCGAAATTCGGCGCGATGCTGAACGCATTCAAATTTGGCGCACCGCCGCACGCCGGTTGTGCATTTGGGATTGATCGGATTTTCATGGTGCTACAGAACACCGAAAATATTCGCGATATCGTGGCGTTTCCGAAAAACGGGTCGGGCGTGGATGTGATGATGAGTTCGCCGAGTTCGGTAGAGCAAAATCAGTTGGATGAGCTACATTTGCGAATTATCGAAACGAAAAAATGAACATGTTTGAAGTCCAAAATACTGGTCATGGCGATTACATCGTATATTACATAACCGATTATATTGAAAAACTGAATTTGTCTGACGAAATCGATGGTTTGCTGCTCAAAAGTGAATTTCACGTTTCGCTAGTGAAATTTCCGGATGGTTTCGTGACTAACAATCTTCGCGCCAAATTAAACGAAGCTAGCAAAAACGCTGCGAAATATTTGCAACAACCGCGCCTAACAGGCCAGTTTTTGCGAGCGAAAAATGACGCAAGAAACTTGGAATCTATCATCGGTTTGGTTGAAGTCCCGGGGCTGGATAACTGGCGCCAGGCCATAGAATCTGTTGCTGGCGCGATAGATTTTTCGGTGCCGCACGTGACTTTGTATACCAAACAGCCAAATGCTGGCATTCCGCTGAATAGTCAGGCGGAATTTGACGAGCGAGTTTGCGAATTAGACGATTCTACATCCGAAGCGCTCGCGCAATCGTTATAATACCAATATGACAAAGCTGATTGTGCTTCGCGGTAATTCTGGTTCTGGCAAAACTTCGACAGCGAAAATCATTCATGGATCACTCGACAATCCGCGAAAAACAATGCTGATCGAACAGGATTATTTTCGTCGAACAATTTGCAAAGAACACGACCGGACTGATTCTTTGAACGAAAAACTGCTTTTACATACTATTCAATTTGCCATCAATCATGACCGCCACATTATTTTGGAAGGAATACTCTACACGGTAAACTACAGAAACTTTTTCACGAAACTTTTCAAGATTCATCCGGACAATAATTTTGTATACTATTTCGATATTCCATTTGACGAAACGTTGCGTCGCCACAAAACGAAACCAAATCGCGATGATTTTGGCGAGACAGATATGCGCAAATGGTTTCACCCGCACGATTATTTGCGTGTTGAAGGCGAGCGGATTATTAACGGAGAAGCTACGCAAGATGAAATTGTAAAAATGATTTTGCGCGAAACAGGATTGTGAGTGGCGCATCTTGGAAAATTATCGAAAGATGTTAAAATAGCCTAAGTGTAAAACTACAATTCCATTGTTGCCGATCACGTTTTGCGCCCAATTCATGAAAAATATTTTGTATTTCACAAAACACCAAGCGCTCTCATGCTTGTTTCCGGTGGTAATTTTCGCATCAATCGCGCTGACTAAATTTGTCGAAATACCGTTCATCCCACGTTACGATCTTATCCTGATGATTTGCATCGTTACGCAAATTATTATGCTAAAAACCGGCATGGAAACGCGCGACGAATTCAAAGCAAGCTGTCTGTTTCACGTCATCGGCTTGGCTATGGAGATTTTCAAAGTCAACATGGGCAGCTGGGTATATCCGGAATTCGCACATAGTAAAGTTTTCGGTGCGCCGCTGTATGGTGGCTTTATGTACGCCAGTGTCGCCAGTTACGTCTGTCAAGCTTGGCGACGATTTGATCTGAAATTTGTCAACTGGCCGAACAAATACGTGACCATTTCCGTGGCGACGGCGATTTATCTGAACTTTTTTACGCTGCATTTTGCGCCGGATGTTCGCCTGTTAATTGCCACTGTGGCAATAGTAATTTTCGCAAAATCGTTCGTGCAATTCAACATGCGTGGCAAGCGATGGAAAATGCCGGTGCTTGGTTCGTTCGCGTTGATCGGATTATTTATTTGGACGGCGGAAAATTATCTGACGTTTTTTAACGCTTGGCGGTATCCGAATCAGGCTGATATTTGGCGCATGGTGAACTATGGCAAGATCGGCTCGTGGATTTTGCTTGTTACAATCACGATAATTATCGTTGTGAATTTGAAACACAAAAAGGCGGGCGCGACACGAAAAGTTTCGCCTGCAAAAATGGCAAGGTTTGCGGTTGGCGATTTTGGGCGTCAGTTTGATTGAATTGACATTGTCGATGATATAATTTCTATATGATAAAAAACGCTGTTGATGCGAAAAAACAATTGCTTGCTGGCACGGGTTTCGTGCTTGCGAAAAAGGAAATGCATCGCGGTGGCGTTATGTTGACATACGAAAAGCCTATTCAGGATAAAGATGGCCTGCTTGCATACGCGCAAATTTCGTTCGATAGCAGTTACGGAATTACGGATTTTTACTTATCGGGAATTCGATTGCCCGATGACGGTAGCGGCGATTCTGGAAGCGAGGGTGGATTTGATCGGGTGGGTCGGCTGTATGCAGGGCCAGGGCATGAACGCGAATCTGGCGATGGGATGAATAATGAGCAGCGTCTGGAGCACGCACGGTTCAAACTGAAGCACACAAT
This sequence comes from Saccharimonadaceae bacterium (SeqCode), assembly GCA_031548885.1. Lineage (GTDB taxonomy): Bacteria > Patescibacteriota > Saccharimonadia > Saccharimonadales > Saccharimonadaceae > JAVBQO01. The sequence goes on from JAVBQO010000002.1 coordinate 78,285, forward strand.
AGAAACCGATTATTTTGAAAATCTTATTGCCCATGCGCGTATGAAACGACAATACAAAGATCAGGATTTAGAGAATCTGGCGGACAAAATTATCAAACAAATGCCAAGCTTTTCTAATTTCAAAACGTTTGATCGTGATATCTATTTCTACGAAAATCTAAATCCAAAGCGCAAAACGGTCAAAATGTTTGAGTTCTCCGTTTTTAGTGATACGTTTACGATTTCGATCGGAGTAGCACGTATTAAAGACGGTGAACCGATTGCGAAAACCGGTTGGTTTCAGCGATACTTTTACGGTTACCCTGATAGACTAGAAAGTGATTCTCCAAAAGCAGGGCGCGATTCTGATCATTGGAAGTGGAAAGATTTTCACAAGGCAATTAAACTGGTGGAATCAGAATTGACCGATAAGGAGTATGCGGCGCGTCGTAACAAGAAGCGGCGCGAGATGGAGATAATGAAGAAGTTTCATGGAAAAATAATGACCGCTCCCACATCAGAGGCGATAACCCGAATACTTAAACAACAAACAGAAGCTTTAGAGGCGCTAGCTCAGGAGCTGAAGGCTAAACGTTGATTGATTCGCCCGGCCTCAGCGAAATATACTCCGCACCAATTTCCTCACAAACTTTTCGTAACCAATTATCCGCCAAATCCTGCCCAATTGGCGACAAAATCGCGTTGTGTGTTGGGAAAACTTTCACAGGTTTGACGGCGCGGATGTAGTCAATCGATTCGGCAATTTTCATCCATGGTGCCGCGGCGGGAACGGCCAAAATCTGTGGTCGAGTCGGCGGTTGCGAAAACGAATCGCCCGGATATGCGAAAACGTCGTCAATCATCACGCCGAAGTTTTCGCACGGCGAAATGCCGTCGACAATCGGCGCGTGCTGGCCGCCAAAAAACTCGATGACAAAACCGTCAATTTCGGCGCGTCCGCCAGTTTTGATCGGCACGCTGCCTTTGAATTGACGCGTCACGGTTTGGGTCGCGAAAACTTCGGCCTGGGGATTCTGTTGTTGAATTCTATTAACCAATTTCGGCGAAAAATGGTCGCCGTGTTCGTGCGTAATAATAATCGCCACGACCCCAGTTATATCCGGCAAATCAGTCGTCCATTTGCCGGGATCGATGACAATGCGAAAATCGTCTTTTTCGGCGACGACACACGAATGCTGATATTTAGTTATTTTCATATTTCCTCCTTACATTTTTATGGTGCGGGTAAGCGCTGCGCGGGGCACGTAGCCAAAATTTTCGCCATGGCGTCGTGTTCGGCTGGCGTGACCCACAGCGAGTATTTGATTTTGACGGCGATTTGGCGGGCGATGTATTGACAGCGAAAGTTTTTGTTGGGCGGCAACCACGTCGCGGCGTCACCGGAACCTTTTTGCTGATTGGCGGGACCGTCCGCCGCGATCAGTTCCAAATCGTCGTTGGCTAGTTTTTCGCGCGTCGCTTTGTCCAAATCCTGCGCACCTTTTTGCCAAGCGTCGGACAGCGCCACCACGTGATCGATTTGCACGGCCGCCGACGTGCTGGAGCCGCGTGTGAAATTGATGATTTCGCCAGTGTACGGGTCGTTCAGTGTGCCGGAAACAACGGTGCAGCCGTCGCTGTCGTATACGACGTTTGTCAAATCGCGCCCTAGAATCCGCTGCCGCGTGTCGCATTTCTGCCACGCCGCCCAACCTTTGCCGAACTGATCGCGTGAATAACCGGTTTTCGGTGCGCGACCTTTGACGTCAATTTTTTCTAGCGCGGCAATTGCCAATTCCTGATCGGAATTCCGCGGAGTTTCGACTGTCGTGACCGGATTTGAATCGTTATCAACTTGCGAAAATCCAAATCCGACCAATCCCAAAATCAACACTGCGAAAACAGTTACAATCGAAATCCGACGCCGGCGATATGCATTTGCCATGCAATCATTATAACGCTTGACTATTACCTCTGTATATTCAATAATTATATGAGTGAAGAAATTATTCGTTGTCATATTCGTTAGCATTTTTGTCGCCACCGGTTGGTGCGGCGCGGCTTTTGCGACGGGCAACGATTTGGCAACGGATATCCAACGCGCCGACGCAATTCGTGCCAATTGCCGCGCTGCACAGTCGACTTTGCAACAAGTCAGCCGCGGCGACACCGTCGTGCGCATCAATCGCGGTCGAGCATACGAAAACATGCTGAAATTGATGTTCGCGTTCAATTCGCGCGTGGCGGCCAACAATCGTAGTGAACCGCAGTTGAGCGAAATCACGGCGTCGGCCAAACGGGGTATCGAACGTTTTCGCGCCGATTACGACCAATACCAGGACGCGCTGACTCGCGCCATCGGCGTTGATTGTGCCAACCAGCCAGTCACATTTTACGAAGCGTTGATCGACGCACGCGCCAAACGCGTCGCTGTGAATCAGGATATTCAGAACTTGGACAAACAATTTGGCAATTACAAAAAAGTCGTGAACGGTATCGCCGACGAAATTAAAGGAAAATCATCGTCATGATGGAGCGTGCGAAAAAATTTTTCGACACGCATCAGCTGTTGTTTTTGGTGTTGGGTGCGCTGACCATCACGGTTATTTTGACCAGCGTCAGCATGCATCTGTACGTTTCGTCTGGCGCGTCGAAACTTGATCTGAGCCGTCCGGGATACGAAAAAGTTCGCGAAAACGTCACGCAGAATCCGACCGACGAAAAACCGTATTCGACAACTGGTCCGCTGGATGCGACCGCCATTCAGGACTTTGACAATCGCTACAACAGACAGCGTGCTGAAATGAACGATTTGGGCGATTTCGGCAGCGACGCGCTGAGCGATTCGGCGTTGAATTTAAATGTTTCCGATGAATTGACGGATTAGACGAGCTTGATGTTTTCTTTGCCCAACGCGGCCAACAATCGGCGGCGGTATTCGCTGGTAACTTTCCATTGATCGGCCGGCGTCGTGATGCCGCTGACAGCGACGTCGAAGCCGTCTTTGCTGAATTTGCCGACTTCGGAGAAATGAATCGGGTCAATAATTTTGTCTTTCCATTCTTTGTTTTTGGCCAAGTCTGCGCCGGCGGAATTGACGATCTCGGTCACTTTGTCGACGTCGGTGCCAGTTTCGACGGTAAATGAAAAGTGAACTTTGCTATACCCGAGCGTTTTGTTCGTAACCTGCACGATCGAGCCGTTCGGGATGAAATGCACGTTGCCGTCGCGGTCGCGCAGCGTCGTCGATCGAATCGACACTTTTTCGACAGCGCCGTGTGCGTCCGTCACGCCCGTGCCGGTAATTTGGATGTAGTCGCCGACGCGGTATTGGTTTTCCAAAATGATGAAAAAGCCCGTCAACGAATCCTTGACAATTGACTGCGCACCAAAACCTAGCGCTACACCGGCGATTCCGGCGCTAGCCAGCAGCGGCGCCAGATTAAGACCGAAATCTCTTTGCAGAATTGTAAACAATGCGATCAAAACAATAAGCACGCGAACAATAGTCGTGAACAGCGACGCCAAAGTTTTTTGTCGTTTGCGAATCTCGCCGCGCGGTGTTTTGCTGCGAACACCTTTCGCGATTTTTCGCATTGTCCATTCAATAATTGTACCGCAGAAATAGTAGATAACAGCGCTGGCGACAATGATTAACAATATGTTGAGACCTTCGTTGCCGAGCCAGTGGCCGATATTTTGCCATACTTTGTCCATATCCATATGTGTTAGTATACATTAGTGCAAGTTGTAAAGGAATTGTCGGATCCGATTGTCGTTGATGCTCTGCGTGGCGGCAGTTTTGTCGTGGCGCGAACCGATACGATTTACGGGATTTTGTGCAGCGCGAATGACGAAAACGCGGTCAAGCGGCTGCGTGAAATCCGCGGCCGCGACGCAACCCAGGGTTTTATTATCTTGGCAGACAGCGTCGAAACGGTTGCGAAAATGGTTGATTTGAAATCTGACGTTTTCGCAAAATTGTCCAACATTTGGCCAGCAAAGGTTTCGGTTGTGTTAAAGGCTACAGATCATACGCCGGCATGGTTGATGGACACGCGCGACGACGACACGATCGCATTTCGCGTGCCGGCGGACAAAACGTGGCGCGAATTGTTGCGAAAAACTGGACCGTTGTGTGCGCCGAGCGCGAACAAACCGGGCGAAAATCCAGCGCGTAGCATTGATGAAGCACGCAAAATTTTTGGTAAAAATGTTGTGTATGTGAACGGCGGGCGTGTGATGGAAAATTCGCCGTCGCGCTTGATCAAATTTGACTCAAATGGCGACGAAATTGTTTTGCGAAAATCGGCGCTGGACAACGTGATTTCGCGCAAACGCAAAAAATTCAAATTCGCGCGATTTGACGAATTGGATTCGTGTTTTCATTTGGACGAATGGACCGAAAAACGCGACGAATGGATCGACGTCGCGAAGGATTTGGTCGTTGAAATCGGCGCCGGTTCAGCATTATTTTTGGTTGAACAGGCCAAACTCGCGCCCGAAAAACAATTCATCGCCGTCGACATTAAAGGCGACCGGCTGTACCAAGGCGCCCGCGACGCCGCCCGCGCGGAACTGACAAATATCGTGTTTGTACGATCGGATATTGCGAAAATCACCGATGTTATTCCGGCGAAATCCGTATCGGAAATCTGGCTGACATTTTCTGATCCGTATCCGCGTGGATCCGATGCCAAACATCGTTTGACAGCGCCGCGATATTTGAATTATTACCGTGAAATCCTTGCGAAAAATGGGATTTTGCATTTCAAAACCGACAATCATGGTTTGTTCGATTGGTCGCTGGAGCAATTTGTGGCGAACGATTGGGATTTCGCAAAATTGACGTACGATTTGCACGAATCGGATTTGCCGGAAACTGCGAAAATCATGACTTCGTACGAAAAACGGTTTGTTGACGAGGGTTTGAAAATTATGTACGCGCAGATTCTGCCGCAATAATCACTCCTTTCGCAAATGAAAATAAACCGTGTCAAAATGGCACGGTTTATTTCTGTGTCACATTAATTAATTGCGTGTGTTTGCGAAAGTTGGTTCGGCCGTTTCGACCATGTATCGCAAAATATGTTGTGGCGACGCGAAAATATCGTTGAAACGTGACTCTTCGGCGATGCTCCAATCGCGGAATAATCGGCGGCCGGCGCACGTTGCAAAACCTACCTGGACGTCGTAGACTTAATCGACTACTGAATTAAGGTCTGGGCTGTCGGCATATAAACCTTCGACGAGAATAATCGGTGCCAAGCGTTCACGATCCGGGAATTCGGCCGCAGTCGGTTCCTGCGAAACAAAATCGAATTTTCGCAGCGGCAATGCGCGGCCGCCACGCAAGCTTTCGCGGATTTCGTTCGCCATCAACTGTGTGTCGTACACGATCGGATCGTCCCAGTTGATCGCTTCGGCTGATCCGAAATGTTCGATCATTGCGCGGCGGCCCTTATGATAGTCGTCGGTGGAAATTATCGGGATTTCGCAACGAAATGGGCAGCCCGACGCCATTCGTGAATCGTAATGTCGCTGGAATAGGTCCTGGACTTCGCGTGCCAGGGTAGATTTTCCGCTGCCGCTGCGCCCAGTGATTGCGACGATGTACGGATCGTTGATTGACGGTTTGATTTCGCCGGACAAAACTGGTCGCAGAATTTCCTGACTGGTGATTTCGGGACTTTTCGCAACCAGCATTTCCGGGTGTAATTCGTACGCAACTGTTTCGTTTTGTGATTCGATTTGTCCGGAAACGTTTCGTAATCGGAAAAAGTTCGCGCCACCCAAAAATCGTTCGGCAGATTCGCGGTCGGTTTCGACCTCGATGATTGGTTTTTCACGTCCCTCAATCCAATCAATTGTGATGCCAGGTTCGATTTCGCTGCGAATTTTGTGGATGCGCGGATGTCGGCCGCTGGTTGCGAAAAAATCGTACGTTTCCTGCGAAATTTTCGTTTCGATTTCCATGCGATTGAGATTTTCGCAGCTGTCTGTGTCGCGGTCTTTTAGCGTTGCCGTAAAAACTGTGCCGTTTTTGGTGGTTGATTCGCGCAGACGCAAACTGTACGGTTCGTCGGGCTGGCTGAGGTAAATTTGCTCGATTAATTCTGTCGGATTTTCGCGGTACAACTCGAACATTTCCGGATTAAGCGGCTCGAACTTTTGCTCAATTTCGCGAAACTGATCGAGCGGTTTAAATGTTTCGTGTGACGTCGCAGTCATATTTTCTCCTCGTGATTTTTGATGACAATTTGATTGTATTTTGCTATATTCAAAACGTATAGAAAGTTTAAATTGACTCAAAAATTATTGACACGATTATGATTAACCACCATATTCAAAAATACATTTTATCCGTGCTTGCGAAAACCGATTTCGCGCGATTTCGCGACATGCGGCCGAAAAATGTTGATTCGAATTTATATTCGTATCATTTGAAACTATTGATGAAACAGGGAATGATTGCGAAAACGGACGATGGCTATTGCTTGACTGCGAAAGGATTGGCATACGTTGATCGCGTCAATATGGAAAAATTTGCCGTTCGTTTGCAGCCGAAAATCCTAACGATGATTTTGCTCAAAAATAAATACAATGAGATTTTATTGACCAAAAGAAACAAACAGCCGTTCATTAACACATGGACTCTGCCGTCTGGCAAATTGCATTTGGATGACGAACGGATCGCAGTTGCTGCCGAGCGCGAGTTGTTTGAAAAAACGAACTTGACCGTGAATAATCTGGATCATATTGGTGACTGCTATCTGTCGGTGCGATCAAACGAAACGATGATTTCTAGCGTTCTGGCGCACGTGTTCGCAAAAACGGTGGAAAATTTCGCTGCTTTTGGCAATGAGAACGCCAAATGGACTGGCGAAACGTGGCGAAATAATCATAATTTGACGCCCGGCGTCGAGGATATTCTGTGGCTGGCTGGCCATTCTGATGGGAAGTTTTTCGCGGAATTGGATTACAAAATCGATTTGGGATAAAATGACCGTATGACATTTGACGAATATCAGAAAAATGCGAGCGCTACCGACGTTTTCGGCGGCGGAAAACACGATTTGAGCGACCCGGCGTTTGTTGACAAAATATTGGGCTTGGCCGGTGAATCGGGCGAAGTAACTGACAAATTCAAAAAAATCATTCGTGACAACGGGGGTAAGATTTCCGTTGCGGCACGCGATGAAATTATCAAAGAACTTGGCGACGTACTGTGGTTTCTGGCATTAATCAGCGAATATTTAGGCGTATCGTTTGATGCCGTGGCTGCGAAAAATATCGAAAAAGTGACTGATCGCAAAAAACGCGGAGCAATCGGCGGGTCGGGCGATAACCGCTAGCATCGCACTGGCTCATCGTTGCCCATGCTGACAATGGGATAAAAGTGGTTACGTTATTCGGGAACTTTACGCTATAATATAAAAAATAAAGGAACAATAAAAATGATAGAAAAAGTAAATGTAGACAATTTCAACCGAGCGGAAACGGATCGCTACTTTGTGAATATCATCAAACTGGGCGGAGACGGGAAATTTTACTACCTGCGAGAGCCCGTTCCGATTGATCGGCAAAACATTGTGCGAATGAATCGTGACACGCTGTATTCTGCAGTCGTTATCGATTTGTACGCCGGCCCTGCGACAATAACTTTGCCAGATGGAAATGGGCGTTATGTGGCGCTTTTGGCTATCGACCAGGATCATTATGTCGTGCAAATTGATTATGATGCCGGCGAATATACTTTTACAAAGGATCAATGCAACACGAGATATATGGTGGTTTTGATAAGGATTTTAGCCGACGCCGACGATCCGAACGACATCGCTGAGGTTAATAAATTACAAGATCAGTTGAAGTTCAGCCAGGATGGCACGCCGGAATTCAAGTTTGGCGATTGGGACGCTGATAGCTTGAACATGACGCGCAAACTTTTGTTGGGTCTCGGAAGCCAAATGACTAACTTTAGAAACACATTCGGCAAAGAAAGTGAAGTTTCGCCGATTCACCACTTGATTGGTACGGCCGGCGGTTGGGGCGGAAATCCCGACAAAGACGCGATTTATGAACAAGGTTTTGTGGAAAACAATGACGGCCAAGCGACGTACGTTTTGACTGTTCCCGCCGACGTTCCCGTGGACGGATTCTGGTCAATTTCCGTATACAACGCGGATGGATATTTCGAAGAAAACGCAGAAGGACTGTATTCAGTCAATAATCTAACTGCGAAGAAAGAGGCTGATGGCTCGGTAAAAGTGCATTTTGGCGGCGACTCAAACAGTGCAAATTATTTGCCGATAACGCCAGGTTGGAATTACACGGTTCGTTTGTACCGCCCGCATCAGGAAATATTGGACGGCAGTTGGGTTTTTCCGACGCTGAATGTGGCCTAATCGTTTAGGCGTCAGTTGAGATTTGATTTCGCAACCACGCGTCAATCGGCCCTGCGCCCATGAAAATCACCAAATCGTTATCGGCCAGGTGCTGCGAAACTTTTTGCCACAAATTCTCGTCAAGCTCAGCCGATTCGGCGACGTCGGGATTGTTGAGTTTCGCAATCAAATCCTCCGGCGCTAGAACTGTCAAATCGGGATTTTCGCGCACCAAATATGTCGGCGTCCAGTAAACTTTATTCGCCAAATCAAACGCGTGTTCGTACTCGTTTGCGACTTCGTGCTGGCGAACGTTCTGGTGCGGTTGGTACACGACGACGACATTGTCGGAAATTTCGCGGGCTTTTTGCAACGTGGCGGCGATTTCCGACGGATGATGAGCATAATCGGTGTACAAATTGTCGGCTAGCTTTTCGAATCGGCGGTCGGTGCCTGGAAATTCAGCCAAAATTTGGTACAATTCGTCCGAATCGTAATCATCGATTTTTCGCAAAGTTTCCGCCACCAAAAATGCGTTATTTCGCATAAACTGACCGGGCAAACCAATCTCGTTCATATCTGGCGAATGATCAAAAACCTCAACGTTTTCGTTTTGCAGCGGTTGCAAAAACTGATACGAATCCTCGAACAAAATCGTTTCGTCAGATTGATCGATAAATGCGCGAAATGCGTTTTTGTAATCGTCGAGCGTCGGATACGTGTCGGCGTGGTCATAATCCAGCGACGGAATTGCCGAAATTGTCGGCGAAAATTGCAAGAAATTGCGGTCGTATTCGTCGCACTCGTACACGAAATACTCGGCGTTCGGGTCGTAAAAACCGCTTGGCCCAAATGATAAAGTCGACCCGACAGAGTACGAAACTGGCAAACCAAGCTCTTTCGCAGCCCAAACGAACATGCCGGTCGTGGTGGTTTTGCCGTGCGTACCGGCGATGGCGACCAGGCGCAGATTCTTTTCGCGGATGAATTCTGCCAAAAATTCGTCGCGTTTTGACACGCGAATGCCGTTTTCACGTGCGAAAACCAACTCTGGACGGTCATCTGGCAGCGCCGACGTATAGACAAGCCAGTCAATCGGATTCGCCAAATGTTCGGCCGCGATTGATTCGCCAGTTTGTTCATAGATCACATCGACGTCGCGCTTTTCCAACTCTAACGAAGCTAGCGATTCACGCAAATCTGATCCCGAAACGTCATATCCGGCGTCGTGGGCAATCTCCGCTAGTGGACCAATTCCCGCGCCGCCGATTCCTGAAAAGAAAATATGCATGAATATAGTATACTAAAAGTAATGAAAAAAGGGTGGAACGTGGGCAATAATGCGCAACGTGACCGTCGTTGGCTGAAACGGCTAGGGCGGATCAAAACGTGGCAGTTGATACTTATTTTGCTGATTTTCGCGATGATGGCGATTATTTTTCTACGCCTGAACAATTTGGGCATGGACGAGCGTCGTAACGCCGTGATGGCCGCTGACAAATCCGGCAATGAACAGGAATTGCGAAAGGCCGCCACCGAGCTGCAAAATTACGTGTCGAAACACATGAATACGTCGCTGGGAAACGGCATCGCTCTGCAGAATAGCTACGACCGCGCCGTGAAAGCTGCTTATGCTGCTGCCAAATCGCCGTCGATTGACCCCGGTGTTTATCAGGCTGCCACTGCCAACTGCCAATCAAAAGTCTATACTGGCGGCTACCCGGCCTACGCGCAGTGCGTTTCCGAGGCTGTCGGTGGCACGAGCGCGGAAAACTTCAAAGATGTCGTGTTGCCAAATGACGCGGCGTATTATCTGATGTACGCGTCACCGCGCTGGAGTTTGGACGGGGCGGGGATTACACTTTTCATCTGTTTGATCATAATAATTGTGATAATTGTGCGCACGATCGCCATGATTGTGTTGAAATTGACATTGAAATTCAAATACCATTCGGTATAAAATTAGTTGACAGAGCCGCGCCTCTAGCGTACCCTGTTAGATAGTAGGCTATTAAAAGGAGGAGATCATTATGGCAGACGCTTACCAACACACGAACTCAAAAGGGGTGAGTTACTACCTGCACTGCAAAGACGTCGTTTTGCGCGGTGGCAAAGAACAGCGAATTTACTTTTTCGCAAAAGAACTCGGCGGCAAAGGTGAGCCAACTCAGTTGCCAGAAGGCTACGAAGTCACAGAAAACCCACGCAACGGGTTTTTGACAATTCGCAAAATCCGCAAAGAGGAAAAATAAGCTCTAGCGCTTTGAAATCGCCTGTGTTAGACTAAAGTCAAACAAACAGGTGCCAACATTACCCGGCTGTGATGGCCGGGTTTTTGGGTTGATGTTTTGTTGTTTTTGTGGTATAAGTGGAGTATGAATATAGAAGGCGGCTCTCTAGGTCGAGATGTATTGTATGATACTGAAGCTCCTGCGGATAATGAGCTGCTGCCCGACGCGTTGCCTCCTGAACTCATTGGTTTGTCCGTGCGCGGAGTTAAGGTTTATAGGCAGATTGAGGCCGCTAAACAAATTGCCAAAAAGAATAATTGGAATACTATCAAAGTTATCGGCGAGGATGGGGAGGGACGGTACATCGCTCGGCATCTTTTGCATGTATATGCGAAAAACTTTCGCGATCCCGATGGAATAGTTTTGATTGATTTTTACACAACGCCAAAGGAGAGTCCGCCGCGTGAGCGCGACGCCAAAGAACGCGCCGCCAACGATGACACGCTTCTATAATAAATTGAGCAATTTGTTCCTGCTAACGCCTCTTGCCCCCAAACAAAAACTCCGCCCACTTCTCGCCGTTCGTTTGCGAATCGACTTCCGCCACCGCAGTTTCGTCGGTTGACCTCGTCGCGGTGTGTTTCGGCAAAACAACCAGGTTTTCGCCAGGCAGCGCTTTGTTCAGTTTCGCGCGGGCTTCCAATTCCTGAAATTCATCGGTTTTGTAATAAGCTTGCTGCAATTGCAAATTCTGATTTTGCAGCTCTAGAACCTCGTTGTCCAGCCGACCTTGATCAACCTGTTTCTGCAAAGCGTAGTTTTTTTGCAACGCACCAATCGTGCTCCACGCCCAACTGAGCGACAGAATCGCCAGCAAAACCAGAATGACATTATTGACGGTAACAAACTTTCGCAATCGTTGCATGACTCTATTATAGTATAATTAGGCAAGCGGGACGTAGCTCAGTGGTTAGAGCAGTCGGCTCATAACCGATTGGTCGCTGGTTCAAACCCAGCCGTCCCGACCATGAATTTTGTCAAAACGCTTTTATTTCGGTTTTTGTTCAGGTAAAATATAGATATGAAAAAGCTAACGGTGGGTATGGCTTTATTATTTTTGTCAATTTTCGCGCTGGTTTTTGAAGCGCCGCGCGTTTTCGCCGATGACTACGAAGCGCCGGAGTCGGTTTCGATTGCCGCCGAGGAGTCTGTGCCAGCGGAAGTCGATGATCAAACTGACGTTCAGGTTGAACTTGAAACATACGAAATTGTCGAAACGTATGTCGCCGCACCCAGTCAAGCGCCAATTGAAACGATTTCGCAACAAACCGCGCCAGTTCCGCCAGATACGGTCTGGTCTCATCTGATAATTACCGCGCTCCAATCCAAAAGTTCAGACCAAAAGTTCGTCGAGCTATACAATCCGACCGACACTGATTTGGATCTGCGCGGTTGGCGGGTTGTCTACCAAAACTCCAGCGGTACGCAAACGGTTTTGGCAACGATCAACGGCAAGATTTCGGCCAAAGGCTACGTTTTGGCGGCGCACGAAAATTTCAATTATGCGGGCACGAAAGACCTGCTGCCATTCACGGGCACGCCGATGTCGATGGCGGCCGGTTCGATCAAACTATTCAGCCCGGATTCTGCGGAACCAGTCGACCAAATCTGCTGGAACTCGACGTTGGCGCCGTCATGTGTCAAAGTCCCGTCAAGCGGCGGATTCACGATTTCGCGCGTGTACGACAACCAAAACGAACCGACGGCAGATTTCGCAATGACGACCAGTTTCACGCCGAGCGGCGGGAACTTTATACCGTTTGTCAATTTGTGCGCGGGGCTGAAAATTACCGAAATCGCGCCGCGCGTTGAAGCGCCGTTCGTCGAAATCCACAATTTTAGCGGGCAAAATGTGTCGCTCGAAGGTTGCAAATTGCAGTTCGCCAACTCGACTACGAAAATCTACGAATTCGGCGCGGAGAATCTAGCGCCGTCGGCTTACCGTTTGGTCAAAATCAGCGACACGCCGCTCGCGCCAGCCAAAACCACTGGCGGCACGCTATATTTGCTCGACACCAAAAAACAAGAAGTCGATTCGCACGAATACGCCTCACCCAAAGACGGCACTGCGTGGGCGTGGTTGGACGGCGATGATTGGCGGTTGACGTACCATCCGACGCCCGGCGCGGCTAACATTTGGCAGGAATTTCCACCATGTGAAGCTGGCTACGAGCGCAACCACGACACTGGTCGGTGCCGCAAAATCGTAATCGTCGCCGCGCCAACGCCATGTGCCGAGGATCAATATCGCAATCCCGAAACCGGCCGCTGCAAAAAGATCGAACAGCTGGCAGGCTTGACACCGTGCAAAGTCGGTCAAGAAAGAAACCCCGAGACGAATCGATGTCGAAATATCGCGTCGTCGACCAAAGAATTAACGCCATGCAAAGAGGGCCAAGAGCGCAATCCGGAAACCAATCGTTGCCGAAATGTCGCGACCGCCGCCGCTGCGAAACCATGCCAGCCGGGCTGGGAGCGCAATCCCGAAACAAACCGTTGTCGCAAAATTGTTGCCGCGCAAAACGCTCAATTCGCCGTCAACCAAGCGCCCGCCAGTCGCGAAACCGGCCTGTGGATGTGGGCGGGAATCGCGGCAATTGTCGGCGTCGTCGGCTATATCATCTGGCAATTCCGCGCCGAAATCGCCAAAACATTTCGCAAATTCGCCAAAAATCCTGCGAAAAGTTAAAATGGTGTCATGAGAATTATCGGCATCGATCCGGGCACCGGAATTTTGGGATTCGGCGTGATTGATTTCGCGAAAGGAAAGTCACCGCGCGTTGTCGACGCCGGCGTGATCACGACGCCGCCGCACACGCCACACGGCGAGCGTCTAGCGGATATTTTTGACAATTTGACCGAGATTATTCGTGATGCGAAACCCGACGTTATGTCGATTGAAAAACTGTTTTTCAGCAAAAATATCACGACCGCAATGACCGTCGCCGAGGCACGCGGCGTGGCGCTGTTGGTCGCCGAAAAAGCTGGCTTGAAATATTACGAATACACGCCGAACCAAATCAAACAAACCGTTACCGGATCTGGCCGCGCCGACAAAAAGCAGGTGCAGGAAATGGTGCGAATTCATTTGAGCATGAAGGAAATCGTCAAACCCGACGACTGCGCGGATGCGCTGGCAGCGGCGATCACGCACAGTTTGATGGAGCGCTATGAATAGATTGGAAATCTTGCGAAAATTGGGTTTGGGTGTAGAAAATTCGATTGTGATTGGGTCAGGAATCATGGGAATTTTGGGGATTCGCGATAGTGACGATATTGACTTAGTGGTAACGAAGGATGCGTATGAAAAGCTTACAAAGAATTCGAATTTTCATTTTGAAACGCATTATGGTCGCGAAATTCTGGTTGACGACAAAATTGAAATCGGCGTCAATTGGCGAACGCTGGGGGGGTTGCGAGACTTTGAAAAACTATGCGAAAATTCGATTGTGATCGACGACGTGCGATATTGCACGCTAGATTTCATTTACGATGTCAAAAAATATTGGATTGATCACGATGATTCGCCACGTGATAAAGATTTCCGTGATTTGAAACTGATTGATAAGTATCGGCGAGATGCCTGATTTTTAGCCAACAAATTTAACAATTTCGCCCAAGTCGCGTCGTGTTTTCGCATGATCTGGATTACCGCTGCGATAGCCGAACGCACACATGACGGCTAGCCGATCCATTTCGGGGCTTATGACGTCTTTTTCCGCTAGCAACTCGTTCACTTTGCCATAATCGAAACCCTCGATCGGACAAGAATCAACGCCGATCAACGCCGCACTGCTGATCATGTTGGCCATCGCGATGTAAGCCTGTTTGCACGCCCAGTCGTGGCGTTCACGGTCAGTGCGCATTTGCATGTCTTTTTCGGCGAAGTTGCGAAAACTTTCGTGCCAGCCGTCGAGGTCGTCGTCGTGCATAATGTCGGTAATAATATGGTCGAAATATTGCGAACCCGGCGTGAGGTCGGTCTTGACTGTAAAAGCAACTAAATGGCTCGCGCTATCGAGTTGTCGCGCCAAATATTGGCCGAACGGCTTGATCGCATCGCGCAGATTCGGATTCTGCAAAACGACGATATTCCATGGCTCGAAACCGAACGAGCTGGGTGACAAACGAGCCGATTCCAGCAAAAATGCGAAATCTTCGTCGCTAATTTTTCTTGTTTCGTCAAAAGTTTTTATCGCGGTGCGCCACGTTAGTGCGTTGATGATTTCTTGCTTGTCCATAATTATTATTATATCAGGTATAATTAAGCCATGATTGCATTCGTTCGCGGCGTTGTCGCCGAAAAATTTATGAATTCTGTCGTGGTTGACGTCGCCGGCGTTGGCTACGAAGTGCAAGTTTCCGTTACCGATTACGACCGCGCGAATTTGAACGACGAAATCAAATTTTACACCTATCATCATGTGCGCGAACAGGCCGAGGAGCTATTCGGATTTTCCAGCTTGGCCGCCAAACGATTATTTGAAATGCTGATCACAGTGCAAGGCGTCGGTCCGAAAGCCGCCATCGCAATCCTAAGTTTGGGCGAAGCGGAAATCGTCCGTTCGGCCATCGCGTCAGCGGACGCGGTGTTTGTCGCCAAAGCTTCCGGCGTCGGCAAAAAAACCGCCGAACGCGTTATCGTCGATCTGCGTGACAAAGTCGGCGCACCGACGGTTTTTTCGCAAACTTCGCAGAATATTTCGCAATTTATTTCGGCCGGCGACGAAGCGCTGGACGCGTTGATGGCGCTCGGGTTTAGTTTGGCGGACGCGACGGCGGCGCTTGGCGACGTTGCGAAAGATTTGCCAACAGGTGAGCGGGTAAAGTTAGCGTTGAGGCAAAAATGAAACTGCCAGAAATTCTTTCGCTAGCGGATACGGCGCATTTTGCATCTATCGCTAGTATTTGCGAAACCGGTTCGCCGCAGGCTACGACAGTCGAGTTCGGGATTTGGAACGACAAAATCGTTTTCGACACATTCATAAAATCGCGAAAATTTGAAAATATTACGAATAATAACCACGTAGCGCTTGTGATGATGCCGAACATTGACGCTAGTATTGACATCGAGGGCCGTGCTGAAATCTTGTCGGGCGATGACCTAATCAAAGCCCAAAAAGCTTACTTTGCAAAAATCCCACAGGCGCGGCAATGGGCGAATCAGCCGAACGTAGCATTTTTCGCAGTTACAATTGATTGGGCGCGGCTGACAGACGTTGATAAAAAACCGTGGCAGATTGAGATTTATAAATCAGATAGTTAGATTTTTTTCGAAATCCGCACCAGACTTGTATTCTCGCAAAACCGTTTTCTGCCGAAAAGCCGCGTCCACAACCCGCCACGATTCCAAAATTTCCTCGCGCGACAGAAACAACGAACGGTCGCCGCGGATGGCGTCGATCAAAACCTGTTCGTAGGCTTCCGGCGCTTCGCCGCCCGGCAACGTCATGTCGATAGTTTCGAATTGGCGGTCGTAGCCGATGATTTTGGTGCGAAGCCCGACGTCGACGCTGTTACTATCCAAGCGAATTCGTAGCAAATTATCCTGTGTGGCGTACGAACGGCGGAAATAAACACGGATTTCGGTGAACTTTTCCGCCAATTTTTTGCCGGCGATCAACCGAATTGGTACGCCGCGCCAATCCGGATCGGTCGAACAAATCGCCAAATTCGCAAATGTTTCCGTCGAGGATTTTTCGCGCCCGGCGTCGGACAAATAGCCGTCGTATTGACCGCGAATCAACGCGTCGCGGTAGGTGTCGATCGAAATCGGTTGGATTTGACGCAGGGCTGCTAATTTGTATTCAGCTAGTTTGTTCCACGAAAAATCCAGCGGAATTTTCATCAAAGTCAGCGCCGCCAGCTGCAACAAATGTCCCTGAATCACGTCGCGCATGGCGCCGGTTTGTTCATAAAAATCGCCGCGGCCTTCGATGCCGATTTTTTCGGACGCAATGATATCGATTCGTTCGATGAAATAGCCGTGCCACAACTGCGAAAACATCGCGTTGCTGCCACGAAACACCACCAAATTTTGCGCCATGTCTTTTTCCAGATAATGATCGATGCGATAAATTTGATTTTCCGCAAAAATTTTTTCCGTGTTTGCGAAAAGTTTCCGCGCCGATTTTTCGTCGCGTCCGAACGGCTTTTCGAACATGATGCGCGAATCGGGCGTGTTGAGTTTGGCGGCCGCTAAACCTTTGACGATTTGGTTCGTGGCGTCAGGCGGCACGGACAGGTAGAAAATCGGTCGCGTATTTTTCGCGAATTTCAATTTCGCGAAATCTTGTGGGTTGGCCGGGTCGATTTTCACAGTACGAAAAGCTTTCGCAAACTTGTCGACGTCGCTGAATTTTTCGTCGGCGAAACGCTCCAGAATCTTTTCTTTGCTGATTTTGCGTCGACTGACGCCGATAATTTCCAACTCGTCCGTCTGGCCGGATTTGGCGACGTTGAATAATGCCGGCAAAAGCTTCCGCCGCCCCAAATCGCCAGTTATGCCAAAAATCACCAAGCAGGTTTTCATATTGACATTGTACCGCGAAATGTCAACTTGCGATACAATAGAAACGATGGAAAGAAAAACTGGCGCTAGTGTAATTGAAATCCGTTCAGAAACTGACGCAATTGTTTTACGCGAAATAACGTTGGTGGATGCGCAGACCTATTTTGACTTGGTTGACTATGATCGACAACACCTCAGCCAGTTTGACGACAAAACAGCTGCGAAATATCCCGATGTCGAAAGTGTTGAAAAGAGTATTCATAATTATCCCAAAAATAAAATTCGATTTGGCATTTGGGACGATGGTGTCATGGTTGGCTCGCGTAACTTGACATATTCAGACGATCGCAAAGATGTAGAATTGGGCGTCTGGGTTAGTCAAAAATATCTTGGACATCATTATTCAACGCGATCAAATATCATGGCGCAAGAATTTGCGTTTCGCGATTCGCAGGTTGAGAAAGTTTTTTGCGCTGTCGAAGAGGATAATGCCGCGAGTATTAAATCTGTTGAACGCGCGGGGCTTGTCCTGTCCAAGAAGGAAGGTGGGAAGCTGTTTTTTGAAATGACGCGTGCACAATGGCAAGCCTGTCAAGATAAGGTGGAGGAATAATGGCAGTCCAACGCATCATAACTCCCGACGAAAACATCGACGACCCGATCGAGCAACAAATCGAAATCACTTTGCGGCCGCAAAAATTCGACGAATATATCGGTCAGCAACGTTTGAAAAAGAATTTGAAACTGGCGATCGACGCTGCGAAAAAACGTGGCGAGCCGATCGATCACGTTTTGCTGTATGGTCCGCCGGGCCTTGGCAAAACGACGATGGCCGGCGTGATTGCCAACGAAATGGGCGTCGGTTTGCGCGTTACGGCCGGGCCGGCGATTGAACGAGCGGGCGATTTGGCATCGATTTTGACAAATCTATCGGACGGCGACATTTTGTTTATCGATGAAATTCACCGACTAGGTCGCGCCGTCGAGGAGGTTTTGTACGCGGCAATGGAAGACTACAAATTGGATATCGTAATCGGTAAGGGTCCGGCGGCGCGATCGGTGCGGTTGGATTTGCCAAAATTCACCGTCATCGGTGCCACGACGCGAACCGGAAGTTTGGCGGCGCCGCTGCGCGATCGTTTTGGCCATCTGTACCGACTAGAATTTTACGAACCGAATGATATCGAAAAAATTATCACTCGCGCGGCTGGGATTTTGGAGACGAAAATCGACGAATCGGCTGCGAAAAACTTGGCGACGCGGGCACGCCTGACGCCGCGAATCGCCAACCGGTTGCTGAAGCGCGTGCGCGATTACGCCGATGTTAACGGCGACGGAATTATCGACCATCCACTTTCCGAAAAGGCGCTGGCGATGATGGAGATAGACGAACTGGGCTTGGATCCGGCTGACCGGCAATTACTGAACGCGATGATCGAAAACTACGGCGACAATCCGGTTGGGCTGAACACGATTGCGGCGCTGACCGGCGACGAAACGACGACCATCGAGGATTTTTACGAGCCGTATTTGCTGCAAATTGGCTTCATCGAACGTACGCCGCGCGGCCGCAAAGTGACTGCGAAAGCGAAAAAGCACTTAGAAAAAAGGGAAAAATGAATGATGTAAAGATTGGCTGCGAAATATTTATTCGCGAGGGCGATAGAATTTTGCTGGGCAAGCGCAAGAATTGTTTCGGTGCTGGAACGTGGGCGCTGCCGGGCGGGCATTTGGAGCGCGGCGAACGTGCGGCGGAAACGATTTGTCGCGAAATGATGGAGGAAATGAATGCGAAAATCGCGCCGGAGAACTTGAAATTAGTTAGTGTTGTCGACGATATTTGTTCCAACGACCATTATCTACATCTATCATTTGAGCTGCGAAATCCGAATTTCACGCCAGAAATCGCCGAGCCGGATCTTTGCGAAGAGTGGCGATATTTCGCAGTCGATGAGTTGCCGATGGATAACCTCTTTTTGCCACACAAACAGATCCTGAAAAACTATCTGGGCGATAGGCTGTATTAATAATGCAATGAATCTGCTATAATGCAAACATGAACCCAGAGGAGCCAATCGACTACGATAAGCCGGCCGCATACGACCCCGATGGTCGGCCGCTGTATTATCATCCGGCTCCGCAGCAGCCCGAGCAGCCAGCCGCGGTTGCAACGCCCGAACCAACACCTGCGCCGATAGTTTCGGAATCACCAGCTCCGTCGCAAACCGAACCAATCATCGCGCCGATTTTCGAAATGCCGCCCGCGACATCGACTCCAGTAGAGCCGACTTTCCAGACAACGCCGAAATCCGACAAAACTGCGACAACGCCGCCGCCCAAACCTATCCCCGAATCAGTCCGCATTCGCCACGACGAGTCGATGAAATTGTATCCCGATTTGGATTTGGCGCCGAACGAATATGTCGCTATCCAGGTCAAGCGTCATCCGATCGGCTTGATTCAAATCTGGCTCGTAACGTTTGTGGTGTTTGCAGCGTTTCTACTGTTCACGATTTTTTTCTCGAGCGTGGGGATTTTCGACAATAGTGCCAAACCGCTCATCGCGCTGGTCGGGCTGGGTATGTCGGTTTTGACATTTTTTTTCGGTGCGTTGGCGACGCATATTTATCAAATGAATAAGTTTTTCGTGACCAATCGTCGCGTCATCAACCACATCCAGCGCACGCTGTTTTCGCTGCGAAAACAAAGCATCGGGCTCGACGGCGTCGAAGACGTCAGCTATCGCCAAAACGGTGCTATGCAAACAATTTTCAATTACGGTTCGGTGCGACTGGCGACGGTCGGCGACGAAACGACGTATCGATTCAATTTCGTCAAAGATCCAGTTTCGCAAATCAAAACCATCAATCAAATCATCCAAGATTTCGACGACCGCCACGGCCTGCGCCGCCGCCGTTGATTATTTGCTCGACGATTTTTCGTATCGAGCTTCTTTTTGCATGTCGGCCGTCAAAGTGAACCCCTGACATTTGCCGTCGCTGGTGCAATCAGTCGTCGAATAATGATATTCGCTGCCTTCGTCGCCCAATTTCGTGCCGTCCGGGTCGGCGAATAATTCCGGATCCATCGCCGTCAGATTTTCGTCGCTGATCGACGACGGATAATATTTGTTTTTCGCGTAAAAAACTTCGGTCAAATTGTAGTACATGGCGTTGATGGCAGTTTTTCGTTCGTTGTCGCGACTGGTTGCTTGCAGATTATTTTTCTGCACAAAAAACACGCCGGCTAACACAGCCAAAATCACAAACGCCACCAACAATTCGATAACCGTGAACCCAGATTGCTTTCTCATACTTCTATTATAGCGTATAATATAGTCAAATAAAGCGAGGGGATTTTATGGCCAAAAAAGCGGAAAAGACTATGACGGCGAAAAGCAAGGATATTGAGGGTAAAGCGGCGGCGCTCGGGTTGGCGGTTGACCAAATTACCAAACAATTCGGCGACGGCTCGATCATGAAACTGGGCGACGCCTACAAAGTCAATGTGGAACTAATTCCGTCCGGCACATTGTCGCTGGATCTCGCCATGGGCGGCGGTTATCCGAAAGGTCGCATCATCGAAGTGTATGGCCCGGAATCGTCGGGAAAAACCACTTTGACCTTGCACGCGATCGCCGAAGTCCAGCGCCAAGGAGGCACGGCGGCATTTATCGACGCAGAACACGCGTTGGATCCGGCGTACGCGAAACGCTTGGGCGTCGACACGGCGAATTTGCTGGTTTCGCAACCGGATAACGGCGAACAGGCGCTCGAGATTGTTGAAACTTTGGTACGTTCGAACGCGGTCGATTTGATCGTCTTGGACTCGGTGGCAGCGTTGGTTCCGCAGGCCGAAATTGACGGCGATATGGGTGATTCGTTGCCTGGCTTGCAGGCGCGTTTGATGTCGCAGGCGCTGCGAAAACTTACCGGAATTATTAACAAGTCGAAAGCCACCGTCATTTTCATCAACCAAATCCGTATGAAAATTGGTGTCATGTTTGGCAACCCGGAAACGACGACCGGCGGTAACGCACTGAAATTCTACGCGTCACTTCGCATGGATATTCGCCGAATCGGCCAGATCAAAGCCGGCGAAGACGTCATCGGCAACCGCACAAAAGTTAAAATCGTCAAAAACAAAATCGCCCCGCCGTTTCGCCTCGCCGAATTCGACATCATGTACAACGAAGGCATTTCGCAAACCGGCGACGTGCTGGATCTCGCCGCGATGCACGACGTGGTCGGCAAAGCCGGCGCGTTTTACAAATACAACGACCAGACGATCGGCCAAGGTCGCGAAGCTGCGAAACAATATTTGAAGGATAATCCAGAAGTTTTGGCGGAAATTGACAAGAAGGTTCGCGAAAAAGTGAAGAAAACTGACGAGTAGTGAGATGACTTTTAATGAGCATCGGCAAACCATCGGAAAGTTTGACGTGCGTATATTCGGCGACAATATAGAAAAAGCTGAGGTATGATATGTCAGCGAAAAATCCATCTGTAGAATATGTCCAACGATATGCCGAAAACGGCCAGCCACTTGATGAGAAAATTACAAAAATCGATGCAATTCGCCATACGCTACTACACGGTTCATCACATGTTTGGGTTTGGCGGCGCAATCATGGTCGAACAGAAATACTGCTGCAAAAACGAAGCGAGCAACTGAGCTGGCCAGGTTACCTGCATATTTCGGCAGCCGGCCACATTGATTTGGGCGAGACTCCGTTGCAGGCGGCCGTTCGCGAAACCCACGAAGAAATTGGGATCAAGAGCGCTGCAGAATCGTTGGCGCTGATCGGCGTGCACCGCGGTTTTTTGCCAGTCGTAAATACCGATTTGATTGAAAATAAGTTCTGTTGGATTTACCAATACGAATTGAAACAAGATCAGCAGGTACGACTGCTCGATGGCGAAGTTACGCAAGTTGTGTGGGTCGCAATGGACGAATTTGTCGCAATGACGAAAAATCCTGAAAAATACAAACTTGTACCGCAAAGCGACGATTATTTTGCGATGCTACTGCGATGGCTGGCGAAATGAAAGGAGAGGACAGTAAATGGTAGAAACGTTGCGACAAGCTTTTCATCAAAACGGAGAGCCGATTGCGGGTTTGGGTATCGAGCCAGAATCTGCCCGAAATGACGGCAACTTAGTCGGCGTGGTGCGTGTCTGGTTGTGGCGGGATTATAGCGGTCGCCGTGAAGTTCTGGTGCAAAAACGAGCCAAAACGAAACGAGTATTTCCCGGTGCATACGATTTGGCGGTTGGTGGTCATATCGATCTGGGCGAGGTGCAGGCCGAAGCTGCAGCTCGCGAAGCATATGAAGAACTTGGTATAAAACTTGATCCCGAAAAACTTCGCATTATCGGAATGACAAGGCTCGATAAAGTTATTGATGATGCAACCAGAATATGTAATTTGGTTTGGAATTATTCGTATCAGTTGGTCGGTAACGAACAAATTACGATAGATCCAAAAGAAGTCGAGAGCACGGATTGGCTTACGCTTGACGCGTGCCTGAAACTAGCCGAGGATGGAAAAGTTCCTGCGCCAGCCAAGGCCGTTCGCTCTAGTTTAGACGCAATTACCGCAATAAAAAGCGTGTACGCTGCAGATCATTGAGGCTATTGAAGTCAGATTGATACGGATTTTCAACTGATTGAGGCCGCCTAGAACAGCCTCGCAAAACTATTTACTATTCGGAATTTTGCCCGCAGCAATCAATTTATCGACATACCGCAGGTTGTTTTTCGCAATGTCCGCTAGTGACAAATCGTAGCCATTTGAAAACATCGCAACAAAAAACAGCAAACTGCCGAGATGTTTTTCGAGTTCGCCCAAAAGCTCATCATCGATGTCGCCATTTGCTCGTTTGCGGTGGATTGCAAGGCTCTGGATTTTGCCAACTTCCGAACTCATCCACACCAGATTGTCTACCACTTTTCCGTCGACTTTTTGTTGATCAACACCACCACGGAAATCACGTTTCGCAACTTCCGTTTGAAATTTTTCTAAATTCATATTTTCCCCTTTCTAATGAGAAATGCGTAAAATGTTGCGGATTTATCTAGGAAATCCGGACGCGGCTCGATGACCGCGTCAAATTCATTATCCGATTTTTTCGCAAAAATGCAAACGGAATTTTTCAAAAATGGTATATTTGTAGGTATGAATTTCGATGAAAATCCGCTGGAAAATATTTCGTGAAAAATGACGACTCAATTGCAGAATTCGTTTCATACGATGATTTTTATGCCAAAAATGGCCGCGACCAAACGGGTTTTGGTGCGCAAAATTCGATGGGGAATTCACGCAAAAAACGAAACATTTCGCCGCAAGAACTCTATGATTTGCAACGAAAACGCCGTGATAAAATTGCGAAAAAGTCCGCTGATGAAAAATTATTGCGCGAAAACTTACGCGATGGGAATTTGCAAAATGTGGAATTCAAAATCACAAAAATCACGCCGGCTGCGCAGACCGCCGGGCGTTACAATATTTTCGTAAACGACGATTTTTCGTTTAGCTTGGACGAAACGCAATTGGTGCGCCAAGGGCTGAAAAAAGGTGAGATTTTGCCGGCCGACAGATATTTGGAATTAAAAGGCGAATCGGACTTTGGCAAAAATTACATTCGCGCCGTCGATTTGGTGTCGCGACGTTTGCGAAGCGAACGCGAAATCCGCGATTATGCGTTTCGCAAACAGTGGACGCCGGAAAATCGCGACCGCGTCATCGCGCGTTTGTACGAACGCGGATATTTGAACGACGAACGATTTGCCGAAGCGTTCGTGCGTTCACGCGCCACGATGAAAAATATCAGCCGGCGCAAACTGATTTTGGATTTGCGAAAAAAGGGAATTTCGCCGGAAATTTGCGAAAAAGTTTTGGCGAAAAGTGAAGAATACGACGAAAAATCGGCTTTGCAAAAATTGGTCGAAAAAAAGCGAAATAAATACGACGACGAGCGAAAATTTATCGCGTATCTGGCGCGGCAGGGATTCGGTTACGACGATATCAAAAACGCGCTGGCCGAAACCGACGAAATTATTTGATGTAGAACGCGTAATCTTTGTCGCCGACTTTTGCGTAAGCCACGGCCGAATAGTTTTTCTGGTTGGCGATGACTTTGGCGAATGCGCCCAGCTGCGATTGAAAAATCTTGTTGACTTCCAGTTGGTCGCCGAAATATTTGTACAAATACGGTGAAATCGTGCTGGCTTCCATGCGCATCGTGCCGAGCGGAATTTGTGCGCCCAGATTTTCCAAATCGCCGACGTTGACGTCGCGATCGGCCCACGCCACGATTTGGTATTTCGCGACGTCCGATTTGTCTTTTCGCACTTGGTATAGCGGCGCGACGAATTTTGTGTCGGCTTTTTGCCAAATCGCGAATGATTTTTTGGCTTTGCCGCCTTTCATCAATCCGCCAACGTGTTTTTGCCAACCTTCGACACTGTCAAAATCGCGCGTCAATTGTTCGATATCTTGCATGAAACTCCTTGTTTTACTGAGATAATTATATCATAATGAGTCTATGAAATTTGATATTTCGTCGTGGAGTCAGCGGCTGACGAGCGCTGATTTTCGCGAATTCTATCGTTCGCAGAGAACGCCGATTTTCGAACGTCGTGGTTTCGGTTTGATTTTCGCAGCGATTTTTTTCCTGGCGCTGAATGTTGGCGCGTATTTTTTGCTAACAAAAGTTATGGAACCGTCCATTCTGTCGTGGATTTTTGTCGGCGCGATTGACGCAGCGATTGTCGCTAGCTACGTTTGGTGGTTGCGAAAGTTGACGCGCAGCGTTCGTTTGGCGAAATTAGCCAAAGCGAATAATCTGCAATTTCGGGCGTTGATCAAAAACTTTTTTCAAACCGGAACGGCGTTTGCACGCGGTATGAATTCGCAAACACGGCCGGCAATTTACGACAGCGAAAAAGATTTTTTGTTGGGGCGATATTATGTTGAGCCAAGCCAAAACCAGTCCGGAGCACAGATTCGTTTGCCGTTTACGTTTGCTAGTTTTCGCCTGCCCAGTCAAGCGCCGCACATCATCGCGAAAAACGTCCGGTCGCGCATTATCCCGACGTCTGGTTTGGCCGGGCAAAATGCGTCACTGAAATTAGAAGGTGAATTTGCGAAAACTTTCACATTGTTTTGCCCGAAAAAGTACGAACGCGACGCGCTGTATATTTTCACGCCGGACGTTATGGCGGCGATTTTGAACTGTGCACGCGACTGCGAAATCGAAATCGTCGACGATCGTTTGTTTGTGTACTCGCGGTCGGATCGAATGTTTCATGATCCGGAAAACTTGGCAAAAATGTTCGCCGTCATGGACGAATTGAAAAAGCGTTTCGCGAAACAAACGAAACTATATCGCGACGAACGTTCGCAAATCGGCAATGTCGCGCCGACCGCGCGGCGAATGCGCAGTTCGCGTTAGTTTTCGCGGTCGATGTGATTCGGTTCGGGTTTGCGAAACGGATTTTCGAGTGGCACAGACTTCGCGACATTACCGACGGTTTTCGCGACTTTGTCTTTCACGCTGGGCGCACGAACGATGATTTTTTGATTGTCGATGGAAACGATTTGCGAACGGTTAATCGTTAGCGATGCTAGCGAAAATTGCTTCATCAGCGTCGGCTTCAAATACAATTGCTGCACCATAAATGTGTCCGGATCCAACGTGTAATTTTCGACGCGACCAAGTTTGTGTTTGCGATCATCAACGACGTGAATATTATCTAGTTTGAATCCATAATTGATAACTTCCTCCAACCGCACCAAACCATCCGGTGGCATGATATTGTCCGTCGAATCGACGATCGCTCCCAGTTCGCCCAGCTCGCGAATATCGTCCGCGAAAAGTACCGCGGGTTCGAAATCGACCAGCGGTCCGTGCACATAAAACGCCACAATTTTTAGATTGTGCGGATTGATAATCGGCTGGCCGATACGCGCCAATTCCGTGCCGGTTTGCAGACTCATCACAGGCGTGTCTATCATATTGGCGATGGTTAGTAGCATGATTCCTCCGTTTTCGCTAGAACTTCGTCGATTGACGTGACGCCGCGCAGTGCCTTGATTAGGCCGTCGGCGCGGAGATTCATCATGTCGTCGCGTGCCAAAATTTGGTCGATGGTTTTCGCGTCGGCGCGGCCAAGCGTCAAACGTTCGATCATCGGTGAGTTGACGGCGATTTCGTATAAGCCAATCCGCCCAGTATAACCGGTGTTGAGGCATGATTTGCAGCCTTTGGCTCGCCACAAACGCGAAATTGTGCCGCCGGAAATCGACATCGTTTTGCTTTTGACGCCGAAACCTTCGTTCGCCATTTGTTTTTCGTGCGCGGCCAGTTGTTTGAGCGACGATTTGGTTAAATGAAACGCCGACATAATATTTTCTATTTCGGCCTTGGTTGGTTTGTAATTTTCGCGACATTTCGGGCATAGTTGCCGCACCAAACGGGTTGAAATGACGTTTCGCAGCGTGTGCGCAATCAGATACGGCTCGATATTCATACGCGCCAATTGGTCGATTGCTGCACCGCCCGATTTCGCGTTCAGCGTGCTAAAAACCAAATGCCCCGACAGCGCGTAATCCACCAAATACTTCGCCGAAACGGCGTCCGGAATTCGGCTGGCCATGATAATTTCGCTATCCGATCGCACCAATGACGCTAGCCCGGTCGCTGTCGTCAGCCCGACACGAGGATTGACGGCGATTTGGTTGGCACCGGGAATCTTGTGTTCGATCGTGGTTTCGATGGTGGAAATGTTGACGCGGTCGTTGGCTAGAATCGACAAGATGGCGAAAAGCGTCGTCGATTTGCCGGCGTCGTCCGGCCCAGCTAGCAAAATCAAACCGCGTTTCAAACGCAAAATTTCACTCAGCCGTGATAAGTTTTCGCCCCAAAATCCCAATTGTTTCAAAGTCGGCGGCGCGGCATTCAACTGCGAAAAATGCAAGACAATCTTTTCGCCATCATTCGTCGGCAACGTATCGACGCGAAAAACGTACTTTTTGCGAGCAATCGTTACCCGAAACGTGCCGTGTTGCGGCACCAAATTCTCGCGCGGATTCATGCCGGCCAGAGTCTTGACTTCGTCCAAAATCTCGCCATATTTTGACGCCGGAAAACTGTCGGTTTCGTGCAAAATTCCATCGACGCGCATTCGCACCGCAATTTTCGCCCCGCGCGGTTCGACGTGAATATCGCTGGCGCCGAGTTCCAGCGCACGCCCAATAATCAATGCCTCGATGATGTTTCCCACTTCGCTCATTTCGTATTATTATAGCAAACATTAGCGGTTTCGCGTGATAAAATAACAGTAATGAGAATCAAAAATGCGGATGAAATGACAAGTTTGGGTCAGGAAATTGGCGCCAAATTGCGCGGCGGCGAAGTCTTCGAATTGATCGGCGATGTTGGTGCTGGTAAAACGACTTTGGTCAAAGGAATCGCCAAAGGTTTGCAAATCGATGACGACGTGCAAAGCCCGAGTTTCACAATTTCGCGAAATTACGCGGCGCGTGATGGTTTGATACTCAATCATTACGATTTTTATCGACTGCACGATGCCGGAATCATGAAAATGGAAATCGCCGAAACGTTGTCTGATCCGAAATCGATTACGATCATCGAATGGGGCGATTCGGTGGCGAAAGTTCTGCCGCCAGCGCGTGCGATCGTCACGATTCATTATCGCGCAGACGATGGACGCGACGTGATAATTTCGTCGCCGTACGAAAATCTAGCGGAGTTTTCGCAATGATTTTAGCGCTCAAAACCGATAATCCAACAGCCGAAATTTACATTTTTGACGAAAAAAACGGCCAAATTGTGCGCGAAAAAATGTGGCTGGCCGAACGGCGACTGGCGGCGGAATTGCTGGGTGTTTTGGAAAACGAAGTTGGCGATTTTTCGCAGCTTTCTGGGTTGATTATTTTCAAAGGTCCGGGCAGTTTTACTGGTTTGCGAATTGGTATCACGACGATGAACGCGCTGGCTTATTCGTTGGAGATTCCGATTGTCGGCGAAATGGGCGAAAAATGGCGCGAAAACGGGCGAAAACGATTGGCTGGGAGCGAAAATGATCGCATTGTTGTGCCGGAATACGGCGGCGACGCCCATATCACGTTGCCGCGAAAATAGCGTGTAAAAGCGCTAAAAATCGTGTACAATATTCGTGAGGCATCGCCTCGGATTTACTTTACTTAAACGAGAAACATGTCTGTTTTCGCCACGCGGCCGAGTTTGATGAGAATTTTCGCGAGGGATGAAGCGAAGCTTGGCACGGCGAAAATCGGGCTGAAAGGAACAAAATGTTAGAAGTTTTATTGGCGCTGGGCGGAATTATCATCGGAGCCGCAGCGCTGTTTGTGTTTGAAAAATCACGCGGCGCCAATGCCGGTGCAAAATCAGATAAAATGTTGGCCGAAGCTCGCAAAGAAGCCAGCACAATTATCCTAAAAGCAACCGAAAACGCCAAAAAAGACGAAGAAGAGCGCCGCCGCGAAATCAAAAAAGCCGAAAATCGCGTGGCCGACCGCGAAACTACACTGGATCGAAAACTCGACGAATTGGACAAACGGGCTGAAAAATTGCGCGCCAGCGAGGACGACGTCGAAAAATTGAAAGACGAGATTCGCGACATTCGAACCAAGCAGCAAGAAAAGCTGGAAAAAGTTGCGAAACTTACCAAAACCGAAGCGGCTGAAAAATTGATGGCGATGACGGAGCGCGACATCAAAGACGATCTGGTTGGGTTGGTTGGGAAACTGCAGCGCGAAGCCGAAGAAGACGCCGAGGAACGTGCCGGCGTGATTCTGGCAACAGCGATGGAACGCATGGCGTCCGAGTCAACATCAGAGCGCACCGTCACGGCCGTACCGCTCAAAGACGACGAAATGAAAGGCCGCATCATCGGCAAAGAAGGGCGAAATATTCAGGCTTTGCAACGCGCCACCGGCGTTGACATTTTGGTTGACGACACGCCGGGCATGATCGTGTTGTCGTCGTTTGATCCAGTCCGCCGCCAGGAAGCTCGTTTGGCGCTGGAAATGTTGATGAAAGACGGTCGCATCCACCCGGCTCGCATCGAGGAAGTCGTCGAAAAAGCCAAACGTCAAATCGAAAAAGAAGTTGTTCGCGCCGGTGAAGACGCCGCTCGCGAATGTGGCGTCGTCGGCATTCCGCCAGAAATGCTACGGCTGCTGGGCGAATTGAAATTCCGCACATCATACGGCCAGAATGTTTTGAAACACTCAACCGAAATGGCGCAATTGTCGGGCTTGATCGCCGAAGAAGTTGGCGCTGACGTACGAATTACCAAAACCGCGACGTTGCTGCACGACGTCGGCAAAGCCGTCACGCACCGCATGGAAGGCAAGCACCACCATATCGGCGCGGAATTGGCGCGAAAATATGGCATGGATGAACGAATCGTGCACGCCATCGAAGCGCACCACGACGACATCGAAGCCACCACGACAGAAGCGATCGTGGTTCGTATTTGCGACGCGTTGTCGGCGGCGCGTCCGGGCGCACGAAATATTTCGGCGGAAAATTTCGTCGAACGTATGCGTGATTTGGAAAACGTCGCCACGTCGTTCGACGGCATCGACAAAGCCTACGCCATCAGCGCCGGCCGCGAAGTCCGCGTTATCGTTCGCCCAGAAAAAATCGACGATTTATCATCGATCAAATTGGCACGCGATATTGCGAACAAAATCGAATCGACCATGCAATATCCGGGCACGATCAAAGTCAACGTGATCCGCGAAACGCGCGCGATTGAGTACGCGAAGTAGGCTCTCTCGATGGCAAAGATTGTCCCGTTTACTGACGAGCAATACAGGAAGTGGTTTCGTAGTCGGCCAATGAAGCCAATTGGTGCGGGATTGGCGTGTTTCGACGACAAATCGCGAAAAGCTTTGATTGTGAAGTCTGGGTACAAAGATCACTGGTCGTTACCTGGCGGCGTTTGTGATGAGAATGAATCACCAAAATCTACGGCAATGCGCGAAGCTTTTGAAGAAGTGGGTATCAATGCTAGATCAGAAAACGTTAGTCTTATCGGCGTTGAATATAATTATATTTCGCGTGCTGAACACGATAGAATATACTTTGTTTTTGCCACGTCACTATCTGAGTCTTCACGCTTGACATTGCAATCCGACGAAATTGATCAAGCTAGATGGGCGTCTATCGATGAATTGCGAGAATTATCGAGCAATTTTGGCGTGTTAAAAATCGCCGCCGATTGGATCGAAAACGGCACCGTTCAATACGCCGATTTTGGGGTATAATTGAATCATGGCGGACTTATCATATAGCGATGTACAACGGGCAATTAATGATGCGATGCGCGATTTGCGTAACGACGTGCAGCGTTTGTCGAACGCGGTAACAAATATCGATCGGCAATCGAATTTGATCGACGATATTCAGCGCGACGTTCATACGTTGGGGCAAAAAATCGACCGCATGTCGGGCGATTCGAACGGCATTGATCGGCTACTTGCCGACATGGCGAATTTGTTGCGCGAAGTTCAGAATTCCAACAATCGCTTGTCCAATATCGAACGATTTTGTGCCGACACCAGCAAATATTTGCAGACGCTAGCCAAAACCAAAGACGACGGTTTTCGCTACGCCAACGAAGAATAGTTGACATTACCCGCCGCGTGTCGTAAAATGTTACGGAATTACAATGACGCGGGGTGGAGCAGTCTGGTCAGCTCGTGTGGCTCATAACCATAAGGTCGTAGGTTCGAATCCTACCCCCGCAACCAGTGAATTTATTAAAATCTGTGGTAAATTGCCACAGATTTTTAAAATTTTGCGAAAAAACGTAACAAAATATAATAAATGTATTGACAAAGCATAAGCACTGTGCTATAAATGAAGCATAACAAAATAAAACAAAAAGGTTAGAAATGAAAAAGTTAAACGAAATATTCTCATGGCAACGAAGGCGATCAAGCAAAGAACTCGGCAGCTTTGTGGCGCGAAAACTGAATGCGCTTGAAGGTGTCGAGCTGGACCTAGATATTGAGCAGATTTAATTTGCCTGCTATACTGTTCGGAGTTAGTCCACCGGTACGGCAGCGTAGCTCAGTTGGTTAGAGCGTAGGACTCATAAGCCTAAGGTCGCTGGTTCAATCCCAGCCGCTGCTACCATAGAAAATCCCTCATCTAGCATGAGGGATTTTCTATGGGAATTTTATTTATTACCGATGGAGCCCACGAAAAAAGCTCGAAATGTCATTTTCGAGCTTTTTCGTCAGGTAAATATTAGCGATCGGCCATCAAAACCGGATCATTCGTCGGCGCGTCGAAGACCGCAAAGAACTTCTTCGCATCATCAATCGAGCCTTTCGTGAACTGCGCTTTGCCGGCGTTAACAGATTGTTCCAATGTGCCAGCTAGATCCTTGAATACCATGCCGATCACCGTCATATGGTCCAGTTCGACAACCGCCAACGCGTCGTCCGGAATCTGTGAAACCGCCTCGACGACACCTTTTCGCACGATCAGGCCGACTGTCGCGTCGCGATCGGTTAGTTTGAAGCCCATGCTCATGACCTGGTCGCCGCATTTTTCTGGGTCAATCCGGACGCGTAGACCTTCCAAAAGCGCCTCGTCGGGCATGGCGACGATTTGGTCGGGCGCGTCGATGTTGATTTTGCGTGAATAGTCGATCGAGCCGTCCAGTTCGTCGGCCGCTGTCAGGTAAAAGTTTCGCCAGTTGGCATTGACGGTTTTGTAGCCGACTTGGCGCAAAGCTTCGGCCTTTAAATTACGCGCCTCGTGGTCGGATTTTTGTTCACGATCGACGCGCACGACGTGGCTGGACAATTCTGCTACCCACTGCCAATCGTTATTGTCGGCGGCTCTTTTGGCGGCGGCGATTACGTTGTCGCGTCCACCCATTAATTCAATGTAGCGGCGTGACGATTCAATCGGATGCAGCGGCGCCAGTGTCGTCGGATCGGCATTGAACCATCCCAGCAAACCGACGTAAAGTTCGCGCACCGAATGGCTCATCGTACCGTAAAATTCACCCATCCACGGGCTGTTTTTTAGATGCTCCGGAATCAGAACCTTTTGTACCAAATCATCCGGCAAATCACCGCGGTTCATGTGACGAATCGTTTGATCGTACTCGTAGCTGATGACGTCACGATAATCACGCAAACAGTCGGCAATTTCCTGGCGACCGGCCACCACACGACCGTGCGACGGAATCATAAACTCGGCGTCGCGCGTGCGCAACTGCGAATCGATCGAGCGGAACCATTTTTGCGGATCGCGAAATTCCGAGCCGCGTACCGAATGTAGGTTGGGGAAGGATTCGCCTTGAACCAACTCGGCCGATTGCAAAACTTTCAGGTCGGGGAACCAGGTTACGATTTCGTCGATCGCCTCGGATGGCGCCCAGCTGATTTCCATGCGCACGCCGGCGATCGTGGTATCCAATTTGTCGTCAACCAGCACGTTCGGCGCGATTAGCGAAATCGTCTGCATGATAAAGTCCGGCCCATCACCGCCGTTGACGCGGCCCGTTGGACCGGTCTCTAATAAACCGCCCAGCGAATAATCTAAACGCGCTGCGATAATCGGCCCGTCGCCGGAAATCTGGTGTTCGATGACGTTCTGCATGAAGTCGCGATGCGCGATGATCTTGACGTCGCCGCGATCGACTTCTTCTTGCGTGACGAAGGCTTTGACGCCAGCGTAATGATCGGTGTGCCAGTGCGAGTAAATCACCGCCTTGACCGGTTTGTCGGTGATTTTGCGCAGATCCGCCAGCATGTTTTTGCCTTTTTCAACGTCTTCGGGCGGATCAATCAAAATCAAGCCGTCGTCGCCGACGATCATCGTCATATTGCCCAGCGCATAACCGGTAAATTGATAAGCATTTCGACCGGCGATTTCCAAAACACCCTGATCCATTTTTCGCGAATGTTCGGATAGCGCCGTATTGATCGTATTGGCATTTTCCGTATACGCCAAATTTTTGCCGTTCGGATACCAAACTACACCGTCATCCGCGCCCAACCAATATTTTTGATCACTTCGTTGCATACGCCCTCCTTATCAGTGGTTATCACAATTATAGCATTTCGCTTATGTTTGTATAAGTTCCGCTGCCGCGAAAAATGTGCTATTATTTCATAGAGGTAAAGCTTAAAAACAAACCATGAATATCACGAATGAAATTTTGCTTAGCACGTGGCTGCCGTTTATTGTGGCCGCATTGGTGCAGGCAAGTTTTGGTTTGGGCGTCAGCATGTTGACGCTGATCAGTGGTCACACGCTGTACAAAAAACGTTCGCATGGCCGATTGATTGGACTTTCGCAAAGTTATATTTGGGGTGCGATTATCGCCACGGTTTTGCTATTGACGCTGGTGGTGTATGTTTTTCAAACCGATGCGGCGATGCGTGGTTACGCAGCTTGGATTGCAATTTCCGGCGTGGCGGCTGGCATTGGTGTGGCGATTTTGCTGTTTTATTACCGGCGTGGGCGCGGCGGAACGATGTTGTGGTTGCCGCGCGTGGCGGCGGAATTTTTGTACAAACGAACTAAACGAACCAAAAATTCTTTTGAAGCTTTTTCGCTCGGACTGGCGGCGATTTTTGCTGAGTTAATTTTTGTGGCGGCGCCACTGTTGGTGGCGGGAATTTTGCTAGCGGACCAGCCAACGACGACACAACTAATCGGCATTGCAATCTACACGATCATCGCCGTTTTGCCGCTGATCGTGATGTTTGTTTTGATCGCTGGCGGACACAAAATCAGCCGCTTGCAAGCTTGGCGCGAAAACAACAAAACCTTTTTGCAAGTCATGGCTGGGTTCGGTTTGGTGGTGTTGGCGGTCTACGTTTTCGTCTATCACGCTGTCGGAGTGTGGTCATGAAATACGTTATAAAACGTGGCAAAGCGCGACGCGTCGAACCATATAGTCGCGAAAAACTTCACCAAAGTATTTTAGGCACGTGCCTGTCGGTTCGCACGCCGGTCGGTGACGCTGAATCAATCGCGCAGGACGTTTGCGAAAGCGTTGAAACGTGGCTGGGTGACAAAACCGAAATTACCAGCGCCGATCTGCGTCATCACGCCGCGCAGGCGCTCGAGATGTTCAACCCCGAGGCGGCGTACTATTACAAAAATCAAAAACGAATAATATAGGAGTCGGCATGGCAAAAACGAAATTTGACTACGAATTAATTGTTATCGGCAGCGGCGCGGCCGGATCGGTCGCCGCCGAAATCGTGGCGCGTTCTGGGCGGCGCGTGGCAATTGTCGAATCCAGTGAACTAGGTGGCAAAGCGCCGACAATAGCCGACATTCCGACACTAGCGATGCTAGAAGTTGCACACCTGTACGACGCAGCGAAAAAGGGCGCCAGTTACGGTCTGCGCTCGGGCACGCTCGGCTACAACTACCCGACGATCAAGGCCTGGAAAGACACTGCCGTCAAACGTTCGGGCATCGCGTCGAACGAAAATTATTATCGGTCGCGCGGCATCAGCGTGTTCCACGGCAAAGCCTATTTCATTTCGCCCAACGAGATTTCGATCAACCGCCGCCATCTGTCAGCCGCGAATTTCCTAATTGCGTCGGGCAGTTCGTGGGCGTCGCCAGGCGTGGCCGGGTTGGAAAAAGTTGAACATTTGACGCCGTCGTCAGCGCTGGATGTCATGCGTCCGCCGAAAAGCTTATTCGTGATCGGCGGCGGTTCGGCCGGCGTCGAAACGGCGGAATTATTCAGCATTTTCGGTACCAAAGTTTACATGGCCGAAGCTAAAAAACGCATTTTGCCACGCGAAGATGACGAAACCAGCGCACTGGTCGGCGAAATCTTCGCCAAACAACGCAGCATGGAAATCTTGACCGGCGCCCGTGTGATTCGCGTCGCCAAAGACGGCCCGCAAACCCGCGTCACGTACCTGCGCGGCGGCAACGAATATTCGGTCAAAGTCGAAAAAGTTTTGGTCGCGGCTGGCGTAACGCCGAATGTCGATTTGGGGCTAGAAAACGCCCACGTTCACGCCAGCGACGACGGCGTCGAAACTAACGAATTCATGCAAACCACGGCGCGTCACATTTACGCGGCCGGCGATGTAGTGGGGCGATTCGGCCAAACGCATGTGTCGATTTATGAAAGCCGCGTGGCAGCCAACAACATTTTGCGTCGCACCAAAATCGTGCCGGATTATCGAGCGATTCCACGGATTACCAACATTTCGCCGGAAGTCGCCAGTGTTGGGCTAACTGAAACTGATTGCTTGCGTCAAGACATCAAATTCAAAAAAGTCGTCGTGCCGATTTCCGTCGTAGCACGCGCCAGTATCGCCAATCGTCGCGATGGCATCGTCAAAATTATCGCCGACCAAAAAGGCGTGCTGATCGGCGCGTCGATTGTGGCGCCATCGGCCGCCCAGATGATTCACGAATTGGGCCTGGCGATCCAGTACGGACTGACCGGCCAGCAGGTCGCCGATACGGTTCACGCTTTCGCCACCTGGAGCGAAGCCATCCGGATTGCTTGCGCAAAACTTCGATAAAACCTACAATATCGGTAATGAAACGGAACAAACTAAGCGCTGGCGTCAAAAGCGTTTGCGAAAAATACTTTGCGAAAAATTCGTGGTTGGATCGCCATTGGAAAATCGTGGCGATTTTCGCAATCATCGCCGCGGTCGGTTTGTACGTTTGGCTATGCTGGGCAAACATTGGCAAATGGTCGATTTGGTTCGACGAATCGTTCGGCGCGTATCTGATTCGATTCAATGTTGCCGACATTGCGAAATATACGGCGCATGATGTGCATCCGCCACTGTATTATTTGTTGCTGAAGTTGTGGGCAGCGATTTTCGGAAACAGCGACGTGGCGCTGCGATCGCTCAGTGTCGTGTTTGGCGCGGGCGTGATTATCGCCGGATTCGGACTGACCAAAAAAATGTTTGGTCGCGCGGCGGCGTTCATTGTTTTGCTGTTGCTGGCGTTGTCACCGATGTTGGTGCGCTACGGCTTCGAAGCTCGCATGTATACGATGGTTGCGTTTGTTGCCATCGTGGCGACATGGTTGTTGGTGTTGGCACGCCAGCGGAATTCGCGAAAACTGTGGGTCGCGTACGGCGTGGTGATTGCGCTGGGCATGTGGACGCATTATTTCACGGCGCTGATTTGGGTGGCGCATTTGGTGTGGCAATATGTCGATTTACGCATGAATAATTTGCGCGGCAAAAACTTGCGAAAAGTTTTTTTCAGCAAAAATATGCTGTGGGGCTACGGCGTCGGGATTGTGGTATTTTTGCCGTGGCTGCCGTATATGATTTGGCAACTGCGCACCGTGACCGGCAGCGGATTTTGGATTCCGAATGTCGGTGTTGATACGGCGACTGATTATGCTTCGAATGCGTTGGTTTATTCGCCGCATGACGCGGTGTCGCCGTGGGCGGCGCTACTGATTTTCGCAGTTGTTGGGCTGGGTTTGTGGCTAGCAATTCGAACGTACAAGTCAATGCAGCGCAGCGAAAAGCGAAAACTTTGGCTCATTATTTTTTCGGCGTTTTTGCCGCCAATCCTGCTGTTTTTGGCGTCGTTGCCGCCGATGCGATCGTCGTTCGTTGATCGCTATTTATTGCCGTCGGTTGTGATTGGCGTGGTTTTCGCGGCGGTTGTGATTCGCTTTCGCCGCAAAGATTCGATCGGCAACGTTTTTCGCACGATTTTGTTCGTTGCGACGTTGGCGGCGTCGATTGTCGGCATCGTTAATGTCATGCACTACGGCAATTACAATTTTTTCACCCGTAGCGTTTCACGCGCCCAGGAAACAGCCAACGCAATCGCCGCTCAGTCCGAAAACGCGCCAATTATCGCCGATTCAACGTGGACATTTTACGACTCAATTCAATACGATACGCCGGAAAATCCAGTGTATTTTTTGGATGCTAGTACCAATTATCACTATGGATCGCTGATGATGCTGCGCGACAACGATTTTCGCAAAGTCAAAAACATCGACGACATCGCCAAACCCGGCGACAAAGTTTGGTACGTCAGCGGCGACGGCGCTGCCGACCGGCCGCCGTTTGATAATTGGAAATTGTTGCGAACTGTGCAAATATCAAATTCGATTGCCAACGATGCAAAGCCCGATGTGATGGCCGCCGAATATTTGGTCGATTAGCGCGGGATGATTCTCATCAAAAATTTGTAGTGAATCGCCACCCAAACCAGTGCGACGCAGCCGATCGAAATTGCCAAGTTGAACAAAACGCCGCCCGGATTCAAAAACAAGTGTGCGAAAAACAGCACGAACGCGCCGACGATATACGAATACAGCGAATTCGTGCCAAACGGCAGAATGAGCCAGCCGAACTTTCGCACGATCCACGATTCGGATTTTCGCACTACCATGAACCCGGCCGTGAACCACAGCAAAAATAGCAAAATGCGCGGCAGTGGCAACGATTCTTTGACGAAGAAATTGGCGTACCATTCCGATTGCAGCGGCGCGATAATGTCATGCATATGGCCGCCAATATCAAACGTGAATAGCACGACGATAACATTGGCGAACAGTGTAATTGTCGCCAGCGAAACAACGCCCGCGAAAATGATTTTTCGCAGACCGGTCGAACGTTTTCGCCACCACGCGGCGATGTTTTTCCAATTGAACCCAACGATCATGCCGCCGAAAAACAGCAATTGCCACGCCAGCGGCTGCCAAGCATCACGCGTCGCGTCCGACAAACCCGCCGTGGGTGGAAAACACAGCCACAAAATAATCGAACCAGCCAATGCGACGTACCACCAACCTTTTCGCAGCAGCCACATGACGATCGGGCTCGCCAGCAAAAACAAACTGTACATGTACAAATAATCTGCCCAGCCGTAATGGTATTGAAATGTCACAGTTTTCCAGATGGTTTCAAAAAAGTTGGCGCTCGGCGGCAGAATTCCGCTTTTTAATCCTGGACTTTGCAAAAATATCCAACCGATTAGTGTGAACAGAATCGTTAGAATAATGCTTGTCAAATACAATTTCCCGGCGCGTCCGAGCAGTAATTTCGCAACTTTTTGAAACGGTTCACGGATTAGTTTTTGCCCACGCACCATACCCAGAACAATGCCAGAAATAAAAAAGAATCCTTCGGCGGCCGACGCAAACAAATCGCCGCGCATTTCGACCCATTCCAAACCATTCGGATAAAAATGCAGATGGTTCAAAATAATCGCAATCATAAAATAGCCTCGCATAATATCGAGTGCGACCAAGCGCGTTTTGATTTTTGCAACCATCGCATTCCATCATAGCAAATTTTGCACGCCGATTGCTGTGTCGCGAAAACGTGGTATTATTCAGTAATCACTCAGAAAAGTTGAGGAAAATAATCGTATGAAAGTATTATTAGTAGAGGATGAACACAAAATAGCAAACGCAATTCGCCAAGGGTTGCGACAAGAACATTACATGACGGAGATCTGTTACGATGGCGACAGCGGGCTGGCCGCGGCGCTGGGCGACGAATACGATTTGATTATTTTGGATCGCATGTTGCCCGGTGTTGACGGGCTGACGATTTGCCAAAAAATTCGCGAAAATCGTATTCAAACGCCGATTTTGATTTTGACCGCCAAAGGCCAAGTGCGCGACAAAGTCGACGGACTGGACGCCGGCGCCGACGATTATTTGGTTAAACCGTTTAGTTTTGAGGAATTGTTGGCGCGAATTCGTGCGTTGTTGCGCCGACCGCAGGAAACGATCGACAATACGTTGAAAGTCGGCGATTTGACGCTCGATACCGTGACATTTAACGTCATGCGCGGCGAAACCAAAATCAATTTGACCAGCACGGAATTCGCGCTACTGGAATATTTGATGCGAAACACCGGCCGCGTTTTGTCCAAAACCAATATCATTAGCCACGTGTGGGATTTTGACGCTGACGTATTGCCAAACACCGTCGAAGCGTACATCGGATATTTGCGTACCAAAATCGACAAACCATTTCCCAAATCGCCGGCACTTATTCAAACAGTGCGCGGTTTTGGGTATAAAATTGAAGCATGAAACTTTTCACTTCGGCAACAGTCAAATTAACGTTTTGGTATTTGGCGCTCATCATGGTAATCAGCGTCAGTTTCAGCGTGGCGCTGTACAGCATTTCGGCACGCGAATTTGACCGCGAAATGCCACCTGATTTGCCGACGCAGCGCTATCAATTGTTTCAAAACGATCAAGTCATGCTACGCGATATTTTTCGCGAACGTGCCCAGCAAAGCCGCGCCAATATCATCGGTAGCTTGGTCATTTTCAACTGCGTCACGTTGGCGCTGGGCGGCGTGGCTAGTTTTCTGTTCGCGCGTCGCACATTGCAGCCGATTGAAAATGCCATGCGTGCTCAAGGTCGTTTTGTCAGCGACGCCAGTCACGAACTTCGCACGCCGCTTGCGGTGATTCAGGCCGAAAACGAAGTTGCACTGCGTGACAAAAAAATGTCTGCGAAAAGTTTGCGTACTGTCGTCGCCAGCAATTTGGAGGAAATCGAAAAACTTCGGGCGCTGTCCGACCGATTGTTGAAATTGTCACGCGACGAAAAAGTTGATCTGACACGCATCGACATCGAACAGCCAGCGATTGACGCGGTCGGCCGCATCGTGAATGTAGCACAGGCGAAAAACATCTCGATCGAAAACACTATTTCGTCAAAGTTTGTCCGTACTAACGCGGAAAGCTTGACCGATATTTTGGTAATTTTGCTAGATAACGCGATCAAATACAGCGCCGAAAATTCGCAAATCGAAATCGGCGTCGTCGCATCAAATCGCGTCGCGAAATTGTATATTCGCGATCACGGCGTGGGGATTTCGCCCGACGATTTGCCGCACGTTTTCGACCAATTTTACCGCGCGGAAAGTTCGCGAACATCGGACGGATATGGTTTGGGTTTGGCTTTGGCGCAGCGTTTGGCCGGGCAGATTGGCACGAAAATTCATGTCGACAGCGAAGTCGGAAAAGGTTCGACATTTTCGATAACGTTCCCGATTTTGGCGCGGAAATAATTTCGCAAAATAAAAAACCACGAAATGTGGTCCTGCGAAAACTGATTTATATGACAAGCAAGCGTTTGATTTGCGAAGGGCGCTGTGGCGGCCGAAGCGGGAGCGAATCCCGGGTCGGCCGTCACGAATGGCGAGTCTAGAACAGCGTTTTGTCAACCGACTGGTCTGTCTCGGGGATGCCGATTGTAGCAGTCAGGTGGCAGCTGTCGGGGTCATACCCGTGATGCGCTGCCCACGCGTACATAGCCCTCTTGAGCGTCCGTGCGAGTGGCCCGAAGTTAGGTTCTTCCGGCAGCTCTTGTCGAATGACGACGCATTCGCTGTCAGTACGGCTCTTTGTTACGATCTGATAGGCTGTCTTGCCGTCGTTCCAGCCGAGACCAGCGAGAACCAGGGAAACGATCTCGTCGGTTGCCTCGCTCACCTCTTCCTTCGAGAACGCTACGCCGAGACGCACCCGCAAGGTGTTGCGGCGGCGCCACTGCGGGTGGGCATCCTGTACGGCACGAATGTCGTTGATGGCCGCCCGTGTGCATTCGGGGATATCCATGACGGTGTGCAGGTCAATGAGGTCATTGCCGAGCACGATCACGATACGGTTGCGAATGTCCATGGTAGTTCCTTTCGGATGCTCGGTCGGCGAAATGCCAAGGTGCACCATCTGGGCGCACAAACCGAGATTTCGCAAAACTACAACTAACATTGCGAAAACTCGATTCGTGCAAAACGCTTGCTTGTCAAAGTTCGCAATTTGACAAATTCAACGCAAGATTACGGAATCAACAAAAAGCTAATATATATATATCACTTCTTGTCGAAAAAGTCAATATCAATATCAATATCAATATCAATATCAATATCCAATGCATTCCCCGAAAACCATTCAGCTCCAATTCAGAAAATCCCGATATTCTGGTCGCAAATAACCAGAAAGGAATACATGAACACATTTTCACGAGGCGTGCGCAACGCGTTTCGCAACGGCATCCGCACGGTCGCGATCGTGCTGATTTTGGGATTATCAATCGGGTTAAGTTTGGCCATGTTGTTGGCTGGTCAGGCCGTCGACAAAAAAATCGACCAAGTAAAATCAAGCGTCGGAAACACGATCACGGTCAACCCGGCCGGCGTGCGCGGGTTCGAAGGCGGCGGCACGGCGCTGACTGATTCGCAAGTAACCCAAGTCAAAAATTTGGCGCACGTTTCGGGCGTGACGTCGACATTATCGGACCGATTGTCGTCGGATAATACGAATTTGGAATCAGCGGTCGAAGCGGGCGGAATCGGTGAACGGTTCCAAGGCGAAAATAACTCAAATTCGTCTTCACAAACGTCGCAAAACATGCCACAAATGCCAAATGACAGCGATGGAACGACGCGCGAAATCAAAATTCCATTGACGGTAATTGGCACAACTGGTCCGTCGAATGTCAGCGAAATCGGCGCGGTCACATTATCGAGCGGCGAAATGATCGACGCGGATTCTTCGGCAAACGAAGCGTTGATCGGCCAAGGTTTGGCGGATAAAAACGAATTGAAAGTCGGCGACGCATTCACGGCATACGGCCAAAGCGTCACGGTTTCGGGAATTATCGACACTAGCGAAAACCGCTTCGCCGGCAACATGATCGTCATGCCGATTGCGACGTTACAAAACCTGTCCGACCAATCCGGCACAGTCAACGCGATGATCGTCACGGCGGATTCGATCGACAATGCGGACGCGGTTGTTAGCGAAATCACAAACGCGCTCGGTTCATCGACGGTCGACGTCACATCGGCCAAAGACCAAGCTGAATCGGCAGTTGAGCCGTTGGAATCGATCAAAAATATTAGCACGTTTTCGTTGATCGCCGCAGTTGTAGCGGGCGGAATCATCATCCTTCTCGCGATGATCATGATCGTTCGCGAACGTCGCCGCGAAATCGGCGCATTGAAAGCCATCGGCGCGACGAACAAAACGGTCACGATGCAATTCGTCGTCGAATCGTTGACGTTGACGTTGATCGCGTCGATCGTCGGCATCGTGATCGGCATCGCAGCAGCGAATCCTTTGACGAAAATGCTGGTGAATAACGCGGAAAGTTCTTCGCAAACGTCGCAACAAGGCCCGGGTCAAGGCGGTCCAGGCGGCGGCCAACGACGCATGAATTTCGCAACCCGCGGCGTGGAAAATGTCAAAGACATCACAGCGAACATCAATTGGACGGTTGTGGCATATGGTTTGGGCGCGGCACTCGTCATTGCGGCGATCGGTTCAGCGGCAGCCAGCATGATTATCACTAAAGTTCGACCGGCGGAAGCGGTCAGATCGGAGTAGAAATGTTGAAAGTTTCAAACTTGACCAAAACGTACGCCAGCGAATCGGGCGACGTTCACGCAGTCAGCGACGTGTCGTTCGAAGTTCCAGGCGGCACGTTTGCCTCGATCATTGGCAAATCCGGTTCGGGCAAATCGACGCTGCTGTCGCTGCTCGGCGCGCTCGACAAACCGACGTCCGGTTCGGTCGTCGTGGCCGACCGCGACGTGGCGAAGTTATCCGGCCGTGCACTGAACGATTATCGTTGTCGCGAAATCGGATTCGTGTTTCAAAACTATCATTTGATTCCGAATTTAACAGCGCTGGAAAATGTCTGCTTGCCGATGGAATTTGCTCATGCACCAAAACAAAAACGCCTGGCGCGCGCCAAAAAATTGTTGGAAAGTGTTGGTTTGACAAAGGAAAAACACTCGCGAAAACCCGGTCGTTTGTCCGGCGGCGAACAGCAGCGTGTGGCGATTGCCCGGGCGCTGGCCAATCATCCGAATCTGATCTTGGCGGACGAGCCAACCGGTAATTTGGACGACGCAACTGGCAAAATGATTTTCGATCTGTTGCACCAATTGACGCGCAGCGAAAAAGTCACCATCGTCGCCGTGACGCACGATTTGGACATTGCGGGCAAAACGGACGAATCGTTTAAATTATCGGACGGAGAGTTGATGCGATAACTTTTGCAAAGCGGCATCTGTTATTCAAGGCGTTGTTTTGCATTATTGATATCGTTTCTATCTAGCCCGCCGTCACGGAATGTTACCGGAAAGTTAATTCGCGAAAGATCGCCAGTTGCTATCCACCGATACTTATCGTGCTCAAAACTTAAAATAATATCGCCATGAAATTGATTCGAGCAAAACAGGTATTTTGTGATCTGCAAAGTATTTTTATCGCGCCATGAATCATTTCTGACCAGTGTTATATTGTCAACTGTTAACCTCGTTTCTTCGAAAGTCTCGCGCATAATGGAAGATTCGGGACGCTCGCTAGGTTCGACGCGACCACCCGGTAAATCCCAAACTAGTGCCCGTCGTGGTGCGGTTGAACTTCTACGCAGTAACAGAATATTGCCGTGGATGTCAAAGATTATGATTTTCGCAATCACCTTCGATTTCATGCTGGCATTTTATCATACGGTTATAATGTATGTGTGAAATACGTTTTAGCAATTTCCGGCGGCGTCGATTCGGTCGTTTTGCTTGACCAGTTTGCGCGTGCGAAAAAAGATTTTGTCGTGGCGCATTTTGATCACGGCATTCGCGAAAATTCGTCGCGTGATGCGGAATTCGTTCGCAAACTTTGCGAAAAATACAACGTCAAATTCGTTTGCGAAAAAGCCAATTTGGGTGCGAAATCGAGCGAAGATTTGGCGCGACAAAAACGCTACGAATTCTTGCGAAAAACTGCCAAAACCGAAAAATCCGACCAAATTGTCACTGCGCACCACCAAGATGATTTGATCGAAACCATCGTGATGAATTTGATTCGCGGCACCGGTTGGCGCGGTTTGGCGCCGATGTGGTCACCGGATATTTCGCGCCCGTTTTTGGCCAAATCCAAAGCCGAAATTGTCGATTACGCGCTGCAAAATAATTTGGTTTGGGCCGAGGACGAAACGAACTATACGCCGGATTATTTTCGCAATCGCGTGCGAAATGTGGTTGCGAAAATGTCGGGCGCAAATCGTCGGAAACTTGTTCAAATATGTCAAAAGCAAAATGAATTGCGTCGTGAAATTGAAAACGAAATCGCAAAGTTTTCGCAACCAGAAATTTGCCGTTATGATCTGATTATGTGGCCGCAAAATGTGGCGCTAGAAATTTTGCGCGGCGCGACAAATGCGACGCTGACCCGCCCGCAAATCAGCCAAATTCTGCTGTTTGCGAAAACTGCCAAATCAGGAAAATCGCTCTATTTTGGCGCCAGTGTAAAAATCACGGCGAAAAAAGACGCAATATACGTGCGTACCTCTTGAAAATCTGCTAAAATAGGTAAAGTTGGTCTGCCTGCGCGGACTATGATGCTGAATTAATCAAAGGAAAATTATGCAACCAAAGAAACCGACGCCAAAAAAATCCAAAAATCGGTGGATTCGCACCACTGTTTTTTGGGCATTAATTATCGTTTTGGGATTGGCGATTTTCGCCGCCCTGTCGCCGAATTCGAATTTGAAAGACGTGGCCTTTAGCGATTTGACAAAACAGGTCAGCGACGGCCAAGTCCAGAAAATCGTCGAACAAGGCAGCAATTTGACGATTACCATGAAAGACCAAGACAAGCCGACCGAAAAGTCGCGCATTCCGTCGGGTGGATCGGCCAGCGAACAGGGCTTGGATATCAACAAAATCG
This sequence comes from Saccharimonadaceae bacterium (SeqCode), assembly GCA_031548885.1. GTDB lineage: Bacteria > Patescibacteriota > Saccharimonadia > Saccharimonadales > Saccharimonadaceae > JAVBQO01. Next base: position 123,214 of record JAVBQO010000002.1, read on the forward strand.
AATACGTTTCGGAAGCGCCCGACGACACCGGCGCGGCCGTATGGAGCGTGATGAGCATCGTCATTCCGGTGTTGCTGATTGGTGCGCTGTTCATCTGGATGATGCGCTCGGCGAACCAGCAGGGAAATCAGGCGATGGGCTTCGGCCGATCAAAAGCCAAACTGTACGGCAAAGACAAAGACGCCGTGAATTTCGCGAAAATCGCCGGCAACGAAGAAGCCAAAGAAGATTTGGTCGAAGTCGTAGATTTCTTGAAACATCCGAAAAAATTCCACGAAGTTGGTGCGAAAATCCCCAAAGGCGTGTTGTTGGTTGGGCCTCCGGGAACAGGCAAAACCATGTTGGCACGCGCCGTTGCGGGTGAAGCTGACGTGCCGTTTTTCAGCATTTCGGGTTCGGAATTCGTCGAAATGTTCGTCGGCGTCGGCGCATCGCGTGTTCGCGATTTGTTTGAAAAAGCCAAAAAGAACGCACCGTGCATTATCTTCATCGACGAAATTGACGCTGTTGGACGACGTCGCGGCTCGGGAATGGGCGGTGGTCACGACGAGCGCGAGCAGACGCTCAACCAGATTTTGGTGGAAATGGATGGGTTTGACAAAAATCAGAACGTGATCGTTTTGGCGGCCACAAACCGCGCGGATGTTTTGGACCCAGCATTGTTGCGACCGGGGCGATTTGACCGTCGTGTCAACATTTCGCTGCCGGAGCGCAAAGACCGCGAAGCGATTTTGAAAGTTCATTTCAAAAATAAACCGGCCGACGAAAGTGTTGATTTGGACGCGTTGGCTGCGAAAACCGCCGGTTCGAGTGGCGCGGACTTGGCAAATATCGCCAACGAATCGGCCATCATCGCGGCGCGTCACAACCGCAAAAAAGTCACCAATGACGACGTGACGGCGGCCTTCGAAAAAGTTGCCATCGGCCCGGAACGAAAATCCAAAGTCATGAACGAAAAAGACAAAGAGTTGACAGCTTATCACGAAGGTGGTCACGCTATTGTGGCACACGTTTTGCCCGACAGCGATCCGGTGCACAAAGTGACGATTATTCCGCGCGGCGGCACCGGTGGCGTGACGTGGACTTTGCCGCCAGAAGACCGGAATTACACATCAGTCGTCGAATTCAAAGACATTTTGGCACGGGCGCTCGGTGGGCGCATCGCCGAAGAAATCGTTTATGGCCGCGATCGCATCACGACCGGCGCCGGCTCGGACCTGCGTAGCGCGACATCAATTGCACGCGACATGATCATGGAACAAGGCATGGGCACCAAACTGCGCGACCAAGTCTTTCACGAGGAAGAAGGCGGTTTGATGTTCGACAAAATGACACGCGATCGCCCATACAGCGAAAAAACCGCCGAAGAAATCGACCGCGAAGTCGAGAGTCTGCTTGAGGAAGCCGCCAAACGCGCCCGCGAAGTTATCACTACGAACCGCGCCAAATTGGACGCATTGGCCAAACAATTGCTAGAAAAAGAAACGCTCAATGCCGACGATGTCGTAGAAATTCTAAAAGGTACCAAACTGCCCGAAACCGCTAAATTGTATTAGCCATGGAAATTTCGCCGTCGTCAAACTTACCACCACCAAAACGCCGCGTGAAAGCATCGACCCGCGTGCGCGGCGTGATCGCGCGCGCCAATAACAAATTGGGGATCAAGCAAGCCGCCATTTTGTTGGCCGGCTCGTCATTGATCGCCAGTTTGCTGGGTTTGTACCGCGACCGCATCCTGAACGGCATGTATCTGCACACTTACAAAGTCGGCATCGACGCCTACACGGCGGCGTTTTCGATCCCCGATTTCATGTTCTATATATTGGTGTCGGGCGCGTTATCGGTTACGTTCATCCCGGTTTTCAATGCTCGTTTGTTGAAAGGCAACAAAGAATCAGCCTGGCAGCTCGGCACCAGCATGATCAATTTGCTGGCGCTGGTCACGCTGGCGGCTAGTATTTTAATTATCGTTTTCGCACCGCTGTTGGTGCAGATTATTGTGCCGGGCTTTGATGAACAAGGCCGCGCATTGACAGTTAGCATGATGCGTGTCATTGCCATAAATCCGTTCCTGTTTGCCATTGCCACCGTCATCGCGTCGATGCAACAAGCCGTCGGCCGATTCGTGTTTTTCGCGATGGCGCCGGCACTGTACAACTTGGGCATTATTTTTGGCGCGACGGTGTTGACGAACGGCGTGAATATCATGGGGCACCAGATTTTCGAAGGCGGCATCATGGGCGTGGCGTTGGGTGTGGTCATCGGCGCGGTGCTGCAATTGGTGGTTTCGGTACTCGGTTTGATTGGTCTGGGATTCGATTATCGGTTCAAAATTTATTGGCGAAATCGCGGTTTTCGCAAAGTTTTGTCGTTGCTGCCGGCGCGTTCGTTCGATCAAAGTATCGACTACGTGTCGAGTTTGGTTGACAACAACTTGGCCAGCCGCATGGGTGCGGGCATCGTGCGTTCGTACGACCAAGCGGTAAATTTGTATCTGATGCCAATCACGCTGATCGGTACGGCGATTTCGACGGCGGCGTTTCCGCAAATGACCGAACGGCTTTCGCAGGGCCGGCCGGATCTGTTTCGCAAGGAGCTGCAAGGCGTCATGCGTGTGATTATTTGGTTGGCGCTGCCGGTGGCAATGATTACGTTTTTCGCACGTGGATTTATTGTGTCGATGATTGTGCCGGGCGGCGATTCGCTGATCGCGGGGCTGTTGGGGCTGATGTCAGTTATCATTATTTTGCGGTCGGTTTTTCAAATCGCCAGTCGCAGTTTCTACGCACAGCAAGACACGCGGACGCCGTTCATGATTTCGTTGGGATCGATTATTATTGCGGTCGGTTTCGCGATATTTTTCGCATTTGGGCTGCACATGGGACCGTACGGTTTGGCGCTGGCGCAGATTTTGTGGGCGGCGATGGAGCTGGGCGCGTTATTTTTCGTGATGAATCATCGCATCAAACGTCTATTTGATCGTCAGTCGCTGGCAGCGGTGCTTCGTATGATTGTGGCGACGGCGATTACGGGCGTTGTCACGTATATCATGGTCACGATATCGGATTTGGAATTCGCCGACCAGAGCATTTTGATGGTTTTGCCGAAATTCGCTATCATTACGATTGTCAGTTTCGCGGTGTATTTGGGACTTTCGCAACTGTTTCGGCTGTCCGAGGCCAAACCAGTTCTGGTGTTTATCAAACGAATTTTGTTTAGTCGGGTCGGCCATGGATAAGATTCGCAACTTTTGCATCATCGCCCACATCGACCACGGCAAATCGACGCTGGCCGACCGCATGATGGAAATGACCGGCACGGTCACGAAGCGCGAAATGAAATCGCAATTGTTGGATTCGATGGATTTGGAACGCGAAAAAGGCATCACGATCAAATTGACGCCGGTTCGCATGACGTGGAAAAACTACGAATTGAACCTTATCGACACGCCGGGGCACGTTGATTTTTCCTACGAAGTTTCACGAAGTCTTGCCGCGTGCGAAGGCGCGATTTTGGTCGTTGATGCGGCGCAGGGAATACAGGCGCAGACGCTTGCGAATGTGTATTTGGCGATGGCAGCGGATCTGAAAATCATTCCGGTTTTGAACAAAATCGATTTGCCGGCCGCCGATGTGCCGCGCGTGTCGAAAGAAATTATCAATTTGCTGGGCTGCGAAGAATCCGATATTTTGAAAATTTCGGCGAAAACCGGCATGGGCGTAACGGAAGTTTTGGACGCGGTTTGCGAACAGGTTCCGGCGCCGATGGGCGAAATTGATGCACCGACGCGTGCGCTGATTTTTGACAGTTATTATGATGATTATCGCGGCGTGATTTTGTATGTGCGTGTGGTTGACGGCGAGCTGCGAAAATCAGATGCGATTCATATGATTGCGACGAATGCGAATGGGCTAGCGTTGGAAATTGGCAAGCTAGCGCCGAACATGCAAGAAGAAAAGATTTTGAAGACGGGCGAGATTGGGTATATTGTGACGAACTTGAAAACGACGCGAGATGCGCGGGTTGGGGATACGGTTTCGTTGAAAAAATATTTTGAAAAGGATGCAAAGTGAGCGACGTAGAAAAATTTAAGAAAATAATCCCGACCGCGATTTTGACGGCCTATCCGCGAACATTTACAGATATTCCACTTTATCCGGAAATATTTGCGAAAATGCAAGAGCTGTCGGGTAGCATTAACGAAGATTTGCTGATTGCGAAATTGGCACCTGAACTTGAGGCGCGGCATAAAATAATCGACAAGTTGCTGGCGGAAAGTACAATTACACAAGTGATCGAGATTGCGTCAGGCTTTTCTCCACGTGGCTTGAATTTCGCAACAAGCAATCCTGAAAGCCAATATATAGAAATAGATTTGCCAGAAGTTGCAGAAGCAAAAAGAAAAATTCTTGCTTGGGTTACGGAAGTTCCAAACAATTTGCACATCATTAGCGGCAACGTTCTAGACGAGGAAGTTTTTACAGCCGCGACAGAGTCCCTTGACCCGAAAAAACCAGTTGCGATTGTCAATGAAGGATTGTTGCGATACCTAACCTTTGATGAAAAAGCTGAACTTGCCGAAAATATTTCGCAAGTTTTGCGAAAATTCGGCGGCGTATGGATTACGGGTGACGGCGCAACGAAAGAATTTCGCGATAGTCAAAATCAAAATATCAAAAGTATGAACGAAACAATTCTGACACAAACCAAGAGGAACAATTTGGGCAATGCGTTTGATAGTCAAGAGCAGATGACGGATTTCTTTGGCGAATTAGGTTTGTCGACTGAATTTCACAGTTACGCAGAAGTTCAGGACCAATTGGTTTCGCCGCAAAAACTGAATCTCACCGATGACGAGGTGCGCGAAAAGTTGCTGAAATATGCGTCGGCGATTATGTTAAGGTTAAAGAAAAGGTAGAAAAGCAATGAGTGAGCAAAATCTACAGGCAGTCTCAATCTACGACAGAATCGCTGGCGATTATGCTGCGGCGTACGATAATCTGGATGACGAAAGCGACCTCGTTTTCCTGAATACGTATATAAAGTATATGCAACCCGGTGAAAAAGTCTTGGATCTAGGCTGTGGCACTGGTTTCGCGTGTGGTTATTTCGCAAAACATGGGCTAAGACCGTTCGGCATTGATTTGTCAAAGAACATGATTGCGATTGCCCGCAAAAACTTTCCTGAATTGGAGTTTCGCGTAGAAAATATGCTCGACTTTGTGCCCGATGGTCAATTCGATGCAATTTATGCTGGTTATTCACTGCATCATTTTACACAGAAAGAAGTCGAAAAAGTCATTAGTAATTTTTCTGATTACCTAAAGCGTGGTGGAATGGTCGGTTTGGTGGTTCAAAAAGGTGTAGGCGAGTTTGAAACAGATGAGCCGTTTTTGCCTGGTGAAAAAATCTTTGTATATTTGTTTGACGAAAAGAATATTGCCAAGCTGTTGAGCGAAAATGGCATTGAAGTTGTTGAGACAAAAATTAAAAAACCAACAAAAGGCGAGTTCCCATATGATAATCTGTTGATTATTGGAAGAAAGAAATGACAGAGTCGCGAATAATCGTCGAGCCCCTCCCTGGCTACCAAGACGTCAAGCCCTTCGTCTACGCCGGATTTTTCCCCGTATCTAACGTTGATTACCAGGAATTAAAAGACGCCGTCGAAAAACTTTCGCTGTCCGATTCTGCGCTGCAATTCGAGCCGGAAAATTCGCCGGTTTTGGGATTTGGCGTGCGAATCGGATTCCTCGGATTATTACACATGGATATCATTCGCGAACGGTTGGAGCGCGAATATAATTTGGATTTGGTGGTCACAAATCCGTCGACGGACTATCATGTGACATTGAATAACGGCGAGGAATTGGACATCAAATCAGCGTCGGATTTACCCGACACGTCGAAAATTAGCGAAATCGCCGAACCATGGATCAAGGGTGAAATCGTCGTGCCGCAAGATTACGTCGGCGCCGTGATCCAACTCATCATTTCAAAACGCGGCCGACAGAAAAATTTGTCGTATATCGACGAACGCGCGTTGGTTTCGTTCGAAGCGCCACTTGCGAATTTGCTGACCGATTTTTATGACCAATTGAAATCTGTCACGAGCGGCTACGGTTCGTTCAATTACGAACTGGACGATTACCGCGTGGAGGATTTGGTCCGCGTCGATTTTTACGTCGCCGGCGAAATCGTCGACGCGCTGTCGGTGATGTGCCATCGATCCGAATCGCAAAGTCTAGGCCGCGAAACCGTCAAAAAGTTGAAAGACGTCATCCCGCGCCAAAATTTCCAGGTCGCATTGCAAGCCGCAATCGGCGGCAAATTTATCGCACGGGCTGATCTGTCAGCATTTCGCAAAGACGTCACGACCGGACTGTACGGCGGCGACGTTTCGCGCAAGAAAAAAGTGTTGGCGAAACAAGCCAAAGGCAAAAAACGCATGAAGCGTTTCGGCAAAGTCGACATTCCGTCGGAGGCGTTCACGGTGATGCTGAAACGTGATTAACAAAATCGCGCGAAAAATTGCTAGAATGATACCATGAACGAAACCGAAAACCTCATCATAAATTATCAACCGACGGCCGAAGCTATCAATTTGTTGCAGAACATGCGTGTAGCGCTGCTGGTCGGCATCACTGGCGCCGGCAAAGACGCTATCAAAAACGGCTTGTTGCAAACCGGCCATTATCAAAAAATCATCACGACAATTCCGCGCCCAATGCGCCCGCATGAACAAAACGGCGTTGATTATTATTTCATCAATGACGAAACGGCGCTGAATAATTTGCGTGAACACAAATATTTCGAAGCAAAACTGGTACACGATCGAGTCTATGGCACGACGACCGCCGAGTTGGAGCGGATCAATAATTCCGGCAAAATCGCGATTGGCGACGTCGACGTGCAAGGTGTTGACGAATATGTCAAAGCTACCAATAACCTAACGGCGATTTTCATCGTTCCGCCCAGTTACGAAACGTGGCATCAGCGCCTGGTTGGCCGCGGCGACGAATCGCCACAGGAAACGGCACGCCGCACCAAAAGCGCGATCATGGAACTAAACCACGCGCTGGCACGCCATTATTACAAATTCGTGATCAACGATGATTTAGGCGAAGCGATTCAATCGATCGACCAAATAATTCGCGGCGAAAACCCAACGTACGATGATCGTCCGGCGCGAACGGTGGCGCAAGATTTACTTGAATATATTGTTGCTACTGAACAAAAATGATAAAATGCTGGCAATAATTATACGGGAGAAGAAATGAAGAAATTACAAAAAGCGTTATTAGCGGTGTTCGCGGTATTTTTCGTCAGCGCAGCGGTTGGGCTGCCGGCACACGCGAACACGTATAGCGATGCCGAAGCGGCTGCCGAGACATTCTACACCGCAGCGCAAGAATTTTCGACGGACATGAACAGCGCTGCTTCGAGCGATGACACGGCTGCAGTCAATCGTGCACTCGCCAGTTTCCAGAGTGCTGCCGCGACAGCGAAATCCGAATTCACAAATGTCGCCAACAAAGCCAAAGATGCCACTGCGAAAAGTGATTTGCAAGATTTGGCGTCGGCCGCTGACAAAATGTCGGTCAGCGCTGGCCAAATGGCTGCGGCAATCGAATCCGAAGACAACGCCGCATTGACAACTGCGTATCAAGATTTTACCAACGCAGCGAACGCGTACGATGACGCTGCGACGGCGTATACAAATTACGTTGCGAAACATCCAGAACAAACCGGCAACATGCAACTGATGTTCTATCTTGGCCTATTCATTTTGTCGTGTGTGTTGTTAGTCGGCTCGATTTTGTTTGTGGTTTTGGTTGGGCGAAAACACAAAAACGCTGAATTGAAAAGCCAACGGGGCGGTTTGATTATCGCTGCTTTGGTCATGACCGGCGGAGCGGCGTGGACATATTTCAGTTGCCGCGCCGCGTTTAGCTCGACGAGCGGGAAATACGACATCGTATACGGCCCGATTATTTTCGGATTCATCCTGTTCGTTCTAGGTGTCGTCAATTACGTCAAAGGTTACAACAAAGCCAAAAAAGAAGGCAAATTGTCCGAAACTGCTGCGCCAGTCAAAATCCCAGAAATCAAAGATGGCGTGACGGTTGCGAAAAAACCAACCGAACCGACTAGCAAAAAACCGATTATCAAATAATCGAAATATACATGTGGAGTGCCGAAGCGATTTGGCACTCTTTACATTCGACTGCCAATTCGGTATAATTTTGCCATGATGACGGAACGTCAAGCGCGTCTGCTGGCCGCTATAATCGAACAATACGCCGAAGTTGCCGCGCCAGTTGGTTCGGTAACGCTAGCGAAATTGTTCGATGTTTCGTCGGCGACGATTCGCGCCGAAATGGCTCGGTTGGAGGAGATGGACTATATTTCGCAGCCGCACACCAGCGCCGGTCGTGTGCCGACTGACAAAGGTTACCGTTGCTACGTCAACTCGATCACGCTAGAACACCAACCGAAAATCGAAAATGACAACCGACGAGCGTTGGCTATCGAATCACGCGTTCGCGGCCAAGACAACGCCGAACGCGCCATTCGCAGCGCCGTTGACGCGCTGGTCGAATTGACGCACAATTTGGGTTTGGCTACGATTGGCAATCAACTATATCTGGCTGGCATGAGCAATTTGTTCGCGCAGCCGGAATTCGCTAGCGGCGAACACGTGCGAAATGTTGCAACGCTACTTGATAATTTGGAGCCGTGGCTACGCGAAACGGCGCCGAATCAGCCGCTGAATGTGTTCATTGGCAGCGAAAATCCGATCGGTCGCAATTCTGGCGCATCGCTCATTATTTCGCGATTTCGTAGCCCGCTGTCTGATAATTCATACATCGGCGTGCTCGGTCCGACGCGGCAGAGTTACGCACGCGTCATGAGTTTGGTGTCGCGCACGGGTAAAATGCTCGAGGAGAATCTGTGATGGATAATTTTTCGCAAGAGATTGGCAAATTAATGCACAGCTGGCCGGCGTGGTGTATTGGGGTCGCGGTTGCTGTGATAGTAATAATTTTTGTAGTTTTTGAATTGGTGTACATCGATAGATGGCCATGGCGAAAAAGAAAGGGAAATAATGACAAAAAAAGTTAGCAAAATAGAGGAAGATCTGCTGCAAAAACTCGGCGAAACCGTCGAAGATTTGCAGCGCACGCGAGCTGATTTCGAAAACTATCGCAAACGTGTTGATGGCGAAAAGTCAGCCGCTCGCGAAGCTGGACGAATCAGCGCCGTTTCGAAAATTTTGCCGGTCATTGACGACATTGATCGTGCCACCAAACATTTGCCGGAGCATTTGGCCGATGATAATTGGGCACGCGGAATCGCGACGCTTGCGAAAAACTTGGACAAATCATTGGAATCAATTGGCGTGCGAAAAGTCGACGCGCAGCCTGGCACGCTATTCGACCCGGTGCTGCACAATGCGGTACAATTTGACGAAAACTCCGACGGTGACACCGAAGTTATCGAAACCGAATTGCAGCCCGGCTACATGCTGGACGGCGAAATTTTGCGGCCAGCTTTCGTCAAAGTAACCCGAAAATAGTGTTGTTGAATTTGCGAAAACTATTGCATCGCCGAGACAAACCGAGTAATCTCATATGTAGCGTTTAGCGAAAACGAAATATAACACATGTGGGGGTTCAAATGAGTCAGCGAAAAGGTCTAATTACTGGCGTCGTCATAGTTGTTTTGGTGGCGATTGTCGCCGTAGTCGGCGTGGTTTTGTGGAACAATAACAAAGACAAAGATCAGGCGACGGAAACGACAACTTTGCAACAGCCAGCGGAAAATCAAGCGATTGCGTACGATGGCGTCGATGGCAAAACAGCGCTGGAACTTTTGAAAAGTACGTACCAAGTTGAGGTCCAGACCTACGACGGCGTCGGCGAATTCGTGACTTCGATCAATGGTCAATCGGCTGACGACACGCATTTCTGGTCATTCTATGTGAACGGCGAAATGGCAGCAGTTGGCGCGGGCGATTATCAGACGAAATCTGGGGAAAAGATTGAATGGAAACTCGACGAAATCAAATAATCATCGCAGTTTTGTTGGTCGCGCTGATTGTCGGCGCACGACTGATTCCGCACGCGCCAAATTTCGCGCCAGTCGCGGCCGCGGCGTTATTCGCTGGCGTGTATTTGCGAAAAAGTTGGGCGATCTTGCTACCGATTTCTGGGCTGATGATTTCCGACATGTTTTTGACGAATTACGGCATGACGATGCGATTGGCGGTTTATGGCTCGTTCATGCTAGTCGGCCTGATTGGCTGGATGATTGCGAAAAAACCGAAGTTTGCGCGAATTTTGGCTGGAACTTTGGCGGGATCTGTCGCGTTTTATTTGATTACGAACCTGGTAATTTTCTACCCGGAAATGTATGTGCAAAATTTCGCAGGTCAGATGCAATCATATGTCAACGCGCTACCGTTTTTCCGCTGGACATTGGCGGGCGATCTGTTCTATAGCGGCGTGCTGTTTGGTGACTACGCGCCGGCGAAATCTTTCGCTGCCCAGCGAAAATCTGCTGCAATTGTTGCCAAGTAACGAAAGGCTGCGAAAATGTTTGGGCGAATTATGGAAATCCGTCATGACGGCGGAAAATTGGAATTAAAACCGATTGCGAAAGACGACATGAAGTCTTTTCTGCCGCATATACAAAAACACTCAGTTTTGCGTTATTGGGGTGCGGATTTTGCAGATGCGCCGACTATCGAAACCGAAGAAGAGTATTATGAAGCGTGGCGAAAAGACAAAGGCAGTTTTGTCTGTGGGATTTTTTTCGATGACAGAATGATTGGTTTCGCGACGTTGTTTGACATCGTCGAAGCAAATGGGTTGAAAGTTGGATCGAGCTCGCTGATGATTTTCGACAAAGATTTTTGGGGCAAAGGTATCGCTGGCGCCGTCCACAAAGCGCGGCTGATGTACGCGTTCGAACAGTTGAATATGTCGGTAATAAAATCCGGCATAAATATCGAAAACCATGCCAGCAAAAAAGCCGTGAAAAGTGTGGGTTACGTTGAAACGGCTACGAATCGAAACACGAGCTTTGTCGATGGAAAATTTGCTCATACGATACTGTATCAATGTGTCAATCCGTTCGAATACGAATGGAATTGTTGGTGGCACGGCGATGAAATTCCGGCGGAAAATTTCGCAGCGCGTGAAAGAACTTTGGCGGCGATTGAGTGGGCGCACGAAAATGTGGAGTTGATTTAGTGAAAAAGTGGGTGGGTGTAATTGGCACGCGCGAAGTTGATGACGAAATTCGCGAAAAGTTGCGCAGCGAAGTGGCGAAATATATTCTGCGTGATTTCGGCATTGTGTCCGGAGGAGGCACAGGCGCAGATCACGAAGCTGCGAAAACTGCGTTTGAAATGGGCGCGGATTTGAAAATATTTTTGCCAACGACTTTGAACGATTACGAAAAAGGTTTGTTGGCGCGTGCAAAACGTGGTCGCTGTAACGAGAACGATGCGATTGAAACGATTGAGCTTTTACGAAAGATTAAAAATGAATCGCCCGAAGCAATCATTGAACCCTCACGATTTAGTGAGGTTGATGCGCAAGCTTTGTTGGCGCGAAACCATTTGATTGTTGACCAATCCGACGAGATTTTGGCTTTTCGCATTAACGAAAGTAGTGGCACGACCTATACGTGCGATTTGGCGAAAAAGCGTGGAAAGTCGGTGCAAATTTTCGATTTCATGCGCGATGACGTGAATTACTAAACTCGACTTAACTAGATTTCGCAAAAATCTCGGCTAAACTAAAATCATGAGTACAGAAATTAATATTCACGACGCGCAAACGGCGATTTTGCGCGAATTATTGTTCAAGCCAACGGCGAAATTTAGCGAATTGCGTCGCGCGGCGGATTTAGATAGCGACCATTTTAACTTTCATTTGCAACGTTTGGTGGAATTGAAATTGGTTGCAAAAACCGAAAATGGTTACAAATTGACGGTCAAAGGCAAAGAATACGCCAACAAACTTGATACCGACAACAACACGATCGAACGGCAGCCGAAAGTTGCGGTTGTTTTGATAATTTCGCGTCAAAATAACGGTCGCCAAGAGTTCGTATTTCAGCAGCGACGCAAAAATCCCTATTTTGGTTTTTGGGGTCGGCCAACTGGAAAAGTCCGTTGGGGCGAAACAATCGCCGAAACGGCCAAGCGCGAATGTCTAGAGGAAACCGGACTGGATGGCGATTTCCAGATCAAAGGTGTCTATCATGAACTCGTCAAACTAGAAGGCGATCACGAAGCAGTAGAAGACAAAATATTCTTCCTATGTAGCTGCGAAAATCCAACAGGAGATTTTATCGCAGAATTCGAAGGCGGACATAACGAATGGCTGGCGTTCGATGAATTGTTAGATGGGCGCAAAATTTTTGCTAATTTCAAAAACTCCGAAGTCATACTAGACGGTGGAAAATATTGGTTCGACGAGGCAACGAAACGATATGCAAAAGATGAATTTTAGTCCAAACTTTTCCAAATAATCCCAAATTGCTCGCGCTGCAACGAAGCGATCGCTGTGTTTTCGATCACGATTCCGCGCAAAATGTTCATGTCGCCGAGCGAGATAAATGCGACTTTTGTGCCGTAAATGATGGTGTAGCTGCGCGGAATGACCGATGAGTTTCGCAGCCAGCGCCGCTCGGACTTTTCGTCTATTGCACCGCCATCGCCGACCGCGATTGTTTGGACGAACACGTCAGCCGCGATGCGCCGGCGCGTGAACGACGCGAAATTGTGATAAATATATTCGCGTACGGTCGCCGTCGAAATGACATGATAGCGCCGTTCAGGTAAAGATTTCGTTGTGTTTATAACATCACGCAAAATATTCGCGATTCCTTCGTTGCCTTCGAAAAATGTTGCGAATGACGGCTCGTTGATTTGTCCGAATTGGCCGTGCAGGTCGGCAATATATTCGTCAATATGCGAGGTTGACTGGGCGATTTCGTGTTGTTTCTCGGCGAAAATGTCGCGAATTATTTTGGGGTCGGCGGCGGAAAATTGTCGGCGTGCGCCGATTTTTTGGTATGTGACGAGTCCGACGCCAGCGAGCTTTTTGATTGATTCGTAGACGGTGCCGCGGTTTTGGCCGGTATGTTCGGCGACGGCGCGGATGGAACTTTTTTCGCGGGCTAGCAGCGATTCGTAGATTTTCTGGTCGCGCTTTGTTAAGCCGATTAGTGACAATAGCGACGAATTCATAGATTTGATTATAGTACAATACTGATTTTTGTCATAAATAAACAGCCATTTCGCGTTAAATTTGCGAAAAAAATTACTTACTATGAATCGTGCAATACCAAATAGGGAAGGAATGATATGGCGAATAGAATAGCAAGATTGTATGAAAACGGCGACAATCCGGCTGCCCCGGACCGGGCGATAATGGGTTTCTCTAGGAGTGCTTACCCGACGCCGTTTGAAGATTTCGCGGCTGACATGGCGGAAATTGGTTATCAGGTGGATCATGTCGGAGGCATGAGAGGCGTGGAAGCTGGCGATCAGGTAACGCTTCCTAACGGCAGTGTGCATAATATTGAGGAAGGAACGGTTGCTGCTTTTGATTGGCGCGACGAGCCGATAAGTACGCCGTTTGGAAGCATGGTCTCGATGACTATGTCGCTATCCGTCCGCCGATTCCCGAGGGGAAATTGAGAAAAATTGCCGGTGTCGTGCTCGGCTTTGTAGACGAGGGCGGTGATGGTAAGTATTTTGCTAATAATACAGAGTGCCAGCCGGATTATCATGATTCTGCACGATCTATCGCGGAAAAGGGTCATGTTTGTGACGGGGATTATATCGATCCGGACTATAGTTTGTCGCAGGAGCTACGTGCGAAACGAGCCGCCGTCGAAGCTCGGAACCTAGCGATCGAAACGGCCGCGTACGGAACATAGTTTGTTTTGTGACGGATTAGAAAATATAGAACTAGCACTCTTGACACGCGAGTGCTAGTTTTTTATACTTAACGTATTGGCAATCGGATACGACGAGTGCTAAAATAGAATACGAAAACCGCTGCGAGAGTTTTCGCAGAATTTATTAAACGAAAAGGAGAGCAGAATGGGCAAAATTATCGGAATCGACCTCGGTACAACCAACAGCGCGGTGGCGTACATGTTGGCGGGCAAACCGGAAATTATCGCCAATGCCGAAGGCGATCGCACGACGCCATCAGTGGTGGCGATCAACAAATCGGGCGAACGTTTGGTTGGTAAGGTCGCGCAGCGCCAACGCGTCACGAATGCGAAAAACACGATTTACAGCGTGAAACGCTTGATTGGTCGCAAATTCAAAGACGCCGAAGTCCAAAAAGACATCAAAATTTCGCCGTTCGAAATCGTCGAGCACAAAGGCGGCGTCGGCGTCAAAATGGACGGCAAAGAATACACGCCGGAAGAAGTTTCGGCGATGATTCTATCAAAATTGAAAGCCGACGCGGAAAAATTCCTGGGCGAACCGGTTACCGAAGCGGTTATCACCGTTCCAGCGTACTTCGACGATTCGCAGCGCCAGGCTACCAAAGACGCTGGCAAAATCGCTGGGCTAGAAGTCAAGCGAATTATTAACGAGCCGACCGCTGCGGCACTGGCGTACGGGTTAGACAAAAAGTCAGAAGAGAAAATCGCCGTGTTCGACCTCGGTGGAGGTACGTTCGACGTGTCGATTTTGGAACTGGGCGACGGCGTTTTCGAGGTAAAATCGACGAACGGCGACACGCACCTCGGCGGCGAGGACTTTGACAACCGCATCGTGAACCATTTCATCGACGTGTTTAAGGGCGAAAACGGCATTGATCTGTCCAAAGACAACGCCGCCATGCAGCGCCTGAAGGACGAAGCCGAAAAAGCCAAAAAAGAATTGTCGAGCGCGACCGAATACGAAGTCAACTTGCCGTTCATCACGGCCGACGCCGACGGTCCGAAGCATTTCGAATACAAATTGACGCGTGCGGAATTGGAAAAATTAGTAGCAGATTTGGTTGACGCGACGGCTGGGCCTTGCGAAAAGGCGCTAAAAGACGCCGGACTGACTGCGAAAGATATCGACGAAATCGTGTTGGTTGGTGGTATGACGCGCATGCCAGCGGTTGTGGAAAAAGTGAAGAAAATTTTCGGCAAAGATCCGATGCAAGGTGTGAATCCAGACGAAGTTGTCGCTGTCGGCGCAGCGATTCAGGGTGGCGTTTTGGCGGGCGATGTGAAGGATGTTTTGTTGCTGGACGTGACGCCGCTATCGCTGGGAATTGAGACAATGGGTAGTGTTTCGACGAAACTTATCGACCGAAATACGACGATTCCAACATCGAAATCCGAGACGTTTTCGACCGCGGCCGACAATCAACCGCAAGTCGAAATCCACGTGTTGCAGGGCGAGCGCGAAATGGCTAGCGACAACAAATCGCTTGGTAAGTTCGTGTTGGACGGCATCGCGCCCGCGCCGCGTGGCGTGCCGCAAATCGAGGTCACATTCAACCTCGACGCGAACGGCATTTTGAACGTTACCGCGAAGGACAAAGGCACTGGCAAAGAGCAGTCGATCACGATCCAAAACTCGGGCAATTTGTCCAAGGACGACATCGAAAAAGCTGCGAAAGATGCCGAAACGCACGCCGACGAAGACAAGAAAAAGCGCGAATTAATCGACGCGCGAAACATGTTGGAAAACATGATTTACCAGGCGGAAAAAATGCCGAAAGAATTCGACGGTAAAATCAGCGACGACGACAAAAAGGAGATCGCCGACGCCGTAGAAGTTGCGAAAAAGGACAAAGACTCGGACGATTTGGACACGTTGAAATCCGCGTACGACAAACTGAGCGAATTAGTTCAATCGATTGGTGCGAAATTGTACCAACAAGCCGACGCAGAAAAATCCGACGAAGGCGAAAAATCGGACAAAAAAGACGAGCCGGTCGAAGGCGAGGTTGTCGACGAGAAAAAATCCGAAAAGTAGCCAGCTGCTTTTGCCGTGACCAGAGGCGATTCTTTGATCGCCTCTTTGGTATAATCAACTCATGACACCAGATGAGTTGTCCGAATTGATCAAAACGGCTGGTATTCAGAAGAAAATCGCCAGCGAAAAATACCTGGGTAGCGGCGAGTCAAATGATACATACGGCGTTGCGTTTGACGATAATGATAGCGTTGTCGTCAGGATTTCCCGACGTGTTGGCCGAACAAGTTTGACCCGAGAAGCGCCAGCGCTCAAAGCATTGAATGTGCTGAGAATTCCGAAAGTGCTGTTTTTTGATCCCGAAAAATCTTTTCGCGGTCGATTATGGGTCGTCGAAAGCTTTGTCTCTGGCGCGACGCCACGTCGACTCACAATTCCGCAGTTGTATAATTTGGGAAAATTGCTCGCCCAGGTTCACAAAACCAAATCAAAACAAAAAGCTATCAATCTAAAAAAGCTGTTTTTGCTGGCCAGTAGATCGTTTGGCGACGAAGCGTACCTATTGAATCATCCGCACCAAAAATTGCGAAAAGTAATCAAAAATCAACTTAAGATTATTAACGAAAAACAACCAATTTTCGATAAAATCACGCCGTCGCTTATTCACGCTGATGTCACGCCGAATGTTTTGGTGGATGGCGATGAAGTTGGTTTGATCGATTGGGAATTTGCGAAATATAATGATCCGATGGCGGATTTCGCGACAGTTTTTTACGAAGATATTTCGTATCACAACGACAAATGGCGTATCAAGATTTCGCCCGACGAGAAAGCGGCGTTGTTCGACGGCTATCGGCAAGCCGGCGGCGAAATCGACGAAAATCGTTTGCGGTTTTGGATACGGTTTGACAAAGTTTGCGCGCTGATTTTTCTGTATTGGAAATTGAATATTTTTGACGAAAATATTGAACTAGATGAACGAGCAATTCTGCGTGAGGATTTCGAGAACTTGCTTGATTCTGTGATTGATTAGTTTGTGAAATCCTGCAAACTAATATGATCTCGAGATATCGCCAAGATTGCTTTGCCGATTGCGAAAATCTCACAAAAAGCGCATAATTGGCTACAGTCAAACTAGCAAAAAAATAATGAAAAAGTCCAAAACCAAAACAATCGTCCCGAAAAAATACTGCGTCGGCAAAAACTGCCAAACCACGCATCACATCATTAACCCCGTGATTTTGGTAATGGGTTTGATCGCGCCGATCGCCAGCATTCCGCAAGCCGTGCAAATCTATGCGTCGCATTCGGCGGCCGGCGTGTCGTTGCTGACGTGGGTATTTTTCGCAATTTATAACGGATTGATGATTGTGTACGGTGCGGTGCATGGGCTGAAGCCGATCATCATTAGCAACATCATTTGGGTAGTTTTGGAAATTTTTGTGATAACGGGAATTGTGATGTACTCTTAGCACTCTTGACGCGTGAGTGCTAGAGCGATAAAATATACATCAATGGCAAAAAGAGATTATTACGAAGTTTTAGGTGTGCAAAAAGGCGCGTCGGCTGATGAAATTAAAAAAGCTTTTCGCAAATTGGCGGTCAAATATCACCCCGACAAAGAAGGCGGCGACGAAGCGAAATTCAAAGAAGCCAACGAAGCCTACGAAGTTCTGAAAGACCAGCAAAAACGCCAACGATACGACCAGTTCGGCCACGCCGGCGTCGGCGGCTCGTCGTCGGGTGGCGGCAGCGGCAATCCGTTCGGCGGATTCAACGGACAAAACGTTAATTTCGATTTCGGCGGGGATTTCGGCGATCTGTTTAGCAGCTTTTTTGGTGGCGGTGCGCGTCAGGCCCGACCGCAGGAAAATCGCGGCCGCGATATCGAAACTAGCGTGACGCTGAGCTTTGATGAAGCGGTTTTCGGCATCGAAAAAGAAATCTCCATCGCAACCGACGTGACGTGCGACCACTGTCATGGCGACGGCGCAGAACCGGGATTTGGACTCAAAACTTGCGAAACGTGCCACGGATCGGGCCAAGAAGTCCGCACCATGAACACGTTATTCGGCCCGATTCAACAGGCGGCGACGTGTCATACTTGCCACGGACGCGGTAAAATTCCCGAAAAACCATGTACCGTTTGTGGCGGCAAAGGCGTCAAGCGCGAAAAAGACACGATCAAAATCAAGATTCCAGCTGGCGTCGACGAAGGTGCGGCGATTCGTTTGTCGGAGCGTGGCGAGGCGGTGCTGGGTGGGCGGCGCGGCGATCTGTATGTCAATATTCACGTCAAACCGCACAAAAAATTCACGCGTGAAGGCGATTTGATTTTGTCCGACGAAACGATTTCGATGATCGACGCAGCGCTGGGTGCGGAATTGGAAATTGAAACTGTCGACGGCCCGCTGACGATGAAAATCCCGGCCGGGACGCAGTCGGGAACGGATTTCAAATTGTCGGGGCATGGCGTGCCGCATTTGCGCGGGAATGGGCGCGGAGCGCAAATCGTGACGGTGCGGGTGGAGACGCCGACGAATTTGTCGCGAAAACAACGGGAGATTTTGGAGGAGTTTGCGAAGGGTAGGAAGCGCGGACTATTTAGTTAGTTTAACCAACTCTCGTGTTATAATTTTGTTTAAGTCCTAGTAAAATAATAAAATGTCAGAAAAAATCGGCTATCAAGGAATCTATCTAGAGCGTGCAGGTGTAAATGCCGGAGATTTGGTGCGTAAGCTTCAGGAGTTGCCCGAGCGCCCGCTGGATGATCATGATCGTCAAGACGCGCTTGCTTTTGAGAAGGTATTAGCTGATTATGAACTAAAAAGCAAACGTACTATGGCTGACGTTATACGCGGCTCAAAAGGCGAAGACGTCGTGGCCCCCATTGTATTCACGGAGCCGTTTACATCGGGAGATGTTCAAAGCGATGCGATTGATATGCCAAAATTCGATTCGGCTAATTCCGTGCTGTTGTGGTTTGCAGAAAGGGCAGTCGATCCTAGTATCGATAAGTCTAAGCTGAAAAAGCTTATCGCAAGAGCTGCCGATGATTACAAGTGGAAAGTTGCCGATGCTTTGGTGCAAGGCGTTGACGTTGACGTTGATACGCTTAGTTATTCGCCAATTGTTATGGATGTGGAACAGGCGAATAATGACGGGCGTGATTTGTATGAATCGCGTCAGGTTCTACTGGGCTTACGGTCTACTTATAGTGAGTCTGATATCTCCGACTTAGATGCTGCGAAACGAGCAATAGTTGATGTGTATTTGGGCCGGATAAATGACTTAATCGCGAAGCAGGTTCCGATTACGGAATATATTAAGGAGCAGGCAGAGCTGTTGAAGGATGATGGTATGTATGCCGACGCTCTTTCGATTGTGCCGAGTGGATTGCGAAGTGCGATCGTCGGTAAAGCTAGAGGTGCATTGTTCCGCAGGCTTGATTTTTTGCGAAACGGCATGGGGCTAGCTAATGGAAGTGCTAGCGTAGTGGCTGGCGAAGCTATTGATGACGCTGAAGCTATCGCTGATACTGACGAAACTGTTCGTGCGAGATACACGCCAGAGCAGATCAAGAAGTTGAAAGAATATATGCTAACTCCTGACAGAATGCTGGCTCTTATGGAGGGAATCATGAGTAAGGCGAACATGTTGAGCGCTGAGAAGGTTGAGTCTCCTGAAGCTGCCGTTTTGCGTTCAGGCCGCGCATTTGACGAGCTTTTTCAAGTCATAATTAACCCAGGAAAAGGATCGTTCGCAGTAGATAATATTCGAGGCTTATATAAAGTTTCTAAAACTTCGCGATCGCTATATGAGTTTATGACTATTGGCGGCGCACATGAGCTGACACATGTTAATCAGGGTATTGCCAATAAAGAACTTGGCAATGAGTTGCGAATCGCGGAGCTTCGTGGCCGGCGGATTAGTATGTTATCTGAGGGTGGAGCCGACGCGGTTCAGCGTGCATATGAAAAGAAACTTTCCGGTACGTCAAAGCCAATTGCTTTGACCTATGCTCACGCGCTTGAGGCTTTGGAAAGCGGGGGGTCTGTCTTTGATGCAACGAAGGCGTTTTATAATGAGAAAATACGAACGCATCCTGATATCGATAAACATAGAGCTGCCTTTGAAGCGGCGGATCGCACCCTGAGGTTGGTTCGAATGGGCGGAATAAGTTCGCAGCCGATGGCATACGCCGAAGAAGGTATATTAATGCGTGAAATTGAAGGTCTGGACGATTCGGGAAGGGCGCGGGCGGCTGCGATTACTGCACTTGATTTTGTTGATCAAGTTAGACTTCACTGCTACGGCTTATTGCCAGAATCAAAAACAAAACCGATCGACTGGATTCCGTTGATTGAAGAAGAACTAATTGGTGAAATAGAGGAGGCATTAGCAAAATGATGTTTGGATCATGCAAGAGAAAAGGGCCGTTTTGGAGCGGATTGCGCGATCGGGGCTATAAAATATCAGAGAGTAGCCTTGCGGGTTGCCCACTGATACGGCTAGAATCGCCAGATGGTAAGGCGTGGCTTACGTCGACCAATATCACGTACCCGGCAATGAGCCCATTGGTCGCGAAGATCGCCGATGACAAGTTGTTGGCGAGCGATTTTGTTTCGCAACAAAATGTAAATACCATTGATACGTTCGCCGTCGAGAAGAATGCTGTTCCTGCAGAAATAAATGGTTTCTTGGAGAAGCACAGCTTGGTTGTTGTGAAGCCGGCGACAAGCTTTGGGTCAAATGGCGTAACTTTGGGCATATCAAGGAGCGAAGATTTAATGGCTGCGATCGAAAAAGCTCGTCATTTTTCTAGTGTCGTCTTAGTGCAAAAGCAGATAAATAATGCAGACGAAGTTCGCTTTACGGTTGTCGATGGCAAGGCGGAGTCTGTGCTCCTGAGGCAGACCCCCCGAGTCATTGGTGACGGTGTGAAAACTATCGAAGAGCT
Organism: Saccharimonadaceae bacterium (SeqCode); assembly: GCA_031548885.1. Taxonomy (GTDB): domain Bacteria; phylum Patescibacteriota; class Saccharimonadia; order Saccharimonadales; family Saccharimonadaceae; genus JAVBQO01. Next base: position 144,135 of record JAVBQO010000002.1, read on the forward strand.
GATTGCCGCTGAAAACACTTTGCGTGCGACATGGGGCAATCAGTTCATATCCTATCCCCAGCTTGACAGCCGTTTGGTTGATGAGTCTTACGTATCAAGCCAGAGTGTCCTGGCGCCGGGGGAAATAATTGAGCTAAATAAATCCACGATGGTTCGTGGTGGTGCGGTTGTTTACGAGATAAGAGACGCGGTTCATGATGATTATATTGCAATTGCTGAAGATCTGTCAAAAGCGCTTGCTTGTTCGCAGATAGCCATAGATATATTTATAAATGATGTATCATTGCCTGCCGCCGATAACTACTGGTTCAACGAGTTTAATGTGTCGCCCGCAACAGTTCTATATCTTGCCGCTGTCAATGAAGACAACAGGAGTGTGGTTAATAGGATAATTGACAAATTTGATGGGGATCTGAAAAAATGAAAAAAATCCTTATTCTAATGGGTGATTATAGCCCGTCAGGTAAAGAATTTGCGACCAAGCTTAGGCAGTATTCTTGCGATGATGTCACCCTGTGCCGTTATTCGGACCTAGTTGTTATTGTTAGCGATGAGTCGGTGGATGTCCGTTTAGCTGAGCAGGAGGATAGGCCCATTGACTATTTTGATGTAATATATCTGCGTGGATTGTCACGCGGACCTCTGCGCCATGCAATATCTATGTATGCTGCAAATAAATCTGTAATACTGTTGAACTCAGAATCACATAATTTTCAGATAATGAGTAAATTGGAGCAGGGTGTTACATTCGCCTTGAATAATATCCCTACGCCACCATTTATATATTCAATAAACACCAACACAACCAAGCAGTATGTCGATAAATTATCATGGAAATATCCATTAGTTGCTAAATCTATTGCGGGCAGTAATGGTCGTGACAATGTTATGGTTCAATCGCCTGATGAGCTGAATGATATAAACTTTTCTGATTTTATGGTTCAGCCATTTCTACCAAATGATTTTGATTATCGAGTTATTGTTGCGGGTGGGGATGTGATATTGGCATACAAACGCATACGTAGCGTAAAAGTGAATACGTATAAAAACAATATTGCAGAGGGCGGTCGGCGAGAGATCGTAACGTTATCGCCGGAGCTTCAAAACCTTGCAATTAATGCCGCTCAAACAATTGGTCGTGAATTCTGCGGCTTGGATATATTAGTGGACAAGGCTACGGGCAAGAGCTATGTTCTGGAGATAAATTTTAATTTTGGCACCCCCGGATTTGGCACCCCTGAAGAAGAACGTACGTTTTATGAAAAGGTTGCGGCACATATTGGCCGCGCTAGCTAGTCAAAACGGAAACGTTTTCATTTATAAAATTGAGGTCGGCCAGGAATCTTTCCTGATCGGCATTATGCAGTATTACCACGGCGCACATTTTGTACCCATCGCCAGCTTTGCCGACGAATTGCTTAGTTTTCGCTTTTACACTGAAATAATTCAACGATTCCAGGTCTCGCAAAACGTCTTCATTTGAGATTCCTACGAAATTCCCAGGTGTTCGCGGAAACAGCTCTAAAACAGCGCACGGATCGTTTCGCACGGCTGTTACATTGGGTTTTTCTCCCCGTACCAAAGCTAGCCCAGCGCCCGTGATATCGATTCCATGTGCCAATTTGTGCATGCGTTCACGATAGCCGCCGTTTCGTGCGCCAATTTCCACAATACGCGGGCCGTTCTTTGTCATGATAATTTCGATATGCGCCGGAGAGTTTTTCATGCCAAGCGCTTTGATACCGAGCTGAGCACAGTTTCGCAAAGCATCTTGATCGGCTTGTGAAAGTTTTGACGGTAAAATACGACTATAGTGGAAGTTATCGTCAAACCCGATGTCATAACCGGTTTGATAATCAACAATATTTTCCAAAATTTGCGGCTCACCATCACCGCCAGTGAAGGCATCAACCGAATGAATCGAGCCCTCTAAAAATTCTTCGATAATAATTTTCGGCTGGCGATTTGGCGCATATTTTTCGTAAATTTTTTCAATTTGCGAAACGGTTTTGGCATAGTTTTCTGTTAATTCCTTCAAATTATCGCTTCTGGTGACTAACAAGCTTTTTGCCAAGTTTGCAGGTTTCAAAATTAACGGAAAATCGTGATTTTTCGCAAAATCTAAAACATCGTTTTTGTTGTTTACGATCGCGAACCCAGGGCTGATCTTTTCCGGAATTTTCGCAAACAGCGAACGCATTAAAAACTTATCTGTACAGGCTTCGGCACTAGCGACAGGAAGGTGAGGTAGATTTAAATGCTCGCCAATTTTGGCTGCGTCAAGAATATAATTTTCGTATGTTGCGATAACTCCATCGATGGGTTTCTTTTGATCTAGTTGGTCAACGGTCTCATAGAGTTCGGCATAATTTGCGAAATCAACAACAATACGATTTTTGAATTTTTTATCTGGAAATTTGGTCTTTTTCGCATCCATTAACAGGGTATATTCGAACCCATGCTCGATTAAGTAATCGGATAAGCCGGAGAATTTCTGTCCAACAATAAGTATATGTGTCATATTGATTAAATCCTCTAAACATGTTAGAGTATATCAGATATTTGCGAAATATGAAATAGTAAAGGATAATCGTTTTATGGCGACAAAGCACGATTTTCACAAGGTTATTATTGGCCGATCAGAAGAGATCGCATTTCGTGATTTTGGCATTGACGGAGTGCCCGCTAAAACCGATACTGGCGCATTTCGTTCGGCTGTGCATGCTATAAATATCTGCGAGAATAATGGAATATTGACATTTAATCTCTTGGGTGACCATCCGGTTTGCGGTGCTTTCGCAAAGGAAGTTTCGACTGATGAGTTTCAAAAAGTTTGGGTGGCGAATTCGTTTGGCCATCGCGAAGAGCGCTATGAAGTGAAATTAAAGGTCAAATTAGGGCCTAAAGTTTTTTTTGCAAGGTTTACGCTAGCGGATCGGTCGAAAAAGATCTATCCAGTTTTGCTCGGCCGCAAATTACTGAACCATCGTTTTTTGGTTGACTCGGCCGAATCGAGTGTTAATCGTGTAGAGTTGAAGGAAAAATACGGAATTGCATTTCCGATTGATGAGGAAGAGGGACGATAATGAAAATTGCGATTTTATCTAATGGGCCGGGTAATTTTTCCACAAAGCGGTTGAAGCAAGTTGCCAAAAAACGTGGTCACGAGGTCCGTGTCATAAAATACAAAGAATGCTACGCCTCACTCGAAAAATCTAACCCAGGCGTCATGTATCGCGGTGAATTATTGAAAGGCTATGATGCTATCGTCCCACGCATTGCCAGCAACATGACCAAATATGGCACAGCCATCGTCCGTCAATTCGAAATGCAGGGCGTCTACGCGCTGTCCAGCTCAATCGCCATTAACCGCTCGCGCGACAAACTTCGCAGTATGCAACTATTTGCGAAAGCTGGTGTTGATATTCCCAAAACCGTCTTTTCGCGGAACACGGCCGATATCGACGACTTGCTTGACCAGATTGGCGGTGCGCCGGTCATCATCAAATTAGCCCGCGGCACACACGGTAACGGCGTCGTCTTGGCTGAGACCAAAAAGGCTGCGAAATCCGTTTTACAAGCGTTTTATTTGACGAACGACGACGGCACAAACATCTTGTTGCAGGAATTCGTCAAAGAATCCGCTGGCACCGATATCCGCGTGTTCGTCGTCGGCGGCCGTGTGGTCGCGAGTATGAAACGCCAATCACTCGACGACGATTTTCGCAGCAATCTGCACAAAGGCGGCGAAGGCTCATCCGTCAAATTGACAGAGGAAGAGCGCAAAGTCGCGATCAAGGCCGCCAAAGCCATGGGGCTGAACATCTGCGGCGTCGACATGATGCGATCCGAACGCGGACCATTGGTTTTGGAAGTCAACGCCTCGCCAGGCTTCGGCATCGAAAAAGTCACCGGCCGCGACGTCGCCACGCCAATCATCGAATATATCGAACGAAACGCCAAACGTCGCCACAAAAAAGACAAAGTCGGCGCCTAAACTCAAAAATGATACAATAATCGCATGAGCGTTTTCATTTTGATCGCGATTTTTGCCGTGCTGTTCCTATTCGCGTTCGTGATGGGGCGGCGGTTTGGTGCGCTCGGTTTGGGACTGGCGGCCGGCGTTTTGTTGGCGCAATACGGCGCACCGCTTTTCGCGGAAATTTTCGCGCAGTACGACCAATATTTTGGCGATTTTACGGCGCTGGCGGTTTCGCAAATGGCGCTGACGATCTTGCCAAGTTTTGTTCTACTGCTAGCTGGCCCGAAATATCACAGCAAATTTCGCAAACTGGTCGGGTCGCTGCTGTATGCCGCAATGGCGACAGTTTTGCTGTTTCCGTACGTCAGCACCGGACTGAAATTCGACGCGAATCTGGTCGAAACGATCGCCAGCTACCAGACATATATTGTTGTCGCCGGCATTATTTTGGCAATTTTTGACATGATGTTTACCCACACTAAAAAGTCAATTCCCGACAAAAAACACTGATATTCTAAAGATTTCCACAGTGCGAAAATTGTACTTGCTTTATTTTTACAAGTATCTATACTATAGATATTAATGGGGGTAAAAGGATGCAAACTGAATTGACGCTGAGGGCGCGCAGATGGGGAAGCGGCCTATTTATTTTGGCTGCGATTGTCGGGTTGATCGCCACGGCTTTTTTAATGTTGCGAAGTATTTCGCAACCAGCGCATGCCGCATTCGAAACCGTCGTGACCGGTTTGTATCCGACGGGTGTTGACAATAGCGGCAATTTCTTGTCGTCGGGCAAAAAAGACCCGCACTGGACGTTGACCAGCGTTGACAACCCCGCAAACGGCGATCCACATTGCCAAAAAAGCCCATGGCCGCGCCCAGCCACCATCATCCAGCACGGCATCGTTGGCCCTGCCGAAGGCGGCACGATCGACGATGCGAAAAAATGTGCTGCACCTGGCAAAGATTTGAACGGCCAGTACACACTGAACGACGTGCTGCGCGACGGCGCTATTTGGCATTATCAATCGACATTTAACATCGACGGATCGATCGTTCCGAATTCGGTTTCACTACGAGTAAGCGGTTGGGGCGACGACATGTTTCGCGTTGTTATCAACGGTCACATTGCGACCGGCTGGTCGACATGGCACGGCACGTCGCAAAATCGCAACTATGACGACGATGTATTCACGATTCCGCAAAATTCGAACTTTTTTGTCAGCGGCCAAAACACTATCGAAATTCAGGTTCTGTCAGTATGGGAAAAAGATCGCTTCAAAATATCCAAAATTGAAGTTCTATCGGCCTACGGCGAGCCGCATCTGCGTGTCAACAAAACCGCCAGCGCTAGCACCATGACCGTCGGTCAACCGTACAATTATACGCTAAAAGTTACCAATACCGGCACGAATGCCGGACCGACCAGCGGCGTGATTACTGTCACGGACACAATTCCGTCGTTTTTCGCGATCGGCACGTTGCCGGCCGGATGTAGCAAAATTGGCCAAGTGGTCACATGCACGACGAACGCCGTTTTGCAACCGAACAACGCCAGCTCGTTCGCACAGTTTGTCATCCCGATTACACCAACTTCGCCTAGCCCGAGTGTGACCAATACGGCGTACGCCTACGGCGGCGGCGATACGGTTTGCGCTACGGCGGCGTCGACAGCCTGCAATAGCAGTGCGACGGTTGCGATTGTGGCGCCTGAACTTCGCATTGTCAAAACTGCGTCATCGCCCAGCATGACGGTCGGCGTTCCGGCGTCGTATACGTTGACGATTTCCAACCAAGGCACCGCGCCAACCAGCGGCAATATCGTTGTGTCTGATGTGATTTCGCCGTCGCTGAATGTCAATACGGCGAGCTTGCCCAGCGATTGTTCGTATGACGGCGGAACGCGCACGGTAACGTGTATGATTTCCGGATCGATAGCGGCGGGCGCGAATACGACGCGAAATATTTCCGTGACACCGATCGCAACTGGCGCGATCAACAATATCGCTTATGTGCGTGGCGGCGGCGATCCGGTTTGTTTGACATCTGCGACGAACACGGATTTGCCAGTTCGTTGTATCGGCGACGTGGCGGTCGATTTGAATCAGCCACAGATTTCGGTCACGAAAAGCGCCGGCGTTCCGACGGCAGTTCGCGGTGTGCCGTTCAATTATAATTTGACAATTAGAAATACCGGAACGGCGGCAACGACAACACCGATTACAGTGACGGATTTCATTGCCAATGATTTGGATTTGAACGTCGGCAGTTTGCCGGGCAATTGTTCGTACGATAGCGGTTTGCGAAAAGTAACCTGCACGATCACGCCGCCAGTAAATCCGGGTGCATCGGTCGCGATTACGCTGTCGGTTACTTCGCACATTGACGGTGGCATTATCGAAAACACGGCGACGGCGTTTGGCGGTGGCGATGTGGATTGTGGCGACGAAGTAAGCGCTGGCGCCACGTCGCGTTGTCATGGATCGGTCACGTTGCCGGCAACAGCGCCGCAGCTTGGCTTGACCAAAACGGCATCGGCAACGGCGGTGCGAAATGGCGATACGTTGGTATACACGCTACATTTCGCGAACAGTGGTAGTGCACCGCTGACGGCTACTGCGACGATTCACGACGACGTTCCGGCGGGATTGACTATTGGTAATGTTGTGTCGAATAACCCGATGATTTCGTGTTCGGTTTCGGGCCAAGTTATCACATGCGCAGTAGCCAGCGGTTTCGCAAACGGCGCCGCGGCCGATGTCACAGTCGAAGTTACGCCGGCCGGTCCGGGAACTTTCACGAATCATGCAACGACGTTTGGCGGTGGCGATGGAACGTGCGTGGATCTGGCGACGGCCGATGCAACCACGCGTTGTAACGGCGATGCGCCGGTGGTAACGGCTAGCCGTTATCCGATTCTAAATGTTGAAAAAACCGCTAGTGCGCCGATTTTGCGGGCGAACCAGTTGGCGTCGTACACGATTCGTGTGACCAACCAAGGCCCAGCGCCGCTGGCCGCGACCAGCGCTCCAATTGTGGTTCGCGACACGTTGCCGGCGGGATTCACGATCGGCACGTTGCCGGCGGATTGCGTGGCGGTGGGTCAAACGGTAACGTGTGTGTCGAACGACACTTTGCAGCCAAACGATGTGGCGTCATACATAGAATTTGTTATTCCGTTCACGCCAACAGTGACGGGCGTCGATATTCCGAACACGGCGTACGCGTCGGGTGGCGGATCGGCGGTGTGCGACATTGGCTCGACCAATTGTTCAAGCACGGCAAACGTTGACGTCGTTGCGCCAGAAATCTTGATCACGAAATCTGCCAGCACGAACAGTATGACGATTGGCGTGCCGGCGACGTACACTTTGACCGTGACAAATCAGGGTGCAACCGCAACTGACGACACGCTCGTCATTGCCGACCAATTGCCAGCCGAAGTTGACATCGTCAGCGCGTCGTTGCCGACGGATTGCATATATATTTCCGGAACGCGCGTCGTGCGGTGTGATTACGCCGGAACGCTCGCGCCAGGCGCCCAAACCAGCTATTCGTTCGACGTGACGCCGAATGCGAACGTGGACGATTTGGAAAACATTGCCGTGGTTCGTGGCGGCGGCGATGGGTTTTGTGCGCACTTGGCGGACAGAAACATTTTTGACCAAGTAGAGCTGCCAGCCCGATGTATCGCCAGCGTTTTAGCCGATAGCGACGCACCACGGTTGACGATTAGCAAATCACAAACGGTGACCACTACGGCGCGGCAAGGCCAGACGGTTGATTACACGCTGACTGTGCAAAACGATGGCGTGGTGGCGACGCCGACAGCGACAACGATTCACGACACATTGCCGGCGGGCGTGGAATTGGTCACGTCGAGTTTGCCGGGCAATTGTGCATACGACAGCAATTCGCGAATCATCACATGCATACTGGCGGCTGGAATTGCGCCCGGCGCGAATGCTAGCGTGAGTTTCAACGTTACGGTCACAGCGGGCAGTGGAATCGTGTCGAATTTGGCGTATATTACTGGTGGCGGCGACCAGGACTGCACCAACGAGATATCGGCGCTGGCGACTTCGCATTGTTACAGCGCGGTGCATTTTAGCGCGACCGCTCCGGTTTTGAACATTTTGAAGTTCGCGTCCGTCACGCAGCCAAATGTTGGCCAAACGTTCGTATACCAGATCATGATCGAAAATATTGGCAACATGCCGACAGATGCGATTACGAATATGTCGGACGATATTCCGCAGGATTTGGAAATACTATCGGTAAGCAGTCCGGGTGCAACTTGTAGCTCGACCGGCAACAATGTGTCATGCGCAATTGCGAGTGGTCTGAATCCGGGCGGCCGCGTGTTCGTGACAGCCGAAATTCGCGCCACAAAAGCCGGATCGTATCTGAATACCGCGTATACGTATGGCGGTGGCGACGGGCAGTGCGTTGATGGCGCATCGGCAGTGCTCAATTCGCGGTGCCATTGGTCGGCTGGGGCTGTCGTTTTGCAACTGACTGATGATCCTGACGACCCAGATGATCCTGAAAACCCAGAAAATCCCAATACGCCAGTTTCGCCCGTTACAACAATTGGCGTGCCAAATACAGGGCGGCCCTAACTTTGCACGATTTCGCAGATTTTAACAGATGATAGTGCTTGCGAAACACGCAAAAACGTGTATAATGTTCCGAAGTGGAGCCGTAGCTCAGTTGGTAGAGCACGGGCCTTTTAATTAAAATCAACGACCAATCCGGTCGCTTTTTTATTTGGAATAACAGATGAGAAGAAACAAACACCGATAAACAGTGGAATATTTGATACCCAACGGATACCCGCAAATTGTGACAAACTGGGGTGGGCTGGTAACGAAAATGGTATCAATGTCTCGTATCCGTCCGCAAGTCTCTGTTTTCAGATTGTAGCCTAAGTCGCTAGCAGGCTATAATGATGGAAAGAATAAAATGAATGGGTTTTGAATAATGAGCATAAATAGTAGTCGTGGGTCGGAATGGCGCAGATGGGATTTGCATATACATACAAAAGGTACAAATAAGAATGACCAATTCAACGCCAGCGTCGACTTTGATGATTACTGTGTAACGATGTTTAAAAAAGCTATTGATAAGCGAATCGCAGCCATAGGCATTACGGATTACTTTAGTGTAGATAAATATAAAAAAGTCATTGATTTTGTTGCAAGAATAGATAGTTGCAAAGACTTTGACACTGTCCAAAAAGAATACATCAAAAATATTCTTGTGTTGCCTAATGTGGAACTTCGGATGCTCCCAGTGACCGACAGGGGTAGACTAGTAAATATTCATTGCATATTTAATCCAGCTATAGTCTCTAGGCTGGATAATAAGTTCTTTGCGTCTATCGATTATCATGATGGACGTACGTCGCATAAGATGAATCGGCAAGGCTTTATTGAGATTGGCAAATCCTTTGACGATTCACTTGACGACGATACTGCGTATAAGAGGGGTATAGACACCTTCCATGTTGACTATTCAAAGCTCCAGGAGGTGCTGAAAGACGAAATATTTGACGAGAATACAATCGTTGTAGTGAGTAATTCTAGCAATGACGGTGTTTCAGCCTTCCAAAAGCATTATGATTTCTTTGAAGGCAGTGACCCTGGCAGTCTTGATGGAGTAAGGAGGGCTATATATACGATATCACAGGCCATTTTCTCGAGTAATAGGGGAGACAGAAAATACTTCCTCGGCTTGGGCGATAGGGATAATGAAAAAGCAGTAAAAGATAAATGCGGATCTTTAAAGCCATGCATACACGGTAGTGATGCCCATACGGAATCGAAGCTATTCGAGCCCGATAACGACAGATTTTGTTGGATAAAGGCGGACACAACGTTTGAAGGGCTCAGGCAAATAGTGTATGAGCCTGCTGACCGAGTTTATGTTGGCCTAGAGCCACCTGTTATTGACCGTGTACGGAGCAACAAGACAAAGTATATTGATGCGCTAAATATTAATCAGGTCGCTGGATATAATGAGTCTCAGGGGGTTTGGTTCAAAGACGTAGAAATTGATTTTAACAAAGAGCTGGTCGCAATTATAGGCAACAAGGGTAGTGGCAAGAGTGCCATATCAGATGTGATTGGCCTGTTGGGGAATACACATAATGCCGGTGATAGACACGAGAACCTGTCGTTTCTTTGTGCTGACAAAAAGAAACTAAAGTTTAGAAAGAAAGGGTATGCTGAGAACTTTCAAGCGGAGCTCGTGTGGGAAGATGGCACTGGCAGGGGCCAAAAGATTCCATTAAACCACGACATTGATCCTGATGACAAGGAAAAGGTAAAGTATCTCCCACAAAATTATTTTGAAAATTTAACCAATGACCTCGAAGGCGGAGGTTTTGATAAAACCCTTAAAGGTGTCATTTTTAGGCATCTACCAGAAGAGCAGAGACTAGGTAGTCATAGCTTCGAGGAGCTTGAGGACATAAAGGCTAAAAGCATAGAAGCCGACCTAGCCGACATTCGAGGTGAGGTACATGATATATCTGAAGATATAATTAAGCTTGAGGAGAAGAAACATCCAAGCTACACAAAGCAGCTTGCTAGTCAACTGGAAGAAAAACAGAGAGAGCTCAAGGAGCATGATAAGATTAGACCCGATGAAGTTCTAGACCCGGAGAAATCCAGCGATAATAGTTCAAAAGAAGAGAAGAACAGGAAGTACAAGAAGCTGGAGGAGCTCAATGTTGAGCATGAGGGTCTGACCTCGCAAATTGCAGCCAAGAAAATAGAGCTGGCCGACTTGGCACGGGAGCAAGAGGAGCTTGACCAACTCAAGAAGTCTCTGGCGCGGATAGTGGGCCAGGTCGAGGCTTTCAAAAAAGAGAGTGCGGCAGTATTCAAGAAGTATGGCTTGGATGTGGGGGAGGCTATTGAGCTGAAGCACAGAGAAGCGTCGCTTATGCGTAAAATAGAGGAAAAAGGGCGACAAGCGAGTAACTTAAAGGATGTACTTCGCACGAAAGAATCTATTGATGCAGACCCCGATTTAATTGGTCAACCCAAAAAGCTTAAGGTAGCCTATAAGATTAGTTTGCCAGCGCAGAAGGACGATATAAGTAAAGCGATAAACAAAATCAAAAAAGACCTATCGAAGCCCGAAAAAGATTTTCAAGAGTATAAAGAAAAACTTAGCAAGTGGAAAAACAAACGAAAGGCAATTGAGGGTAGTAAAGAGCAATTAGGCAGCTTAAAATATTATCAAAATGAGCTAGACTTTGTTGCTAAGAGTTTGCCGTCTGTGCTAGCGAAGAGGAGGGCGGAACGATTAAGCAGGACTCTGGCTATATTCGCTAAGCAGAAGGAAATCATTGAGCTTTATGGTTTCCTCAAGGAGTCTGTCGATAATGAAATAGCAAAAGATAAAGAATTTGCGAAGAAATTCAAAATGGTTATAGATATCAATTTCAAGCTAGACCCGTCGTTTGCGGGAACGTTCTTGCACTATATAAATAAAAGCAAGAAAGGCACATTCTACGGAGCAAACGAAAGCAGCGTTGAAGAGTTGTTTGCTGAGAAGGATTTACTAAATGATAAAGATATATCGCAGATATTAAACACAATTATAAAGTGGCTTGAGGTCAATCAAAAAGAGTCTAAAAAGGAAGAAAGACGTCGAGAGATACTAGATCAGGTTGATAAAGTGCAGGAGCTATATGATTATTTATTCTCCCTTGAATATTTGAGACCAATATATGAGCTTAAGCTCGATAGCAAGGTCCTTGAGGAGCTTTCGCCGGGCGAAAAGGGTACTCTTTTGTTGGTATTCTATCTAATGATTGATAAAGAGGATACACCGCTAATTATTGACCAGCCCGAGGACAACCTAGACAATAAAAGTGTTTTTGAAGTACTGACGCATTTCATTAAAACGGCCAAGAAGCGCAGGCAGATAATAATAGTGACGCATAACCCAAATCTTGCGGTTGGTGCTGATGCGGAGCAGGTTATATATGTGAATCTTGATAAAAGAAACGGTAAAAATCTTTTCTCATTCCAAGCTGGGGCTATCGAGAACCAAAAGATTAATGAGAGAATTGTTGAGATACTGGAGGGAACGATGCCTGCATTCGACAGAAGAAAGCTTAGATATAAGAAGTCATAGGTAGGTAACTGTTGGCTTCCACGGTGTTTAAATGAACTAGAGACTGCCGAATCTCGTCTACCTCTTTCGTATTACAAAGTGGTTGCCTTGTCACCAAGGCAAGGTTTACTTCCGACCTTGAGCTAGTGAATCATAGCCATAAAAAACACCAGCCACTTGACCGTAGATTGTTGCATTGGTAACTGTGTCTCCACCCAGTTGGATAACCGCGGCTAATCCATCGAGAAAATTATCAAAACTCAGAAGACCCCAAATTGCGATGGAAAGCGAATCGGTGGCACTGTTATCCAAATTATGAAGTGTGCGACCATGTGTTTCGTTTGCATCCATAATCTTATTTTCGATTTCAATCCAATTTTCACGGTAGCTCTGTTCGCCGCTGGAAACGTCAACTAATCGCCAAGCCAGTTCAGCAATCCGTGATTTCCATCTCGAATCTATAACCACGGAACAGTATAAGATTGCAGCTAGCCACTCCATAGCAAAATTAGTATCTGCTAAGCCTCCTGTCTTTTGGAAAGAGCTTTTCACAATTTGTAAAATATCATTCAAGTTTTCGCGGTCAACATACTCCGGCTCGTCAAAATTTATTCCGACCTGGTTAACATTATTTTCATCAGCTCTTGCAATCGGTTGAGGCTTAATAGCCGTTATCACGGCCGATGCTAATCGCATGACCTCACTACTGTTCGTATCTATAGTCTTTGAATATTTTTCAGGTATCTCTGATAAATCAAAGGTGTAATTGTCTACTTCTTCCGTCGACATATGCTTGGTTCGCTTGCATATCTCTTCGCCAATCACTGCGCCAGCCAACGCACCGCGACAGCGGTTCTGTATACCAGGGTCTAGCTTATCGATATTCATAATAATATTATATATCACCCCTGTTGCACATTTCGCATATCGTAACAGCGCCAGATGGTTGCACAACCGGAACACGCGTTTTTGTGCGCTTCCATATGTGCCTTACTGAGCACGAACCTTGTGAATCAAGCTGGAATTCACCCAAAAATCGGTAGAATTTCGTATTAAAAACGTCATCCTTCTTGTCGCCAAAGGTGTAGCGAACTCGTTGGTTAACTGGGATATCGCCGCCTCCGCCGTCTGTCCACTCCACGATTTCTGTGCCGTTGCTATTTATTTTGTTATGCCATTTGTAGCCAGTTTCGTATAGCTTCGGAAACCAAATCATTATATCGGAATCGACGCCGTGGCGACACGCACCACGCTGCATTCCTCTGTATTGATGGCCAAACAGATTAGCAACATCAATCTGATGACGGAATTTCGCATCGTCCTCACTCAGGTCAATATAGCCCTTGCTCAGATATCTAGACGTGTCAAATTCGTCGCTGTAATTCCACGGCACATACACACCGTTTTTCAATTTAACAATCGCTTCGTTAATTTCCTTAATCGCTAATCTTATATCGCTTTCAAATCGCTCAAGGCCTTCATGTGCATTAACACGAATAATTTTCGGCTTCATGCTTTCGCCAATGTAGTCAAATCTTGATAATACTTCATCAGCCCTAATCTGGTCATCAACCTGTTTATACTGTCCCGCGTGGTACGCTTCGTCAATCTCTATGCCAATATTTAATTGCGGAAAGAACAGGTCAATCAACGCCCAATGATTATCGTAACGTTTAACGTATTGCTGTGTGACGGGCTTGATTCCACTACGGTCAATTCCACGCCAAATAGCGAGTTGAGCGTAATTTTCATAATCCTTTCGCTTCGTCCTGGCGAACGTTCGTGTGATGTATTCCAGGTTTTTATCTCGTACCATCATTTCCTTTACTGTCGCTATTCACCAAACAAAAAGCGACCATATACTGGTTCGCTAAAACTTTGACAATTCGTGCTTTCGCAACTGATTGCGTATATGGCCGCGTTCTATTGCGAAAGAAAGTTATTGTTGTCTTAGTTTTAGCATTTACATTATAGATGATAATTGACCACCGGGGAAGGCGATAATTTCTGCGGAGGTCCAATTATGAGATAATCATAGTATGCAGTCAAATAGGCACAATGATTCTAAGAAAAAGATTATAGACATTAAACACAATCTTAAATCAATGCGAGCTTATGAAAAATGGGATACCATACGTGAGAAAGAGGCCAATTTTCTGTTGGTTAATGAAAAATTTACGGACGCGTTGAAGCGGGCACGGACACATCTTGGCATTGAGGATAAGGAATTCAATGGGGATTATCAACAGGTGGCGCACTGGCTTCGTGGCAATGCGAAAATATCGGTTACCGGTGATAACGATGGGGCCGGTTTGGTGAAAGAGCCCGGTTATGCACAAAGGACAAAACTAGTCGTGAGCACAGTATTGTCAATCATAGATGAATTTAACTTGGATATGAGTTGGAGAAAATACATAGAATGTTGCATTGCGAGTAACGGGAGGCCCTCTGACGAAGCTATTGTGGAAATGAAACTCTATCTAGACGTAAAAGATATTAACGAGAGGAACGAAGTTATCGTCACGTTGAAACCCGGTTTATCCAGGAAAGAGTATCTAGAAGCTTGGCCACTTCTCTCCGGCGTGCTAGGCAAGCCTGCGAAACGGACAAGGAAGCTATTATGGGCCGAGCGAGATTTAGCGATATATAAAGGCTGGGCGTCCGGTATGACGTACCGTCAAATTGCAGCCGAGCATTTTCCAAATCAAGAATACGACGACACCCTAAAAGATAAAATAAGTAAAATCATACACCGTAGATAAGACATTGTGGACTCGCAAAAGTACTTTTATCTTTCCCATTTACGTACGGTTACGTCAAGTGTTAGCCTAATGATAGCTCGATAGCAATGCTGTCGATATGCGCAAATCCTTGGTGTTTCGTCATCAAGTGGAAATTTACTAACTTCAGAAAAAGGAGTGCCTGCAAAAATAGGATGAGTATTGAATTTCACAGTCATTTAATTTAACTAACGTTTAGCAAACCAAGCTAATCAATTATTTCTGATGCCCAAATTCAACCATTGACTGGGGTTTATTAAGGGCGCACAAAAATCAGAGATATAAAAAGGAGAAGATCAGTGGAAGAAAAAATAATAAATATAGATGAGCCAAAAACACTAGCAAACTTAATGAACATTAAGTTTCCGAAATCACGGTGGATTGTTGAAGACCTAATTCCTTGCGAAGGCATTACGCTCTTATCGGCTGCACCCGCGTCATTTAAAACATGGCTTGCACTTGATATCGCTATAAATGTTGCCAAAGGAAGCGATTTTTTGGATAAGTATTCAACACAAAAATCTAACGTTTTAATCATAGATGAAGAGAGCGGCGAACGGATGCTGCAAGAACGATTTAAAAGTCTTGGTGCCCCTCTCGACTTGCCGATATATTATTTTTCGCGTCAGGGCTTTAAAATGAACGACTTTAATGACGTAGACAAATTAATAAGTACTTGCGAAGAATATGACATAAAGTTGGCAATTTTTGATTCGCTAGTCCGGATACATTCGGGCGATGAAAATTCTTCGCGAGATATGTCGAAGTTGCTAAATCTATTTAAGCAACTGTCCGACAAGGGCGTGTCGTGCTTAATCTTGCATCACAACGTCAAGAATAACGGTATGAATTCTTACAGCCCAGCCAATTCGATGAGGGGGTCGGGCGATATATTGGCTGCGGCAGACGTTCATATGGCCTTATCACAAAGTGGTGAGCGAGTAACAATACAGCAGACCAAGAATCGATTTATGCGTGAAATTTCCGCATTTAAAGTTAAGCTGGTCGAGAATGAGGACAGCACTAATCAGTTTGAGTTTGTAGGTGCGGCTCAGTCTAAAGATAGCGTGGATAAACTGCGAAAAGAGGCGATACTGAGCCAAATTAACGAAACGCCAGGTCTCAATTTGACGCAACTTCGCGATAATCTTGCGGTTAACGGAGAAGATATTCCACAGAAGAAGTTTCGAGAACTGGTTGACGAGTTGGAACATGACGACAAAATGATACACGCTCGGCCTGGTGCAAGAAATGCAATAAACTATTTTGCTGGATTTGATGACAGTTTGGATAGGAGTGTTTCAAAATGACCAATCTATATAGGGATGAAAAACTGAAACACTTAATAAACGCCAAAAATCATAGCGATAATTTAGATATTAACAGAGGTATTTACAATCCTAGGAGACGATATAGAATAAATAATATGTATAACACAATAAATCGTGACAGTGCGCAATTATTCACCGTCAGTGAGGTTTGTGAAAAACTAAAACTAGGGCGCAACACGGTTTACAACTTAATCAACGCCAACAAAATCAAATCGGTGAAAGTTGGTACGCGACGCTTATTCCGAACGTCAGACCTGGTCGAGTTTATCGGCTCGATGGAAGATGAGGTGCTAACGCAATGAAGGGTCGAAAACGTCGTAGTAACGGCGAGGGGTCGATTTGCCGATTAAAGGATGGTCGATATATCGCGAGATACTACGCTTTAATGCCAGATGGTACTAAAAAACGTCAGGCAATTACCAAACGAACATACAAGGAGGCAATGGAGGCTATGCGGCGGGAGCAGGAGCTCGCCGCAATGGGCGCTCCCGTCGTGCGGTGCAACGAAAAGCTATCAGATTACTTGCGGTATTGGTTGCGCGATATAGCTCCAACGAGACTTCGTCCATCTACGGTGGTAACATACGAAAGTATGACCAGAAACTACATCATTCCGACACTCGGTTACTATCGGCTGGGTAGCTTGAAACCAAGCCTTATTCAAGATGTTATTAATAGGTTCCATGCGAACGGTTGCTCGGCTCGGCGCTGCGAAATGATTAAAAATACGTTGTCTTCGGCGCTTACGGCGGCTGTTAAGCGCGAGTTAATTCCAAGTAACGTTGCTCGCCTAGTTGATGTTCCGAGGAGCGAACAAAAAGAGAAGAATTTGTGGACTATTGAACAGATTAATTATTTCCTTGAAAACATCAAAGACCACAGATTCTATCCGATATTCCTCCTCTATTTTTCGTACGGCATGCGGCGAGGCGAGGCTTTGGGTCTCCGTTGGCGAGATATTGATTTCGAAAACAAAACCATTCATATTCGCCAGCAAGTTACGCAGATAAACTCTCGTATCGAGATTGGTGACTTAAAAACAAATGCTAGCAAGCGTGAATTGCCGTTAATGGAGCATATTGAAATAGCTTTGAAATCGCAAAAACGAATTAATAATCCATACGACCTAATATTTGTATCAAGCCTTAATACACCGATTCGTCCAAATAATTTATACCGTGCATTCTGTAAGCTCCAGCAGGATTTGGGGTTGCCACACTTGAAGATTCATGACACCAGGCACGCCGCCGCAACTCTTTTAAAAGACTTAGGAGTGCCGATTAAAGATACACAGGTTATTTTAGGCCATGCCTCAATTACAACAACTATACAGCACTACCAGCACAGCAATCTTGAAAATAAGAAGCAGGCTTTGGAGTCGCTGGCCGAAAAGTTTACATTTTAACAGATGATAATGCTTGCGAAACCATCAAAAATGTGTATAATATCCAGAGATGGAGCCATAGCTCAGCTGGTAGAGCACGGGCCTTTTAAGCCTGGTGTCGCGGGTTCGAACCCCGCTGGCTCCTCCAAGATAGACGGCTAATCTCAGCTTTACGTTGAGATTTTTTATTATAAAAAGTGCTAATATTAGAAATATGACTGAATCAGTGGCAGCAGATAAGGCGGATAACCTACCAATTACACGGTTGGTAATATCAGAGATAGATGACATATGCGGCGAAATTGAAGGTATATTTAACACTATGTTCGATAGGTTATCCGTTGAGTATGATGTAGTCGGAAAAGACCCAATCAAGCTCGCCTCATCTATGTCATTGAGCATCGGGCGCGATTATTTTCGAGGCGGTCGGGCAGCACTTCTGGCTGGCCAGCTTATTAGCGCTGGCTCTTTGGCTCGTGCATCGGCAGAGAATCTAGCGGATCTGGCGTACATCATGAAGAACCCCGACAAGTATGCATCGAAGTATGTTGACAGTAAGAAGAATTTTAAAAAGGCAATGAACGATGCTGTGGTACAGGGTGTAGATGGACTGAATGATAATCGGACTATGAAGCAAGCTAATAAATGGACAAATTCAAGCGTAGACGATAGGGTTTCCGGATTGTCCATCGCCGGATTATATGATTTGCTGTGTTACTTTGCGCACCCTAATCCAGGAGCTCTGATATATTTTGATAATACAAAATTCTATGAAGGTCAGCTGAATTTAGTTGGGCAATTGATTACAGGGTCTGCCGTATTTTTACAGGGGATGGCTACTCTATCATTGGGTTGGAACGACATTGAAGGCCGCATTGATAACTGCGCAGCGAGATTGGGCATAAGTGTATTTGAGGAATCGGTGAAATAAAAACTTCGAAGCAGTTTATACACAAAAATCGAAGACATTTTATAGCTGACTTCTGCAGTAATGGTATCAAAAAAGGTATCAGCCTCCGTTTTCGTCAACAGCAAGTCATGTTTTTCTATCCGTTAGGAGTTTCTTGTTTTATAACTTGAGTATTTAACTTTTAAGCCTGGTGTCGCGGGTTCAAGCCCCGCCGGCTCCACCAAAGTTTCTGTTGGAACCAACGTCCTATGCAATGCGCCTCGACTTCGGTCGGGGCGTTTTGCGTTGCGCTGAACAGGGGTAATGGCTGCCAGGACGGTTGAGGGGGCGTGGTGGCTGGTTCGCGTGTTCGCGTCCTCGGCAACGCCACACGGCGCAATGTTGGTGTTGACGAGGTCACGAACGTCGGCAGCGATTTCGCGGGCGGCGGCGTGGAACTGGGCTGCTGGTTCGGTTCGTGTGGCGTCGGTCACGA
>JAVBQO010000006.1:0-138520 GCA_031548885.1 Saccharimonadaceae bacterium (SeqCode)
GGTAACGGCTGCCGAAGCCGCTGCCTCCATGCGGATCACGTTGCCAAGCTCGGCCAGCGACGTGAACGGCTCGATGCTCTGGCCGCTGGCAACAACCGTTCCGTCAGCTCGGCCGTTCACGAGAATCCGGTTCCAGCGCACTTGGTTGTAGACGCGTCGCAGCCGGATGGCCAGGGCTGCGTACTCGCCGTTCAGCTCAACGCCAAGCCAGTCCCGCCCGAGCTATGCGGCGGCGATGGGCGGAACTGGCTAGCCCGCTGGACGCGCTGATCTTGGCGTCTGTGAGGCGGGCTTCGGTGTCGAGGTGGACGGCGCGGAGTAGGGCTTGGCCGTTGATGCCAGACAGAACAACGGGCAGGGCGCAGAGATGCCGCCGACACGCCGGACGATGTCGTGCGAAACCGTCCGTTCCGGTAGCGTGCGTCTATCGAAATGGACTTGACCGAAACTTGACCAAAGGACGATTCTGGTGCAAACTGGAAGCACGTGGAAGCCGATCCAACACCCACTGGCCACAACGTCGAGCCAACCGAGACCTCTGGCAGCGAGGCAGAGTTCGATCTGTCAACGAGGATGCGCCAGCGACGCGCGATTGCGCGACTGGGGCTGGGTCTCATGAAGTTCCTCGAGCGCTTTCTAGGTGAAGGCTTTAATGAGCACCACAGAGTAATTGTGCGCGAGATAGAAGTTCTTCGTGCGACGGACGCACCACGAATACATAGGGGCATGACTCCGTATCCAACTTTCTCTAATGAAGTGCATGTTCGTAAGCGTGACCCGAATGTGAAATTCAAACCGCGCACCTGGTAGACAGCAGCGAACAGCATGACCCTTCAAAATGACCTGTCGTCATCACAGCGTGAGGCATGGGGGCGCTACTTTCTATCATTGACAACCGATTGGTCATGGATCCGTCGGCGAGTGTCGTCGGTCGAAATTGTCGATCTAGATCGGATTAGAACGCGCGTGTCGGTCGACATTGATGTCGAAGACGTTGTATGCAGGGCGGAAAGAGAAGGGCTTCCGAAGGGTGCGCGCCTTCCAGTCCCCGTTGACATTCTCGAAAGGCAAAAACGCGCACATAATGTGCGCGTTCTTTGTACTTATGCTAAACTATACACATGAAAGCGTTTCGCAAAATTGGGTTCGCCATCGCCACATTCGCAATTGTTTTCGCAAGCATCGGCGCACCTGTTTCCGCCGCCGGAACATCATTCGGCAACTGTTCAATCGAACCGACACAATTGGAAAACGGCGGTTTCGAACAACCAAGTTTCGGGCCAAATCCAACATTCGGATCGCGCACCGATGATAGCGTCCCCGGTTGGAAAACCACCGCGTCCGATCATCGCATCGAATTTTGGACAAATGGATATCTGGGCGTACCGTCGGCACGCGGCAACCAATTTGTCGAATTGAACGCCAACGAAGTTTCATCATTGTACCAAGACGTTGCAACAACACCCGGCGAAATTCTGAACTGGGAATTGGCGCATCGCGGTCGCAACGGTGTCGACACGATGAACGTTGTGGCCGGGCCAGTTGGTGGTCCGTATACAATCCTCGCGACGCTGAGCGACGACAACACGGCGTGGGCATATCATGTTGGTTCATACACGATTCCGGCCGGCCAAACCACGACGCGGTACGGATTTCAGGCAGTTTCGACTTCGAATGGCAATTTGACCCAGGGGAATTTCCTGGATGATATAAGTTTCGGAACCCCGGCGTGCGTCCAGGTCACGATGAGTGTGGAATCGCTCGGATCGAATCCTGCCCTGCCCGGCGACAATTTGCGGTACAAAATCGTGGTAACGAACATTGGCGGCGAACCGGCGCGTGGACCTTTGGCGACAGCATTGATTCCGCCAAACACCGAATACGTTGCGAATAGTTTGATGTCAGTCGACCACGACGGCGAGTATTCGCAAACCGACGCGCAGGACGGCGACGGCGCTGCGATCGTGAACGGCAAAGTCGAGTTTGTTTTGGGCAAAACCAATTCCAGCGGCAATCGAACGTTGGAGCCAGGCGAAACGGCAACGGGGTATTTCACGGTCAAAACGTTGCCATCGGCTGCGAACACGACGGTGCGAAACGCCACATTTGCACAATATATTGATGTGACAACCAATACTTTGTATAGCGATACTTCGCCGATTGTGTCAATCGACGTTGCGAATTTGCCGAATATTCCCGGCGTGCCTGCGACCGGCCGACGATGATATAATGACCGCATGGATTGGCAGGATTTCCTGAGGAATTTGGACGTGAAAACGGACGACGCGCCGGTTGTTGTTGATGACGCGGCTGCGAAAACTTCGCAAACCGGTGATGAACCGGAATTTGATGAGGATTTGATTGCGGCGTTGGCGTTGTTGGGTTTGCCGGGGCTAGCGAAAAATAACGAATAATTATGGCGAAGACTGACGAAAAATTATCGCCGCAACGAATGTTGGTCGCATTGGTGAGAACGCTGAAATTGGCGCTGCGATCGAATCCTCGCGCGATGATTATTATGACTATCGTCCAAATTGTGGCGTCGGTTTTGCCCGCAATTACCGCGGTTATTTCCGGTTTAATCATGAACGAATTGGTAAAAGCCATTTCCACGCAAAACATCAAACCGTTCATTACGATTTTGATTTTGTCGGCGTCAATCGGCGTCGTGTCGACAATTCTGAATTCCCTGCTTCGATATTTCAACACCAGAATTTCGTTTGATATTGAAAATTTCACTCAACAAATGTTGTTGCGAAAATATACGCGAATTAGTTTGGCGCAGCGCGAAAACAAAGATTTCGCCGACAGTTTTGAACGCGCCGAAAATTACGCCGGTAGTTTGAAATGGATTTTTGACAGAGTTGTTTCGTTGATTACGAACACCGTGGCTTTCGTTGCGGCCTTTGTTGCATTGTTTTTTATCGCACCGTGGTTGGCAATTTTGATTATTGTCGCGCTGATTCCGTCGTTTATTTTCGATCTTTATCAACTGCGTCGTGAACGGAATGCCTGGATGAGCAATTCGGTTCATCGGCGAACATCGTGGCGATTGCGCGGTCATATTACAGATCCGAGCAAAATGATCGAGCTGCGCCTAAACGGGCTGAACGATTATTTTATTGAACGATGGCGCTGGCTGAACACGCGAACGCGCGACGATGAAATGAAAATCGAACGCAAATTTCTGTGGCCAAAAATTAGCGTTGACACGGTTGATACCATAATCGGCGCCGGCGCGTTGGTTTGGATTGGCTCGCAAATCATTAAGGGCGCGATGCCGATCGGCCAATTCGTTAGTTTCCAGGCGTTGATGGGAAATCTGAGCGTGTCTGGTCGCGGATTTTTGTGGGATCTCAGTTATATCGGCCGCGAGCTTTTGAACGCCGACGACTTCTTTGGATTTATGGATTTGCCGGACGAAACGGGCGGCGACAAAAAACTTGCGAAAAGTGGTTTGCCGCCGAAAATTGAGTTGCGAAATGTCACATTCACCTACCCGCTTGCAAACGAACCGGCGCTGCGAAACGTGTCGATGACGATCATGCCCGGCGAAGACATCGCGTTGGTCGGCGAAAACGGCAGCGGCAAAACGACGCTGACAAAAATCATTTTGGGATTATATGAACCGGACTCCGGCGAAGTTTTGATCGACGATATTCCGCTTTCGCAAATTGATTTGACCGATTATTATTCGCGGGCTGGCGCGTTGTTTCAGGATTTTGCGAAGTACGATTTCGCAAGTTTGGGCGAAAACATTTGGTTCGGCGATGTGACGAAAAAGCCTTCAAAAAAATTGTTTGCGAAAGCTTTGTCGCAGGCGAAATTGGCGAATTTGCCGGAAAAATTGGAAAAGGGTTACGATCAGATTTTAAGCAAAGACATCGACGAAAAATCCGGCGCGGATTTGTCCGGCGGCCAGTGGCAGCGCTTGGCATTGGCACGCGGGTTTTTCCGCAGTCCCGACATTTTGATTTTGGATGAGCCAACCGCGGCGGTTGATGCGAAAGCGGAATACGAAATTTTTCGCGAAATCGCTGTATCGCAGGAACTTAAAACCACGATTATTATTTCGCATCGATTCTCGACCGTTCGCAAGGCGCAAAAAATTTACGTGATTAGCAGTGGCGAGATTGTGGAACATGGCACGCACACGGAATTGATGAAAAAAAATGGATTGTACCAGGAGATGTTTGATTTGCAGGCCGAGGGGTATCGCTAATCAACTTTTGCGAAACGCGAAATCGGCTTGCCGTCAACGTCGATTTTCGCAAGCCAGCTACTAATTGGTCGAACGAAAACCAGTTCCGGATCATGCGCCGCCCGATAAATGACGCACAATTCGTCGTCGTTTTCTGTGACCGCGATGTGCAAAACTTCGTATAAATTATCAGGATTTTTGTAGTGAGCGTAGTTTGCCCCGACAGTGATTTGTTTGGCGGCTTTCGCAAGTTCATTGTGGAGTTGTTCGTGAGATTTGTGCATGTTGTCATTATATGCCATTTACGAAATTTACAAAAAGTTGTAAAATCTAGTT
The DNA here is from genome assembly GCA_031548885.1 of Saccharimonadaceae bacterium (SeqCode). GTDB lineage: Bacteria > Patescibacteriota > Saccharimonadia > Saccharimonadales > Saccharimonadaceae > JAVBQO01. The sequence continues at coordinate 4,538 of JAVBQO010000006.1, forward strand.
AAGTTACCTGCGCGATTCATTTCAGCAGCTGGAACTTCTGTAAAAATCTCTTGCGAAAATTATGTCGCACGGACGGCGGCGCAAGGAACGTCCCAATTATTAAATACTGGATCCTGAAATAAATTCAGGATGACAGTCGCAATTGGGAGAATTATGGAAGTTTCAGAAGTCAACGCACGCGTCAAAGTCTTGGTTTTATATTCGGTCGATCACGACATCGGCCACGCCGCGCTGCCGCACAAAATGATGTACGGCGGGCGCGAAATCACGTTCACGGAATTGGGATTGTATCACCCGACGCGGCCCGGAAAACGCATGACCCACGTGTTCGATATGAGCGACGGCGAATCGGATTATCGGTTGGAATTCGACGCTGAACGACTGACGTGGACATTAATTTCGATAGGAGTTGCGACGTGAGCGCGTTTTGCGATTGGCTGCAGGCTGTGAAAAATCCGATTGGCTGTTTCGCAAAATTCCTGACGGACAAAAAACACCGCCGATTTTCATCGTGCGCGAGCTTTTTTGTTCCAGTGAATTTTGCGAAAGTGACAATAGCGATTTTGAGCCGTCTGCAAAGTTTTGCGCAACTTTTTAAAAAGTTGCAGGAACATCGGTTCAAGGCGAAATGTTTTCACAAAAGTTTAATTGCATGGATCCTGAATCAAGCTCAGGATGACGCAGGGTTGAGTTTTTACTATGAACATTGAGGATCTTTCGCAAAGTTTCAACCGCGAAAAACCGCGCATCATGCACATCGACCTGAATTCGTGTTTCGCAACCGTCGAACAACAATCGCGCCCGAGTTTGCGCGGCAAAGCCATCGGCGTCACGAATCGCATATCCGAAAATTGCTGCGTTGTGGCGGCCTCGATCGAAGCCAAAGCAATGGGCGTGAAAGTCGGCATGACGCGTCGCGAAGCTGAGAAAATTTGTCCTGGATTTATCGTGCTGGAAACCGATCCGCCGAAATATCATTGGGCGTACCAAAATCTGATGCGCATCATGAAATCGTATTCGCCGAACGTGCGGATGAAATCGATCGACGAAGGCGTGATTGATTTTCACGGCACACCGCACGATGATTTGGTGGCGATTGGTTTTGAAATCAAGGATCGTTTGCGAAACGATTTGGGTTGTTGGATGCGGTGTAATGTCGGGATTGCGCCGAATCGTTTTTTGGCAAAGTTGGCGGCCGGACTGCACAAACCGGATGGTTTGGATGTGATTGACGCGGATAATCTTTGCGAAATTTATTCGCAGTTGAAGTTGACGGATTTGCCGGGAATTGCGAATAAATTGTCGTATCGTTTGCAGCAAAATCGCATCGATTCCCCGTTGGAATTTTTGGCGGCGGACGATCAACTTTTGCGAAAACAGGTTTTTCGCAGCACAGTTATGGGGACGCAGTGGTATCAGCGACTGCGTGGGTTCGAGGTTGATGATTACAAAACGCGGCAAGGTCAAGTTGGTCGCCAACATGTTTTGAACAAACGGTCGAATGACGACGATGAAATTTTGGGCGAATTGTTATATTTGTGCCAAACTTCGGCGATGAAATTGCGATATTCGGGATTGGACGCACGCGGCATGTCGATTTGGTTGGCGTTCCAAAAAGCGCCGACGTTCGGCGACGGTCGCCCAGTTGGCTTTTGGCAAAATCGCAAAATGTTCGAAACTGCCGTGTTTGCCGATCATGACGTTTTCGCACGTGCCAAACAATTATTTTTGGAGCGGCCGCGCCAAACTGTGACGGCGATTGGCATGTGTTGCTATGGATTGCAGCCGACAGGACGTGCGCAGATTACGCTGCTTTCCGAAAACGTGCGTGCTGACGATTTGATGGTGGCGCTGGACGACGCCAACACGCGCTACGGGAATTTCACGGTAACGTACGCCGATGCGCTGGCCGGAAAGCAGCTGATCAAACAAAAAATACCGTTCGGATCGACGCGGTATTTTGAGTTGTTGATTAGTGGGAATTAAAGGTCAGGGTCGTCTAGTTTGCGGTCGTACAGAACATCTTTGCCATCTCGGCGCAATTGTTCCCTGCGCTTGCTAATATGTTCAAGTTCGGTGCGCTCCAGATCCGAAAGTGTCGGCCTAGAGTCGACGGTGCTATCCTCCGCGCTTGGCGCATCAAAAGCCTCAACTGTGTCTCCCTGCATAACTCCACGAACGCCGACACTAGCAAGATGCGCAAGGTATTTTCCGTATTTCTTTGGTTCGTTGAGGGCTTCCTTAGGAACCGCTACAGGATTGCCATTGCTATCAAAAGTCCAATAATACTGTCGAGGGTCAACGTGACTAGCCTCTAATTGTTGAGCTAAAGCTGTCGCACTACCGCGTTTGGTATCCATAACAAGTACATGTTACCATAAATTCTATTACAAGTCAATATAATTGCGTAACCCCGTATTACCTGCTACAATTTCCAGATACGGAGAGGTGGCCGAGTGGTTGAAGGCGCACGACTCGAAATCGTGTAGGCGGTTTGCGCCGTCTCGGGAGTTCGAATCTCCCCCTCTCCGCCAGATAGAAAAATCCATGGTCGCTCCTGATTATGGATTTTCTCTTTTATCGAAAATTATTTTGCGAAAACATGCGTCGCCGTCCACCAAATGGACGGTTTTTCGATTGCCGTCTGCGTGACCAAGTCCACCGTTTTGTCGCTAATTTTCGCTGTTCCAACTATTGTTCCAGCGGCGATCGGCGGTCGCAAATCCTGCGAAAAAGTGATATTCGGCGTCGAAATCTGATCATTCCAGCTCGATTCAATCAACGCAGATTTTGTAATGATATCGCTACCACTTCCCCATGGCGTTGTGATTTCGCCAACAACCTGGTCAGTTTGCAGCAACGTTCGCTGCGAAAAGTTAATTTTGGCGGAATCGACCAACGTTTTGGCCACGTCAAATCGCGTCGCCAGGTCGGCCTGCGCAGTGACGACGCCAACAAATGTCGCGTCGGTGTCGTCGTCGCCGCTGGCGAATAGATAGCAGCCGCCCGCTTCGCTGGTGTAGCCGGTTTTGATGCCGACAAAGCCGTCCGTGCCGAGCAGCGTGTCGGTGTTTTTGACTTCGCCGACGCCGGGGAACTGGGCGGTTTGTTGGGCGACGACTTGGCGCAACGTGTCGTTTTTCATTGCCAGCACGCCAACGGCGAACAAATCCTTGGTTGACGAAGTTGTCGCTGGATCGAGCCCGCTAGCGTCCGATCCGATATGCGTGTCACTCAACCCATTTTTCGCAAGCCAAATTTCGGCGGCAACGCGGTAATTATCCAGCGACCCGAACGCCCAAATCGCCAAACTATCGGCCAAATTGTTGGCGCTGACCAGCATGATACCGTCGATCATTTGGCGCTCGGTGATCTGTTCACCGGGCGAAATAGCTAGATTTGTGCCGCCGTCGGCGACCGTTTGTTTGTACAAGTTCAAATCATTCACGCCCATGGTAATAATCGGCCCGGATTCGTCTGGCGATAGCGGAAACTTATCCAAAACAACCAACACAGTAATGGTTTTTGCCATGCTGGCGGTCGGTTTCGCGACCACGCTGCCGCTGGTTTCGTACAAGCCGCCGTCCAATGTGCCAATCGAGGCGTTGCCCTGTTTCGGCCACGCCAAAGTTACATTTTTCGCCGCCGGATATTCAATTGCTGTACTAGAAATCGAAACCGCCGGCGGTTCAAGCGTTTTGGCGGCCACCAACGCCACGTATGCGCCAATCAGAACGACCGCAATCGCCGCGAAAATAATCCCCGCCCTTCTCATATAGGTAGTATAATATAAATATGAACGATTCCCTATTCACGAAAATCATCCGTGGCGACATTCCGTCGCACAAAATTTACGAGGACGACAAAACCTACGCGTTTTTGGACATTATGCCGGTGCAGCCGGGACATGTTTTGGTGGTGCCGAAAACTCAAACCGACAAGTTTTACGATTTGTCGGATATGGATTATGCGGAACTTTTCGCCAGTGTGAAGCTGATTGCGCGGCACATGGAAACGATCCTGGGCAAACGAATTATGATGCAAATTATTGGTGTGGATGTGCCACACGCGCATGTTCATTTGATTCCGGCTGACAGCACGGATGAATTTCGGGCTTTACCGCCCAAAAAGCCAGCCGATGACGCAGAGCTAGCGAAAATGGCGGCCAAATTGCGGATGAATTGATGATTACAATTATCGCTATCGGCAAAAAACACGACGCAAATCTGGCGGCGGCGATTGCGGATTATGAAAAACGTTTGCGGCCGCCATTTGATGTCCGGTGGATTCAACTGCCCTACTCTGCGAAAAGCGACGACGCGGCGCGTGACGACGAATCGGCGCGAATTTTGTCGCGTATCGCGCCGGATGACACGGTTTTGTTGTTCGATGAGCGCGGTCGGCAAATGACCAGCGAGCGTTTTTCGCAAACTATTTCCGCGCGACCGCTGACAATTGTGATTGGCGGTGCGTACGGTGTGAACGACGTGCTGCGAAATCGTGCAGATCTGACCGTTTCGTTTTCGCAAATGGTTTTGCCGCATCAGTTGGTGCGGCTGATTTTGATCGAGCAGGTTTACAGGGGTCAATCGATTGCAAACCAGCATCCGTATCATCACGTATGACGACATATACTTGACATGATGACAAAGGTATGCTAGTATGTTCTACGTACTAAAGCTAAAAATAAAAAACATAGTATGAAAAATATCTTTACAAAATCGTTAATAGCTGGCCTAGGCTGCGGCGTCGTGTTGACGTCGGCGCACGGCACATTGGTGCCATCGGCCGCGTCGATGGACCGTACAACTTTTTCAGCCAAAGTCCATACCGAATTGCATATTCACGACGAACCAGGCAACACGCACAAACCGCTTAGCAGTCACTATTTGGACCCAAAATCGTTGCGTCGCGTGCGCAGCGAAGGTGACAAAATTGCCGAAAACGACCGCGACGTGAACGGTTGGGACGCGTATAACGATTGGGTTGGGATTAGCTGTTGATCACTTCGAGCTCTCGGGACAAACGAGTTTCGAGAGCTTTTTCTGTACCTAGGTTTTTGCGTGTTTCGTCGATCAAATGGGTCGGCGCTTTTTCGACGTAACCGTGATTGGACAGGCGATTTTCCAGATTGGCGATAGTTTTTCGCACCTCGACCAGGCGCAATTCCAGTTGCGTTTGGTGTTGGTACAGTTCGTCGTCGGTCACGTCCAGCCACGCTTCTCTGTTGGCGCTGGCGATTCGTAGGCCTTTGGCGGTTTCGACGTGTTTGACGTTTTTCAATTTAGCCAAGGATTTCAGCAAGTCAGCATTGTCGGTAATCAGCGAATCATTGACATATAACAGTGTGCGTTTGCCGCCCGGCAACTGCGCGGCGACGAATCGCGTTTCGACGACCAATTCGCGCAAGCGGTCAAATTCGGCGGCAGCGATTTCGTCATAGCGTTGCTTTTCCGGCCATTGTTGTGAAATCAACATCGAATCATCAGCGTGCATAGTCGTCCATATTGTTTCGGTTACAAATGGCGCGAACGGATGAGCCAGTTTCAAGCAGAGCTCCAAGACTTTTCGCAACATGCCGTCACTGGTGCCCAGTTTGCTGGCTTCGATGTACCAATCGGCCACGTCGTCCCAGATGACGTGGTAGACGATTTCGCTGGCTTCGGCGAAACGATATTTGGCCAACATTTGGTCGATATTGTGGCGTGCCGCGTCTAGTTGGCCCAGAACCCAGTGGTCGGCCAAAGTCTCCGGCGAGGCCTCGATATGGGCTTCTTCGGTGCGGCCTTCGATGAACCTGGCGATGTTCCACAATTTGTTGCAGAAATTGCGCCCCGCCACGACCGATGACGGCGAAAAAGCTTGCGGCTGCGCGGCGCTGCGATTGGCCATGATGCCGAGGCGCAGCGCGTCGGAGCCATATTCGGCGATGATGTCCATCGGGTTGATGACGTTGCCTTTACTTTTCGACATTTTTTGGCCGTGTTCGTCGCGCACCAGTCCGTGCAGATAGACATCGCGAAACGGCACTTTGTCCGTCACGTACAGGCCAAGCATGATCATGCGTGCAATCCAAGCACGTAAAATATCGACACCAGTTTCCATGACTGACAAGGGGTAGAATTTCGCCAACGAGTCGCCGTCGTGCAGATAATTCGTGACCACGAACGGCCATTGCCCGCTGCTGAACCAGGTGTCGAACGTGTCCTCTTCCCTGCGATAAACTTTGCCATCAATTTCGATGGTCGGCTGGTCAACACGATCGTCGAAAATCCAGTCGCTGGGGTCGTCGACATTTTGAAACGCTGGAATCGGAATTCCCCACGGGATTTGACGCGACAAGTTCCAGTCGCGTAGATCATCGAAATATTTGGTTAGTTCGCTCAATTTTGCGTTTGGTGCAAAGTTTATTTCGCCGTCAATCAACGCCTGTTTGGCACGCTCTGCCAGCGGTCGAACGCGCAAAAACCACTGATCGTTGACGAGCGGCTGAATGACGGTATCGCATTTGTAGCAATGCGGCACTTTGTGAGTGTAATCCTCGACTTTTCGCAGCAAATTCAGTTCGTCGAGTTTGTCGACAACTTTTTTCCGCGCCGTGTTGATGTCCAGACCGACGTATTCTTGCGGTGCGTCGGCTGTGATAAGCCCGTCCAGTCCGATAATTTTGATGATCGGCAAATTGTGACGCTCGCCAATTTCGAAATCCAACGGGTCGTGCGCTGGCGTGATTTTTACCGCGCCGGTGCCGAATTCCGTGTCGACGCCTTTGTCGGCGATGATCGGGATTTCGCGGCCGGCGACCGACAATTTGACCGAGCGACCGACCAAATCGCCGTAGCGTTCGTCATCGGGATTAACAGCGATAGCGACGTCGCCCAGCATGGTTTCGGGGCGCGTTGTGGCGACGACGATTTCGCCTGCGCCATCAGTTAGCGGATAAGCAACGTAGTATAATTTCCCCTGCTCTTCTTCGTAGACGACCTCGATGTCAGCGAAACTAGTTTGATGTTTGGTGCAATAATTTACAATCCGTTCGCCTCTGTAAATCAAATCGTCGTTCCATAGTTTTCGGAATGTTTCGTATACCGTGTCGATAACTTTTTTATCAAGCGTAAATACCGACGAATTCCAGTCGCAACTAGCACCAACGGCGCGAGCCTGTAGTTCGATATTGCCGCGCTGCTGCTCGACGAAATCCCACACCATCTGATACAGCTGTTCACGCGAATAGTCAAATCGTGACTTCCCTTCCGCCTCGAGAGCGCGTTCAAAAACTACCCACGTTTCGAACCCGGCGTGGTCTGTGCCCGGGATGTAAATCGTATCGCGGCCGCGCATGCGGTGATACCGTGCCAAAACGTCCTCGATTGCCACGGTTAGCGCATGGCCGATGTGCATATTTCCGTTGGCGTTCAACGGAGGCACGACAATCGAATACGGCTCGCCTTCCCCGCGCGGCGAAAACGCGCCGGACGTTTCCCACATGGCGTAGATATTTGGTTCGTAACTGTTCGGTTCGTAGGTTTTTGGCAAGTTCATGAGCGATAATTCCGATTAATTTTTCACGCGAAAATATTGCGTTGCTTCCACCTGAGCCCGCAAAACACAACCCCCATTGTTTTCGCGTGTTTGTTTTCACGCTTATTATAGCACGACGATAGGGGACGAGCTAACTTTTGCCAGTCAATTTCAAAAGTAGTTTGTAGAGGCGATAACGGTTTTTTCGCAGCGGTAATTCCCACGTGCCGAGCCGCGTCAGACGCTGGCCGCCGAATGACAGCTTGAATTTGGTGAAGCCAATCCACGGATTGTTCGAATCGGCGTTTTCGGGTGCGATGCCGAAAAAGTCAAATACTTTGCAACCTTGTTCATGAGTAAAAATCTGCGCGTTCATCAGCAGCGCCGTGGCGGGGGAGAGCTTGCGAAAATCGTCGTCCGCTGCAGCGTGAGCGTAATACATCGTCTGGCCGTCGGTGTAGAAAATTAGCGTAGCAATGACTTTTTCGTCCAGAATCGCGCGCATCAACCCGGCTGATTTCATGGGAAAAAGCGTTTTCGCAATCGACCGGAAATAACTGTCTGGCATCGGTTTCATGCCGGTTCGCGCCGCCGTTTTGTGAATCAAGCGGAGAAAATCGTCGATATCATTCGGATCATATGATGTATCAAACACAACGCCACTTCGTTGGTTTTTTCGCCACAGATTTCGTGTATTTGATGCGGCGCGCGCAACGATCTGATCTGCGTCGATCGAGACGTCGGCAACGGCGGTATCGGCCGGTTGAATGTTGTGGTGTGATCGCCGTAATTTCAATTTGATTAGGTCGGATTCTGCGACGTCGCCAACGGGTTCGATGCGGATGAAATCCATCTTTCGACGGCTAGCTTCCGCGTACAGATCGTCGAGCGCTGCAGCTAAGTTTTTCGCATCTGCCACGGTCGGTCCGTACGGGCAGTACAATCGGTTGGCGAATCGGCCGTGTTCGGCGATGGCCAGATACGACCAGTCGTCGCCAGATTTTCGCAGCGTTTCGCGGCCGAGTGATTTTTGGAACTTTTCCCAGGCGGGGGATTGTAGAAAGTGTTGTTTCATGAGTCTGACTCCATATTCCACGCCGTCTTTGTCATCGAAATCGACGGCGTGACGTCCATCGTGCGCGGATCAGTCGACGCGACTTTTTGCGAAACGTAATACCCGAGCGCGGCGATCATCGCGGCGTTGTCGGTGCAAAATTTCATCGGCGCGTAATTGATCGCAATCGGCAATGTCTCAGAAAGTTGTTTTCGCAATTCCTGATTTGCCGCAACGCCGCCGGCGATGACGACGGATTTGGGCGCGAATTCGTGGAAAGCTTTGATAACCTTATCCACCAATGTTTCCGCGGCGATTTGCTGGAACGACGCGGCGAAATCATTGCGCGTGCGGTCGTCTAAGCGCTCAGAAAGCATGCGCGACGGGAAAGTGTGATCGACGCCCACATTGCGCTGAACTTCGCGCAGAACGGCCGTTTTCAGCCCGCTGAACGAAAAATCGTACGGATTTTGCATGCGTGCTTTCGGGAATGTAAACCGGAACGGATCGCCGTTTTTCGCAGCGTTTGCGATCGACGGGCCGCCGGGGTAGGGAAGCCCGAGGATTTTCGCAACCTTGTCGAACGCTTCGCCGACCGCGTCGTCCGCCGTTTGGCCGATCAATTCGTAATTGCCGTGGTCGCGGAACAGCACGATTTGCGAATGGCCGCCGCTGACGATTAACGCCAGCATCGGGAATTCCGGGGCAACGTCGAGCAAAAAATTCGCGTAGACGTGGCCTTCGACGTGGTGAACGGGGTAGAGCGGTTTGTTTTTGATCAAGGCAATCGTGCGCGCCGTCAACGTCCCGATCAGCAACGATCCGATCAGGCCCGGCATCGCGGTGACGGCGATGGCGTCGATGTCGTCCCAGGTGAAATTGCCTTGCGAAAGACATTCGTCGATCACGGGTAAAATTACTTCCAAATGCGAACGCGCCGCCACCTCTGGCACAACCCCGCCAAATGCGGAATGAATATCAATTTGACTGTTGACAACATTACAACGAAGTTTGCGACCGTCTTCGACAATTGCGGCAGCGGTTTCGTCGCATGAACTTTCGATTCCCAAGATTCTCATGAAGTTATTATACATAAAATGGAAAAGCCCTCCCGCGTCGACTGGCATCGACATGGGAGGGTGCTTTGTTTTCGATCCTGACGATCGAACATTGCGGTCAAAGTTTTGCCTCTTTGACCAACCGTATTTTTACAACCGACGGGTGCGCGGTTGGGGAATTGTGCTAGCTGGCGTTCCAAGATTCGGCGCCAAAGACACGCAGCTCAAGAAGCTGCGCGAAAAGCTTTGAATTTCGCTCTTCATTCAAGCGGATTTGCTCCTCAATCCGCTTGATATCTTTTCTGTTCCCCCCGATTTCGGCATGCTCCTGCATGACCTCTCGGAGTTCATTCTGGAGGTCGACCAGCGCCGTCTCTTGATCTGCGATGGCGCCCTCGATGCGTTTGATCCGCAAGAGGTTCGCCCGGTTAAGGGCGCCTTCCGCGAACTGCGCCGCGTCGATAGTCCCACCCGTTCGCTCGGCCTCCTCCAGGAATTTGATGAGACCAATCTCTTCTGCGTAGCGCTCAGAGATCTTTTTCAGCTGATCCTGGAAGTGTTTCACCGCCTCGCGTGTTTGGCGTGCGGGGTCCATCGCGGTGCGAACCACGATGACCGCACCGGCGATGACGATGATCACCACCGCCACCAGAAGGATTGCGATGATGACGTTCATGAAGATTTCCATGTCACTCCATAGAAAGTGTGGCGGCGCGGCAGTCTTCTGCTGCTCGTCGTAGACGCCTACTCCTTTCCGAATGGTGAAGTCAACGTGCCAGCGTCAACTTCCCGCACCATTTGCGAATTTCGCACGCGGTGCGGGAAGTTGACAGCAATTCCAATGTAATGTGCGCTCAAGCATTATATACTGTGAGCCTATGTAAAATAGCACAGAAATTGCAAAGTGTCAATAAAAACTACATCTTCAATAGATGTGAAACAAGTTTTTCGCAAGCGATTTTGCGCATCGAAATCGCCAACTTCTCCTCATCCGTCATTTCCGCGAAAGTTTTCGCAAACCCCTCCGGCTGAAAAATCTCATCCCAACCGAATCCATTATCGCCACGCGGCGCAACAATTTGCCCGCGAATTTCACCGCTGAAAAATTGCATCTCGCCGTCAATCGACAATCCCAAAACCGTTTTCGCAGTCGCGCCAAAATTACCGTATTTTTCGCAAAGCTCGTACAAACCGTTCGTCCCGATCGATTTCAAAAACCACTTAATCAGCGGCCCGGGCAAACCGTTCAAACAATCCAAAGACAGGGAAGTGTCCTCGACAACGTGATTGCCAGCGGCGTGTTTTTGCGCCTCGGCGAGTTTCGCAGTGATGACGATTTCCGGGTCGGTAGATTGGATTTCGGGCAGATCGATGTCGATTTGCGAAGCGTTCGGAATGAACTGCGAAAGTTCGCGAAATTTGTTGGGGTTGCCGGTGATGATTTGTAGGTTCATGAAATTTCCTTGATTAATTTTCGCAAAAAATCGCGCAGTTCGTCGCCATCCGCAACAAATTCAATCGTGTCGAGCTTATCAATGTCGATCCAGATGAACGGCAATTCCTTCGCAACCGGTTCGGCGTCGCCAATTTCGACGCGAAAATACAGATGAATTCGCGGAATTGCGTCGATCACTTGGCCGATTCGTGCGATCGCAGGCTGTTCGGAAATTTGATCTGCGGAAATTTTTACGCCAATTTCCTCAAACAATTCGCGAATTATTGTTTGCGAAAAGTTATCGCCGTGATCTACGCCGCCGCCGGGAAATGCATAGCGTCCATTTTTCTCTTGCGTCAGTAAAATTTTGCCATCGCGCACAATTAACACACGCGCCGCCACGCGGTACAAACAATCTTTGATTTCGCACAATCTTTCGTCAACCATGCCCAAATTATAGCGTATAATTGATGCAATGAAGACTTTGGTGCGCCTGGCGCGCGACGACGAAATTGCGAAATGGGACGAATTGTTGACCACGAATCCAGATGGCGGCGAGATTTTTCAGTCTGCGGCGATGGCGGAGATTAAAACAACGCAGGGTTGGACGCCGGAATTTTGGGTTTACGAAACTTCGTTTGGGAAATTGTATGCGACGGTTTTGACGCGAAATTTGTTCGCAAGCGGGCGGATTTGTTACATGATGCGCGGGCCGGGCGTGGTAAATTTTTCGCAATTCGCGGAGGTTTGCGAAGCCAATCGGAATTGGGAAAAACTTGGGTTTATGGTAAAGATGGAGCCGCCGATTTTGGCTGCGAAAATGAATTCCGCCCCTACGCAAACCATTATTCCTGAAAAGCAAGTAACGCCTGAAACGGCTTCGCGGACAGCTTTCCAGCAAGAAGGTTCGCGAGCGGCGGCTGGCGACGAATTTGATTTGCGAAAAGTCCGCGATATCCAGCCGAACGCGCACACGATTTTGGTTGATCTGTCGCAACCCGAAGACGAAATTCTGGCGTCGTTTCGCCAACGCGCCCGCCGCGAAATTCGCGCCGCAATCAAGGACGAAATTCGCGTTGAAAAAGTCGAACTTAATCAAAAAAATATTGATAAAATGTACGATTTGTATGCCGAAACAGGTCAACGCGCCGGGTTTTTCCTGCGGCCGAAATCGTATCACGAAAATTTTTGGCGCACGTTTTCCGCGGCGAATGAAGGCGATTTGTATTTTGCCTTTGCGAAAAATTCCGATCAGCCGATCGCCGGCGCGTACATCTGTAAACTTGGGCAAAAAGCCGTGTACAAGGACGGCGGAAGCGCCAGGACGACCGCGAAACATTTCGCGCACTTGTTGCAATGGGAAATCATGCGCGATTTGAAAAAACAGGGCGTGACCGAATATGATTTGCACGGCGTGCCGCCGTCGGATCAGCTGGCGGACAAATCGCATCCGCTAGCCGGGCTGGCGATGTTCAAACTCAGTTTTTCGCCAAACGTGACCGATTTTGTGGGCGCGTACGACCAGATTTTGAACGCGAAAAAATACAAAAAGTGGATCAAACGCGGCCAGCGATTGCATCAAGCGTGGGCGCATCGCGTGCGAAAAACAACCTTGTATTAATTCGCAAATGTTTCGGAAGGTATTGCATTTTTGGCGTGATTGTGCTAATGTTATTGTTAGTTTCAACAAAAACAAAAAAACCATACATTATGCACATTACGACAACCCAATTTATTATCGCCCAAGTTTTCGGGCTCGTTGCGCTTGTTGCAAATGTTTTGATATGTCAGGCCGAAAAACGCAAGCAAATGCTGGGATTGCAACTGATTGTGAACCTTGCATATCTGATGAATTATGTGTTGCTGGGGGCGTTGACGGGCGCAGCGATGTGTATTGTTTGTTCTTTTCGCGCCATAATTTTTGGAAAACTTGACAAAGAAAATCGACCAACTTGGCCGTTTGTCGTGATGCTTGTTGTGGTTATTGCAACGGGGATTATCACATGGCAAGGGATAATTAGTTTGCTGGCAACAGTTGGTGTTGTTATGACAACGATTACATATTGGCAGCGCGATCCACAGAGCGTCAGAAAATTTTCTTTGATTAGTTCGCCGCTTTGGATGCTGTATAATCTGTTTTCACTTTCGATTACGGGATTTTTGACTGAGCTTTTGGCGACGTTGTCGGCGCTGGTCGGGTTTGCGCGTTTTCGCAAAAAACCACGTGCGGCGAAATTGGCTGTGGAATCCGAAACTGCGCTATAATCAATGCTTAGATGAAAAAGTTTTTGACGAAAATTCCTGGCTATGACCGCGCGGCCGTTGGTTATCATTGGGCACAGGCGTTCGCGGCCGCATCGCGAAATAATTATCCGGCCAGCGGCATGAAAGTCATCGGTGTTACCGGCACGAACGGCAAAACCACGACGTGTTTCATGATTTACCAAATGTTGAAAAGTGCCGGCAAAAAAGTCGGTTTGATGACGACCGTGGCGTACGGCGTCGATGAATTGAAACCGCAAATTTCGCACATGACGACGGCTGGGCCGAAAATTTTGAACAAGCGAATCGCCGAAATTCGCGACGCTGGCGCCGAATATTTGGTGTTGGAAGTCACGTCGCACGCGCTTTCGCAACACCGTATTTTCGGCGTGCCGATCGACATCGCGGTCATGACGAACGTCACGCACGAACATTTGGATTATCACAAAACGTTCGAAAAATATGTCGATGCAAAACGCAAATTGTTCAAAATTGCGAACAAAACGCGCGACGGCCGCAAAATTGGAATCATCAATGCGGAAGACCCGAGCGCGGAATTGTTCGCGGGTGACGTTGCGAATCCAATAACGTATGGAATTGAAAAGGGCGATCTGCACGCCCGCCAAGTCAAATTGTCACCGAGCGGCGTCGATTACTTTGTCAAATATGGCGGCGAAAAAGCCCACATCAAAACGCATTTGCCCGGCGAATTCAACGTCTACAATTCACTCGCGGCCGCCGCGGTTGGTTTCGCATACGGCTTGAACGCTTCGCAAATCGAACGGGGAATCGCCGATTTGCACGAGGTCGAAGGCCGTATGAGCCGCGTGAACGAGGGCCAGGATTTCGAAGTTATCATCGATTTTGCGCACACGCCGGACAGTTTCGAAAAATTGTTGTCGGATTTGCGAAAGTCTACGAAAGGTAAAATTATTACGTTATTCGGTAGCGCCGGCGGCCGCCGCGACCCAGCCAAGCGTCCGATTCAGGGCGAAATCGCCGGCAAATACTCCGACATTGTTGTTTTGACCGAAGAAGACGACCGCGAGACAGACGGCAACGAAATCCTTTCGCAAATCGCGACGGGCGCTGAAAAATCCGGCAAAATCGTCGATGAAGATTTGTTCAAAATTTTGGACCGCACGGACGCGATCGAATTTGCTCTCGGAAAAGCCAAAAAAGGCGACGTCGTGTTGCTGCTAGGCAAGGGTCACGAGAAAACCATCGAACGCGCCGACGGCGAACATCCGTGGAACGAGGCGGAAACGACGCGGGCGATTTTGCGAAAACTGGCGAAACGCAAATAGGCTAGTTGAAAAATCCCCGTAGCTTGTCGGTGGCGTAATATTTGACTGATCGTCCGCTTCGAAAAACCTCAGCTAACCCCACATTTAGCAATCCGCGGAGGTCCGCCATCGCTGTTTTGTTCGTAATACCATTCAATTTTGCGTGCGAAGACATAGTGACATAGTTTTCGGGATCGCTGACGAGGCGATGCACGACCTGTTCTTGGCGAAAATTGAACGCACTAATGCTGCGCAGTTTTGCCGATATGGCAGAATTTTCCTGGCTAGTTTTATTTATATATTCGTATAGTTCGTCGACTGCTTTGGCGGTGCGTTTGATCAAATAGTCAAAAAAGTACGTAAAGTCCAGATCGTCCTGCTCGGCATAAATATATGCAAACGTATATGCAGCTGGAGCTCGCTTGATAACCGAAGCAATAGGCAAAAAAGCCATCGCCCAATAATCATTTCGTAGCAAATGCCAATAGAATATTGCACGCGCCAACCTGCCGTTGCCATCAGGAAACGGATGCAAAAAACCTATCCAGAAATGCAAAATTATGGCTTTTATAATCGGATGAATGAATTGTTCATTGTTGTTCGCAAAATTAACCAGCCGCGCCAATTCTTTTTTTGTAAAATCCTGTGAAGGCGGCTCGAATGCGATTTTTCCACCATATTTCACCACAATATTGTCAGTGTCTTTTCGCAATTTGCCGGGTTCGTATTTTTCGTCGAGTGTTTTGTTGGTTAATTCCGCCTGGATTTCACACAACATTTCTATGGACAATTCACTGTCTTTGTATTCGGTGTCGACTTTGTGGAGTACCTCGTAGTTATTCAGAATCATCTGATCGCTCTTGTTTCGCGGTTCGATATTTTCAGCGATCATTTTTTTCGCGTATTTGTGCTCGGTGTTGGCACCCTCTAATTGGCTGGACGCGATAGATTCTTCAACAATTCCGCGTGCCAAAAATCGCTGCCTGGTGACTTCTATGGCGGTTCCGTCGTTGGATGATAGGAAACTTCCGCCGGAATACATATCGATTTTTCGCAATAGTTCGTCCGTGTAGTCTGGTCTGCGCCAGGTAAATGATTTTCCACTGTTTTCGTCACGCACGACGATAGGTGTCGAGCCGGCTTTTCGCATGAATTTCGCTAAAACCCAAGATTGCTCGGCCGATAATCCAGGAATGGGCGGTTTGTGCTTGGCCTTTTCCCACGGCAAATATGCTCCGCCAGAGATCGATTCCATATATTGTTGCACTGACGAGGGGTCTTCTGCCAGTTTCGCTAATAACGGCTCTTTCGCGATGTCTGCGAAATTGTGCGGCCGTCCGATTTGAATGAATTCTTCCATATTGGTAATTACCCACGTTATATCAATGTTGTATCAATATTAACATGTGTAATACGTTGATACAATATGGGTAATTATCAACGTCCTAATCTAGGCAAAGCGAAACGCAGCGAATATATCCGCCGCCTTTTGACAATTCGTGAATTTCCGGCGTAATAGTTCGCAGGCCGCGTTTTTCGATTTCGGCTTGCAGCTCGGGTGCGTTCGCCGACATAACGACCGTTTCGCCGGTCGAGACTAAATTGCAGGCAAAACCTTTCGTGGCCTCATCCAAACTAACTTCGATTTTGTCCATCGGTAGTTCGCGAATTTTCGCAACAGAATCAGCGGTGAACGCGTCGGGGCAAAACGCGATTAAATCGTTTCGCAACACCGAAATCGCCAAATCAATGTCGTAGAAAAAGCTGTCCGGCCAGCCGCTAGCCGCGTTGATAACAGGTTTGCCATTCGCAATTTGCGGCACAGTTTGCAACTGTATGCGCGTGAAACCGAGCGTTTTCGCAGCAAATTCCTGCGCTGCGACATCGGACCGATAATTCGACCCGCACAACAAAAATTCGCCGCATGGCAACGCGTCGCCTTGGCCGGAAAATCGCCAATTTTCGGGAACGCGAATCACGTCTTTGCCGAGTTTTCGCAAAACGTTTTCGGCGTAATTCTCCTCGGATTTTCGCGCCCCAGGCAACCGCGCCAACACGGCACGATCACCGCGAGCCAGCGCCCAATTCGCCGTGTAGACGCCGTCTTGCGAAGTCGATGGCGGGTCGATTTTGATAATTTTTGCGCCCGCCAATTCAAACGCGGCGCGAATCGCGGCGTGCTCGGTTTTCGCAACGTCAACATTGATTGCGTCGTGGCCATAATACGGATTGATCGGCGCGTCCATCGCGAAATAATCGGCATCGCTCATTAGCAGGGTTTGATTCATACCGAACTAGTGTAGCATGGTATGATGTAGACACTGAAATGGAGGTGTTATGAAAAAACTGATTGCTTTTGACCAAGACGATACGCTGAATGTAACGAAAATGCCGATCGAGCCGGAAATGGCTGATTTGCTGACGAAATTGCTGGATAAGTTCGAAGTCTGTGTAATTTCCGGAACTGGCTGGGAAGTCATGAAGCTTAACGAACCGGATCAGATGACAAATGCTACGAACGAACAATTGGCAAAAATGCACTTTATGCCGACATGTGGCACGCAGTATTGGACATTTGACGTCGCGAAAAATGATTGGGTGCAGCATTACGCGCACTTTTTGTCCGACGAACAGGTGGCGAAAATTTCCGATGCGTTAGAGGCAGCTGCGAAAAAGTTGGGTTATTGGTGCGACGATCCGGTTGGCGAAATTATTGAAAACCGGCTGTCTCAGGTCACGTTTAGCGCTGTCGGGCAATACAATACGCCAGAAGCGAAACACGCATGGGGCGACGCCGATGGGCGCAAACGATTGGAAATTATTCGCGAAATTCAGCCTGTGATTGACGAATTGGATGTGATTGCGAAAGTTGGCGGCACAACATCGGTTGACGTGACATTGCCCGGCATCGACAAAGCATACGGCATGGAAAAACTGATGGAAGCGACGGGCTTGAAAAAAGACGAGATTTTGTTTATCGGCGACAAATTAGACGAAGGTGGTAACGATCGACCGGTACTGGATTTGGGTATTGACTGTGTGGCGGTAAAAAATTGGCATGACACCGCGAACGTTTTGCGGGGCATTCTGGCTGTCAGCTAAAAACTAGGTGTTACCCCGGCGCGCCCAAATAGCCGCGCCGGGGAAACTTATCCTAGCAGGGTGACACCGCGGTTATAAAACCGCAACGTGTCGAAGCCGAGAATCGCGAACAATTGCCGATTCGTGGCTTGCATGACGGCACCGTGCACTTCGATGTACGAAATGCGGCGGTTCAGTGTGACGACTTGCCCGACGCTGTCGGAACTTCGCAGCAGAAACCAAATGCGATCGGCGTCGCGTCGCCCCTGTAGCATGACCTGACCACGCCAGGCATGAGCCAGCAACATCGCGTGAAGCTCCGCCGAATCAAACGGCAGTGGACGATTCATCAGCGACCACGAGCCGCTTTCCGCGATGAGCTGAATGCGTTTCAGTTCGTCCCGCATCGCGCCTCCTACAGGTCGATGTAGAACTTGCCGGATACCAGGCCGATTGCGATCAGCTCTGCGCTGAAGATGTTGCCGTTCGCCATCAGCACGCCGCCGGGTCGGATCTTGACGACGCCGTTTTCCATTGCGTCGATTTGCGACCACGGCTCGGCGTAGGCGGACTGCAACCCTTCGACAGGATGGCGTCGAAAGATCTCCACGTACACGAAACCCAACTTTCGCGCACGCTGTTGCATCTGGCTGAGCCGATTGCGAAACTCCGCCGGCTCGGCGTAGGCCAGTGTCTCCAGCCCCTCTAGGTACCACTGGTAGAGCAGCACACCATCACCCCCTTGGGAAAGTACGATCAATTGACCGTATAGATAGTATAGTTATTTGAGTATAATATGTAAAGTGACAAATGTGGTAAAAACTGAATCAAAATAAAACGAGCCACCCTCGCCCCGCCAGCGAAATTGATGCGGCGGGGGAGGGTGGGCAAATCTAGCCGAGGGTGTGCTCGAAAGCCCCATCTTTGGGGTCAATGAACACTGTTGTTCGACGGCTGAGGAACTCGTTCCCAAAGGGAATCGGATCTGGTCTGACTGGCCTGTTGAGCCTGACTGGAACGTTCTGGATCTCTATGGTCCTATGGACCCAGTTGACCCCCCAGTGTGTCTCGTGATCAAGCTCGATCGAAGGCCCGATCTTGTCGGACTCACACTCGTAGACCTTGCCGTCGGGCATGAGGATTCGCCACCGGGCGCTGATCTCGCCATCGAGCGTGATCACAGGGTAGTCTTCGAGTGCATCGGCGATCTGCCGAAACGATTCAGCGCAGCAGGTTGCGAGTTCGCATCGCGCTTCGCGAATCGTCCAGTAAAGGGTTTGCTCGTTCAGCACGTCAACCTGCTCGTCAACCCCCGCCTTCATCTGAAGGGTGGGGACTGTCGCCTGGTCGGCGGCAAGGATGATCGACATTGAAACTCCTCGGTAGTGGGTTCTTTCGTCGATTGTGACGAATATTGACATTATAGCCGCAAGTTTGCATTTTGCAAGCATAAGCAAGATTCTAGCACTCCCCCCTTGCAAGTGCCAAATTTTCGCGCTAAACTAATACTATTCAATGAGTTAACGGAGGAAATATGAAAGTACCAATTGAACCTTTGGGCGAACGCGTCGTCGCCATTCGCGAAGAGGCCCAAACCAAAACCGCCGCCGGATTGTATTTGCCGGACAACGCGAAAGAGAAATCGGTGATTGCGAAAGTCGTCGCCGTCGGCCCGGGCGTCAACAAACTGAGTATGAAAGTCGGCGATCGGATCGTCTACAAAGAATATTCGACGACCGAGCTGAAAGTGGACGGCACCGAATATATTATTGTGAAGGCCGAAGACGTTTTGGCGAAAGTCGCGTAGCTATCGCTCGTCATTCCGGACTTGATCCGGAATCCACATTATTTATTAAATCGCATGGATCCTGAATCAAGTTCAGGATGACAATTACAAGGAGATTATATGGCAAAAAAAGTATTCTACGACGACGACGCACGCGCCCGCGTTTTGGGCGGCGCGAAAGCACTATACGACGCAGTCAAAGTCACGATGGGCCCGAAAGGCCGCAACGTCGTAATTGGCAAAAGCTACGGCGGCCCGAGCGTCACACACGACGGCGTAACAGTGGCAGAGGCGATGGATTTGCCCGACACTGACGATGAAACACTCGGTTACAAAGTCGGCGCGGAATTGATTAAACAAGCAGCCAGCAAAATGAACAAAGCCGCCGGTGACGGCACCACGACCGTCACGGTTTTGACCTACGAAATTTTGGCGGAAGCCAACAAATTGATCGCGGCCGGCCACAATCCGATGGAACTGCGTAAAGGCGTCGAGGCGGCGGGCGATGTGGTCGTGAAAGAGCTTGCGAAAATCGCCGAACCGATTGCGAACAACAAAACGCGTTTGGCTGAAATCGCCACGATCAGCGCCGGCGACGAGAACATCGGCAAATTGGTCGCCGAAAACATTGCGAAAGTCGGCCGCGACGGAATTTTGACCGTCGAAGAAGGCCAAGGTTTGGAAATGGAATCCGAAGTCGTCGAAGGCTTCACGTTCGACCGCGGCTACGTTTCGCCGTACATGGTAACAGATACGAATCGCATGGAAGCGGCCTACGACAAACCGGCGATCGTCATCACGGATCGCAAAGTTTCGAGCGTGCAGGAATTCCTGCCGATGTTGGAAAAGTTGGCGCAGGCCGGCAAAAAAGACGTTGTTTTGATCGCGGACGAAGTTGATGGCGAAGCGCTGGGCGTGCTGATCTTGAACAAATTGAAGGGCGTATTTAACACCATCGCGGTGAAAGCGCCGTCGTTCGGCGACCGCCGCAAGGATGTTTTGGCCGACATCGCTGTTTTGACCGGCGCTACCGTCGTGACCGAAGACCAAGGCTTGTCGTTCGAAAACGTCGGTTTGGAAGTCGTCGGGTCGGCGCGCAAAGTCATCGTGACGAAAGACGAAACGACGATTATCGAAGGCGCAGGGAACGCGAAAGAAGTTAAAAACCGCATTTCGCAAATCCGCACGCAATCGGAAAACGCTTCGTCGGAATATGACAAGGAGCAGTTGGACAAACGTGCCGCAGCATTGGAAGGCAAAGTCGCCGTCATCAAAGTCGGCGGCGCGACCGAAACCGAAATCGAAGAAAAGAAATACCGCGTTGACGACGCCGTGGCGGCTGCGAAAGCAGCGCTGTCGGATGGAATTGTGCCGGGCGGCGGTGTGACTTTGATCAATTTGGCCGCGAAAATCAAATCGAAAGACGCCGGCGCGGAGATTTTGCGAAAAGCTTTGACGAAGCCGTTCAAACAGTTGATGGAAAACGCCGGATTGAATTCCGAAGCGTTGTTGGCGCAAGTTGAATCGGCCAAAGTTGGTTTGGGAATTAACGTTTCCGGGCCGGAAAAAGGCTTGGTCGACGTCAAATCCGTCGGTGTTATCGACCCGGCGGCCGTCACACGCCAAGCGATCCAAAACGCTGTTTCGATCGCCTCGACCGCGATGACGATGGGCGCGTTGGTTGTCGAAATCCCCGAGGAAAAGGCTGCGGCACCGGACATGGGCGCGATGGGCGGTGGCATGGGGATGATGTAGAAATCTTTGCGAAAACTTTTGTAAAACTGATGCTCCGCTTCGGCGGAGTATTTGGTTGCCTTGCGGTGGACTTGTGAAGCCACGGTAACTTTGCTATGATGTCGGCACTAAGGCGAGGTAGTTATGAGGAAAATCAGGCAAAAAATTTCTGGTAGTATAAGTGTATTAGTCGTGGCCGTGGCTGCATTTGGAGTGGTGGTGGCGAGTCCGTTGGCAAGTTTTGCTTTGCCAGCTGGAACTGCACCATTGCCAGTTGACCAAAGTTATTGTACGGGTCGTGGAACCGCGGCGTACTTTAATGACGCATCATCTGAGCTCGAAACAGGATCGAAAATCCACATAACATGCTACACAAATATGATGTTCGGGTTGGGATCGGGTGATTTTCATAACGCGGGAGCGATTGATTTTGCGAATGTCAATGATTTGGGCACTGGCGAATATACGATATTGGCGATAACTTCAGTAAATTATTTCACGTACAATGGTAGCACGGTTAGTATGAAGGTGAAGACAAGTAAAGCCGACATATATGGACCACGATTTGCAGTTATTGATGGCCAAGACTTGATTGCAGTTGATGGCATGGTAACTCGAGGCCTAGCTGGCGACAATGGGGGTAGCACGCTGATATCTGTTGCTGTTGATCCGACGTGGAATGGTACATCGACGCTGCTGGTTTATGCGGCAGCGGGCAGTGACTCAGAAGCTTTTGCCATGAATGAAATCGAAACGCCGCGTGGTCGCGCCCATTTGGTATTCAAGGATGACGGCACGTATTCGTACTGGTATCTGGAATTAGCTGACACGACGCCATCGAACACGCCCGTAGCGACGTCTCCAGCTTTGCTTCAGGCGCCCGCGACTGGTCGACTGTAGATTCTAGCTAACGAAAATCGTGAAATCAAAAAACTCCCGATACAAATCGGGAGTTTTCATTTTGCGAAAATTATGCCTGTGGATTGCCGAAAAAATCGATTTCCTTGATGATGTCCAGTAGCGCCTGTGCGCGTTTGGCTTCGTCGGTTATGTTTTTCGCGGCTTCGTGGGCGGGTTTGAGCAGCGACTGGTCGTCGGTAGAACGAATGATCAGCAGCAGCGTGTCGAATTTTTCGTCGGCCGGCAGGTCGAGTTTGTTGACCAGCGGACGCAGTTCCGCCAGCGCGTCTTTTTTGATTGCGTCCAGATCGGGCGACGTACCAGCTGGCGATTTCGGGGAGTGAGCCGGTGCGCCAATATTCGGGACGCCAGGCGTTGGCGGCGCGACCGGTGTCGGTGCGCCGGGCATTGGCGGTGTCATGGGCGTTGGAACGGCGCTGGGCGCAGGCGGTGTTGATTCGAATTGCATCGGGCTAGGTTTCGCTGCGGCTGGAGTTGGCATACCGGGCGTCGGTGGCGTCGCAGTAGCAGGTGCACCGTTATTCAACCCCGCGAGCATATTCGCAAGTTCTTGATCATCTGTTGCCGGCGCATTAACGCTATCTGCCATAGTCCCACCCCTGATTAGTTACAAATTCTTGTCAATATTGTATCATAGACATGAGCACTACGAAAGGGGAAATATGGAAATTTTAGACGACACAAATGTAATCGGGCAACGCGACCCGCAGGATTCATTGGGCGTCATCGCCGCTGCGCCGGAACAATTGGTTTGGCAAGCAAAGCTAGAAAACGCGCCGGATGACGATTTCATCCCTGCGAAAATCGTTTTGGCGGGCATGGGCGGTTCGGCGCTGGGCGGTTTGATCGCGAAAAGTTGGTTGGATTTGGCGATCCCGTTCGAAATCGTGCGTGACTACGATTTGCCGCGTTATGTCGACGCCGACACGCTGGTAATCTGCGTCAGCGTCAGCGGCAACACAGAGGAAACTTTGGCTGCACTGGACGCGGCAAAAACGCGCCAGGCGAAAATCGCCGTCATGGCGATGGGCGGGAAATTGCTGGAATTGGCGCGTGAGCAAAACTTGCCGTATATTCAATTGCCGAGTTTGTCGCAGCCGCGTTACGGTGTGTTGGCGCACCTGCGGGCGATCACGAAAATTCTGGAAAAATACGGCGTGGCGAACGGATCGTACGACGAAATCGCGACGTATCATGGTATTGCGAAAAACTACACAAAGCAGTTTTTGCCGCAAACTGAAACTTTGCAAAATCCTGCGAAGCAATTGGCGATTGATTGCGTCGGCAAAACACCGATTGTTTATGCCAGCACGCAGTTCGCGCCGGTAGCGTACAAATGGAAAATTTCGTTTAACGAAAACGCGAAAAACACGGCGTTTTGGAATGCGTTTCCGGAATTCAATCACAACGAATTCATCGGCTGGGCGTCGCATCCGATCGAAAAGCCGTTCGCGACCATTGATTTGCGGTCGAACTTCGACAATCCGCGGATCCAAAAACGGTTCGAGTTGTCCGATCGATTGCTGTCGGGTTTGCGGCCGGCTGCGAAAACTGTCAATTTGCACGGCGAAACGGTGCTGTGTCAGATGATCTGTGGCAC
The DNA here is from genome assembly GCA_031548885.1 of Saccharimonadaceae bacterium (SeqCode). Taxonomy (GTDB): domain Bacteria; phylum Patescibacteriota; class Saccharimonadia; order Saccharimonadales; family Saccharimonadaceae; genus JAVBQO01. The sequence goes on from JAVBQO010000006.1 coordinate 28,276, forward strand.
AATTATGGCTGATTTCGCGTCGATTTATTTGGCGATTTTGAACAATGTCAATCCGACGCCGGTTGATTTGGTCGAGAAATTGAAAGTTGAGCTGAGTTAACTTTCGCAAGATTTGGTGCGAAAACGCGCAATCCACGCGACGATTTTCGGACGCGTAATTTGTCGGTTGTGACCGTCAGCATTTCGCCGTCAATTGATAGCAGGATTTTTTCCGATTGCGAAAACGCGAACGTTTCGCCAGCGGTAGAAACGCACGGCAAGCCGCGCAGCGCCCAGCTAGCGATCAGCGTGGCGTCGTTTGAGGTGCCGACGATGCGCGTGCTGATCGTCATGAATTCGTCGGTTGCGACGTGGGCGGAAACGGTGCGAATGCCGTGAATTCGTGGGTAGAAAACTTTCGCGACGCGGCCGTTTGACAGGCAGATGACGTTGTCGTTCGATGGATCGCTATTGTGTTCGTGATACGGAAAAAGTTCGTCGACGCGGCCTTTGACTTCGCGCAGATATTTGATGGTTTCGCTGATGCCGGCGGCGACGGATTGCGAGGCGATGTTGCGGCTGCGGCGACTTTGTTGGTCAAATAATGCGGCGGTTTCGGCGGCGGCGCCCAGCACGACATGCTGCAGCGCGAACCGCACGTGTTTGCGCCCCGCGAAAATTTCTAATGGGAAAACTTTGGCAGTTTCAGATGACAGTAAACGAATCGGATTGATTGTTCGGCCGCTGATAGCGCGTGCCGCGTCGTTGCCGCGGCCGAGGCCGATGATGCCGAATGTGACGTCGCGGCGTGATTTCAGGCAGCCGTTTAGAATGGCGGAAACTGTGCCGTCGCCGCCGGCCGCGAAAACTTTGTCGCCGTCATGGAGGTTTTTCGCAACAAATTGAACGGTTTTTTCGAATGGCTGCGTGATGGCGATTTCGATGATTTTGGTGTCGGGATTTTTGCGGCTGAACTTGACCAATGGTTGATGAACGGCGGACAGGTATTTGGCGTGCGTCGAACTTTTCGGGTTGTGATAGACGACGATTCGCGGTTTCATGAACTAATTATACTGCCTCAGCGCCACGATCGGGTCCTGTCGCGCGGCACGCCATGCCGGCCAAATGCCGAAAATGATGCCGACGATCAGCGGAATGCCGAGCGAAATCAACAAAACTTTCCAGTCAAAAATCAGCGGCAGCGAAAATTGCAGGTCAATTAAATACGCCGCGCCGTAGGCCAGCAACACGCCGATAACGCCGCCGACAATCGTCATGATCAATGCTTCGAGCAAAAACTGCTGCAATATTTTGGCCTTGGTGGCGCCGACGGCTTTTCGGATGCCGATTTCGCGTGTGCGTTCGGTGACGGAAACCAGCATGATATTCATGATGCCGATGCCGCCCACCAGTAGCGAAATGCCGGCGAAAATCGCTGCGGCCGTCGTGATGGTGTCGACCCACGTGGTGGTAACTTTCGCGGCGTCGGACGCGACGGTAACGGTGTATTCGGATTTGTCGATATGGTTTTTCGCGATGTTATCGTTGATTTTTGCCGCAGTTTTGTCCAAGTCCGCCGCATCATCCGAACGCGTCAAAATCTGCGCCAACTGCAGTTGTCCGCCGACGAATTTGCGGCCGTTGGTCAAGGAAATAATGGCGGCTTTGTCTAGATCGGCACCGGCCAAACTGATCGGCTGGTCGATTTCGCGCAGGATGCCGACGACGATGAATTTCTGACCTTTGACGACGATTTCTTGACCTTGTGCTTGGTTGGTGCCGAGTAGCGCTGAGGCTAATTTTTGCCCCAAAATTACCCAATTGCGTTTTTCGTCGTCGTTACCGAAAAATTCACCCGATGCTAGTTGCAGATTGAGCGTCGCTGGCAAATTTTCGTTGGTTGCAACAACCGTGATATCGTCGTAGGAATTTGGCCCACTGCTGACGGTGCCGCCCAAAAACATCATCGGTGTCGTCTGCGTCGCGCTGGGCGTTTTGTTGATCGCGGAAACATCGGTGTTGTTCAGCGTCGTAGTATGCGGCATGCGAAATGGGCTGAACGCTTCCATGCCGGTGGTGCTGTTCATGTTGGATTGCACCAGAATAATATTGTTGTCAAGCGCGGCGACTTGGCGCGAAACGCTTTGGCGTAGTCCGGTGCCGACCAGCAAAACCACTGTGATTGTAAAAACGCCGATGACCACGCCCAAAATTGTTAGCATGGTGCGCGTGCGGTGGGCTTTCAAACTGGCCGACGCCAGGCGGTAGGTGGTAAGAAATTTCATTTGCGTCGCCAACCTTTACGTTTTTTCTGTTTTTTCGCGCGGTCTTTTTTGCGTTCGGATACGAATTTTTCGGTGGCTTTGTAAGCTTTTGTCATCGTCAATTCTGTGTCGCGGGCAATTCGGCCGTCGCGCATATGGATGACGCGGCTAGCGTAGGCCAGCAGTTCCGGATTGTGCGTCACCATGATGATTGTGTTGCCTTTGCGGTGGATGGCGGTCAGCTCATCCATGATGATTTCCGACGATTTACTATCCAAGTTGCCGGTCGGTTCGTCCGCCAAAATCATCGACGGTTTGTTGATCAGCGCCCGGGCGATGGCGACGCGTTGCATTTGGCCGCCGGACAGTTGGCTGGGCATGTAATATTCGCGTTTTTCTAGTTCGAATGTTTTGAGGATTTTCGACGCTTTTTCTAGCTGTCGAAACCGTGCGCCGCGGCCGTAAATTAGTGGTAAGGCGACGTTTTCGATGACGGTTAGTTTGGGTAGCAGATTGAAACTTTGAAAAATAAAGCCAACTTGGCGCGAACGGATTTTGGCTTTTTTGGATTCGGAAATTTTGGCGACGTTGCGGCCGCTTAGATCGTAATCGCCGCCGGTTGGTCGGTCGAGCAGCCCCAGGACGTTTAGTAGCGTAGTTTTGCCGCAGCCACTCGGGCCCATGATGGCCACGAATTCGCCTTTTTCGATCGTCAAATCGACACCATCCAGCGCCGCCACACGGGCGTCACCAAAACCGAACTGCTTGCGCAGTTCGCGTAAAACAATCACTGGTGCGTCATTTGTGGTGGCCATTTGCAACCATTATAGGATGAAACGAGTCACTTTCGCAAGCATAGCCACGATGTATTTTTCACATGGCGCACAACATATATGGTGTTGTGGTGCAGAACTTATCAATATATATGTGGTCAGCCGGCCGTGCTAAAATAGAAACGTTGGAGAGGTGCAAGAGTGGTTGAATTGGCACGCCTGGAACGCGTGTATGGCGGCAACGTCATCCAGGGTTCGAATCCCTGTCTCTCCGCCAAGATTTTATTGTGGTAATATATGAAATAAATGCGCTGCCGTGTGAATGGCACGAGGTGCGGATTCACGATGCAACTCCTGCTGGTAGAGACAAAAAAACCTACCGCGCAGGTTTCGATATGGATCTGCGCCGAGATCTGTCCGTAATAAATGATAGTTCCAGGAGGCAGCGTGGCGAGCGAAATTAAAACCGTATTGTTTGATTGGGGCGGCGTTCTGTCGCCTGGTGGAACGCCCGACGAGGCGCTGTCATTAGTTGGGCGCACAGTTGACTTGCCGTTGGATGATTTGCGAAAAATTCTCCACCCGTTGTTTTTTCAATTGAAACGTGGCCAGATAGATGAAAATATTTTTTGGGCACAGTTTGAGCTAGCGACAGGTGGGTCCGTGCCAAAATCGCGCCGAAATATTTGGCTGAGCGCGAAACATTTGACGCCTAGTATGACGTTAATGCGCTATATTGAAAGCTTGCAAAACCGTGGTTATCAAGTCGGCATTTTGTCGAATACTTTTCCCGTTACAGCGGAAATTATCCGCTGTAACGGATGGTATGCACCGTTCGATTTTGTAATTTTGTCGTCAGATATCGGGCTAGCGAAACCAGATCGCGAAATCTATGAATATGCACTAGGGGTTTGCGAAAATCTAGCCGAGAACGTGCTATTCGTCGATGACCAGCAAAGATGTTTGGATCCAGCAGCTAAACTAGGGATGCAAACGGTACGAGCGATTGACGAGCAGCAAATCATTAGAGATACAAATGCTTTGTTAGCGTGAACCACCAACCATAGCGCATTTCACATCACTACTAACCCCAAATCTGCGATATAATAGAATCTCGAAGGGGGAACTGTGCAAACAAATAAAAAATATATATTCGTAACGGGCGGAGTATTGTCGGGCGTCGGGAAAGGCATCACTGCTGCATCCATCGGCGCTCTTTTGAAATCGCGCGGCCGAGACGTGTCGATCCAAAAATGTGATCCGTATCTGAACGTCGACGCGGGCATGCTAAATCCGGACGAGCACGGCGAATGTTTTGTGACGATGGACGGCGCGGAAACTGATTTGGATCTGGGCCACTACGAACGGTTTTTGGATATTGAAACGACGCAGGATTCCGCAACGTTATCCGGCCGATTGTACAGCGAATTGCTAAGCGACGAACGCGCCGGCAAATTCGGCGGCAAAACCGTGCAAATTGTGCCGCACTTTACTGCGAAAATTCAGGACGCAATCGCGAAAGCCGCGACCGGCGACGTTCACATCGTCGAAATCGGCGGCACCGTCGGCGACTACGAATCGTTATCGTTCGTCGAAGCGATTCGCGAAATGGCTACGAAATTGGGTCGCGAAAATTGTGCGTTCGTCCACGTTGTGTACATTCCGTATCTGGGAACGTCAAAAGAATTGAAAACCAAACCGGCTCAAAATGCCGTGCGCGATTTGCGCAGTTTCGGCATCGTGCCGGACATGATTATGGCGCGGGCCGAGCAGCCGATGGACGAGAATTTGTTGGCGAAATTGGCGATGTTTGGCGGCGTCGAACGGAACGCGGTCGTCGGGTTGCCGAATGCGAAAACGATTTACGATGTGCCGTTGACTCTGGCGGAGGCGGGCGCGGACAAATTTATTTGCAAGCGGCTGAGTTTGAACTGCGAAAAATCAGATTTGTCCGTGTGGCGCGAAATTGTCCGCGAAGCCACGACTCAGTATTCGGAAAAAGTCAAAATCGGCTTAGTCGCAAAATATTTGGGCAACGTCGACACCTATTATTCTGTCGTCGAAGCATTGCGAACAGCGGCCGCGACGCAAAATCTAGGCATCGAAATCGTATGGATCGACGCCGAAAAAGCGTCGCACAATGATTTCGCGCACGTCGACGGGATTTTGGTGCCGGGCGGATTCGGTTCGCGCGGTGTCGACGGAAAAATCGCGGCGGCGGATTTTGCTTTGCGAAATAACATTCCGTATCTGGGGATTTGCCTCGGTTTGCAAGTCGCCGTCATCGCGGCGGCCCGAAACGGCGGCATCGTAGACGCGACGTCGCTGGAATTCGACGCGGCTGCGAAAAATCCGGTCGTGTATTTGATGAACGACCAAAACGGCAAAGTTAACACCGGCGGCACGATGCGACTCGGGAATTATCCGGCGAAACTTGCGAAAAATTCAAAAATCGCGAAAATCTACGAAAACGACGAAATCATCGAACGCCATCGCCACCGATTCGAAGTCAATCGCGACTACGAAAAAGAAATTAACGACGGCGGACTGGTCATTTCCGGAACTTCGCCGGACGGGAAATTGGTGGAATTTGTCGAATCCCCAGATGCGAAATTTTTCGTCGCCACGCAGGCGCATCCGGAATTTCGCAGCCGGCCGAATCGGGCGCATCCACTTTTCGCGAAATTTATTGCGGCGGCAAAGCGCTAATCGCGATCCCTCAACTGCCCGAATAATTCAAAAGCACGCGATATATTATATCCGTACTTTTGCTCGGCGCGAATTAAATTCCAGCCAAAAACTTTGCGAGCGGTTTGCTCATCAAAACAAAACGCACTCGGCCGGGCGACGTTTTCTAGGTCTTCGTCAAATATAAAACCAGGCGGCAAGCAAATTCCGTTGTGCATTACAGTATCGAGATTGATGTGAGTCCGGTCGCCTATGTTTTTTCGCAGGAATCTATAACCGTCCGCGATCATCAAATGATGGCCGATACGAATCGCGAATAACCAAGATATCGTGATAACGCGGCGAATCCATATCGTTCAATTGATCGCACAGCATACGGCTGATTTGTGCGTAGGCACAGCCTCCAGCGTACAAATCTTCGCGGGCGATAATGTTTTTCGATGCTTGACTGAGCGCTATTCCGAAGCTAGCTTCATTTTGCAATAGTTTGCGAGCAGTGTCCGTGTGAAAAACGCCATTTCCTCGTGGGGAGAGGTGTCGGTTAGATCGATTACGTATTTATCGGATGTTGTTGATAAGCTTTCTCGTGCGGGCGGCGTGTCGTTGATCGTATGCAGCAACGGAACGTCAAGCTCTGGCGAAAAGGAAGAGACAGCGAATATTCCCAGCATATCTTGTTCGCGAAGTCTCGTACCGTTCGTGACGATTTCACGTGCGTGATTAAGATGTGGCGCGTATTCGACGTATGATTTGGCAATATCGAGTGCATCAAAATATGAAAGCGAGCGGGGAGTTTTCAGTACGATAAGTCCAGTTTCTGTCTGCGATGCTTCTGATACTCCACTGGGGTCGATGCGTCCATCAAATCGAACTAGCGGCATGCCCTCGCCACTGCATAAACGATAGTACCATGATTTAGGATCGCATAGACTTTCAATAGCATCGAGTGCGCGACGCGCAACGCCGATGCGGCGGTCATGATGGAATTCGCTACGTCGACGCTGGAGTTCGGCTATGGTGGAACCTGGCATGGTCGCATTCTACAATATTATCTACAATAAGTAAATGACGCATGAAGTGGTATAATTGATGCATGAAACGAGTCCTACTAAAACTATCTGGCGAACAATTATCAGGTAACCAAAACAGCGGATTCGACGTCGAACGCGCCAAATGGATTGCCGGCGAAGTTGCGAAAGCCGCCGAGCATTCGCAAGTCGTCATCATGGTCGGCGGCGGCAATTTTGTGCGCGGCGCAACATTGGCCAACGAAGCGATCGACCGTGTAACGGCGGATTTCGTCGGCATGACGGCGACGCTGATGAACGCGGTGGCGTTGGCTGATGTATTCAATCACTCGGGCGTGCCGGCGCGGGCGCTGACGAATATCGTGGCGGATCAAGTCGCCGATCAGTTCACATATCGCCGCGCGTTGTCGCATTTGGCGAAAAACCGCGTCGTGATTGTGGCGGGCGGCGTCGGGCGGCCGTATCTGACGACGGACACGGCGGCGGTCAGTTTGGCGTTGGAATTGGACTGCGAAATTATTTTGAAAGCCACGAAAGTTGACGGCGTCTACGACGACGATCCGGCGAAAAACCCTTCTGCGAAAAAAATCGCGAAATTGTCATATAACGAAGCGGTCGAAAATCCGAATATCCGCGTGATGGACAAGGCGGCGCTGGCGCTGGCCGGGGATTTTGCGAAACCGATTTGCGTGTTTGAATTGTTGCAAAACGACAACATTGCGAAAGCGATTTCTACCACCGATATCGGCACAATTATTTCTGATTAACATCTCTGTTATAATATCCACATGGAAAAAGTTTCGCAGATTATTCATGTCGCCGTAAAAAACTTGTTCAATGCAAATGCCGAAATAAGTTTGTCGCGCCCCGACGCGAAATTCGGCGATTATGCGACGAATGTGGCGATGCAACTCGCGAAAAGTTTGGGGCGAAATCCGCGCGAAATCGCTGGCGAACTTTGTGAACTTTTGCGAAAAAATGATGAGTTTAGCGAGGTCGAAATTGCCGGGCCGGGATTCATCAATCTGCGGATTTCAGCGCACAAAATCGCGAGTGATTTGGACGAAGCTTTTTCGCAGAATAATTTTGGCGAAAATAACGACGGCGCGGGCAAAACCGTCGTCGTCGAATATCCGTCGCCAAACATGGCGAAACCGTATTCGGTCGGGCATTTGCGCAGTGGAAATCAAGGCTGGGCGGCGCGGAATCTGATGCTGGCGACCGGTTGGAACGTGATTACCGACAATCATTTGGGCGATTACGGTGCACCGTTTGGCTATTGGGTTTTGGGTTTTCGCAAATTTTCTAGCGACGAACAATTGGCGAGTGGCGGGATTTACGAACTGGGGCGCGTGTACGTGGCGATTCGCGCGGAATTGAAATCCGAACAGGAGCGTGGCGATGACACGCTGGCGAAAGAAGCACAGGATTGGTTGCTGAAATTGGAAAATGGCGATCTGGAGGCGGTCGAACTTAGCGAAAAATTCAACCGCATTTCGTTGGAGCATATCCATGAAATTATGGGGCGACTGAGGATTTCGACGGATTACGAATTGGGCGAAAAATTTTACGTTGAACGCGGCAAAAACGAAGTTGCGAAATTGCTGGAAAGCGGCATTGCGAAACGAAACGAAGACGGTTCGGTCATCGTCGAACTCGATGGTTTCGACACGCCGATTTTGGTGCAAAAATCCAACGGTGCGGCACTGTATGCGACGACGGATTTGGCGACGATGGTTTACCGCGAACGCGAATGGCACGCCGACCGCGCGATCATCGCGACGGGTGCTGAACAAGTTTTCTACTTTCAACAATTGGCCGCATTGGCGAAAAAGATCGGCGTCAAAACTGAGCTAACGCACCTGTGGTTCGGCGTCATCGACCAGCTGAATGACGATGGCACGCGCGAAAAAATGTCGTCGCGAAAAGGCGTCGTGTTGATGGAAGAACTATTGAACGTCGCCGAAGCCAAAGCTCGTCAAAACACCAAAGGCGAAAAAATAACGGATGACGATGTGCGAAAAATCGCGCTCGGCGCGATCAAATTCACCGACTTTTCGCAGGATCGCCGCACCAATATTTTGTTCGATTGGGATCAGATGTTTAGTTTGACCGGATTTTCCGGACCGTATGTGCAGTACGCGGCGGTGCGTGTGAATAAGATTTTGCGGGATAATGCCGACGTTTCGCAAGCGGCGGTTGGCGAAAACTACGACTTTGCGAAAGAAAAAGACGTTTTGCTAAAACTGGCCGAATATCCAGAGGTCGTGCGAACCGCTGCAAACCTGTTGGAGCCGCATCGCGTGGCGCAATATGTCTATGATTTGGCGAAAGTCATGAATCGCTATTACGAGACGACGCCGATCGCAACAGATACGGTTTCGCAAATCGAAAAATCGGCGCGGCTGGAATTGCTGCGAAAGGTGAGTTACGTTTTCGCGCACGGGTTGCAAATTTTGGGAATCGAAGTTCCGGAGAGAATGTAGCAAAACTTTGCGAAAAGCATTATCATAATATACATGGTAAAGCAACAAATCTCCGACGACGAGTTACGCAAAAAAGTTTCGCCCGAAGCGTTCGATATCCTGCGAAACAAATCCACTGAACCGCCGTTTTCCGGCGAATACGACATGGAATTCCGCGACGGCGAATATTTCTGCGCGGCGTGCGGCGCGAAATTGTTCGATTCCTCTGCGAAATTCGACGCGCATTGCGGTTGGCCGAGCTTTTACGACGCGATTCCGGGCAGCGTTGAATTTCACGATGACGAAACGCACGGTATGTCACGGACAGAGGTAAACTGTGCGAATTGCGGCTCGCACCTTGGCCATGTTTTCGCGAATGAAGGGTACGACACACCGACCGATCAGCGATATTGTATCAACTCACTTTCGCTAAAATTCAAGCCAAAATCGTAAAACATAACGTTGCAAAAACTACATTTGACGTTTGCCAAAAGCCGACGTACACTATATGTAGTGTTCGTGATTAAACTGAATCACACGAGGTAGGAACACAGAAATGAAATAAACGGGGGTATTGTCATGGCGCGAAAAGCGATTGTTAAAGATGGTCTAAAATTTGAGCACGTTTTTTCGACGCCAGGGGTGCATCCTTATGATGAAGTTGATTGGGAATCGCGCGATGTCGTGATGACGAATTGGCGCGATGGTTCGGTGAATTTCGAGCAAAAAGGCGTCGAGTTCCCGGAGTTTTGGAGTTTGAACGCTTCGCAAATTGTCACGACGAAATATTTTCGCGGCGAAAAAAACACCCGCGAACGCGAATGGTCGTTGAAACAATTGATCGACCGCGTGGTCGGCATGTACGTTCGCACCGGCGATCGCGAAGGCTATTTTGCGTCGGCCAAAGACCGCGACGTTTTCGAAAATGAGTTGACGTGGATGTTGCTACATCAGGTTTTTTCGTTCAATTCGCCGGTCTGGTTCAACGTCGGCGCTGACACCGCACAGCAAATCAGCGCCTGTTTCATCCTGTCGGTCGACGACGATATGGATTCGATTTTGGATTGGTACCGCGAAGAAGGCATGATTTTCAAGCGCGGCTCGGGCGCGGGCGTGAACTTGTCGCGACTACGTTCATCGAAAGAAACGCTGCGCAGTAGCGGCGGCTACGCGTCGGGACCGGTGTCGTTCATGCGCGGCGCCGACGCATCGGCCGGCACGATCAAATCCGGCGGCGCGACCAGGCGTGCGGCGAAAATGGTCGTTTTGGACATCGATCACCCCGACATCGAGGAATTTATTGAAACGAAATCCCGCGAAGAAGAGAAGATCAAGGCGCTGCGTGCGGCGGGCTTTGACATGGATTTGGATGGCCGCGACGTGTATTCGGTGCAGTACCAAAACGCCAACAACTCCGTCCGCGTGTCAGACGAATTCATGGACGCAGTTGTCACGGGTGCGCCGTTTGGATTGCGGGCGCGAACATCCGGTGATGTAATTGAAACAACAGACGCTCGCGAATTGTTTCGCAAAATTTCGCAGGCCGCGTGGGAATGCGCCGACCCCGGAATCCAGTACGACGACACGATCAACGCGTGGCACACGATTCCGAATGATGGCAAAATTACGGCGAGCAACCCGTGCAGCGAATACATGTCGATTGATAACTCGTCGTGCAACTTGGCAAGTTTGAATTTGTTGAAGTTTCTGACTGACGACGGCACATTCGACATCGAAAAATTCCAACGTGCCGTCGATGTGATTTTTACCGCCATGGACATTTCGATTACATTTGGCGATTTCCCAACCGAAAAAATCGGCGACAACACGCGAAAATTCCGCCAGTTGGGCATCGGTTACGCGAACCTCGGGGCGCTGTTGATGGCCAGCGGTTTGCCGTATGATTCGGTCGAGGGCCAAGCGGTCGCGGCGTCGATTACCAGTTTGATGACGGCGGCAGCGTACAGGCGCAGCGCCGAAATGGCCGAAGTTGTCGGCGCGTACGACGGCTACGCGAAAAACGCTCAGCCGCATACTGATGTGATGCGAAAACACGCCAAAGCTAGTTTGAAACAAACTGATGAAGTGGTCGACATGGAATTGCCGATCAATGCCGACGACATATTTTTCGCGGCCAATCGCGAATGGGAATCAGGTTTGGAACTGGGCAAAAAATTCGGCTGGCGCAATTCGCAGGCGTCGCTACTGGCGCCGACCGGCACGATTGGGTTCATGATGGACTGCGACACGACGGGGATCGAACCAGACTTTTCGCTGGTAAAATTCAAGAAGTTGGTTGGCGGCGGTTCGATGCAAATTGTCAACCAAACCATCCCGCAGGCGCTCGCGAAATTGGGTTACGACGAAGCAACGGCGGCCGGTATCGTCGAATATATCGCCGAACACGGCAATGTGATCGGTGCGCCGGACTTGAAATTGGAACATTACGGCGTGTTTGATTGTGCTGTCGGTGAACGCGCGATCGAACCGATGGGGCACATTCGCATGATGGCGGCGGTTCAGCCGTTCCTGTCGGGCGCGATTTCAAAAACCGTCAACATGCCGGAAACTGCCACCGTCGAGGAAATCGAAGAAGTCTACATGGAGGGGTGGAAATCGGGCTTGAAAGCTATCGCGATTTATCGCGACAATTGCAAAGTTGGCCAGCCGCTATCTGACGGCAAAAAGAAAGAAATCGACGCCGACGAAGTTGCGAAAAACGTCGAAACTGCTGTGGAGGAGCGCTACGCGGTGCGAAAACGTTTGCCGCGCCAACGCCCTGGCCAGACCGTTTCGTTCACGATTGGCGGCGCTGACGGTTATATCACGTCCAGTTCGTATCCGGACAATGGTGTTGGCGAAGTTTTCCTGAAAATTGCGAAACAGGGATCGACATTGGCGGGCATCATGGACGCGTTTTCGATTGCGATTTCGGTCGGTCTGCAATACGGTGTGCCGCTGGAAACTTACGTCAAAAAGTTCATTAACATGCGGTTCGACCCGTCAGGCATGACGAACGATCCGGATATTCGTTTCGCGCAGTCGCCGCTGGATTACATTTTTCGCCGATTGGCGCTGGATTACTTGCCATTTGACCAACGATCCAGCTACGGAATCTACACCACCGAAGAACGCACACACGCCATGGAAACCGGCGAATATGAGCCAGTGAATTTGGAAAGTGATCGCGATTTCAGCGACGACAAACCAGTGGAAAAAGTTTCGCAACCTGTCGCGAAAACGGCCGACGTGCATTCGACCGCGGAATTGATGGACAAACAGGGCGTCCACGAATCCGACGCGCCGTATTGCATGAATTGCGGTGTGAAGATGCGACCGGCGGGGTCGTGCCATATTTGTGAATTGTGCGGATCGACGAGCGGTTGTAGCTAGATGACCGAGACGCTATCGCCGGTTCGTGAAATGAGCCCGTGCGAACAACAACGCCGGGCTCGTCATGCCGGAATGATGGCGGTATATTACGAAATGTGTGCGGCATGGAAAACGCACGTTGAACAGCAATTTGGCATTGATCCGGAAGATTCGCGAACGCAAACTGAACTTCGTGATTACGTTTTGCACAATTTTGAAGGTGGCTTGCCGCGGCCACTTTTCAAAACATTTTTACAGGATTTTGGCAGTTTTCAACGAAATCCCGAATATTGGACATCGGATGACATGGACTTGCGAGCAAATCCGTTCGATCCAGAGACGGGGTTGCGGTGGGATGGTGCGTTTGGCTGCTGGTGGCGCGATGAATGATAAGTGCTGAATTGCTCAAGTTTTGACCTTTTCGCAATTCGCGTCATAATATGAACATGAGGATAAAAGAAACCCGCGAGCCATATCCAATATCAACTAGTCCAGATTCTGCACTGCGCGCCATGGGCGGCGTCGCGTATTTTGCTAGTATAGGGCAGTTGCCAAATGGAACGGAAGGTTTTGACGGATATTGTGATCTCGACAATGCTGGCTTGGTTGTGCTGACAATAGGAGACCAAGATATTGCGGGGAACACTGTAAGCAAAGTAGCGTTTGTTGACAAAGAGACTGGTCGAGAGGAATATGGAATTTATGGCGACTAAAGCGACACTTCTCTGGATCGACCTCGAAATGACCGGCCTCGACCCAACCCGCGACCGTATCATGGAAATCGGTGCCATCGCGACCGATTGGGATTTTCGCGAAATCGCACGCTACGACGCCGTGGTAAAAGTCGGCCCCAAACTAGCCGAAAACCGCATGATCGGCGAATTCTGGGAAAAGTATTCGAATGTTCGCACGCAACTTTTGTCGCAAAATCTGGAAAAAGGTCGAAACGCGCGCACCATCGAAAACGAGATTCTGGCGTTCGTCGACGAGAATTTCACATCTGACGAACCGGTATATCTGGCGGGAAACTCGATCCACCAAGACCGCCGATTCATCGCCAACGAATGGCCGCGACTGGATGCGAAACTGCACTATCGCATGCTGGATGTCAGCGCCTGGAAAATCGTATTTGAAGGCAAATTTGGCAAAAAGTTTCGCAAGCCGGAAATGCACCGCGCCATGGACGACATCGAGGGTTCGATCGCCGAGCTGAGATATTATTTGAAACTGGTCGGGCAACAGAAATAGTCTAACGCGACCGCTGTTTTGCTATTGACAGAAATTGCTTTTATTGATACAATCAAATTATGAAGTCGGAGCAGTTAACACTCCCCAACACCAGCGAAACCACGCCGAATGATCTGCCGGCAAATGATTCGCCGGAATTTGACAATTATTACAATGCGAACGACGATATTTCGCCGAACAACGACGACCCAATGGGCGCTGCGCTAGAATACATTAACGAAGCAACTGACGGCGATCAGGATGCTCTGGCTGCGTTTGAGGCGGAAATGAGACGCGAATCAGAAGAGATCGGAAATCGGATAAATCCGCTGTACATCAAGTATATATCTCTGTTGAATAAGCCCGAGATTGACGACAATGATTGCGAAGAGGCGATCGCGTTGTTCAAAGAAATGGGGCAGCACGTTGAGGAGGTCGTCACCGTTTTCAAAGAAGGCTGGTATGACTACATCAACGAATGGAAAGAAAATATCAGCGACCATTTCGCAGAAGCTTATGTTGACGAAAACGGCAAAAACGCGGATGAACGCGAACTATCCGAATACGAATTAGCTGCCTGATCGCTATTTCGTGTAAAATAAAAACAAGGAGAAAACATGACAAAAACCGCAATTAAAATTTCCGTCATCGGCGCTGGCTTTGTTGGCTCGACCATAGCGTACACCTTGATGATGCGCGGCGTGGCCAGCGAAATTGTGCTGGTCGATATGAACGCGAAAAAAGCCGAAGGCGAGGCCATCGACATCAGCCACGGGGCACCGTTTGCGAAAGCCGCGTCGGTCACGAGTGGCGATTATGATGCTACGACGAGCTCTGATTTGGTCATCATCACGGCCGGCACGAGCCAAAAATCGGGCGAAACGCGCACCGATATGGTGGTGCGAAACGCTGCGGTCGTCACTGATGTTTGCGAAAATGTGGCGAAATTCAGCCCCGACGCAGTGCTGCTTATTATCTCGAATCCGGTCGATATCATGACCTATGTGGCACAAAAAGTTACCGGTTTTCCGCCCGAACGCGTCATCGGATCGGGCACGGTTTTGGACTCGTCGCGGTTGCGATATTTGCTGTCGCGCGAAACCGGAATCGACGCGCGAAATATTCACGGTTATGTGTTCGGCGAGCACGGCGACAGCGAATTTGTGCCGTGGTCGCTGGTCAATATCGCTGGCATGGGAATTGACGAAGCAACGTGCGCGTTGAATTATTGCTTGACCGACGAAGTTTTGCAGCGTATCGCTGATGAGACGCGAAATGCGGCGTACGAAATTATCGAACGAAAAGGCTCGACGTATTATGGCATTGCGCTGTCGGCGACGCGCATCGCTGAGGCGATCGTGCGCGACGAGAAAGCCATAATGACAGTTTCGTCTCTGTTGTCTGGCCAATACGACATCGACGACGTATATTTGTCGGTGCCGGCGGTTCTGGGCGAAAATGGCGTCGAGCGGATTTTGACACCGAAAATTACCGACGAGGAACTGGCGAAATTGCGAAAATCGGCTGAGACGTTGAAAGAAGTGCGGGCGCGATTGGGCTGATTGACTCGACTGGCTATTTATGTTATAATGAGGCAATGACACACGAGAGTTCAGAACCAATTGTTTGGATGGGCGTGGGAATTCCCGGTTCGGGCAAAACGACTGAATTGAAAAAGTTCGCCGAGGAAATCGGTGCGGTGTATTTGTGTGCCGACGATTTTCGCGAAGTAATTTCCGGCGATGCTGCCAATCAGCGCGTGACGCCGGAGGCATGGGATTTGGTGCACCGGCACGCTTCGCTTGCGCTTGGCGAGGGGCAGTCGGTTGTTATCGACGGTACTTTTGCGAAACAGATTGATCGTGTCGAATCGGTCAAGAGGTATCGCAATTCGGGAGCCGCAACTATCGTAGCCTTGTGTTTTGAAATTGACGTTGATACGGCTGAACAGCGCATCGCTGGTCGTGACCGCAAAGTGCCGCGTTTTGTGCTGGAGCGCATGTTACGCGAACTTGAACAGAACCCGGTTTCGCGTGGCGACGGATTTGATGTTATTATAAATGCGAACGATGTTGACACACAAACAAATTGAAGAATTTATTTATTCGCTGCCGCACACGCGGTTGGAATATCCGTTCGGCGAAGGCGTGGCGGTGTACAAAACCGGCGAAAAAATGTTTGCGCTTATCGCTGAAGGTTCGAATCCGCTGCGCATTAGTTTGAAATGCGACCCGGTTTTGGCGAAAAACTTACGCGAAAAATACGAAAGCGTCCAGGAAGGCTATCATTTGAACAAAAAACATTGGAACACGATAATTTTGACCGGCCAATTGTCCGACGACGAAATTCGCGATTTGATTCGCCATAGTTACGAATTGGTGAAAAGTTAGTCAGCGGCCGACGATTGTGCGCTGGCGTTTGTCGGCAGGCGTTCCTCGAGCATCGTCAGATTTTCGTAGGTTTTTTGCAACGCGTCGCGCGACGCGGTCGATTTGACTTGTGAAAAAACGTCGTTCAGCGCCTGTTTGGTCGAAGTGATTTCGGCGCGTATCGCATCGGTGTATTCGCTGTTGAACTGGCCGGTAGTTTTCGCCGTGTCCAGCGTGGTTGTCAGCTGCGCGTCGGATTCGTTGGCGACGACATTTTTGTCTGGTTTGGCGTAGCCTTTGTATGATGACAGTGCGGTGGTCAAATCATTTTGGCGCGACGTCAGTGTTGGCGACAATTCGGCGACGGTTTTCGTTGTGTCGGCGCTGGTGATGAGAGCTTTGTTTTTCTGGCCGTATTCGACCAGCGATTGCAAGTTTGTCATGCGGGCGCTCAAAACCTCGACGTCTTTGCCGGGGCCTTTGTCGCCGCCAAAAATTTGCGTTACGGCGAAAATTATCAACGCGACGCCCAAAATCGCCACCAAAATCAACATTTTTCCGGAAAACAATTTGACGGATTTTTTTGGTTTGGTGGCGATTTGGTTCAAATAATCCGAGCCAGTCGACGTCGGCTGCGGCGCATCGGTCGGCGAATAGTTTTGTGGCATCGGCGAAATGTTTTGCGCTGGCGGATTCGCATATTGCTGCGGCGGCTGACCAAGCGGCTGTGGCTGCGTCGGATACTGCGGTGCGTTATACGCCGGATTGGGCGCGGACGGCGATGTCGGCTGCTGCGGCGATTGCGGCATCGGCGCTTGGCTGCCGTTTAGCGGCGCGTAACCGCTGGTTTGCTGCGGCGGCGTGGGCGGCGCAGTTGGTTGCGGCTGCTGCGGTTGCCAACTTTGGTTAGGATTCTGATTATTCGGAAACATACTTGTCATTATTAAACCATAACCGAGATACTTTTCGCAATCTGTCGTACAATATTTGTATGAATGATGCGAAAGAAGAGATTCGTGCGAAACTCGTCATCGAGGATGTAATCGGCGAATATGTGCGGTTGCAACGCACCGGTCGGTTGTGGCGCGGGCTTTCGCCGTTTACCAATGAAAAAACGCCGAGTTTTTTCGTGACGCCGGATCGCAATATTTGGCACGATTTTTCGTCGAACCGCGGCGGCGATATTTTTTCGTTCATTATGGAGGTCGAAGGCTTGGATTTTCGCGGCGCGATGGAATTTTTGGCACGCAAAGCTGGCGTCGATTTGGCGAAATACGACACGAAATCTTCGCGTGATTTCGCCGATAAAAAGAAACGATTTCTCGAGGCGAATTCGATTGCTGTGCGTTATTTTCAAAATGCTTTGATTAAGTCGTCAGTCGCGACCGAATACGTGTTTCGCAAACGCAAATTGACGAAGGACGCGGTGATCGAATGGGGCATCGGCTACGCGCCGGACTTTGATAGAAATTCCGGGGGCGGCGTGGCGAATTATTTGCGAAAAAAGGGTTTCCGTGACGACGAAATCCGCGGCGCGGGATTAATGGGCGGGCGCGGCGGCGATATGTTTCGCGGCCGAATGATGGTGCCGTTGTGCGATTCGCAAGGTCAAGTTGTCGGTTTCACCGGGCGAATCGTGGGGATCGGCGAACCGAAATATATCAACACGCCGGCGACGATTTTGTACGACAAAGGCCGGCAGGTTTTTGGACTTCACTTGGCAAAAAAATCGATTCGCGAAAACGATTTTGTCGTGTTGGTCGAAGGAAATTTGGACGTGATTTCGTCGCACCAGGCCGGCGTCGAAAATGTGGTGGCGTGCGCGGGAACGGCGCTGACGCACGATCATTTGAAATCGCTTTCACGACTTTCGCAAAATATTCGCCTCTGTTTTGACGGCGACGCGGCGGGGATCAAAGCCACCGAACGCGCGATTCCGCTGGCCGAGGATTTGGGTTTGAAATTGTCCGTCATCGTCATGCCGAATGGCGCGAAAGACCCCGACGAATTGATTTCGCAAAATGTCGAAAATTGGAAAAACGCCATTGCGAACCACAAACCAGCCGTTCAGTGGGTGATCGACATGTACGCCGCGAAAAACGATTTGACGACGGCTGATGGCAAAAAAACTTTGACGACGGAAGCGTTGAAAGTCATCGCAAAATTGAAAGATCCGGTCGAGCGCGAGCATTATATGAATGAATTGTCAGAAATGACGGGCGCGAGTCGCGCCGCGAT
This sequence comes from Saccharimonadaceae bacterium (SeqCode), assembly GCA_031548885.1. Taxonomy (GTDB): domain Bacteria; phylum Patescibacteriota; class Saccharimonadia; order Saccharimonadales; family Saccharimonadaceae; genus JAVBQO01. The sequence goes on from JAVBQO010000006.1 coordinate 46,679, forward strand.
TGAACAAAAAATGTCTGCGAAAAAATCGGACGAACCGCAGCGCAAACTGAAACCTGCGAAAATCGAAAAAACCGATACGATTTCGCGCCGCGATGAGCAATACTTGTTGACGCGGATTTTCGCGATTGCGTTTGCGACGCCGACCTTGCGTAGTGTTTTGAAAAACTTACCCGACACGTATTTGACCGAAGTTTTGGCGCGTGCGAAATATCATATGCTAGGCGAAAAATCGATCGACATCACGCCGGATTTGGCGGACAAATTGGCGGAATTAGAGTTGGTCGCGTCGCAGGAAATCATTTCGCAAACAGATGAACGAGCGCTGTTGCTGGGCTATTTACGCGAATTGGAATTGCTGCAAATGGAAAATCGTCGAAGCGGATTGATGAACGATTTTGCTGCCACGGCCGACGACGATTCGGAACGCCGTACGATCGTCAATGGCGCGATCAATGCCACGAACAAAACGATCAAAACGCTGCAGGCGACAGGGGCGAATGATGATTGGGCGGGGCTTTTCGCGATATGGACGGAACGGAAAAGTTAGGATATCGAAAAGTAATTCACATCAACCTGAAATTGTGGTAAAATAAAAACGAACACGTGGAGACGCGGAATATTTGGTGTGCGTCGTCCAATCAAACCGAAAAACTTACAAAAAATGGCAACCAAACGAGGAGAAAACAGTGGCAGATGACGATATAAAAAAGCTACTACCTGATGATATTGATCCGGATATCGACGAGCTCGAGGAAGAAGAGGCGATTGAGGAGACGCCCGAACAGGGATATTTTGACGATATTTCTGATGATTCGGTGCGGTTGTATTTGCGCGAAATCGGTAAGATTCCGCTGCTTAGTTCCGATGAAGAGTTGAAATTGGCCAATGAAATAGTGGCGAATTTGCCGTTGCTGACGGCGGCTCAGGAGGAATTGGCCGAATTGGAATCGGCGGACGAGCCGGACGCGCGTGCGATTGCGAAAAAGCAATCCGAAATCAATAAATTGCAAAAACCGAAAGACAAAATGGCCGAGGCAAACATGCGTTTGGTGGTTTCGATTGCGAAACGTTACAGTGGTCGTGGGCTAGATTTTCTGGACTTAATTCAGGAAGGAAACACTGGATTGTTACGCGCCGTCGAAAAATTCGACCCGGACAAAGGTTTCAAATTTTCGACCTACGCGACGTGGTGGATTCGCCAAGCGATCACGCGTGCCATCGCCGACCAGGCTCGCACGATTCGCATCCCGGTGCACATGGTCGAAACGATCAACAAATTGTTGCGAACGCAGCGCCGCATGACGCAGGAATTGAACCGCGAACCGACGATCGAAGAACTTGCGAAAGAGTTGGAAATGGAGCCGGACAAAATCAAATACGTGATGAAAATCAAACAAGACATCACGAGTTTGGACGCTGGCGTCGGGCGCGATGGCGACGAAGAAGATTCGGTTTTAGGTGATTTTATCGAAGACGAAGACACGGCCAGCCCAGAGGAATCTGCCGCGAACCAGTTGTTGAAAGAACAAGTCATGGATGTTTTGTCGTCGTTGTCAGACCGCGAGCAGAAAATTATCAAAATGCGGTTTGGGTTGGACGACGGTAAATCACATACGTTGGAGGAAGTCGGGCAGGAATTCGCCGTGACGCGCGAACGCATTCGCCAGATCGAGGCGAAGGCTTTGACGAAACTGCGAAAACACAAGGACGCGCGAAAACTCTACGAGTACCTGCAGTAATGCGCCAAGAATCAGACAAAAGCACAATCAATTGGCCGCTGGTCATCGCGTCTGCGCCGTTCGTTTGCGCAGGAATATTGACGGCGATATCGTTCATGTTTGCGTCGCCGTTGGATGGTTTGATGGGTGCCGGCCACGCGTCTGCAGCCGATCGGGTAACCTATGGAAATTTGCTGAATGCAGCGTATGTCACGTATATGATAGGGATACTTTTGGCGATCGTATTGGCGGCGGTGTCGAGCGGTCGCCGTAACATCAGTCGCTTTCTCGTTTCGGTGGCGGTTCCGTTTGTCGGTTGTTTTCCAGGACTGATGATAATTACAAATGTTGTCGGATACGGTAGCGTGTTCGGCAATTTGTTCCAGCCGGAATTCGGTCGCGGCGCGTTGGTGACCAGCGGAATCGCGGGGCTGGTTTGGGTTGGATTGATTGTTTTCGCAGAGTTTTCGGTGTACAAAGCTTGGAAAAAACGCCACAAAACGGCTGATTTGCCAGAATTGATCGGCATTTCCGGCAGCTTCGCAAGTGGCAAAGATACGCTGGCGCATTATCTGGTGGAAAACGACGATTTCACGCACGCTTCGACCGGCGATATGTTGCGCGAGGTGGCGATGGAAAAGTATGGCAATGTCGAGCGATCAACTTTGCGAAAAACAGGGACGGAGTTGCGATGCGAAAAAGGTGCTGGCGTGTTGGTTGCCGAAGCTTTGCGAAAGCCGCGACCGCTGGTCATCACGGGGATTCGCAGTTTGGGCGAGGCGAAAGAATTGAAAAACGCCGGCGGGATTTTGGTTTTTGTTGACGCGCCGGTCGAAATCCGCTACGAACGTATGAAATCGCGCCAGCGTGACGACGAGACGAAATTGACTTTGCAGGAATTTTCGCAAAACGAAGAAAGCGAATGGTACGGCGGTGCGGACGACGCGGACTTCAATTTGCGCGGGATTCGCGAAATGGCTGACGTGCAGTTGCAGAATGTCGGCACGCCGGAGGAATTTGTGGCGGCGGCTTTGGCGGGGCTTGCGAAATAGTTGCGAAGTGGTTGTGCTTGCAAATTATGACTTTACAAAATACAGTTGATGTATGAGTTTTGAAAAATATGAATCGGAACATCGGTCGCGCTGGCCGATAGCGGCTGTTGGCGTACTGATTGGGTCGTTGGCGACGGTGTCGTGTAGCGCTGATTCGCCGCTTATGCCGAACGATGTGACGGATTTCTTGTCGGAGAATGTTCGCTGCCAGGTGTCTGATGACGGAAAAACCATTCGCGCTGAACTTGATCCAGATCGGCTGCATATAGTTGAGCAGGAAAAGTCGCGCAAAATAAATTACCAGTTGTGGGTCGTTGCGGCCGAAAACGGCACCGTGTATCAATATGCGCCGATAGGGCAGTTTTCGCCGGACGGTGTTGCGACGATTACGCTTGAATCGTCAAAACAGGTTAATGTTGGCGTCCAGCCGATTGTCAAAATCACAGACGAAATTGTGTTTTCCGGTGATGTTATTGCGTGTGATGGATCCTGGCCGGATACGCGTCGTAAATAGCGTATAATTAAACCATGCCCAAAAAACCCGCGAAAAAATTCGTTCTGATCGACGGAAAATCCGTTTTCTATCGCGGTTACTACGCGATGCCCGGCCTGACGACGCAGGATGGCACGTCGGTTGGTGGCGTCTACGGTTTCGCGTCGATGGCGCTGGAACTTATCAAAAAATTGGATCCAGACTATGTCGCCGTGGCGTGGGACAAACCGAAAACCAATATTCGCAAACGGCTGGAAATTTATCCCGAGTACAAGGCCGGCCGCAAACCGCCACCGCAGGATTTCTACGATCAGATTCCGATTTTGCGCGAACTTTTGGCGGCGTTCGGTTGGCCGTTGTACGAATTGGATGATTATGAGGCGGACGACATTATGGGAACTTTGGCGAAACAGGGCGAAGCGCAAGGCATCGAATCGATGCTGATTTCGTCGGATCTGGATATGTTGCAATTGGTTGATCACGACACGCATTTGTATGCGCTGAAACGTGGTTTTACGCAGATCGAAAAGTTCGATATTCCGGCGTTGGAAGCGAAATATGGTTTGCGAAAAGATCAATTTTTGGACTTGAAGTCATTGAAAGGCGACAGTTCCGACAATATTCCGGGCGTGCCAGGAATTGGCGAAAAAACAGCGGTAGCGTTGTTGTCGGAATTCGGGACTTTGGATGAAATCTATGCGAATTTGGATTCGATTAAGCCAGCCTGGCGGGCGAAATTGGAATCGGGTCGCGATTTGGCATACATGTCGAAAAAACTCGGTACGATTTGGTGCGACGCGCCGATCAAATTGGATCTGGGCGCGGTCGATGTGCGGAACTTGAACACCGAAAAATTGCGCAATGAATTGAAAAAATTGGAATTCAATTCGTTGCTGCGCCGATTGCCGGAATACATGAAATGCGACGACGGCGTGTGCGAGGATTTGAGTGCGTACGAATTGGCTTCGACCGAAGTCACGATGATTGACGACAAAGCACGGGTTTTGATCCAAATGGCACCGCGCGTCGCCGTGGCGGTGATCGATGATACGGCGATTTTGAGTGTCGAAAAAGGAACGGCGTATCGCGTGTGTTTGGCCGAAGCGGCGGCGATTTTGGCGGGTGCGAAGGTAGTTGCGCATGACGGGAAATTTTTGTGCGAAAAACTATTAGAAGCGCGTCATTCCAAACTTGATTTGGAATCCAGTCAATCAAAATCCACCACCTCATCTCCTGTTCAAACGGCTTCGCGCCGAGAAGTTGAAACTTCTCGGACTGCAGATGTTTTCGCAGGAGACGAAGCGGCGGCTGGCGACATCTTTCAAACTTTCAAACTTTCAAACTTGCCAACTATTGATTTCGACACGCGCCAAACCGCGTTTCTGCTCAATTCGTTGCGAAAAGCGCCGACGCTAGCCGAAGCGGTTGACGTCGATTTGTCGGGCGACACCGGCGCGATGACGATTTCGGCGTTATGGTCGTTGTACGAAACACAACACGCGAAACTGGTCGAACTTTCCAAATTGAACAAATTGGCGCATGAAATTGATTTTCCGCTAGCGCCGGTTTTGGCGAAAATCGAACAGCGCGGCGTGCGGCTGGACACGAAATCTTTGGCGAAAATGTCGGACGAGTTGGCTGTCGAAATCGCCGAAACCGAACAAAAGATTTATGCTGACGTCGGCTACGAATTCAACGTCGCCAGTCCAGCGCAACTGGCCGACGTGCTGTATGGCAAATTGCAACTGCCGACCGCCGGCATCAAAAAAGGCAAAACCGGCTACTCGACCGGCCAAAAAGAACTGGACAAACTGCGCGGCCAGCATCCGATCATCGAACATATCGAGCGAATTCGCGAAATTTCGAAATTGAAAAACACGTATGTTGACGCGCTGCCGAAATTGGTTGACGCGCGAAATTATCTGCATACAAATTTGGATCAAGCGGTCGCCGCGACGGGTCGATTGTCGTCGTCCGATCCGAATTTGCAAAACATTCCGACGCGCACGCCGCTGGGCCAAAAACTGCGAAAATCGTTTATCGCATCGGACGGAAAAGTTTTGGTCAGCGCTGATTATTCGCAATTTGAGTTGCGTCTAGCGGCGGCGATGGCGCACGACACGAATTTGATAGAAGATTTCCAAAACGACGAAATCGACATCCACACCAAAACCGCCGCCGAGGCGTATGGCGTTTCGATCGAAAATGTCACGCCGCTGCAGCGCCGCCACGCCAAAGTTATCAATTTCGGCGTGCTCTACGGCATGAGTCCGCACGGTTTGGCCGCCGCGACCGGCATGAGTTTCTCGCAGGCGAAGGAATTCATCGACCGCTATTTCCGGGTGCGAAAACCGATTCGCGATTACATCGACGCCACAATCGCCAAAGCGGAAAAAGACGGCTACGTCGAAACATTGTTCGGTCGCCGCCGCCCGACGCCCGATGTCAAATCAAACAATTTTATGGTTCGCGAAGCCGCCAAACGCGCCGCCGCCAACATGCCGATGCAGGGCACAGAGGCGGATTTGATGAAAATGGCGATGTTGCGCGTCGAAAACGAGGTAAAAAACGCCTCGCAAATTTTGCAGATTCACGATTCGATTATGGTGGAGTGCGATCCGGCCGACGTCGAAAAAGTTTCGCAAATGATGAAAAACATTATGGAGAATATTTATCCGGAAATCGGCGTGCGATTGAAAGTTGATGTCAAACACGGCGCGAACTGGGGCGAATTGTAGTCGCGAAAATTGACTGAACTGCATGAAAATGCTACAATATCGCCATGGAGCGAGGCGGCCTGACAAAACTGGGATCGTTCGTGCTGATTCTCGTGATCATCGTGATTGCGATTGCGGCAATTATTTGGGCTGGGCGAACGATTTTTGACGGCGGCCAGCCGATCGCTAGCGGATCGAACGATGGCCAAAAAGCTTTGACTGAAATCACCGCCGACAGTGGCGTGCGTTTGACAGCGCGTGGGCCGATTACTGGCGACGAAACGCATCGTTCGTATCAGATCACGGTGCGGCCGAATTCGCGCGTGATGACGACGCATCAGGGTTACGTTGGGGCGGTTATTCAAACCGAAAACTTGTACAACAACGCGGCGGCGTATCGGGAATTTAGTTTCGCGTTGAGCAACAGCGGCATGATGGACGGCAAGCCTGGCGAGACCGAAACGACTGGCCTTTGTCCAACCGGGTACATATATGAATTTGAAGTTTTGCGTGCCGATGACGTCGTGCAAAAATTGTGGACGACGTCGTGCGACGGCATGAAAGGCGACTACGCCGGGTCGGCCAATCCCGCGCGGCGACTTTTCCTGAAACAAATCCCCAATAGCGACAAAATGCTCAGCAAAGCGAAAATGACGTCTTGACGTCTGGACGCCTAAATGATACGATATCAGTCACTATGAAATCAATCAAAACCACCATATATTTGCCTGACGATTTGCGAAAATCATTGAAAAAACACATCATCGACACCGGCGAAACCATGTCGCAATTTGTTGAAAAAGCCATCGTCGCGGCGCTGGAAAACGAATCAAAACCAGCCAACAAAAAACCGCGAAAATCCAAAAAACAGTCGGATGCGCCGGCGGATGCTGCGCGGGAACTTGACCGCATCATCAAAGAACTCGGCGGAAAATAATTCGCTGAATTGACGCGATGTAGTTATACTTATACGTATGACGAATATCGAAATTGTGAAGTTACGCCGGCACGCAAAATTGCCGCAGTATCAAACCGAACACAGCGCCGGCATGGATTGTTGCGCGTCGATTGTCGATCCGGTAACGCTGACGCCGGGCGAATTTCGGATGATTCCGTTGGGTTTCGCAATGGCTTTGCCGAATGGTTACGAAGCGCAGATTCGCGCCCGTTCGGGTTTGGCGGCGAAATTTGGTATCGGTTTGGTTAACGGCGTTGGAACGATTGACGCCGATTATCGCGGCGAAGTGGCGGCGATTGTTATCAATCACGGCCGCGAAAACTTTACAATCGATCCGGGCATGCGAATTTGTCAGTTGGTAGTTGCGAAATATCGCAAAATCGAATGGGAAGTGGTGGAAAGTTTGGACGAAACCGAACACACCGGATTCGGCAGTACCGGCGTACGATAAATTTGTGAGATAATAAAACTATGCCGGAACTTCCTGAAGCCGAAACAGTGCGCCGCGGGTTGGCGCGTTTGGTGGTTGGTCGTCAGATTCTGGCGATCGATGTGTTGAATGAAAAGTCTTTTCCGAACGCTGCGAACGACGTTGCGGAATTTTTGATCGGTGCGAAAATTATCGATGCGCGTCGTCGTGCCAAAGTTTTGATTTTGGATCTCGATACGAAATATTCGCTGGTAATTCATCTGAAAATGACCGGACAAATCATTTTTCGCGACGGCCGCGAAAGTTGGGGAGCGGGCCATCCGAACGATAGTTTTGTGCATGAATTGCCGGATCGGTCGACGCGAGTTATTTTTGATTTAAGCTCGCCGCGTCAATTTGTAATCGATCCGGAATCTATGAAATTAAACTCATCCGCCACTTCATCTACTACTCAAACGGCTTCGCGCCGAGAAGTATCTCGGGCTGCAGATGTTTTCGCGGACGATGAAGTGACGGCTGGCGACGGCGGAAATGTCGCGAAATTGTTTTTCAACGACCAACGCAAATTCGGCTGGGTGAAATTAATCCCGACGGCGGAAATTCCCAATATGAGTTTTATGCAAAAAGTCGGTCCCGAACCGCTGGTCGGCGACCCGTTTCCGGAGTTTTTGCGCCGAGTGCGACGGCGAAACGGCACGACCATCAAAGCGGCGATTTTGGATCAATCGGTCGTGGCTGGCATCGGCAACATTTACGCCGACGAAGCGCTGTGGGCGGCCAAAGTTCATCCGGCGACGCGAGTTCGGGATCTTTCCGATAATGATCTGCGAAATGTCCTGCGCGGCGCGATCGACGCCATGAATTTGTCGTTGGAAAAGGGCGGCTCGACCGATCGAAACTACGTCGACGCCGAAGGCAAAAAAGGTTCGTATTTGTCATTCGCCAACGTGTTTCGCCGCGAGGGCCAACCGTGTCCGCGCTGCGGCGCAATTATCGAGAAAATTCGCGTGGCTGGGCGGGGCACGCATATTTGCCCGCAGTGTCAAAAGGAGCCGAAATGATCCATTTATTCTACGGCGAAAACGATTTCGCAATCAAACGCGCGGTCGATGCGAAAATCGCGAAATTTTCGCAGGAATTTGGCACAGATTCGGTCGAAAAAATCGATGCGGCCGAAGCGGACTTTTCTGATATTTTGAGCGAAATCGTCAACATCAATATGTTCGCGCCGCGCCGATTAATCGTGTTGTCGAACACGGCGAAAAACAAAACCGCTTGGACGAAATTGGGCGAAAATATCGCGCGTGTGCCAGATGAGACCGAGTTGATCATCGTCGAGCCGAAACCCGACAAACGCACCAAAACGTTCAAAGATTTGCGAAAATTTGCGAAAGAATTTTCATTGTTGCGGTCGCATGAAATCAATGCTTGGGCAATGGACGAAGCACACCGCGTCGGTGTCGAAATCAAGCGTGATGCGGTCGACGAACTGGTCATGCGCACCGGCGGCGACCAGTGGCTGATCGCGGCGGAATTGGCGAAATTTGCCAGTTTGGGAAAAGTGGTGGATACAAAACTTGTTCAGGAATTAACAGAGGCGAATGTCGAAGCAAGTGCGTTCGCGGTATTGGATCACGCCATGAACGGCCAGCGTGCGGCGATGCAGCAGGAGTTGGCAAATTTGCGAAAAGTTGAGGACGCGAACAAGTTCATGGGACTGCTGGCTTCGCAAATTTTCGCATTGAATGTCGCCGTGAACGCGAACGGAAAAACAACAAACGAAGCCGCCAAAGACGCCGGAATTCATCCGTTTGTGATGAGCAAAATGTTTGACGTGGCGCGAAAAATCGAGGCGCGTGATGCGAAAAACTTTGCAAAAATCGTAGCGAAAACCGACGCCAAAATGAAATTGTCGAACGCGAACGACGCGTGGAATTTGGTGGAAATCGCTTTGTCAAAAATTGTTCGATAGTAAGCTAGGACGTTGTTCGCGTATGTCTAGCCTCCATATGTCGTCGATGCCTTTTACAAATCCTAGGCTATTGTAAAAAGGTTCGCCAGCCGTGGTAGAGTGTAATTTAACATAATCTGTAGTTGTTAAGTCCACACATTTTTTCAAAAGCGCACGTCCAATGCCGCGTCGCCTGTATTCTCTATCAACGGCAAAATGCTCTACGTAGCCGGCGTGTCCGTCGAAAAAAACTGTGCCCACTGGATGATTGTCGGATGCTGCCACCAAGCAAGTTTGTTCATTCCTAATTGCAGCCATGAGTAATTTATTTATGTCATTTGAATTTGGCAGTATGCCGCTAATCTCAACTTTAACGAGAGTCGCGGCGGCTCGGGCTGTATCGCAGGTGGCATCAAGTCGAATACTTTGTATAGCTATTTCGGTATCGGCCATCTGTGGTTATTTGCTGACGAAGTAACGTCGGCGCTCGGTCGCGTTTTGGGTTGCAACGTTCATGTAGAACATCTGCATGAACATACCGGTTGATGGAGCGGTCAGCGGATTTGGCGTGACTGGCGATACTGGAATCACTGGCGGCTCAACAGGTGTGACAGGAACGAGAATATTGGTCAAAGTTTCGCAAACTTTGGCGGGATTGCACGTGCCGTTTTCGCCGGTCGGCGTGACGATATTTTTCATTGTCAAATCACCTGCATTATCGGCGTCGTTGATAGTGAACGAATAGGTAATGGTTTTACTTTCGCCAACAGCTAGCGGACCTTGCCATGACAAGACCTGTGTGTTTGGGTCGTAGACGCCTTCGGTTGCATCGTCGTTGTAAATTGCGTCGTCCAAAATAGCACTAAATTCGTCCGTAAATGATGCTGGGATCACGTCATCGTAATCTAACTCGCCAGTATTTTTGATTGTTACAGTGTAAGTAATCGTGTCGCCGAAGTTGGCTTTAATGGCTGAAACGGTTTTCTCTACGGTGTAAGCGCGAGATAGTTCGCGCGGGCAGGTAGTCGCGGTACTTTCGTTGTTTCTCGCAATGGGATCTTTTTCGTTGCCAAGTACCGTTGCCGTGTTGTCAATGCACGGCGCGTCAACATCGGTCGGCGCAGTTGCAGTGACGGTCACAACTGTCGAGGCGCCTGCAGCTAGCGGTCCGCCCGCGCAGGTCAAAACACCGCTATCAATTGCGCAGCCTGATGTTGTGGTATCCGCACCGGCCAGGTCGGCTGGGATTGCGTCGGTTACGATGTAGCCGCTTGACGGGTAGTCGCTGTTGTTTCTGATAGTCAACGTATAGGTAATTTTGCCGCCGCGTTCGTAAACCGCGTTGGTTGTTTTGATGATGGACAAATCGACTGGCTCGCCAGGATACGATGTACCGTCGTTGTTGTAGCTTTGGCCGGGACCAGGGATTTGGGAAACGAGCGATACAGCTGGTTTCGCCGCGCTAGTGTTCGACAAGGCGATTTGATAAACCATGCCGTTATCGTTATTCAGCAAACCAATATTTGTGTTGCCATAGACCCATTGTGCGCCGTACGAATTGTACGTTGGGTTGTTAACGGGTGTGCCGGATGGGATGTTCAAGCCTAGGCTCGCGAACGTCCAGCTCGTCACATTGCCGCTATTGATATTAATTCGGTAAAGTCGTCCGTTCGATCCATTGAATCCCCACAGGTAGCCGTCGCGCCAAACGATGTCGGACAGGTTTGTGAGCCCTTCGCCGTTCAGAGCATATTTCGTTGCGACATTATTTTTGACATCGACTCCATAAATGACGTTGTTGGTGCCATTTGCGTATGCGTGAACAAATAGCGTGTCCGAATATGCGCCGGTGCCGAACGTACCCTGATTGTAGTTGGCGACTGGTAGCGTCGTAATAGGTGTCTGCTCGACGATTGTGCCTTCTTGACCGACTTTTACCAAAACGTTGCTAGATGGCGTAGCAATGCCATAAATGTAATGATCATTCTCGTTAAAGCCGATCGCGTTATAGCGAATGCTCGGACCTGCAGCGCCGGGCGTAAATACGACAGCGCCATCAGTTTGCTCCGCCGTATAGAGTTGCGTTGGGTCGCCCTGCGCGATGAAAACCAATCCCATACTGTCGAGACCAAACGGATCGCCGGCCGCGGCAGCAGCAGGCTGAGTAACCGCCGACAAACACATTACAGTTGATAGGATAACAGCCGTAGCCGTATAAAATGATTTCTTGATAATTTGCACTTTGCTTATCCTTATTTATGCAATATTAAAAGCGCCACTACCGAGTAGCGGTCGCCGATGGACTATTCCCATTAGGTGTTGATTATACTGCAAAAAAATATAAATACAATACAAACAACATTTTGTAAATAGCATAAGCGAATTGCGAAATATGTACGACGGCTTTATACTATATTTAGTGAACCGAAAGGAAAATCAAATGGACCAAATTAATCAAAAAATCACGCCGTTTATCACGTTGCCCGGCACCACCGAAAAAGCGATGGATTTCTACGCCGAAACATTCGGCGGGAAAGTGACGATGGCGAAAAAATACACCGAAACCAACGACGAATTCGGCACGGTGGCGGGAAAAATCGTCAATGGGTTGCTGCAAATCGGCGACCAGCAGATTATGTTCATGGATATGGCGGAAAAATACTTGGACAAACCGGCATGGAATATGTCGCTATTGGTGCGCTGCGAAACAGAGGCGGAGTTTGACGCGCATTTCGCGAAACTGCGTGACGGCGGCAGCGTCATGATGGGGCCGGAGCCGATCGATACGGACTACGCGCATCTGCGAAAAGTCACGTGGGTCACGGACAAATTCGGTGTTACTTGGCAGTTGATTTGGGCTTAGATCGCGCTGGTGAGATTGAGACTTCTCACTTTGTTCGGGCTTTGTAACTTGTCTGCAAATCTGTATAATATATGTTAGGAATTATGCGACTAACAGGGGGATAGGCTTGGTGTGTGATGATGTGAACAATGCTCATCGTGAACCGACGTGCATCGATCTGTTTTCTGGTGCGGGAGGAATGACGTTAGGGTTTGAAATGGCGGGTTTTCGCAATGTATTCTCCGTAGATTCGGAACCTAGTTTTTGCGATACGTACGAAAAGAATTTCCCCAGCCATAATTTGCTGCGAAAAGACATCACGAGCCTGACAAATGATGACATCAAAAAAGCAATGTCCGGCAAAAACGTTGATATTGTCATCGGTGGGCCGCCGTGCCAGGGGTTTAGCATTGCAGGCAATATCGGCAGGCGATTTGTTGATGACCCGCGAAATCACTTGTTCAAAGAATTTGCGCGAATCGTTGAAATAGTACAGCCAACGTATTTTGTGATAGAAAACGTTGCACGCCTTTTCACGCACAATGGCGGAAAAACACGCGACGAAATCATTTCAGTTTTCGAAAAACAAGGCTACAAAGTCAAATGCCAAGTGCTGAACACGGCAGATTTCGGTATTCCACAAAACAGACGCCGGGTTATTTTTGTCGGGAGCAAAGTCAGCGCAGATATAGAGCTCCCGTCAGCGAAAAACCAAGCCAAGATGACCGTCAAGGAGACTATAGGTAAATTTCCGCCTCTGAGATCTGGAGAAACTTCGGATGTGCACAACCACACAGCGATGCGGCATTCCGAACAAATGCTGGAAAAAATGCGCTACGTGTCTGACGGCGGCAATCGTTCGGAAATCCCCGAAACGATTAGGCCAAAAACTGGCGATGTCCGAAAATACATCCGATACAAAAGCGACGAACCGAGCGTTTGTGTTACGGGTGATATGCGCAAGATTTTTCACTATTCGCAAAACAGAGCGCTGACAGTCAGAGAGCTGGCGGCTATTCAGACGTTTCCAGACAATTTCGTATTTTTAGGCTCGTCGATTTCGCAGCAGCAGCAGGTGGGCAATGCTGTCCCGCCACTTTTCGCAAAAGAAATCGCCCTGGCGATAAAAAGGATGATAGAAGCCAATGCCTGAATTTCCAACCGTAAATTTCATTGGCAACAAAGAAAAGATCGCCGAATGGATAACGAGCTATTTTCCGGAAGACGCTGTGAGTGTCCTCGATGCTTTTTCTGGCGGCGGATCGATCAGCTATTATGCGAAAGCCCAAGGTTTGCGAGTTATATCCAATGACATAATGAAAGTTAATCATTTGATCGCGCGAGCTTTGATTGAAAATAGCCATGATATTTTGTCCGAACACGATATCGATTTGATTTTTGACGGCACGCCAATAGAAGGTTTCATGTACAAAAACTATGCGAAAACCTATTATTTTCCGCAAGAATGCAAAGAGCTCGATTTATATAGAAGCAATATTGAGAAATTATCGTCAGATTACAAAAAAGCACTGGCGCTAGTTTTGATGCGTCGCGCAATGATACGAAAAATGCCATATTCACGTTTCAATATAGGCTGGGACAAAATTGTCCAACTTCGTGACGAAGAATATAGTTATGTGAAATATAAACGGCGACGTGCTTATCATAACAAATCATTCAAAGAGCATTTTGTCGAGAATTGCAAAAAGTATAACGAGGCTGTGTTTGATAATGGAAAAGAAAATCTGGCTCTAAACGAGGATATTTTCGACATTATCAAAGAAATCAAAACCGACATAGTCTATTTGGATCCGCCGTACACCGGTACGATGAACAATTATTTTAGTTTTTACGGAATGTTGGATGAATATATTTCTGGGAAAAAATTAGAAGCGTTTGATAATAATTTCGTGGACAAAAAATTGTCGATAGAACTTTTTGACAAACTGTTTTCGGAGTTGGGGAATTTCAAATATTGGTTTTTGAGCTATAACAATTCGTCTTATCCAACCAAAGAGCAACTCTTTGATTTGCTGAATAAATATTCGGACAACGTGAAAGTAGTGGAGCGCCAGCACATTTACAAAACAACCGGCAAAGAAAATAAGCAAGCAAATCGAGAGTATTTATTTATCGTTGATAACAGCAAAGGCAGAACATGATCGAGCAGAAGTACGAAGAATATTGGAGTTTGACGCTAGAGTATACTGATTTTGATGACGATAGATTCCTGACGACTCTTGAGATGACAATCGAAAAAATTGATGAATTGCATAGCCGGGGCGTGCACGAATATAACAAAAATGATTACGCAAATTTACAAAATGAGATTCTGGAAAAGCTCCCGAAGTCTTCATCCGACATCGAAAATCAATTGGCATCTACGCGAAAAGCTATCAATCAATGCGTCAAACTAGGTTTTGTAAATAGCTTTCTGGAATCGTACCATCCTCTCGCGAAAGAATATTTAAGCGCCAAAACAGATAGAAAGCGACGCACATTGTTCTCGAGAATCGTGTACGACAACGCCAGTTTCAATAGAAGCGTTACGCACGAATCGGACTTGCAGCAACTGAACTTTTTGATTGATACGCTGGTGGAAAATGGCGAATTGAGCAAAAACGAGATTATCGCATTGATGACCGTCGATATCGCAAACGCAGAACGCGGTTTTTTGGAAAAGTCAGAAATAGAAAGTTATTTGGCCAAAGCTGTTGAGTCGGGTTTCGTGAAGCGTAAATACAACCAAATCAGCTATCTTAATAATATTTTGAACAAATTGGACGGAATAGTTTTTGTTGATGACAAGCTGTATTTTACCGAAGACGCCAAAAAAATATTTGGCGAAGAGCTGGAAGCCCCAGCCAGAAAAAGAAATCCATATCTACATCTGTTATACAAAAACCAGCTAAAAGAGGAGAGCCTAGCCGTTTTCGGAAAAGAAGAATGCATGGTCGAAAAGTTGGCTTATCCAGTGCTGATCGCTAGCCACATCAAGCCTTTCATCAAATGCAGCGATAGTGAAGCCTACGACGTGAACAACGGGATATTATTGAGCCGAAATGTCGATGCGCTATTTGATTTGGGTTACATTACGTTTGACGACCAGGGCAAAATTGTTTTCGCAGAATCTTTGGATGACGAAGTGAAAAAAAGTTTGTCAAAGTATAGGCTCGACGAGATTTTTTTGAACAGTGAGAGAATTCGACATTTGGAATATCATAGGGAACATGTTTTTCGCGGCCAAGTTCCGACTCGTTGTGCGATCACTCGAACTCAATAGTCCCCGGCGGTTTGCCGGTGCAATCGTAAAACACGCGGTTGACGTGCTCGACTTCGCCGACAATGCGACCAGTGATTTTTCGCAAAATTTCCCACGGCAATTCCACCGATTCGGCCGTCATGAAATCCACCGTTTTGACGGCACGCAGCGCCACGGCGTAATCATAAGTTCGCGTGTTGCCGACGACGCCAACTGACCGCATGTTTGTCAACGCGGCGAAATATTGATTGATTTCGCGGTCCAGCCCGGCGCGGGCGATTTCTTCGCGAAAAATCACGTCGGCGTTTTGCACGATTTTGACTTTTTGCTCGGTAACTTCGCCGATGATGCGAATCGCTAGGCCAGGGCCAGGAAAAGGCTGGCGAAAAACCAAGTTTTCCGGAATTCCTAGTTCCAGCCCGGCGCGGCGCACTTCGTCTTTGAACAAATCGCGCAGCGGTTCGATGATTTCGCGAAAATCAACGTAGTCGGGCAATCCGCCGACGTTGTGGTGCGATTTGATGACGGCCGATTTGTCATCGCCGCTTTCGATGATATCGGGATAAATCGTGCCTTGGACCAGGAAATCGACCGCGCCGATTTTCGCAGCTTCTTCTTCGAAAATGCGAATAAATTGTTCGCCGATGATTTTACGTTTGGTTTCGGGGTCGGTTACGCCGGCCAATTTGTCGTAGAATCGTTGCTGCGCGTCGACGCGGATAAAGTTCAAATCGTAGTGTCCACCGGGGCCGAAAACTTCGGTAACTTCGTCAGATTCGTTTTTTCGCAGCAAACCGTGATCGACGAAAACACAGGTCAATTGTTTGCCGACGGCGCGTGACAACATGACGGCCGCGACCGACGAATCGACGCCGCCGGATAGCGCACAGAGGACTTTGCCGGTGCCGACTTTTTTGCGAATTTCGGCAATTGATCGTTCGACGAACGTTTTCATTTTCCAATCGGCGGCGCATTTGCAAATGTTTATGACGAAGTTTCGCAAAGTTTTTTCGTCGTCGCTAGCGATTTGCAAAACGGGAATTTGCGATTCGGGCAAAGCGTTTTCGCCGTCGCCAGCGATGATGATGCCGCATGCGTCGAGCTTTTTCACATCAGTTGATCGAGGTTTGATTTCGCAATAAACGCCGATTTCGCGCACGTGCTGGGCGATGCGCTGACACTGCGAACTGCCGAAATCCAGAACAATAATTTTTTCGCGATCCATGGTTCTCCTTAGATGTTAGTGGTTTCTTTGATGACGACGTCGTGCGCACCGCCTTCGATGATGCTGGTGGCGGAAACTAGCGTGATTTTGGCTTTTTCTTGCAATTCGGGAATGGTCAGTGCGCCGCAATTGCACATGGTTGACCGGACTTTTTGTAGTGACTGTCCGACGTTTTCGGCCAATGTTCCGGCGTAGGGAACGTACGAATCAACGCCTTCTTCGAACGACAATTTGCTGTCGCCGCCCATGTCGTAGCGCTGCCAGTTGCGGGCGCGGTTTGATCCTTCGCCCCAGTATTCTTTGACGTAATTTCCGCCCACCAGTAGTTTGGCCGTCGGCGATTCGTCGAACCGCGAAAAATATCGCCCCAACATGATGAAGTCTGCGCCCATTGCCAGTGCCAAAGTCATGTGATAATCGTGGACGATTCCGCCGTCGGAACAAATCGGTACGTAAACGCCGGTTTTCGCAAAGTATTCGTCGCGAGCTTTCGCGACTTCGATGACGGCGCTGGCTTGGCCGCGGCCGATGCCTTTTTGTTCGCGCGTGATGCAGATTGATCCGCCGCCGATGCCAACTTTGACAAAGTCCGCGCCGGCGTCTGCCAGGAATCTGAAACCTTCGGCATCGACGACATTTCCGGCACCGATTTTCACGCGATCGCCGTATTTTTCGCGCACGAATTCTAGCGTGGATTTTTGCCATTCGCTGTAGCCTTCGGATGAATCAATGCACAAAATATCCGCGCCCGCGTCGACCAGCGCCGGAATTCGCTCCTCGTAGTCGCGCGTGTTGACGCCTGCGCCGACGATGTAGCGTTTTTGTTCGTCCAGCAGTTCGTTCGGGTGCTCGCGGTGGGCTTCGTAATCTTTGCGAAAAACTAGATGCGCCAACCGCTGATTTTTGTCGACGACCGGAATGACGTTGAGTTTGTTTTCCCACAACGCGTCGTTGGCTTCGGTCAGTGTTGCGCCGTCCGGTACGGAAATCAGTTGTTCAAACGACGTCATGAAATCGCGAACGGGCGTTTCTGGCGGCGTGTGGCCGACGCGATAATCGCGATCGGTAATCAGCCCGAGCAGCTTGCCGTCGCCGGTTCCGTCATCTGTTACGGCGGTGGTGGAATGACCAGTTTTTTCTTTCAATTCCAACAAATCCGCCAGCGTTTGGTCGGGGCGGATGTTGACGTGGCTTTTGACGAAACCAGCTTTGTGCGATTTGACGCGGCGCACCATTTCAGCCTGACTGGCGATCGATTGCGAGCCGAAAATGAACGACACGCCGCCTTGTTTGGCGAGCGCGATGGCCAGTTTGTCGCCGGACACGGCCTGCATAACGGCGGAGGTTAGGGGAATGTTGGCGACAAGTTCCGATGTTTGGCCTTTCTTGTAACGAACCAGCGGCGTTCGCAAATCAACTTTGTCGGCGCGGCAATCTTTGTCCGAATAGCCCGGCACCAATAGAAATTCATTAAAAGTTCTCGATGGTTCATCGAAAAATGTTGCCATTTGTCCTCCTGATTTTTGCGAATAAGTAATGACAATTTTATAACTTGGCGGGGGATTTGGCAAGCGATTAGTCTATTGACATTATTATCTAAAAATGATACAATCTGATCATGTCAGAGCATAATCGCTTTAACGAAATTGTCGTATCTGGTGGTTCAATCCAAGATATCCATAACGTAACAACTTTACGAGAGAGCTATGTTTGTGAGCGCAATGGTAACTTCTCGGACAGCCGTTTGGCCGCAGAGGTCGGTAGCCTATCTGTGGGCACACTTATGCTATTGCCCGCTAAGATTTCGCGAGTCGATACAACAGGTATGCGGTCTCCATCTGTATATCTGAATGAGATGCGGGATTTGTCAGGGGGCCGAAAGTGCAGCCGAACTGAAGTGAAATTTGGCCAAATGTCGATAGTAGACTCCGCTGCGAGACCACTGATAGATTTTGTGGCGGCAAAATATATGCACAGGGCGAATGTAGCTCGAGAGTTTGCGGCATCTTGTGCTATTAATCAGCGGTTTGGCGAACGGGTTTCATTCCAGCCGATAGGGTTCTTGAAAGACGCGAATGGGCGATCGGGTTTGCTGACACGATACGAACATGGTGTTGTTACGCTCGATAATATTTTATGGAATCGAGCAGCGACGTCTGAACAACGTAAGAGCGCCATATCGCAGGCTGCTATTTGGATGGCTCAACTGCACGATCACGGAATTATTCATGGTGATGCTCAACCAAAAAATATCGCATATGATTCGTCGGGTCGCTCTCGATACGTTGACCTGGAGTCGGCCTATGAATGTACATCTGGTGGGCTTAGTCCGGAAATAAATAAACTATTTGATGTAACAGATTTTACTCAATCTGTTGAGGCGCAATTTAATCCTGAAGAACTAATGTTATTCATAGATCAGTATATGAATGCCCAGGGCGGCCGGTACCCGTTAGAAGAGATTGAGCTGATGGAGGCAATGGCAAGCGACGGAAAGGAAAGTCCTTTTGATTAAAAACCGCCCCGATAACCGATAATCGGAGCGGTTTTGCTTTGCGAAAATAGTTTACGCAGCTTTTTTGGCAGCTGGCTTTTTCGCCGGAGCTTTTTTCGCTGCAGTTTTTGCGACAGGTTTTTTCGCAGCAGCAGTTTTGGCTGCCGTTGGTTTTGCAGTCGTCTTCGCAACTGGTTTCGCAGCTGCTTTCTTCGTGCCTGGGACGATTTTCACGCCGGCATTTTTCGCAATTTTGCTCATCTGGCTCATTTTGCGAGCGGCGGTGTTTTTCTTCAAAACGTTCTTTTTGACAGCGGTATCAATTTTGCTTTGGACGTCTTTCAATCCATCAAAAGTTGGTTTTGCGACGAAACTTTTCGTCGAGTTTCGCAAATCGCGTTTGACACGCAAGTTTTTCGCGTAACGTTTTTTGTCTTGTTTCATGCGTTTGACGGCAGATTTGATGATTGGCATCTGTGGTAACTCCTTTTCGCGGGCTATCCTAGGACAGTTTTTCGCGTTGATTTATTCAGGGGCGATTATAGAGGAAAATTTGCGAAAAGTAAAGTAAACTATAACGGTGGAATTACAACATGATCTAAATCGCTGGCGTACGTCGCCGCGCCAAATGCCCTGGCGCGAAAACTGCGATCCGTACTATATTTTGGTTAGCGAAATCATGTTGCAACAAACGCAAGTCGCACGTGTCGAACCGAAATTCCGCGAATTTATTGCGAAGTTTTCTGATGTCAAAAGTTTGGCGAACGCTGATTTGGCGGACGTTTTGCGAACCTGGAACGGTCTAGGATACAATCGTCGTGCGAAATTTTTGCACGACGCTGCGAAAATGATTTGCGA
Organism: Saccharimonadaceae bacterium (SeqCode); assembly: GCA_031548885.1. GTDB lineage: Bacteria > Patescibacteriota > Saccharimonadia > Saccharimonadales > Saccharimonadaceae > JAVBQO01. Next base: position 66,679 of record JAVBQO010000006.1, read on the forward strand.
AAATTTTGGTGGCGAAATTCCTTCGCAAATTATCGATTTGGTGAAGTTGCCCGGCGTCGGCCCAAACACCGCCGGCGCGATCGCGGTGTACGCGTTCAACCGGGCGGAGATTTTCGTCGAAACGAATATTCGCACGGTTATTTTGCATTACTTTTTTGCCGATCAGCACGATGTAACAGATGCGGAGATTTGCGAAAAACTTGAACAAATTTTGGATACAGACAGTCCGCGTGAATTCTACTGGGCGATGATGGATTTGGGCGCGGAGCTGAAATCGACGATTGGCAACGTCAGTCGTCGTGCGAAAAATTATACGAAACAATCAAAGTTTGACGGTTCGGTGCGGCAGATTCGCGGCGAAATTTTGCGAAAACTGGCCGAGCGGCCGATGGCGCGAACGGAAATTCTACGAAAAATTGATGACGAACGAACGGCGAAAATCATCGATGATTTGCGGCGCGAAAAACTTATTCATGAAAAACAGGGAAAATTGCGACTCGGAAATGGTTGACGAAATCAAAACGATTATGCTAGAGTAAGGAAAAGTGTAGCGAAAATCAACATGAACGAAAAAAATCCGAAATCTCAGATTGCTAGCAAAATCAAAGACTCCACCAATATTTTGGTGACGGTTAGCCGCAATCCGTCGGTCGATGAATTGTCGGCGGCGTTGGCTTTGACGTTCACGTTGGACAAATTGGGCAAGCACGCTACCGCTGTTTTTAGTGGCGAAATTCCGCCGGCGATTCAGTTTTTGGAACCGGAAAAAACGTTCGAGGATTCGACCAGCAGTCTGCGAGACTTTATCATTTCATTGGATAAGGAAAAAGCTGATCGGTTGCGCTACAAAGTCGAGGACGACGTGGTCAAGATTTTTATCACGCCGTACAAAACCAAAATTACCGAAAAAGATTTGGAATTTTCTGAGGGCGACTTCAACGTTGAACTGGTCATCGCGATCGGCGTCGACAAAAAAGACGAATTGGATCAAGCCATCGCCAGCCACGGCCGGATTTTGCACGACGCCACGGTGGCAACAATCAACCAAGAAGCCGGCAAAACTAACGGATTGAACGCCGTGATCGAGTGGGCTGACGCCAGCGCTTGCGGTTATGGCGAAATCGTGGCTAGCCTGATCGAAACGCTGAAAGACAAAGACGATTTGGTCGATGCGCAAATTGCCACGGCGCTGCTGACCGGTATCGTGTCGGCGACGGATCAGTTCCGCAATGGCAAAACTTCGCCGCGCGTCATGACGCTGGCAGCGCAGTTGATGGGCAGCGGGGCGAACCAGCAACTAATTGCGGTCAAATTGGCCGAATCAACCGAAGAAGAAAAACCCACGCCGGCCACCCAAGAAGAAAAACCGAGCGAATCCGTCCAAAAACCCGAAAAGCCCAAAAAACAAGACGGTAGTCTAGGCGAAATGTCGATCGATCACGACGACAAACCAGTGGAAACGGCCGCGAAAACTCAACCGGAAAAATCCGTTGAATTGGATGAAAAGTCGGGCGACGTTGACATGAATACTTCATCAGAATCCGAAAAACCAGTTGCCGAAAAAACCGAATCAACCCGCGTTCGCACCGAAAAAGCCAGCAGCGATGACGCGCTGGCCGCTGCCGAGGCGCAGTTGTCCGCGGCGATGAAAAACGCTGCGCCGCCGGAAATCGACGTCAAAGCCGAATTGCAGGCCGCCGCCGACCAAGCCGACAAAACCACCGAGGCCCCGAAACCAGATGTGCCGTTGATAACTGCGGTCAAATCGGGCGGTTCGTCAGCGGGGAACACCGACGCTTCGAATGCTGATGCATCGCTAAACGCAATGACAACGCAGGCCAAATCTGACAATCGCGACAAAACTGACGCTGAGCAAGCGCAGCCGATTTTGAGCCACACGTCGTCGTATGTGACGGGCAGTGATCCGAATGCTTTGGCGCAGGGCGCTGACAACAGCGAGCCGCCGTCGGTTGACCTGTTTGCGAAACCGCCGAGCAACATAGCCAAAAGTGACCACGCCATGATTCAGTCCGCACCTGCGCCGAAACCGGCCGCGCCAGTTGTTACGGGTCCGTCACTCGAGGAATTGCAGGCCGCCGCATTTGCCCAAGCTGCGCCAAGCAGCGACGGCGTCCCGACCGATCCTTCGCCGATAACCGCGACCGTGCCGGATCTGGTAGTTCCGCCGACACCAGTGGCGTCGAACGATTTGCCGCCCGCGCAATCAGTCGAACAGCCGATTACGCCGCCGATGCCACCGGCTAATTTCGGTGGATTCGCTGATTTGCCAGCGCCGCCGCCGATTCCGGACTTTTCGCAAATGACGTCGCCGACGCCGGTGCCGGAATTTGCTCCACCGACGCCAACGCAACAAGACGTTTTCACGCCCGACATGAATGCGCCGCAAAACCCGCTTTTCCCAGCCGCGCCGCCGCCGATCGCGCCAGCCGAAACTGAACCGGGACAATTTCGCATTCCTGGCCAATAACGCGTATCAATCAGTTATACTGTTGACATGAATTCCGATTTTGATCGAATTGTTTTGGTGGACAAGCCAGCCGGCATTACCAGTTTTGGTGTGGTGGCGCGGGTTCGCCGCCGTTTGACCGAACAGGCCGGGCGAAAAATCAAAGTCGGCCACACCGGCACGCTCGATCCGTTCGCGACAGGTCTGATGATTTTGGTGACCGGCAAATGCACGCGCGACGCCGAAAAATTTAGCAAATTGGACAAAGTTTACGAAGCGACATTCGTGCTGGGCGCGGAAAGCTCGACCGGCGATCCGGAAGGCGAGATCACGCCGTTTTCGCAGGAGTCTGCTGGTAACGCTTTATGTTCTGCTCAAACGGCTTCGCGCCGCGAAGTTGTTGCGCCCACAGCAGCAACTTCTCGGGCTGCAGATGTTTTCGCAGAATATAAAGCGCCGGCGGCTGGCGAAATCCGAATTCCGACGCGCGACGAAATCGAAAACGCGCTGCGAAAGTTTACCGGCGAAATCTCGCAGCGTCCGCCGATTTTTTCCGCCATCAAAATCAACGGCCAGCGGGCTTACAAATTGGCGCGAAAAGGCGTCGAGGTGGAAATTCCGGCTCGTATAGTGAACGTGTACGAATTGGATTTGATCGATTACGATTATCCGAATGTGCGAATTCGCGCACACGTTTCGTCGGGCACGTACATCCGCAGCTTGGCGGTTGATATCGGCAGGGAATTGAAAACCGGCGCGTATGTCAGTGAGCTTCGGCGGACGAAGATTGCTGATTATGATGTGAAAAATGCGGAGAAAATCGAGAAATGAAATCGAACGAAAAATTGCTTGCGAAGTGGGCGATAGTTGGAGCGGTGGCGGTGATTTTTCTGGTTGGCGTGGTTGGTTTTGCGAAATACGGCGACAAGATTTTGGGTCAAAAATCTTTGACGTCGGCGATCGCGACGGGCGAATCGCGCGAGTTTGACTTTTCGCAAGTTTCCAGCGATGGGTTGAGTGCGAAACAATTGAAATTGTTGGCGATTTTGGAGCAAGAATACATTTCGCAGCCCGACATGATCAAATATTCCGAAGGCGTGCGCGAGCCGTGGTGCGCGGACTTTGTCAGTTGGGCGATGCGCGAAATCGACGCGCCGCTGGCGAATCCAAACAGCGGTTCGTGGCGAATTCCGGGCGTTTATACGCTGAATGATTATTTGATTTCGCGGAACGCTTTTCACAAAACTGGCGATGGCTACGTTCCGAAATTTGGCGACATCGTGACGTATGATGGCGGGAAATTTGGCGTGCATACGAATTTTGTTTTGCGGAATGAAGACGGCGTTTTGACGACTGTGGGCGGGAACGAAAATCATCGGATTTTGGTGCAGCAATATGATATGAATGACGCGCGTTTTGGCGCGACGGGATTTGGCGAATTCGCGGTGCTTGCGAAAAGTGAATAACTTTGGTAGAATATGGCAGATGATTACCAGCGAGAACAAGAAGAAAGCCATCAAAGCGACGCAGACGCATGCAAATGACGTCGGTTCGCCTCAGGCGCAAGCGTCGATTTTGACCGTACGCATCAAAGAAATTACCAAACATTTGCAAACCAACAAGCACGATAACGCGGCACGCCGCGGCTTGATTCAGATGGTTGGCCAGCGCAAGAAATTGCTCAAATCGCTGGAGAAAAAAGATTTCGCCGCGTACAAACAAGTCGTCCAGACACTAGGACTCCGCAAATAGCGGAGTTTTTGGATTGCGAAAAGTCCGGCAGTTGAGTCGGACTTTTCGATTTATTTCAGATAATTTGCGATGTGAACCGGCGCTGCGCCGCGAACGATTTTCGCCACGTCGATTTCGCGCAGAAATTCCGGCAAAATGCTGACGGATTTCGGATCGACGAAATCAAATTCCGCGATTTCTAAGTTTCCGTGCGTTGTTTTTGCGAGGTCAATATTTTTGTAATCCGCCGCGTTTTCGATTGCGAAAAAGAATTCCAGAAACTCGCAGTCTTTTTCGGCGTATTGTTGGGTCGCGACCAATCGGCCAATTTGCGGTTCGACCCCGATTTCCTCGATCATTTCGCGGTCAAGGCATTCGACAATCGATTCGCCCGGATCCATTTTGCCGCCGGGAACACACCAAAAATCGTTGACGCCGCCATCGTGTTTTTGGCGTACGCACAAAATTTCGCCACCACGCAGCACAATTCCGCGCACCGTAATTATTCGTTGATACATAGAAAACCTCCGTTAAATTTTGATTCGGAGCGGCCGCGCGGGCATCCTTTGCAAGCGGATTGAGCTAAGCAATCGTAGTGGGGGAATTATAGCGTGAATAAATTATTTTCGCAAGACGGCAACTTCTAGATCGAGTCCTGGGAGCTGTTGCTATTATGCTTTTGCTAACCTATAATTGTCGGCTATGAAATCATTAACCAAAAAAGCTCTAGCCCCAACATTATCAAATGGACACTCGTAGTATTTGGGATTCTGGTCGTCGCGCTATTCGCGTTTTGTTGGTATTTGCAGGATCGGATATCAAAAGCGGACAAATTCCACGGCGAAACATATGTCAACAATTTGAAAACTAATTACCAGATAAAGCGCCTGACATTTTGCGTTGATCATCAAATATCGCCGTGTGATAACGCGTCGGTGGGGAGTTGGAATAAGTCGAATCCCGATGATGACTATTTCATGATTGAGAACTTGCCTGAGTAGGCCATCGGTTGGCAAAAAGTTAAGGTAAAAAGCGGTAAGTGGTGGATACGTTTTCGTGATTATGGCGAGAATGAGTTATTCCGCAAAAAAGGTTTTATAGCCAATTGTGATAAAATCACAGCATGAAAGACTCAAATCCAGAACGTTCCACTGATGGTCTTGATTTGGTAAAATATGTCATTGACAATTGGGCTAGTGCTGATATATCTGAGCTGCCGAAGCTTGTCAAAATAATGATCATGACGCCGTCGCTAGAGTGGCGGGAATTAATGAATCGTGCCGAAAAACACGAAATAGTTAACTGGGAGATCTTGTTGCAAAATAGTAGTGATATTTATGCTAGTATCGCTGAGGCTATCGCAGAGGATGATGGAATTGTATTTGTAAACAAAGATTAGTGGGGCTTGCGCAGGGTGAAAAAGTATTTCACCCTGCGCAAGCGGATCATGTCGGGAGTCTAGCGCTCCGAGCTGAAGAGCTCGTTGCCATTCTCGTCGAATCCGACGTGGTAGTGACCGCCACCGTTACCCTTCTGCTGGATGACGAACTCGGATGCTACCGGCGTGCCGGTGTCGCGATGGACTCCATCAGAACTGACTCCCACCCAGGCATCGTCATTATCGCTCTGGGTGTCGAACCGACCTGACATAATTTGCTCCTTTCGAAGCGACTTCTTGGAGGCACGTTGTGTACCATCGACAACAAGAAGTTGAGAATAGAATAACGCGACATTATTTTTTTTTGTCAACCATAAACATTAAATAAAATGATTACTTTGTCAATCTGCTATAATAAACACGTAAATAACGCCGTAGTAAGTGGTGGATATGTTTTGCGAAACCATTTGCGAAAAATACCCGTCCCTTACGCAGGCAAGGAGTTAAAATGTCCGAAATTATCAACCCTAACGGTCAGGAACTGGTTTCCGTTTCGACCGAATTTTTTGGTCGCACGCTGACGCTGGAAGTCGGTTTGGTCGGCTTTCGCACAACCGCGTCCGTCATGACGAAATACGGCGACACGGTCGTGCTGGGAACGGCGATGACCGGCGGCGTCAATCCGCATCTGGATTATTTCCCGCTGTCGATCGATTACGAAGAAAAATTTTATGCAGCTGGCAAAATTTCCGGTTCGCGGTTCATTAAACGCGAAGGCCGTCCGTCCGACGAAGCGATTTTGATCGGCCGTTTGATCGACCGCCCGCTGCGCCCGCTTTTCCCGAAAGGCTACCGCAACGAAGCCCAGGTTGTTTCCAGCGTTTTGTCGATGGATCCAGCCTTTCGCCCAGATGTGATCGCGATGATCGCGGCTTCGGCGGCGCTATCAATTACGGGCGCGCCATTTGACGGTCCAGTTGCAGGTTTGCGCGTTGGATTGACCGAAAATGGCGAATTTACGGCGTTTGAATCGCGCGAATTTTACGAAAAATCGAAATTGGATTTGGTCGTCGCCGCCACCGAAAACGGCGTGATGATGGTCGAAGCTGGCGCCAACGAAGTCGACGAGGACACGATGGCGAACGCGATTGAATGGGCGTTTGAACAGATGCAACCGGCAATAAAATTGCAACAGGAACTTGCGAACAAATTAAATGTTCAGGCGCAGGAATACGAATTGGTTAAGCCGAACGAGGAAATCCAAACCGCCGTTGACGCGTGGGTCGAAGGGAAATTGGGCGAAGATTTGCGAAAACCGTACCCGGAACGCAACGAATTGATCGCAGATCTACGCGACCAAATGCACGAATTCATGGTGGAAAAAATCGGCGAAGATGAATACAAAGAATTGAAACACGAGTATTCGGAAGCCTTCCAAATGGCTGTACACAAAGACGTGCGAAAGGGAATCGTCGAAGATTCGATTCGCCCTGACGGTCGCAAACTAACAGAGGTGCGTCCGTTATCGTCGATGGTCGGCCTGTTGCCACGCGCCCACGGTTCGTCGATTTTCACCCGCGGCGTGACGCAGGCGTTGAACATCGTGACGCTCGCACCATTAAGCTATTCGCAAATGCTCGACACGATGGAAGTCACCGACGGCGAGCGCCGTTACATGCACCATTACAACGCGCCGGGCTACACGGTTGGCGAAGTCCGCCGCCTCGGTTCGCCGGGTCGCCGCGAAATCGGTCACGGATATTTGGCAGAACGTGCTTTGTCGGCGGTTTTGCCAAGTGAAGAAGATTTCCCGTACGCGATTCGTTCTGTCACCGAAATCATGTCGCAAAACGGCTCGACGTCGATGGCCGCCACATGTTCAAGCTGTTTGGCATTGATGGACGCCGGCGTGCCTTTGCGCAAACCAGTTTCTGGCATCGCGATGGGGTTGATGGTTGACGGCGACGACACGTACGTTTTGTCTGATATCGCCGACGCCGAAGATTTCGCGGGCGACATGGACTTCAAGGTTACCGGCACGGACGCTGGAATCACGGCGCTACAGATGGATATGAAGGTTCACGGTTTGCCAGTTTCGGTTCTCAGAAAAGCTTTGACGCAGGGCAAAGACGGCCGAGCGCACATTTTGCAGCACATGCTATCAGTGATTTCGCAGCCGAAATCTGACTTGTCGCCATACGCACCGCGTATCGAAAAATTGATGATTAATCCCGACAAAATCGGTGCCGTGATCGGCAAAGGCGGCGAAACGATCAATGCCATCACGAAAGAAACTGGCGCAGAAATCGACATCAAAGAAGACGGCTTGATCACATTCGCGTCGAACGATCCGGAAAAAATGAAGCAGGCGATCGAGTGGGTGAAAGGTCTGACCGAAGAACCGGAAGTTGGCAAAATTTACAGCGGTAAAGTCGTCACGATCAAAGATTTCGGTGCGTTTGTGAATATCATGCCCGGCATCGACGGCATGTTGCACATTTCGCAAATTTCCGATCAACGTTTGGACAAAGTTACCGACGCGTTGAGTGAAGGGGACGTCGTGAACGTGAAATTGGAATCGATCGACGATCGCGGACGACTGAGCCTGACGATGAAGGGTGTTTCGCAAGATTAATTCGGCTTTGCGAAAACGAGAACCGCGTCAATCTGGCGCGGTTCTTTGTTGCGAAATGCCAAAGTATGCTGAGATTTGGCACATGTTATACACGAAAATGCAGAAAATTGCAAAAATGTCTGGACAAACTTGCAAAGCGCCTTTACAATAATTACCATAACCATATAAGGAGAACAGCAATGAGTAAAACAAAAATTGCATTGGCAACGCTGGGCGTTGTGGGTTTGGCTGCCGTTCCAGTGACAGGGGCTTTCGCTGTGACGTCAAATACAATCGTGAACGGATATATTGATGCGTCAATTTCAATTACGTCGTCAACACCGGTTGAGTTTCACGTTTTGCCGACAGCAGGCGGCACCGCGTCGACTAATTCTGGTACGGTAACGGTTTCAACTAACAATTCGACGGGGTACAATTTGACTTTGTCGACGGTTGGTACGGATCAGAACTTGGTCAAGTCAGTCGCACCGGCTGACACGATCGCGCCGACATCGGGTACGTACGCTGCGCCGGCAGATTTTGACGTCAATACGTGGGGCTATCGACTGGATGATTCGACGGCAGCGTTTGGTGCAGGTCCAACAACGCAGGAAACAAATGCGGCCACAAGTTCGTTCACATGGGCGGCAGTTCCGGGATCGGGCGCTCCACAAACGATCAAAACCACAACGGGTCCAGCAACCAGTGATGTCACAGCGGTTTGGTACGGCATGAAAGCCACCACTGCGAAACCGTCAGGCGTCTACACAAACACGGTTGTCTATACTGCAACTGTTAACTAATCTGACTGAATAAAAGAGGGTATACCGGATGGCACGATCACGTTTCGTCAACTTTGCGAAAACGATTACAATTGGCGCATTAATAGCGACGCTGGCGTTCATTGCTGTGCCGGCTCGCGCCGCCGATGATTCGAACCAAAAAGTCGAAATCACAATGTCGCCGGTGAGCACTCGGCTGGATATTCAGCCGAACGAAAAATATGACGGGCAGTTTACGGTTCTAAACAGCGGCAACGTTGGCTATGACATCAAAGTTTACGCTGCGCCGTATCAGGTAATAAATCCGCAGTACGAACCGAACTTTTCCACCGACAACAACTACACACAGATTGCGAAATGGGTAACGTTCGACCAAGATTCATATCATATGGACGCCGGTCAAACGTTGACGGTGCCATATCATATCAACGTTCCGGCCGACGTGCCGGACGGCGGTCAGTACGCAGTTTTGTTTGCCGAAACGCAGCCGATGAACGAACAAATAAATGGTTCATCAGTTGACGCGCTGCGCCGGGTTGGTATGTTGGTGTACGCACAGGTTCCGGGAACGACTCGAGTGGACGGCAAAGTTATCGAAACAAATCTGGAATTTTGGCAAAAGTCGGCACCGCTTGTCGCCAGCCAAACGATTGAAAATACCGGCAACACGGATTTCGAGGTAACGGTTAATTACGAGGTCAAAACCTTATTCGGTAAATCGGTTCACACGAACGAGAATTTGAAAAAAGTCGTGCTGCCGGGCACGAATCGCGACATCGTTTCGTCGTGGGACGATGCGCCAAGTTTCGGTTTGTTCAAAGTTTCGCAGACCGCGGAATTTCTGGGACAAACGTCAACGAACAGCGGTTGGGTTTTGATTGCAGCGCCTTGGATGCTGGTTGTGGCGGTGCTTATCATCGTGCTAATCATAGGGGTTATCGTGTATGCGATACATCGAAAGAAAAATCGGAGCAAGAAAATTGCGTTCAAGCGCTAAGTTGTTGGTCGTCGCGGTTTTCGCGGTCGCTAGTATAGGTGTTGCTGTGACATCGGATTTCGCGGCCAGCGCTGCTACGTCGCAACAGCAAATTCGCGCCTCGATCGACAGCGTAACGCCGATCGTTGTTGCGCAAATTATTTCGCCAATCAACGGCACGACGACTGATCAGCCGACGACATCAGTAACGGTGCATGTCGAAAACGCCGAAGTTGTGGAATTGTGGATTAATGGCGTTTTGGTGGCGACGATGAATGTGGCGACACTTGATCCGCAAAACGTTGTGTTTGGCGGGATTTCGCTGTCAGACGGCGCTAATGTCATTGTCGCGAAAGCGATCAACAATACGCACGTGACGACGACTGAATCTTTGCCTGTTACGGTTACGTATATACCGGAAAATCCCACACCGGTAGCGCCAGTCGACCCGGCGCCGCCGAACACCGGCGATCATTTCGTGATTGGCGGAGTGATGGTTGCGAAATCGACGTTTTGGATCGTGGTGTTTGCGATGTTGTGCGTTTGCACAGCGCTGTTTTTGCCGATGATGCGTCGTCGGCATCGCAAATATGATGAAAAGACGCGGGCGGTTCCAACCTAGATGTGAAGCATGCGGTATAATTTTTATAGTTTATAATGAAAAGTAGGAATGGCGTGAAAAATAAAAGTAGATCAGTTCGAGTGCAATCGGATGAAATCTCTGTGTCGAGGCAGGGACTTGTTCTGCGTCGGCGCAAAATTCTGCTTTTCGCAACGATTATTTTGGTTGGCGTGGTGGCTTCGATTGTTTGGATGACGACACAGAAACAGGCCGACGTCAATGCTGCGCAGCCGACGATTGTTAGTGCTCTGCCGGCCAGCGGCCCAACGGCGGGCAGTACGTCGGTTGCGATTACCGGAACTGATTTTTTGCCAGCGGTTGGTGATATTACTTCGATTGATGCGGGCTATGATATGTCATGTGGGATTTATCAGGGGAATATTTATTGTTGGGGCAAGAACGAGAACGGGCAACTTGGCAATGGAACGACGAACGATAGCGTGCGTCCGGTTCGCGTTCATAACTCATCTGATGGTACGGGTAGCGCGATGCCGCCGGGCGCTGTGAAATCGTTGTCGGTTGGGCGCGGATTTGCTTGTGCGATTGCTTCGAACGATATGGCGTATTGTTGGGGTTTGAACGCCAATAGCCAGTTTGGAAACGGCGGAACAACCAGCAGTTCTGTCCCGGTAAAAGTCCCGACCAAAACCGAAAACGCTTCGAGTGCGATTTTGGCCGGAGCGACATTCAAATCAATTGCGGCCGGAACGTTCGGCGGCTGTGCGATCGCGAATGATAACCGCGCGTATTGTTGGGGTGCGAACTTTTACGGGCAAACGGGTGATGGCACCAGCACGAACAGAACTTTTCCTGTAAAAGTTTTGACCAAAACTGAAAACGCATCCAGCGCCATTCCCGCCGGCGCAACATTTTTGTCGGTTTCTGTTGGCGGCTATACGACGTGCGCAATCGCCAGCAATGACATGGCGTATTGTTGGGGTCGCAATCAGAATGGCCAAGTCGGTGCCGGTACCGCGATGAACGAAAACGCCAATCCCTTTCCGCTGAAAGTCGTGACCAAAACCGAAAACGCCACCAGCGCCATTCCGGCTGGCGCAACGTTCAAATTCGTCGAAACGGCGCGTGGCGGATCGTTTTCGTGCGCAATCGCCAGCGATGATTTGTCGTATTGCTGGGGATTCAATGACAACGGCCAACTAGGTTCAAACACCGTCACAAATAGCAGTTTTCCAGTGAAAGTTTTGACGCAATCGGACGCTGGCGGCGCAACTTCGGCTATTCCGGCCGGCGTGACCGCGAAGGCTCTAACGGTCGGTGCGGCCGGCGGGCAGGCGTGTATGATTGGCAGTGACAACTTGGCGTATTGTTGGGGCTTTAATGTGCAGGGCGCGTTGGGGAACAATTCGACAACGCAGAATCTGGTTCCCGTCAAAGTCCTGACGCAATCTGATCCGGGCGGATCGTCGTCGGCAATCCCGGCGGGCGAAACCTTTTTGCAAATCAGAGGCGGAACGCAACACACCTGTGCGCTCGGGAGTAGCGGTACGATGTATTGTTGGGGTGCGAACGGTTCTGGGCAAGTTGGCAATAGCAAAACAACTGATAGTTTGGTCGTGGCGCCGGTTTATTGGCAGTGGCCGACGATTGATAATCTGCCATGTGAGTCGTTCCAAATCGTCAGTGCCACGTTGATCAACTGCGTGACAACGGCGCACATCCCGGGAAAAGTTGACGTTTCGGTTGTCGCGATTCCTTACAATATTACGCTGAATCTGCCACTGGCGTATGAATATACCGACCCGATGACTGTCACGGCTGTTTCGCCGACACGTAGCACGATTGCTGGCGGTGTGCCGGTTACTATCACTGGTACGAACTTCGCGCCGCGTATTGCCGATATGGATCAGATTGCTGCCGGGCCGTATCATACCTGCGGTGTTTATCAGGGCAAAGCGTACTGCTGGGGTAGCAACAGCGCGGGGCAGCTGGGTAATTCATCAATTGCCGTCGGAGCCACCACAAACGTGCCGGTTCCAGTTGCCACCAACGTCATGACCGGATCGGTAACGTCTATCGTCGCTGGCTACAGCTCGACGTGTGCGTTGTCGGCTGGAAAAGTATATTGCTGGGGCAACAACACATTCGGCCAAGTCGGCGACAACACCGGCGGTCCGGCTTCGGTCAACCGAACGACACCAGTCGCTGTTTCGATAACCAATATGCCGGGAACTGTCACGAAAATATCGGGTGGTTCGCAAACGTACTGCGCCATGTCTGGAACGCGTCCGTATTGCTGGGGCCACAACTCGTTTGGCGAAGTCGGAACTGGCTCGGCGACGGCCGCGACGACGGGTATATTGTTGCCGACAGCCGTGACGACTGCGGTGTTGGCTGGCACTGTCACGGATATTGCGTCGGGTTGGCGTCATACGTGCGCGATTGTTTCCGGGCTGGTTCGGTGCTGGGGCGAAAACTTACAGAGTGAACTAGGGAATAACAGCCTCGTCAATTCGTTAACGTCGGTACCGGTGCCGAGCACGGTTATGCCAGCTGGTGTCACGGCAATATACGGCCAGTGGCTAACAACGTGCGGCGTCTCTGGCGGCAAAGCGTATTGCTGGGGCCGCAACGATTTCGGACAGTTTGGCAACGGCACGACTCGAGTTATCAACACCGCAGCTCCTGTCACAGTTGTCGATCCGACCAATATCATGCCGGGTCCGATCACATCGATGGCCGTTGGCTACGCTTCGGTGTGTGCGATTTCGAACAACCGTGCGTATTGTTGGGGCAAAAACACCAATGGCGAATTGGGCATCGGCACGACAACAGACTCGACAACGCCGAAAATGTTTGGCGATCCGTTGCAAAGTTTCGCAAGCACGACGGTCATCGCTACCAGCGGCTACATCACGACGCCGGGAAATGTCCCGAACGAACACACCTGCGCCATCACAAATGCGGGCAAAGCCTATTGCACAGGTAGCAACGAATACGGTGAACTCGGCAACAACGCGCTGGCGAATTCGTCAGTTCCGGTTCCGGTCTATGGCGGCGTGCCAACGGTCAAATTCGACACGTCGGATTGCACAAATGTGGTGTTGGTTAGCGCGACGCAGATCACTTGTACAAATCCGGCGCACGCGGTTGCGGTGGTTGACGTTTCGGTTGATGATGGCAACGGACGTTTGGCGACGCTTCCGCAGAGCTTTACTTATTACGACATTCCGTCAGCGCCGCTCAATCCAGCGGCAGCGCCAGCGAGCGCCACGTCGGTTTATGTGTCGTGGAGCGCGCCGGCGACGGACAACAACGCGGTGATTACTGATTACGTAATCCAATATAGCGACAATGGCGGCGGCACGTGGACAACATTCAATGACGGTGTTTCGACGAATCTGTTCGCAACCGTCACGGGACTGTCGGCCAACACGACGTACACATTTCGCATCGCCGCCGTCAACGAAGCTGGCCAGGGCCCGTACAGCGCAACCGTTTCTAGCCAGACGACTTTTATCACGCTCGGATCGGGGCCGAATGTCGATATCCACGTGACGCCGTCATCGTCAGAGCGCACATCGAGCAATAGCGACACAGTGACAGTCAGCACGAATAGTACGACCGGATACAATTTGACGGTGGAGAACACCACGACGAACCGCAATCTAGTTCGAGCGCTCGGTGGAACGATTGCGCCGTCGGGCGGATCTTTGGCGACGCCGGTTGTGCTCGCGACAAACACGTGGGGCTACCGCGTCGATGGCACGGGCGGATTTGGCAGCGGTCCGACGACGGCAGAACTGAATGTGGCGACCAGCGGATTCACTTGGGCGGGCGTGCCGGCGTTGGGGTCGGCGGATACGATTCGCAATGAATCGCTACCGGCAACCAGTCAACAAACCAGGGTCTGGTACAGCATGAGCGCCGACATGACCAAAGCTGCCGGTCAGTACACGACGACAGTGGTGTATACGGCGGTGGCAAATCCGTAGCTTGCATTTTCGCAAAACTTTTGCTATACTTTTCATAACTGATCGCCTCTCGAATATTTTATGGGTAGAAAAACAGACGAAAAACAACTGCTTCTTGGGCAAATTCAGGCCGATATTATTGCGAAAAATATCTGTCCGGATTTGGCCAAGACGGCCACAAATTTGGTAATGGGCGACGGAAATGTCGACGCTGACATCGTGTTCATCGGTGAAGCGCCGGGCAAAAATGAAGATTTGCAAGGCTTGCCGTTCGTCGGTGCGGCCGGGAAATTTCTGAACGAAATGCTGGCGCATATCGGCATGAGCCGGTCGGACGTTTACATCACAAACATCGTCAAATACCGTCCGCCGAACAATCGCGATCCGTTGCCGGACGAAAAGCGTGCCTTTTGGCCGTTCCTGGTGCGGCAGCTGGAGATTTTGCAGCCGAAAATTATCGTCACGCTCGGTCGGCATTCGATGGAATATTTTTTGCCCGAACAGAAAATTTCGCAGATTCACGGCCAGCCAAAACGCATTCATGCGCGTGACGGCGACCAAGAATTCACGTGGGTGATTATGCCGCTGTATCATCCGGCGGCGGCGCTGTACAACGGCGGTATGCGTGAAACTTTGACAGAGGATTTCGCGAAATTGCCAAAAGTGATTGAGCAGATTTGAGAACCGTACTTTAAAATCAAATATAAAATGCAGCTTGGTCGTCATCTGCGAAAACTGGGCTTATCGCACGAAATTTTACGAGGCGAATCGAGGACTGTTTGAAACACAAACTTGTTTGTGCTGAGTTCCGCAGATTCCCTGTAAAATTTCGGGTGAGAAGCGCCATGTTTTGAAGCCGGCGAAAAGTTTTGGTTACTTTTCAAAAAGTAACAGAGAAAAATGAATCGCATGGATTCTGAATCTAGTTCAGAATGACAATCGCAAAAAATTAAGGAGATACATAAATGGGGCAACAAAGAATTGCCAAACCGTCAGCGGACGACGAATCAAAACGTCCGCAACAACAGAGAAAAAAGACCGGAAATTCCGTTCTTGACAATACCAGTACGCGTCGCGGTGAAGTGTTTCGCGCCCAGCGCCGAACGAGCGAAAACGTCAACGTGCGCGCCAGTCAGCACGTGATTGACATTCCGGTCAACAAATCGGTTTATAATGGTTATGATGGCAAACAATTTAGCTTGGCTGACCAAAAACGCCGCAAACCCGATCATCGACCGTCGTTGAAAGTCATTCCGATCGGCGGTGTCGGCGAAATGGGCATCGGCAAAAACATGACCGCGCTGGAGTATGACAACGAAATCGTCATCATCGACATGGGATTTTTATTCCCGGGTGATGGTTATCCGGGCATCAATTATATCACTCCTGATATATCGTATCTGGAGCAGCGCAAGCATAAAATCAAAGCCGTGGTGTTCACACATGGACACTTGGATCACATCGGTGCCTTTCGCCATCTGATTGCGAAAATTCCCGCGCCGGTTTATGCGTCGAAATTTACCATTGGCATGTTGCAAAAAAACATGGAGGAATCGTCCGACGATTATCAGCCGGAATATCATGAGATGAATCCTGAGGCGCATGACCGCGTGCAAGTTTCGGACAATTTCGCTTTCGAGCTGGTGCGGGTCAATCACTCGATTCCAGATTCGACAGCCGTGATCGTGCGTACGCCGGTCGGCAACGTGGTCAGCACGGGCGACTGGCGGTTCGAGGAAAATCCGGTCGATGGCCGCAAATTTGATTTGGAACGCTTGACCGAAGTTGCGACGAAAGAGGGAATTCATCTGTTGATGAACGAATCGACCAACTGCGAAGACGCCGGATCGCACACGCACAGCGAATTCGACATCAAGCATTCGTTCGGTCAAATCATGGAAAAATATCCGTCGTCGCGCACTATCATCTCGTGTTTTTCGTCGCAAATTCACCGCATCCAAAATATTTTGGATGAAGCGGCGGCGCACGGCCGCAAAGTCGCATTTGCCGGCTATTCGATGATTCAGAACGTCGAATTGTCGCTGAAAACCGGTATTTTGAAAGTGCCCAAAGACACCATCATGAAAATGGATGACATCGTGAAAATGCCCGACAGCAAAATCACCATCGTCTGCACCGGTTCGCAGGGCGAATTCAACGCCGTGTTGAACCGCATGGCGTCGGGCGCACACAAATCGGTCAAAATCAAAGAATCCGACGTCATCGTCTTTTCGTCCAACGCTATTCCGGGCAACGAAAAATTCGTGGTGCGCACCGTCGACGGATTGATGCGCGAAGGCTCGGACGTGTTGCAGAACCGTCGCACGCAGCAGTACGGCATCGGGCCGCTTCACTTGTCGGGTCACGGTTATTATGATGATCATGTCAAGTTAGTCACGGCGCTGAATCCGAAATTCTACTTGCCAAACCACGGCGAATTTCACATGTTGGTGCACAACGCCGAACTGGCCGAAGACGCCTGCGGCATCCCGCGCGACAATATTTTCGTCTGCGACGCCGGCGACGTTGTGGAATTTTATCATGACCAAACTGCGAAAAAAACCGGCCGCGTCAAAGTCGGCGGCATCATGTATGACGACAGTGGTGCCGAAGTCAGCGAAGTCGTGCTAAAAGACCGGATTCACATGTCCAGCGAGGGAATCTTTACCGTCGTGGTGACGGTGCAGCGCGGCACCGGCCGATTGCTGACTTCGCCCGACATTATTTCGCGCGGTTTTATTTATCTGCGTGACAGCGAAGAATTGGTCGGCTTGATCCGCCAATACGTCAAGCAAAAAATCGCCCGCGCCTACGCCGGTCGCAAAGTCGATATGGAAAGTTTGAAAAAGGAACTAAAAGATGAAATCACACAGATTTTGTACGATCAGACGCGTCGTACACCGATCGTCATTCCAGTAGTCAACGAAATCGGCGGCGCTGGCGGCGCGCGCCAGAAC
This sequence comes from Saccharimonadaceae bacterium (SeqCode), assembly GCA_031548885.1. GTDB lineage: Bacteria > Patescibacteriota > Saccharimonadia > Saccharimonadales > Saccharimonadaceae > JAVBQO01. Next base: position 84,138 of record JAVBQO010000006.1, read on the forward strand.
AATCAAAATTCGAACGCGAAAAACGCTCCGACGAATGTGCGACCAGCCGCGAAACCGATTGCGAAAACCGCGCCGCGCCCCGCGCCAAAACCGCAGGTCAAAGATCCGTCGCAGATTAGTTTTCGCAAGAAACCGCAGGGGCCGCCAGCGGGGAGTTTGTGGCGGTAGTGTAGCTTGTCATCCCCGGTTCATCCGGGGATTTGCATTTGTAAATTTTTGCGAACTTTAATTGCGTTTCATTCCAATCAACGCGAGGCAATTTAGCCTACAGCCTGCGTCATTCCAAACTTGATTTGAAATCCAGTCAAACAACAATCAACTCTCTGCGATTCTCCCGGACTATGCGAAAACAGGATTCAATTGACAAGTTTTTACGAAGTGAAGCGAGGACTGTCCGAGCAACACCAAAATCGACAATACTTTCGCAAAGAAAAGGATCGCATGGATTCCAAATCAAGTTTGGAATGACGCGTCAAGAAAGCTCGCGAAGCTCATAAAAACTTTGCGAAAGGCTGTGTTGCGAGTTCCGCAGATTCCTTGCAAAAACGAGGAGATGGAATGCATGTTTTTCGCAATTGTTCGAAAGGTTTTGCTCCACTTTTTGAAAAGTGAAAAAGAAAGTGCCTCGCACTGGCGAAACTGCATACAGGTTCAATCGCTTGTCAAAGTTGTTTGCGAAATGAATTCAGGATGACATGATTGATCATATTGCAATTCATTGTAAATTATGCTACAATATACCCATACGCATCCCCTCGACAACAGAGGGGCATAAGCGGTATAATACGAACAATATGGCGAAGAAAAAAAAGAAATCAGGCCGCGGTCCGGGGCGACCGCCCAAAAATGCGAAAAAGATAGCCAAACCGACTCATTCGGTGCCGGGTGGTTTCTGGCCGCAAGTCGGCGCGATTTTGATGATCGTGTTCGCGCTGCTGCTGGTGCTAGGCTTGTTCCAGGTCGGCGGAGCATTTCCGATTGGCGTGGCCGGCGCGACGCGGTGGCTGGTTGGCTGGACGGCCTTTGTCGTGCCGATTTTGTTTGTGTGGCAAGCGATCCAGATTTTCCGCAGCCCGGACAACCGCGTGCCGGGTATCATGTGGTTTTGCACGATTTTGTTTTTGATGTTTTTCGCTGGACTTTTCCAGTTGATGTTGACCGACCCAAATATGCGAAATGAAATTGACGGCGGTGGGGCGATCGGCTGGTTGGTTGACGCGGCGATGTTGAATTTTTTGTCGGTAAGCGTAGCAGCGTTTGTTTTGGTCGTGTTGCTGCTGATTTTGTCGCTGTTTGTGCTGGCGATTCCGCCGAAAACGGTTTTCGCAGCGATCGGAAACTTTTTCAAACGCGACGAAAATGAAATCAATGAGAAAAACGAAAAACTGGCCAAAAAAGTCAAAGAAGCCGAGGCCGAAAAATCCAAAAAAGTTAGCGAATTCAAATTGAACGAAGGCGTGCCGACTGTCGATTCGGTGGGCGAGCCGGACGACGTCAAACCAAAGCGCGGTTTGGGACTGAAAGCCGCCGGTGCGGCGACAGTCGACAAGGTGGCTGAGGAAAAAGAAGCGCTGACCATCGCGGCCGACCCGAACTGGGAAGCGCCATCGGTTGACATGCTCGAGAAAAAGCAAAAACCGGCCGACGCTGGCGATGTCCAGCATAACGCCGATATTATTCGCGAAACTTTGGCGGAATTCAACATCAACGTCGAGATGGAAGGCGCCAATATTGGTCCGAAAGTCACACAGTACACACTGCGGCCGCCGTCCGGCGTCAAATTGACGCGCATCACGGCGCTAGAAACCAACATCGCGCTCAATTTGGCGGCGTCGGCTTTGCGCATTGAGGCACCGATTCCTGGCCAGCGCGCTGTTGGCATCGAAGTGCCGAACTTGAAAGCAGCTGATGTCAGATTGTATGGCATGTTGATGAGCAAACAATGGAAGGCTGCTCACGAACCGCTGTCATTCGCGATCGGTCGCGACATTTCCGGCCAGCCGGTGATCGGTGAACTGAACAAAATGCCGCATTTGCTGGTGGCTGGTCAAACCGGTTCGGGTAAGTCAGTCATGATTAACTCGCTATTGACGTCGCTGTTGTATCGAAACTCGCCATCGGAAATGAAACTGATCTTGGTCGACCCAAAACAGGTCGAGATGACACCGTATAACGACATTCCGCATTTGCTCACGCCGGTAATTGTCGAGCCGGAAAAAACTATTTCCGCACTGAAATGGGCGGTCAACGAAATGGAGCGCCGCTATACATTGTTGGCCGAAGAAAAGCTCCGCGACATCAAATCATACAACGCCAAAAAACCGGACGAAAAAATGCCCTACATCGTGATTGTCATTGATGAATTGGCGGATTTGATGATGGTGGCGGCGCGCGACGTCGAGGCGCTGATCGTGCGATTGGCGCAAAAAGCCCGCGCTGTCGGCGTGCATTTGGTGCTCGCCACGCAGCGGCCGTCGGTTGACGTCATCACCGGTTTGATCAAGGCAAACGTGCCGGCGCGTATCGCGTTCACGGTGGCTTCGCAGGTCGATTCACGCACGATTTTGGACCAAGTTGGCGCCGAGAAATTACTGGGCGCAGGTGACATGCTGATGTTGACGCCTGCGATGAGCAAGCCAAAACGTGTTCAGGGCGCGTTCGTGACCGATGACGAAGTGGTGAAGATTTCCGATCATCTGCGCATGCAGCGACCGCCGGAATATGACGCGGAAATTATTTCGCAACAGGTGCAGATCAATGGCAAGGGTGGCGTCGTGATGGACTTTGACGGGTCGGGCGACGACGAATATCGCGACGCCGTGCGCGTGGTAGTCGAGGCCGGCAAGGCGTCAACATCGCTGTTGCAGCGTCGGATGCGCATCGGTTATTCGAAAGCCGCTCGCATCATGGAGGAAATGGAAGACAACGGTATCATAGGGGCGCAGGACGGATCGCGGCCGCGCGAGGTTTTGGTGTCGAGTTTGGATGATTTGGGGGAGTAGTCTCTCGTCGGTTGTTTGTATTGTGCTAGTGGTTTGATATAATGATTGCAGATGGTGGTAAATGTGTGTAAGACAAAAAAGCGTTTCTTGCGTGGGATTGTGATTTCGGTCAAGACTTTAGTTGTGTTCGGGCTCGTTGCGACGTTCGTTGTTGTCGGCAAAGACAACAATGTTTTTGCGGCTGGTGTATCTGCTGGCGACGACATCATTAGCGGATTTCACCCAACCAGCGTCAACGCGTCAAACCGCGATCCATACTGGACGGTAACCGCGTCGGACATAGCGACGATGCAGGCGTATGGTGTTCCAGCGAATACTACGACATGTGCGAATGCGGCCATCACAAAAGGCTGCACGCTGAAATCCGATCCGTATGTCGGTACGTCCAAACCTGCAAACCATCCTGACACTGCTGCATATTATTGGTCATATTATTCGGGGAGCAATACCAATTTCAAAAGTGGATTCAATAGCGCTACCGGTGGTGCGACTTTGGTCTGGATTAGCAATAACAACAACGGATTTCAGAGTAATCGCCTAGCTGGAGCATGTCCGACAACGCGATTCAAAATGAAGAACAATTTGGCGTATAAGGCAGGTGTGGACGTTTCGGAACTCGTTCCCGGCACGACTACTATAACAATCGTATACCATAGCGATGGCGGTGGCCTGGCGTATTTGTTTGGCGAAGGCGGCGCAATGAATGGCGGCGGCAATGGCCGAGCGTGGGGCGATGGATCATCGTACTGGCTCGCTGGCGTGAAAGGCACCTCAGACACGAGCGGTGTACAGGCATGGGCGTTTAGCGGCAACGACATTCACAGAAGCGGAAATCTTACGCAGTATGGCGTCATACCGGCAGACAAGAGTTTATCGGATATTGATCTGACTTTTCGACCGGGAGACTGTGTCGGCTACACGGGCTTTGCGGTTCCGTCGATCAAAGCTGCCGGAACATACTACAAGTACGCGCTGGATCCAACGACAAACGCCGGTAGCGCGACGGTTTCGTCGGGCAACACGGCCGTGTTGCGCAACAGCGTGGCGAAAACGGGCGACACAATAAGCAAAGATACAGATGTCAAAGTTGCTCAGTTTACAATTGGATCGGGTGACTCGCGCACATTTGATGACGGCACGAAAGATGGCGATTATCTGCTGGTAGATGGCGTTGACCCGCAGTCGGCGTTTCTATCCGGCGTTGATGATTTTGCATGGAAAAATCTCAGTGGTACCGCTGCGAAAAAAGTATTCAGTTCAAATAGCACTGACACTAGTGGCGGTGCGTGGGACGTTCTGTTCAATTCGGGCAATTATCCAGCCGGCACACGTCTTTGCTCGACAATCGCTGTGCGTGACTGGGCTAGCCGGTATTCTGATGTCGGGAAAGAAAATGCCAATTATTCGTACTGGCGCTATTCCAAGCCAGCTTGCGTCGTTGTCGGCCGCACCCCGCAAATGCAAATTCGCGGTGCCGATTCGTGGTCGGGCGGTATGTTCAAAGAAGAAAACGCCTCGTGCACAGTCATGGACTCCGCGCGACTGGGCGGGTTCAGTGGTGCGACGCCGTCGGCCGTGCGCGGTTCGTGGTCGCAGTATGGATTGACGTCGCTCGGTGTGATCGCACAGTTCGGTTCGGCGGGCTTTACGATGGTTGATTCGAACAAATTGGATTTCGCAAACAACACCGGAACGTACGGCGAATTCATGACGGCCGCGCAGCCGACGCGGTGTTTGTCGGCGATTTATTCGCATTACAGTGCATTGGTCAGCGACACAATCACGACGGCGCAGGCGGCTGATCCATCGACGCTCGGTTCGGGTGTGTATGCGGTTGATGGCGACGTTGCGATCAATGGTTTTAGTTTGGCGAAAGGCAAACACATCACGCTACTCGTGCGAAACGGCACCGTCACGATCAACGGCAATATCCAATTCGAAAACACCGGCCTGCAATCAATTTCGGAAATCCCCAGCTTCACGTTGGTGGCGTATCGCAGCGGTGCCGGAAACGACAATGGCCAGATTGTGATCGGCAATGACGTGACGAGTATCGACGGCGTATACGCGGCTTATAACAGATTGGCGACGTGCGCGGCCAGCCCTGAAAAGTCACCAGTCAACGACGTGTTGACGAATGATGGAGCTTGCAAAAATCGGCTGCAAATCAACGGTGCAATCATCACGCGAGACCAGATTTTGCGCCGGACGGCGGGCGGCACGACGACCGAACCGTCGTCGCCGGCCGAAGTTGTCAATTACCGTCCGGATCTTTTCCTGACGACGCTAGCCGGAACAGATGGCAAAAACTATCAGTTGTACACCAGCGGAATTCGGGAATTGCCGCCGCGCTATTAAACGGTTGCGAAAAGTCGCGAAAATTGCTACAATGTCGAAGTTATCAACTCTTGCTTTCGCGAATTTGACGAAAGCATCCTAACGGATTCCAGAGGAGGAAATCTATGAAGGAATACGAGCTCGTCGTATTGTTCCACCCGTCACTCGAGGTGGATATGAGCAAACCGCTCGACAAAGTGGCCAAAATTATCAAAGGCAACGGTGGCGAAATTGTGGCCGAGGACGATTGGGGCCGCAAACGTCTGCAATACAAAATCCGCAACGAAGATTTCGCGGTCTATCGCGTTTACACGCTGAATTTGCCGGCCGAAGCCGTCAAAAAAATCAATGATACGCTGAATATCACTGACGAAGTTTTGCGCTTTTTGTTGACGACAGTTGATCCGAAAGTCAAAGCTGTCATGGCCGAAGACGCCAAACGCCGCGCCGAGCGCGAAACCGAAGACAGCGACGAATAATCCTGCGATTGTCGTTCCGAGCTGGGTTCGGAATTACTTTTCGCAAATAATTAACAGAGGGGAATGGGATGGCAAAAGGTTTTAATAAAGTAATTTTGATGGGTAATTTGACGCGCGACCCGGAAACGCGCACCACGCCGAGCGGGCAATCGGTAACGAACTTTTCGTTGGCGGTCAACCGCACCTGGAAAGACGCCAGCGGCCAGCAGCAAGAAGCGGTCAGCTACATCGACTGCGTAGCGTGGGGCAAACCGGGCGAAATCATCGCGCAGTATCTGGGCAAAGGCCGCGCGGTTCTGGTCAGCGGACGCTTGGATCAGCGTAGCTGGGAAGACAAAGAATCCGGCCAAAAACGCAGCAAAGTCGAGGTCATCGTCGAAGATTTCAACTTTGTCGGCGGTCAAGGCGACGGTACTGGCGGCGGGAATTACACGCCGAATAACTCATCAAATAAATCGCAAAAATCGGATGACGTCAAAGTCGACGACATCGACGACACGCCGATCGATTTGAGCGACATTCCATTTTAATTAGGAGAATTAACAGAGATGAATCCACGACGTTTCAAAAAAGACGCCCCGAAATATTTTGACTACAAAGACGCCAAAACTTTGATGCGCTACATCGACGCCTACGGGCAGATCGAATCGCGCGGCAAAACCGGTTTGTCGGCGAAACAGCAGCGTCAGTTGAGCGTTGCAATCAAACGTGCCCGACACTTGGCTTTGGTGCCGTTTGTGGCTGGGTAGTCAGCGGTTCGTCAAGCTATTGCTCCCAACTTTGCGAAAGACCCGTAACTTGCTCGCCGCTGGCTAACAAGTTACTAGCGCGGAAAGCGCAGCCTTTCGCAAAGTTCGGTCACAATATCTCGACTCTATAAATTTTGCGAAAAAGGAGCGAAAATGTATCAGCCAACAGATCTGAAAAAAGGAACTGTCATCCAAATCGACAACCAACCCTACCGCGTCGTCGAATACGGCCAAAAAGTCATGGGGCGCGGCGGCTCGATCGTGAACGTGAAAATCAAAAATTTGGTGACGGGCGCGGTAATTCCGAAAACGTACAAAGGCCAAGATAAAATCGAAGCCGCCGAAGTCACCAACCAAACTGCGCAATATTTGTATTCGGACGGCACAAATTTGTTTTTCATGAATCCGGAAACGTTCGAACAATTTGAAATTGCGAACGACGACGCCGACGACGTGCCGAAATTCATGCGCGAAGGCGACAACGTGACACTGCAATTTTTCGACGGTCGCGTGATAAATGTTGAACTTCCGACCTCGGTTTTCTTGAAAGTTACTTACACCGAAAACGTCACGAAAGGTGACACGACATCGAGTGTCAACAAAGACGCGCAAATGGAAACCGGCATCGTCGTCAAAGTTCCGGCGTTTATCAAAGAGGACGACGTTATCAAAGTCGACACGCGCGACGGGTCGTACCTCGAGCGTCAGAAAAACTAATGAAATAATCGCATGAAATTTCGCCTCGATCATCTGATGACTGCGAAAAAAATCGTCGCCACGCGCAGCCAAGCCGAAAGTTATATTCGGCTGGGCAAAGTTTCGGTTGACGGCCGCGTCATCACGAAACCAGGATTTTTCGCGGACGAAAAAGCGTTGGTCGAATTGGCGCAGGATGAGCAATACGTGTCCCGTGCCGGTTTGAAATTGGCGTCGGTTGCGAAAAATTTGCGGCTGGATTTCGCGGGAAAAGTCGTGCTGGACGTCGGTTCGTCGACGGGCGGATTCACGGATTTTGCGCTGCGCCGCGGTGCGAAAAAGGTTATCGCGGTTGATGTCGGCACCGATCAACTTCACCCGAAATTGCGCGCTGACGTGCGGGTTGAACTGCACGAAAAAACCGACATTCGCGATTTTGAAACCGATGCGAAAATTGATATCGTGGTGGTCGATGTGTCATTTGTCTCGCTGCGGGAAATCTTGCCAAGCATGGCGAAATTGTGCAATCCTCGGACGATTTTGGTGGTTATGGCGAAACCGCAATTCGAGGCCGGGTACGATCAAACGCGCGGCGGCGTCGTGAAAAACGATCGGCAGCGGCGCGAGATTTTGCGTGGGTTTGAAGCTTTTGCGAAAGGCCAATTCGTGATTTTGGACAAAGCCGACAGCGAAATCGCTGGTGCGAAGGGCAATCGCGAGCGGTTTTATTTGTTGCGAAAAGTTGGCGGGTAGGTTGTTTTTCGGAATCACGCGATTTACAAAATGGAATATTGATGATACAATGCGGCGAGTTGGCTAAAGCGGATTTGTTTCGCTTGGCCACGTGCCTTGCCTGGTGTTGAGATTTCTCCGCTTGGCGGGCCTTCATCATATCTGAACGCGGAATTACTACGGAAATTATATTTGAAAACGTCGCAGGTATACAGCGAAATACTACGCGCGTTGATTGACTTCGCTTATGAATTATTATATAATGTGTCGATATAATAAGCTTGAACGAACTATACGATACTGGTTGCACGGAATTGGTAGAAACAAATCTCCGAACTGGTGCAGTTGGCAGCGTTGCAATACAAATGCCACAAATTGACCCAGATGATATTGGCGAAAAACTCGAAGAGATTGATAGAACATGGCGCACTGTCGAATCGCCATCAGGCCGATACAGTTATGAGATTGCGACAACAAATGATGAACGTGAAGGTCAGCCATATACAGCGCAAATCTCGACCTATTCGTCAAGTATCTGGGGAAATCCCGGAAACGCGTATGAACAGGCGTTGCGATCGGCTATTGATCCGTCGCCTCAACTATATGTTGCATCGCCGGGAAATGGCGGCACTTCGCCACTGACCAAAAAGGAGCGCGTGTATTTTGCGAAAACTGGCCGAATGACGTGGGACGACGATGGCGAAACGAAACCAATTCCGTTTGTTGCTGAGTTGCTCGCTACGTTGGATCACGAAGGGATTGCACTTGGTCGAGTGAGTGGGGACTCGCTGGGCGGCATTGTGATCACAGCGATGGCAGCTGCAATGCGCGAGAATGAACTAAAGTCGCTGTTTGCAAATGCTCGCCCACAAATTGTAGATGCAAATCCCATAGGCCTGGCGTATGGCATGATTGTAACGGAAAACATGCGCCGCGCAGGAATTGCTAGAACGGAAACGCACGACCGTGGGGCAGTCGTTGATGGCAAAATCGAACTGGCGAAGTCAATGCTAACCAATGTCTACGATCGTTCTGCACCAGGAGTAAGTTTGCCAATGTTGGGCGCAAATTTGCGTGGTTTGGCACGAGGCCCGCAGCAGGGGAATCCAGCATATTTTGATAGTCAGGCGGCTTTTCGCAATCAACCTGACGCGAGTTTTGCATTTGTACACGGCGAAAATGATGTTTTGTATCGTAGTCGCAACGGCGGCGCGGCGTTTGACGCGACAGTTGGTGCTGCCACGCGCAGTAGTGACGCCGAGAAGGTTTTTGCTATTGAGATTCCTGGTGGATCCCATATTTCGCACACATATTACCCCGTGCTGTTCGGCGCGGTTCGCAACGCAATGACCTCTATACGTTAAACCGAAACTCAACAACGTCGCCCGGCCGCATCACATACGTTTTGCCTTCGGTGCGGATTTTGCCAAGTTTTCGCGCCTCGGCCTCTGATCCTGCCGCGATCAGATCGTCATAGTCAACGATTTGCGCCGCGATGAAACCGCGCTCGAAATCGGTGTGGATGACGCCGGCGGCTTGCGGGGCGGTGTCGCCCTGATGGATTGTCCAAGCACGAATTTCTTTCGGGCCGGCGGTCAGGTAGGATTGCAATCCCAGCGTGTCGTAGGCGGCGCGAATCAACTGCGAAAGTCCGGATTCCGTCACGCCGTATTCGGCCAGCAATTCCGCCGCGTCTGATTCGTCCAAGCTTTTCAATTCTTCTTCTAATTTCGCGCACACGAAAACCGATTTCGCCGGCGCGACGATTTGCGAAAGGGAATTCTTCACCGCGTCATCTCGCAAAGTTTCCTCGTCCACATTGAACACATAAATCACCGGTTTCGCAGTCAGCAATTGCAGGCCGTTCAATTTTTCGCGATCCAAATTCGCGATTTGTGATAACGGAATTCCGGCGTTCAATTGTTCAAGTAATTTGTTCAGATATTCGGTCGCAGTTTTGGCTTTTGGGTCGGACTTCGCCATTTTCGCAAGTTTCGGCAAATGGTTCTCGATCGATTGAATGTCGGCCAAAATCAGTTCGGTGTTGATGACGTCGATCGACTCGCGGACATCGGTCGGCGCGGTGTCGTGGCGCAGCACATTGTCGTCGTTGAACGCGCGAACGACGTGCAAAATCGCGTCGCATTCGCGAATATTCGCGAGGAATTTGTTGCCGAGACCTTCGCCTTTGCTCGCGCCGGCGACTAGCCCGGCGATGTCGACGAACGTGACGGTTGCGGGCAGCAATTTCGTCGAACCGTACAATTCCGCCAATTTCGCAAGCCGCGCGTCCGGCACCGGCACGATTCCAGTGTTCGGTTCGATCGTTGCGAACGGATAATTTGCGGCCAATGCGCCGGCGTCAGTCAGCGCGTTGAATAGTGTGGATTTGCCGACGTTGGGGAGGCCCACGATTCCAATTTGCAGAGATGAAGACATGGGGCTATTGTAACAGAGAACGGCCTATCTGCATATTGTAGTAAATATTATCACGCTCATGCCATTGACACATATATTTGTGGGGTGTATTCTAAATATAAGCGCTATATATGGAGCAATCCATAGCGCCAAAAGGTACCGAGGTTCAGATCTCGGGCGAAAACTACCCGTTTCGATGCAGGAGAAAGTCGGTGAAAATCCGCACTGTGCCGCAACCGTAATCGCATCACCCCATGCGAAAGTCGGACTGCCTGCTATCATTTTCTCGAGCAAGATTTGGCGTGACAATCGTCTATAGGAATCTTTCCCGAAAACCAACATAAATCTAATTAACTGACTACAGTTACGTCTGGAGGGCTGTTTTGAGCGCGATAAAAATTGTAGAAGAAGACGATTCGGTCGTGCCGTTTGACATCGGCGAAATAAATCGACTGTTGCTGGCGGCCAGCGACGGATTACCGAATCAAATGGACAAAGTTTTCGCCGTGGCCAGCGAAGTAAAAACGCTGATTTTCGACGGCATGACGCGCCAACAATTGTATGAAACGGTCATCCAAACGGCACTACAAAATGTCAAGGACGATCCGGATTACGACAAAATCGCGGCGCGGCTTTTGCTAAAACAAACCTATACGCGAATTTTGGGCGAATACGAAACCGACGCGCAGTTGCGAAATTTACACACCGAGAAATTTCCAGAATATCTGAAATGGGGTGCAAAAAACGGTTTGCTGGACGAGCGAATGACGAAACTTTTCGACGTTGAAAAGTTAGCCAAAACACTCGATCCGTCGCGCGACCATCTGAGCAAATATTTGGGCGTCGTGACCAATCAAAACCGCTACGCGCTGCGCAAACAATCGGGCGAGCACATGGAAGTGCCGCAGTTTACACACATGCGCATCGCCATGGGCATGAGTTTTAATGAAAAAAATCCAACACTGGCAGCGATCGATTTTTACGAACACATGAGCCGATTGGAATACGTACCGGGCGGCAGCACGCGCATCAATGCCGGCGGGACATTTGCGCAACTTTCCAATTGTTTTGTGATGGAGGTCCAAGACGACATGGAATCGATTGCCAAAAGCGTGCGCGACACGATGTGGATTGCGAAGGGAACGGGTGGCATCGGCATTAGTTTTTCGAAATTACGCGCCGCCGGCAGCCCAGTCAAAACCACCAACACCGAATCGACCGGCCCAATTCCGTTTATCAAAATGATCGATACGGCGCTTTTTGCGGTGTCGCGAAAAGGCAAAAAAGCCGGCGCGGCGGCGATTTACATGGAAAACTGGCATTTGAACTTTCCGCAATTTATCGATCTGCGGCAAAATTCCGGCGATCCGTATTTGCGAACGCGTTTTGCCAACACGGCCGTCTATTTGAGCGACGAATTTATGAAGCGCGTCGAATCTGGCGACGATTGGTATCTGTTCGATCCGGCCGACACGCCGGAGCTGACCGAATTGTACGGTGACGACTTTTCGCAAAAATATCGCCAATATATTGAAAAAGCCGAGCGCGGCGAACTGCGAAAATTTGAAAAATTGCCCGCCCGCGAACAATTTCGCCAAATTTTGATTAGTTTGCAAGCCACGTCGCACCCGTGGCTGACCTGGAAAGACGCCATCAACGTCCGGGCGCTGAACAACAACACCGGCACGATTCATTTGTCGAATTTGTGCACCGAAATTACGCTGCCGCAGGACCGCAAAAATATCGCCGTTTGTAATTTGGTTAGCATTAATTTGTCGGCGCATTTGGTTGATGGAAAATGGGACTTCGCGCGGCTGGAATCCAGCGCACGCAGCGCGATTCGCCAACTGGACAATTTGGTCGACATCACAAATTTGCCGATCGACGAAGCAGTTCACGCCAATCGCCAAACTCGCGCGTTGGGTCTGGGAATTATGGGTTTCAGCGATGTTTTGGAAAAGTTGGGATTGAGTTACGAAAGCGAAGCGGCCTATGATTTGGTCGATCAACTAACGGAATTCATCAGTTTTCACGCCATCGACGAATCGGCAAATTTGGCGAAAATTCACGGTTCGTATCCAACGTTCGTGGGTAGCGGCTGGAGCAAAGGCGAATTGCCGATCGACACGATTGCCAAACTTGCCAAAAGTCGCGGCCAAAAAATTGACGTTGACACGACGCAAAAACTTGATTGGGAAAAACTGCGAAAAAAGGTCAAACAAGGCATGCGAAACGCCACATTGATGGCCATCGCGCCGACCGCCAACATCGCGCACATCGCCGGCACGACGCCGGGCATCGACCCGCAATTTTTGCAAATTTTTTCGCGCTCGACGCTAAACGGCAAGTTTTTGGAAGTCAACGTCAATCTTGTCAATGCGCTAAAGAACTTGAACAAATGGGACGAATTGAAGGACGAACTACTGGCCAACCAAGGCGACATTTCGCAGTTGGACGTGCCGGAAAACTTGAAACAGATTTACAAAACTAGTTTTCAATTGAGCCCGAACGCCTTTATCAATGTGGCGGCGCGCGCCCAAAAATGGGTCGACCAAGCGATTTCGCGCAACATGTATCTGCAGACGCGCGACATCGACGAATACGTGCAAATCTACACCCAGGCGTGGAAAGCCGGACTGAAAACGACCTACTATCTACATGTCAAACCGCGCCATCAATCCGAACAAACCACGATTTCGCCCGACAAAAACAAAGTCAAAGTTGGCGGCGTGCGGCGTCCAGTCGGATTCGGCTTTGCGAAAAAAATTGGAAATTAAGGAGGAAATTATGACAAAAACTAACCAGCAACCGAAAGGAATTTTGGGTTCGGGCATCCGCGAAGGTTTGCAACTGCATCCGATTCGCTACCCGTGGGCCTACGATCTGTACAATCAGGCTGTCGCCAACACTTGGTTTCCCAACGAAGTTCAATTGGTGCAGGATCTGGCGGACTTTGACAAAATGACCGACGATGAAAAACACGCGCTGAAAACCGTCATCAGTTATTTGAACCCGAACGAATTGTTGATCAACAAGTCGTTGGCGTTCGGGATTTATCCGTATCTGAACGCCGCCGAGGCGCACATTTATTTGTCGAAACAGATGTGGGAAGAGGCCAATCATTTCATGACGTTCGAATACATTATCGAAACTTTTCCGTTTGACCGCGACGAAATTTACGCCGCCGGGTTTGGCAAAAAATCATTGGCGGACAAAGCGGCGTTCCAAACCAAATACGTCCAGCGCATGATGAACGAAAAACTGGACGTCACCACGACCGAAGGCAAAAAGGATTTCGTGCGCAATCTGGTGGCCTACAACATCGTGCTGGAAGGCATTTGGTTTTATAGCGGATTTATGGTTGGCATGAGTTTTCGCCGCCGCAATTTGCTGCGAAATGTCGGCAGTTTGCTGGACTGGATTACGAAAGATGAGAATTTGCATTTGACGTTCGGTATCAATCTGCTACTGACGATCCTGGAGGAAAATCCGGATTTGCAGACGCCGGAATTCGCCGAGGAAATTCGCGGTTTGATTTTGCAGGCGGTTGAACTGGAAATTGCTTATAACGAAGATATGTTGCCTAGCGGCATTTTGGGGCTGAATGCCGACTACGTCAATCAATACGTCAAACACATGACCGACCGCCGTTTGCAGGAACTGGGTTTCGAGCCGGAATATAACGTGGCTAATCCGGCGAAATGGATGGCGACGGCTAATGACACGCTGGAACTGGTCAACTTTTTCGAAAGTACTAACACCAGTTACGAAGTTAATACAACGAAGTAGGAAATATGAATCAGCAAATCAAGAAAATTTTGGATACGGTGCCGTTTGGTGGTTTGGCGACAGTTGGCGAAAACGGCGTGCCGTCGGTTGTGCCGCTACATTTCGCGGCGAATGATGAAAATATTTATTGGTTTTCGTTGGCATCGGCCGATCATTCGCGAAATTTGCGAAAAAACCATCAGGCCAGTTTCGCGGTTTGGACTGATGATCGATTGCCGGACGTGGCCGGCGTGTATCTGCAGACTTGGGCGCGGCGTTTGCACGGCAGCGAAATCGCGGCGGCGAAAAAAGCCTTTGCAAAAAAGTTCGGCGAAGTTCCGGCGGCGTTTGCTGACATGACAATGTACGGCGCCGAAATCGGCCAAATTGACGCTGCGAAAACCAACGGCCGAAAATGGTATATGAAATCTAACGGAGGCGAAAAATGAATATCTCAAACCAATTGACGGACGACATGACAATTGACGAAAAACTGGAAATTCTGGAAAAAGCTTTGCAGAATGCGCAGGAGCAAGCCGATGAAAATGCCGCGAAAACAGGAGCGCCGATCGTGCCGATTGACCCGGCGGAATTGACGATGTGCGACGGTTGTCAATAGTCGATATTGTTGATTGAATTTCGCATGCGCGGAATTACGTCGAGATATTCTGAAAAGATAGCGCTTCTGCTATAATCTGTGCAGAATGATTACTGACGCGCATTTGGCGAGGCAAAGAATGAGTGTGCGAAAACTCACGATCGGGCTGATTTTGATTTCGACGTTGCTGGTCGGCGTTTTCGCGATGGCGCTGCGTAGCAACGCGCCGGCGAATGCGATTAGTCTAACTGTTGCGAACGAGGCCGATTTGAATGCGGCATTGTTGAACGCCGATCCAAACATTGACATCACAATCGCAGCGAATTTCCAAATTACCACTGCGAAAACCGTGACGGCGGGCAAAACAGTGACGATTCATTCCGACGCGACGCCGCGGACGTTGACGCGGGCGACAACATTCCCGGCGACAGCGGTTCCGTTGTTCAATGTTGCAGCTGCAACAGGAACGCTTAATCTGACAAATATTACGTTGGATGGGAATAAAGGTAGTTTTGTTGTTAGCGCTACTACGCGATCGTTGGTCGCTAGCAGCGGAACGTTGAATATTCAAAACGGCGCAGTGTTGCAAAATAACGCCGTGACGACGGCGAGTGTTGGCGGCGCGATTACGATGGCGGCTGGATCGACGTTGAATATGACCGGCGGAACGATTGCGAATAATTCGGCGGCTAATGGCGGTGCGATTTATGCAGTGACGCCAAGCGTGACCAATATGACCGGCGGCACAATTAGTGGTAATTCGGTTACAGCATCAGGTGGCGCGATTTTTGGTACAGGAGCGGCTAGTATATTAAACCTGTCGGGTGGAAATATTGCGGGGAATACAAGCGCTAGTTTTGGAGGTGCAGTTTACGTGACATCGGGTGCGACGGGGAATATTTTCGGCTCAATGACGATTGCGAACAATACCGCAAACAGCGGCGGTGGCGCTGCGGCTAATGCTACAGCGAAATTGTACATGTATGGCAATGCGATGATTCGTAATAACCTTGCGAACGCGACGGGTGGCGGTCTTTACCAGACGAATGCGTCGGTGATTATCGATATTCGCGGCTCTGCGAAAGTCATTGACAACGAATCGCAGTCCAACGCTGGCGGTATCATGACGCAGGGCGTTGGTTCGCAATTAACGATCGACGAGAATGCGCAAGTTAACGGTAATTCGACACGCGGTGCTGGCGCGGGCGGCGCAGTGTATTCGAATGGATCGGCGATTACTATTGGCGGATCAGCTACGATCAACGGCAACAGAACCAATACTGTTAGCGGTACGAGCAACGGTGGTGGTTTTTATCTAGCTGGCGGCAGTTTCACGATGACGGGCGGTTCGGTGTCGAACAATGCCGCGAAGGGACAGGGCGGCGGAATACTGTTCAATAACATAACGGCGGCGATTTCGGGCGGCCACGTCGATGGCAACAGCGCGGTGACCGCTGGCGGCCACGTCGATGGCAACAGCGCGGTGACCGCTGGCGGCGGTATGGCATTGACGGTTGCGAGTGTGACGATTTCCGACGCGAGCGTCGATTCGAACTCTTCGCAAAACGGCGGCGGAATTTTTGTCACAGGAACGGCCACGGCGTCGAATTTGACGATTAATTCCGGTACGTCGATTAGCCATAATACGGCGACGATTGACGGCGGCGGCGTGCGCGCATCGAGCGCGGCGACTACGGAAATCACCGTGAATGGCGGAGTTTTTGACGATAACACGGCGACAGGTAACGGCGGCGCGATCGCGAGCACGAACATATTGAATGTTTCCGGCGCGACGATTTTCTCGAATAATTCTTCGCAAAACGGCGGGGGAATTTACCAAATTACTCAACCGATCACATTGAATGGCAGTATGCAATTCACGGGGAATTCGGCTAGCGGGAACGGCGGCGGATTGTATTTGGGGGTGGGAACGTATTCGACGATGACCGATGTCCAGGGCACGGTGAAGTTCAGCGGCAACACGGCCAGCGCTGATGGCGGCGGGATCTGGATTGACCCAAATAAACTGGCGAATTTGTCGGTGGAACCCGGCGTGACTTTCGCAAATAATTCGGCGGGGCGATCGTTTCAAATGTTGCCGCGCGACGCCGCGATGTACGCGGCGAACATTCACGCGACGGCATGGACGGCGCCGTTTGCGAAAGGCTACAACAACGTCGACATCGCGTATAACGGCGTGACGATTGATTGCCAAGCCGAATTCGGCGGCACGAATGCGGGTCGCGATGGGTCGGAATCTGCGAAAGCGTGCTTGATTTACGATGCAGCCGGCTTGGACAAACTCCGCAATTTCGTCGGCGCGGACTTTGCATTCAGTCATTTCCAATTGGCGAATGACATCGATTTGACAGATTTTTTGGCTAGCCGGGCGGCTGGTTGGAATCCAATCGGCGACAACACAAATCATTTTGACGCGGCGCTGAACGGCGACGGCCACGTCATCGACGGACTGTGGATCAACACGACGTTGCCGCGTGCTGGATTGTTCGGATATTTGGGCACGCAACCGGATCCGATCGGCGTTAGCAACCTGGGCATTATTATCGACAATGCGAAGGGTGGCATTCGATCAACGGCCGACACGGCGGTGGTTGGCGGGTTGACGGCGACTTTGCGAAACGTTGCGAAAAACGTCTACGTCATCGGTAATTTGTCGGTGGCCAACAGCAACAACAACGCGCAGGTTGGCGGCATCGCAGGACGATTAGATTATGGCACAATTACGGAAAGCTACGCCGTCGGCGCGATCACGGCGACGCCTGACAATATTGTGTCGCGAAACGGTGGATTGGTCGGGCATTCGTATTACGGCATCATCGCGGACAGTTACGCAAATGTTTCGATCCCGGCTGGCACGAATTATTATGCCGGCGGTTTGATTGGCCGCCACGAAGGCATTTCGCCAGTTTCGCGAAGCTACGCGCAGGGCTTGGTTGCGGGTTCGGGGCCGCTTGTTGGTGGGCTGATGGGCGGTGGAAATATTTCGCAATATACTGATAATTATTATTCTGAATCAACGGGGCAGACGATTGGAATCGGCAACGGGCTGGATGCTACGGGTGTTGTTGAGCGTTTGGCAACGATGCAAATGCTTGACCCGAATGCTTTCGCAAATTGGAATGTGAATAGTGGCGGCTCACCGTGGTTTATGTTCATGAATCCTGACGGTTCGGGCAATGGCCTGCACAGCCCGTATTTGGCAAATATTCCGAACGAATTGTTGATCAAGCCGGGCGGATCGATGGATTACAGCGGTCTGGCACCGACGGATGCGGACGGTTGGTTTGGCGTCAATCGTGGTGGCTCTACGGTTGCGAATTTGCGTGGCGTGGACGTTGTTTTGGCGTGGACGGCTGGTGCGCCGCCGACAGAACCAGGCGATTATGAGGTTTGCGTGCTGAGCGCTAGCGGGTTGCGCTATCAAATCGCTGTTTGGCCGGTGTGCGGAACTTTTACGATCAATTCAGAAACCATCGTGCCGCCGCCAGTCACGCCGACAGAACCGATTGTGCCGGGCGTGCCAAATACCGGGCGGTAGCGTCCATTGGCGCGTTCTGCGGGCCGATGCGGAATGTTCCTGCTTATGTTAAAATATATGTGAAGTGAAGGGTGCAGTAAAATATTATCAGGCGCACGCCGCGACAGAGGCGAAAAAAGCTCGGCGAAAAGGCGGCAAGAAGCTAGCTTTGATGGTCGGCGCGGTGCTGTTCGGTTTGGTTTTACTGTCAGTTGGGTACGCGTTCTTTTCTGATACGGCCAAGCAATCTGGCGCGGCGCAGGCGGGCTGTATTCAGGTCACGCCGACGCTCAAAATTGATGGACAAACCGGCGACCGTATGAGCACGCCGCTGCAAAATGTGGCGACGTGTATTCCTTCGCAATATGTGCAGACCGACAGCATCACGTTGACTGGCACGCAGTATATGGACACGGGGATTCCCGGTTCGAGTGCGTTGAAAATTGTGGCCGACGCGCAGTTCGCCAGCGCGACTGCGAACAATAGCTATCTGTTTGGGATGCGTGACTGTACGACGTCAAGCTGTACGGTCAACTCGATTCTTTTCGGGTCGGTGCCGAATTATTCGTACTATATGAACGGATTCAACAGCACGGCAACAGGTGCCGATGCGGCGCGACATACGTTTGCGTACGCGAATGGATCTTTTTTGATTGACGATTTGGCGGTTTCGCAGTTTACGCACGAGCCGTCGGCGGCGTGGCTATCGACAAACAATGTTTATTTGGGGGTTTACAACAATGCTGGTACGCCTTCGGGGACAGGGGTCAAGGCTACGATTTATGACTTCAAAATATATGACGGCGACACGTTAGTGCGCCATATGGTTCCGGTGGTTGACAAGCAGACGGGCAAATGCGGCATGTTCGATACGGTTTCGAATAGTTTTTTCGGGAATTTGGGAACGGGCGATATTGTGTGTACGAAACCGCCCGTGACCGATCCGAATTGTGATAACTTGTCGTGCAACGGCCAAAATCAAGGCGTGGTAAATTCAGTCGTGCAGCCGAATACAATTCATCAATTTTCGTACACGCTCGCCAATAGCGGAACGGTTGATTATCAAAATTATACCGGCGATCGGATTTCCGCATGGACGGAGAGTCTCTACGCACCAGTGGATTATGTTCATTTCGATGGGCAAAGTTGGATCGGCACCGGCGTTGATCAGACGGGAAATTCGCTAACAGTCAATGCGGATTTTCAGTACGACAGCACGGCGTTTAGTCGATCGAACCAGTTCAGTATTCTGTTCGGATCGCGTATTAGCGGCGGAAATGCGCTGTTGTTCAACGTCAACAACCAAATTACGACCTTTCGGTTTCAGTACGGACAGAATGCGCCAGTTTCCTCTGTTAGCCTTGGCAATACCACTACTTCGGGAACCAATCGTTGTCAGCTAAAAGTCAATATTACCGCACTAGCCAGCAAAGTCGTATCGCTAACAGGCTGCGGCGGCACAGCATCGGGAAATGTCAACAGCGTGGCTGCACCGAACACTTCGCTTGGCATGTACATAGGCGGGCTGAACGATGGCGGGTCGTTTGTTGGCGATTCTGGGTTTGTCGGTAATCTGTTTTCGTTCAGCGTGAATAATCCGAATTCCAGAACTGGCGTGACGCAGCGCGACTACATTCCGGTGAAAAACTTGAAAACTGGCAAATGCGGATTGTACGACAAAATTTCGCAACAGTTTTTCGCAAACCAAGGAACCGGCACGATAACTTGTCCCAATCCGACTGCGACGGCGTCGTCAGCTAAAGTTTTGTTGTACCCGGCCAGCGTTCCGGACGGCACGATCAACGCCGAGTTGGCCGCGATCCAGTCCGGATCGGCTACGACTGCGCCGAATGCGATTGCGAATATTAACGGCAGTGCTTGCTCGGATTTATTTTATGGCACCAATCCGGCGATGACTTCGTGTGAAACGGGCGTTTTGCCGGGAACTTTGGGCGATGAATATCCAGTCGGCGTTGCGAAAACGTACGATTTCAAATTTGTAGTTTTCGCATCATCGACCGCGCAGTTGACAGGAGCAAAGGTCAATTTTGGGTTGAGCAGCGGCGCGAAAGGCACCACCGCGATCAACTGGAAACAGCAAGTTCATCCGTACATTGGCGTCCATTTGCCGGTCGGTAGCACGCCAACAATCGTCAGTGCTGGCAAAAACGAACAGCCGTTTTTGAACCAGATTGCGAATAATTCGACGGCGATTGATGCATATTTGAAAGCGCTCGCGATGGCGAACGACGCCGAAGATGGGAACTTGACCAGCCAAATCCAGATCGTTGATCGCGGTGGTTTTGATCCGTCGGCGGTCGGTACGTACAACGTGAAATATTCGGTAGCGGACAGCAACGGCAATGTCGCGACGTTGACTTTGTCGGTGCAGGTATGGAACTTTGCGAAAATTGTAGCTGGCGGATCGCACGCGTTGGCGCTTGGATCGAACGGCAGCGTGTGGTCGTGGGGGCTGAACAACGTTGGGCAATTGGGCATCGGCAGCACGACACTACAGAATAAACCAGTCCAAATCACAACACTGTCAAATATCGTTGATATTGCGGCATCGTACGACGCATCATACGCCGTGGCGGCCGACGGCACTGTTCGCAGTTGGGGTGGCAACACCTACGGCGAAGGCGGCACGGGCACAGGAACGGCTCCAGGTGGCGGCGTAAACGGCACGACATCAACGACGCCGCGTGTGGTAACACTACCAGGGTTAAACAGTGGTGAAAAAGCCGTGAAAGCATCTGCCAATTTCTACACCGCCGGCGTCATCACAAACCAAGGTGCTGTGTATTCGTGGGGGCTGGCGGATTTCGGTACGGCAGGACAGGGTTATTCGATTACGCTGGGCCAGACTGATTATATATACGCGCCGTACCGCAACCCATTTTTGTCGGACGTCAGCCAATTGGCGTTTGGGTATTATGGCGGACTGGCGGCGACGAACGGCGGCGGACTCTATACGTGGGGAACAAACAATGAGGGCGAGCTAGGCGCCGGCGCAACTGGCGCTATCGCGAACTGCCACACGGCGGCGGGCAGTTCGTCGACAATGGTAACTGACTATTGGGATTGCCAACCGCGGTTGTTGTCTAGTATCACGGATGCCGCGCTGGTTTCTGCGGGACTTCGCAATATGGACGTCGTCACGTCGTCGGGTCAAGTCTACACGTTCGGCCGCAACGACAGCTACAATTTGGGTATCGGCAGCACAAACGCTGGCCTGGTTGCCAACGCGCCAACTGCAACTGGTTTCGCAAACGCGGCGACGATATCGTCATCGTATTCGGCAACGATAGCTTGTAGCACATCCGGCCAAGTCATGATATGGGGAAGCAACTCCGTCGGAGCATTCGGCAACGGAAACTCAAACGACACATTTTTCTATTCGCCGACGGCGGTTTCGCAATTTCCAAATTGCAAATCGGTCGCCATGACACAGCGAGCCATGGCTGTCGGGTTCCAATACGTTTCATCGCTCGTGTTGTCGGCGGATGGCACGACAGTGTACGGTTTGGGCGAAAATCAATCCGGACATCTCGGTAGCGGCGCAGTTGCCGCAGAAGTTTACGTCACAACCACGTGGGCGTTCACGCCGCCAGTCGCGCCGTAATTATTCGATGGCGACGGCGGTTACGATGTAGCGATTTTGTAGGTCAAACGAACAGCTGATGAGCGTCAGATGTTTTTTCCCGTCGTCGATTTGGTCTAGAACTGAAATATCATCCGGCGCGACGGTTTTGTATCCGGTAACGCGGTATTTGACGCGGCTGCGCGACGTGTCCGTGATGAATATTTCGTCGCCTGCAGACAACTTGTCGATATTTGTGAAAAAGAGATTGAACGGCGAGTTTTGCCCAAAAACCCGGTGACCCGCCAAAACGTCATTGCCGGTTTGGTTCAGTCCAGCGCCCGAAAAATGTGTAATCGAAATATTCAAATCAGCGGCCGACGCGTAGGGAATTATCGGATAATTGACGCTAATTTTCGGGATTTCGATGCGCCCGAGGATTTTTTTGCCGTGGACGGTCCAATTTTTGTCGACGCTGGATTTCGCGAAATCGTCGGAAACTTTTCCTAGTCCGTCGTTGGTGGCGTGGATTTGTTTCATCGTCGACAGCGTATAACTAGCGAAAAGTGATCCGGCGACGAGCATCACGACAACGCAGGTTGCGAAACTTTTGCCACGCCAATTGTCCGCGTCGCCGATTATCCACCGTGCACCGACATAAACCAAAATCAGAATCGCAACAGGCAAAATCACTGCAAAAGCCAGCCCACCGGGACGACGTAGCGTTTGGAAAAACATCGCCGTTATGTTGGTGTGAAATGTGACGCGACCGATGTAGTTTTCGCGCGTTACGCTGGCGCCGTCGGGGTGGGCGTTGTTGTCGCCTTTGACGAATAGTCGGTCGTTGTCGATAGCGATAACGCGGTGCAATGCTGTTTTGCCGTTCAGACCAGCTGCGCGAAATGCCACGACATCGCCGACGCGGACTTTTGCGAAATCGTCGGTGCGGGTAACGACCAATCCGTCGACTGCGAATGTTGGCTCCATCGATGCGGTCGCCACCAAATACGGTTGATAACCAGCGACAGTAATCGATTCACCGCGGTTTTTGGCTGCGAAAGTCAAACCAATTGCGCCTACCAAAACAACCAAACAAACCGCGAAAAATAAGTTGGAAACGACGGACCAAATGCGGTGATGACTCGACGGCTTTTCGTCGTCAATTCCCAATTCCGGAGTGTGACCGGGCGGTTTCGCGGCCGGGTCGAATTTTGGTACGGATTTGTTTTTAGCCATTATTGACCGGCGCATTATCGACCAAAATAACGGCGCGATTGTCGCGGCGACGCTTATCCAAAACCAAAATCAGAAAAATCATTGCCAGCCCGAAAAACGCAATCGTGATTCCACCCAAAATCCAAAACGGCCACATGGTTTCCCCGGTCGGCGGCAAAGTATTCGGGCCGGCTGTGTTCGGCGGCGCGACGGTTTCGCAGCCGTTTTGTTCGACCAAAAACGTGTAAATGACGCGCATCGATGTGTTTTGCGCGGCGTTATTGACGCTGGCTGGCAACAGGAAATTGTTTGTGAGCGTCGTCGAAAAATGCGGATCAATGCAGGTCGTTGCGCCGAGCAGCGTGTCGGAATCGAACGTGCCTTGGCCCAAAACGACGCCGTTTTGCGAAAGTTTTATTTGCACGTACGGCAGCATTTGGTTAGGGTCGGCGGCGTCCGGCGCGACGCTGATCAATTTGACTTGGGTGGCGAAATTCGAATTGTTATTGATGACGATATTGGCGTCAGCAGTGAATCCTGGGCCGATGTTTTGATAATCGTAAATCACGTTTTGGTTTTTGCTGACGGCGTTGTCGACGATGGTAATGGTGTAGTCGGCAGCCGCGGCACGGTAGGAAAGTGTGGCCAACAACACGAGGGCGCTGCAAACGAGTCCGGCGGTTATCGCGAAAAACTTTTTCATGATGATTATGGTTCTATTGTACCATTTTTGATGGATAGAGCCCAATATTCGCTAGATTATACAAGTAGCAAAATCCGCCACAAATTGGCGGATAATTGCAGGTCAAACTGTTTCTACAACGAGAATGGTGTTGTAACGACCGTTTTCCACTGATCCTCGGTCGGGCCATCGGTCATTGCCGGGTTGGTGTCAACATTGTTATTGCGGTACTGCAATGCTTGGACCAAAATGTTGAACGCCATGGTGCCGTTTTGGGCGTCGTTTGTGGCTGCCGCGTCAAAATAGATGAAAGGCAAGACGCCAGCTGCTGGTGCCCATGTGGCGCTGCCGTCAGGCTCGCCGTTGGCACCGGAGCCACTGATTACGTCGTCGGCTTCGGTGTAGCTGTCTTTGGCACCGTAATAAATCGGGTCGGCTGGTGGGTCGGGGCTAACGGTTGGTTGGGTGCAGGTTGTGCCAGGTAGCATCGCCGCCATGTTGGCTGCGAAGCCGCCGGCTGCGTTGCTGGCTGCAATCAATTGACTCTGTGTAGCGGGGCCGGTGCAAACCCACAAATAACTGGCCAAATCGCCAGGGTTTGCTGGCGTTGCTCCGTCGCCTTCGACATATGGTTCGTCGCTAATGGCTGTAAATTCCAAAACGCTGCGAATCCAGGCCGATTTCGAACCAGCGTTGGCGATACTACCGGGGTCAACAGTGACGACGTCGCCCGGATTGAGGTTGGCAATTACGCCGCCTGTAACGTCGTCGCCATTTTGGGCGATTGATGGTGTGCCGGTAATATCTAATGTGCCGGCCGTCGCTGAACCTTCGCCGTTGATCACATCGCTAAAATACGCGTAACCAACGCCGACGATGACGGTAATCGCCGCGACGAGCGAAATGATGCCGAAGGCAAGTTTTTTCTTGTTGTTTTCTTTTCGAGCCATAATTCTCCTAGAATATTATGATTATGGTTAGAGTGTAGCGTATCGATGGGCGCATTGCAAACGCGAAGTGCTTATGCAATAATAAAATTGTAGCGAAAAGAGAAAAATGAGGGTTGTGGTGTGAAAAACAAATTTTGGAGGAGTGTCAAGTTTTGGTCGGCGGTCAGCGCGGCCTTGTTTGTATTTGCAACGGTAGTCATGGTGCACGATAGCGCACAAGTCAACGCGGCCGAATTGAACGTCATCAGCAATGTGACGATTACCGGCTCCGCCACCACGATTCGCGTCGATGACACCGTGACGTTGCAGGCCAATTGGTCGGCGGCAACTGCGGCCGAAAACGACACGTTCACGATAAATTTCCCGTCGACACCGCAATTTCAAGGAGCACCGGCGATTTTCGCACTCAAAAATGCTAGTGACGAAACGATTGCGAATTGCAATATTTCGGCGACGCAGGCGGTTTGTACGTTTACGGATTATGCCAACACGCATATCAATATGTCGGGCAACTTCTATTTTTCGGGGCAATTCAAACAAACGTCGACCGGCGCAACGGTCAATTTCACGACTGGCACGGGCGTGACTATTCCGGTTGCTGTTCCGGGCGGCGGCATCGCACCCAAAGCCAATTTGGAAATTCCAGACGATCCATTCAAAGACGGTCGCACTGTTGACACCGATGCTGATGGTGTGGCAAATGTCATCGAATGGAGCGTGTATTCGCGCGGCGACGATTTGGTAACGCCGGGCGGCGGATCGACTACTTTGACGGATACGTACGATAGTCGACAAGCGTTTGTCGCCGGATCTGTCGAAGTCTACACTGTGACATTCGAACAGTGGGAATCCGGCTCGCCATTTTCGTATATTATTCCGGTGGATGCGTCGGCTTATAATATAACTGATGATGCGCCGAACCACCAATTTGAAATCGCGTTTGATCCGGCACAGGTCGACCAGAGTTTGATGTATATCATTCAATATCAACTTCACATGCCGATTTCGTGGAACGCGGGCGATACGTTCACGAATACGATTACTGGCGATAATATCGCGTCGTTTACGGGCTCGGTGGTTGTTTCGGCTAGCGGTGGCAACGCAGAGGGTTTTCCGTATCGCGAAATCGCTTTGACAAAGTCAATCGAATTGGACGGTAACAGCGCGGCATTGACGGACGCCGCGTCGGCAACGTTCACGTTCGCGATCAGCTGCACGGAAAATGGCACGGCGCTGGATGGTTATCCGACAACGGTTGACGTGGTAGCGGGGCAGCGGGCGGAGTTCAAAACTATTCCCGTTGGTGCCACGTGCACCATCGACGAAACAAATTCTGGTGGCGCAGCCGAAGTGCGATACGATTTCACGAATCCGATTGACGTGACTGTCGATTCGCCGCCAGTTATCGAGCTGGTTGCAACAAATGTTTTTCGCGAAAATCCCGACCCGACTCCATCGCCAAATCCGGACGTGACGCCGGGCGTGCCGAACACTGGCCGGCGCTAGATTGGTTTGTCTTTTAACTTCATTTTGAAACCGATAAAACTAAATAACAGATGAAGCAAAACCCAAATCGCAACCACCCATAGATACTGATACCAGCTCAATTGTACGAACGGCAGTGTGGCGATGGCGCCGCCGATGACGTAGTCTAGTTGGTCGAATGGGAACCACGACTGTCCGGGCTTTTTGCCGATGCGCCGTTTGAAAAAGCTCTCGATCGCGTCGCCGCCCAACGCGCCGATTGCGAAAAGCGGTCCGACGATCAAAATCGGAATGTCGGTGTAGATTTCGCTGTTTAGCATCGCGACGTCTGGATGGCCGGACGCCAAAGCGACTTGCAGCCACAGCGTTAACGTAGCCGTGACGATGCCACCGATCAGCCCACGCCACGTTTTGTTGCGGCCGAAAATTGGCTTGCCGTTGATGGTTTTGTTGAAATCCAGCGGCGCGTCGAATTTTTTCAGCCATGGGATTTTGGCCAGAAAAATCGGCGTCATGTTGGCGATGCCGGCCGGCAGGAAAAACCACAATGCGACCCAAATGCTGTTCATTTTCGAAATCCTTTTTTTAGTCGATTAAGTTTCGGATAGACAATACCGAGGCCGACTTTTCGCGTATGGAGCGTTGCGCCACGCAACAATTGCACAATATTTGTGTTCGTTACCACCGCTGTTTGTTCGTCAGAAATCTGCGAAAACGTCCGATTCCAGCCGTGGCGACCGTGTGCGTCGGAACTGGCGGCTATGGTTTTGTGGTTCGCGAGCGCCCATGCCTGCGCCTGCGAACCGCGGTCTTGGAACACAGCCCGGCCGTTGGCGGTTTCGACGATGTCAACGCAATCGGCGATGTCGTCGAGCGCCTCGAGTGAAATGCCGCTGCGAAAGGTTTCGAACGGATGTGGAATGTAGACGATTCCGCGTTGATCCATGATCTTTTCGCAAGTTTCGCGGGCGGTCAGTCCCGGTTCGATTTTTTCGCGCAGGAACAAACCGATGATTTCGCCGTCACTCGTCGTGATTTCTTCGCCAACGATGATTTTCACACCCAACTTTTCGCGGGCGTCCAGTGCAAAATCGACACGATCGTGATCGGTGATGGCGATCACATCCAAATCCGATTTTTCGTAATCCTCCAAAGTCAAACCGCCGTCGGGCGAAGCAATCGAATGCGTGTGCAGGTCGATTTTCATAGATGTTTCTGGATATTTATCAGGCGCTGAATGAACGTGAAAAGCGAGCCGATCGCGATGATCGTGACGACGCTCATCATGACGATTGCCGGATGATTGCTGATGATTGCGCCCAGAATCAGGCCGATGACTAACAGCGCTATACGGATTTCAAACGGGAAAAGCCCAGCCGCGAAAACTTTTTTGTTCAGCGTCGCGTGATCGTATTTTTTCGATTTGTCGGCGGTGGCGACGGCGATTTCACCGCGTGATTTGACGTACGAAACGCAAATCGACGCGCCCATCGCCAGTGCTGCCATCGCTGCGCCGCGCTGCATGCCGTGCTCTGCGAACCAATACACCAGTCCCGTGTACAGCATGACTTCTTTTAATCGGTCGGTTGACGAATCCAGAATCATGCCGACAGCGCTGGTTTTTTTGGTCAGCCGCGCCAATTCGCCATCCAACGTATCGAACAGCCCGAAAATAATCAACAAAATCGCTGCGAAAACCCACCACGAAGGCCCCAGCGCGATGAAAATCGCAATCGGCACATGCATGACAACGCCAAAAATCGTGATCATGTTGGGCGTGATTTTGCCGCGGCTGACTTTGTGCAAAAATTTCGCAACAGATCGCATCGCGCCACGGACGCCGTTTTTGAACCCCTCCAAAACGTTCATGGGATTATTATAACATTTTGTTGACGACGCGCGATATATTCGGTACACTTAGCATAAGTAATTTGAACAAAAATACAAAAATATGGTGGCGAAAGAAAAAACAATAGGACAGCAAATCGACTTGGACAATTCGTCTGCGGGCGACGAGTTGCGACAGAAGTGGACTGAGGCTCTCGGGAAGCGTTGGAGTGACGATCCGGATCGCGACAGGAAAGTCGCCGCAGCTATGGCTATGCTCGAAAAAATGGCGCTCGAACAAGCGCCGCGCACCAACTACGCGCGGAAAATAGGTGCCAAAGCGGTCGAAATGGTGCAAAAAATCGGCGGGCACGTACGCGAAACCGTACGGCGTGGCGCCGAAAAATTGCACGCACGCAGGCCGCTGTATGTGAATCGATTGGGCAAGGTTGCTACAGCTAGTGTTCTCGTGGCTGCCATCGTTGCTCCTGTGGGTTCATCGGCACTAGAGATTTTTTCGCAGGATGTGGGAACAACAATATCGGCTAATGAACGTGATGATGCACATCCACAGGGCGGTATAACAGCAAGTCTACCAGTTGCTGTTGAGAGCGCCATTGATCAAGATGCAGTTTTGAAGTCGGGCGAAAAATTGACGATGAACCAAGTTGTCGAGCGATTTGGCCCCTTGGTGCACGATGTTGTTTCGAAATCAGACAAATTAGCTCCGCCCGAGGACGCCATACTTGCCCAATTAGCTCATGAATCTGGTACGGGCCGTGATCAAGGGGCTTCGCGATTGGCGCTAGAAGGTAATAACTTCTTTGGCATCAAGGCGGATCAAGGATGGATTGAATCGGGTGGGTCGATAATTACGTTACCAACAACAGAAGTGGTAGATGGCAAAACTATCCAAATCGATGCGGCGTTTCGTGCTTATGAATCGCCACGCGAAGGAATCGAGGGTTATATCGAAAAGATTAATCAAGGTGCGTATCAAGGTAATGGAACATACGACCAACGATACCTGCCGGCTTTGCAGGCATATGCTGATACAAATGACCCACGCGTTTACGCACAGGGTTTAGCCAATGCCGGTTACGCAACTGACCCTCAGTACGCGGATAAGTTTGTGAGTAGTATCAACGAAGTCGAGTCGGTGCGTGTGTCGATTGCGAAGGCAGAAACGACCAAGACCGACGTGAGCGCCGTGCGAGAAACACCGAAAGAAAACTACGAAACGCCAACTCTGCAGAAAATCGTTGAAATTAGCAAAATGAAACAATCCAAAGACGGCAAAGTGCGTGCACAGGCGACTGCTTTGGAGAATCAATATGGCGTAGAGGCTGCGAAAAGTATGAATTTGTCACTCGAGGCCTACCGTGCGTCAACCGCAAAAATTGATCAGAGTCCGATGGAGCTACGCGGGAACTATCCGATATTCAATGCTGACCAAAATAACTTGACTCAGCAAGGCGTGCACCGTATCGTTTTGCACTATACTGCGTTGGGATTGTACGATGATGGATCGCCAAAACGGTATACTGGCATTGACGAACGAAATCCGAATGTTGGTGCGATCAATGACTCGGACTACTTTATGAAATCTATGAACAACGCCAATCAGGGCTCTGTCCAGTTTTGGCAAGACCATGACGGCGTCGTTCATCAGCTGACGCCCGCTGGCGAAAACATGTACCACGTCAAAAGTGAGTTGGGGCGCGATTCGGTCGGTATGGAAGTTGACGCAATAAATCAGGCTGATGTAACAGCTGAACAGCTAGAAAATGCGGCCTATTGGGTACTGAATATGGCCGAACAGACGGGGTTGATTGATAAACCAATGAACGAAGTGGTGTTTGGGCACGGCGACCTGAACGAAGCACGCGGTGTCCAGGGCGGACACAGTGATTTCTCACGTCCGACCATGAATGCGATTCGCGAAAAACTTGCCCCATTGTGGACGGAATTGCAACAACAGCGCAAAGAGGCCGCAGAAAAAGCTGCCGCAGAATCTACCGAGAAAACTACAGGCAAAGAATCCGCGATTCCCGAAACCCCATTCGCCGCACCCACCCCTGAACCCAGCGCTCTCGGCAGTATGACCGAAGGTTTAGCCGCAGCGAAACAAGAAGCCGACGAGCGAATCGCCGCCGAAAAAGCCGAAGCCGAACGCATCGCCGCCGAGCAAAAAGCCGCCGCCGAAAAGGCCGCCAAAGAAAAAGCTGACGCCGACCGTCGCGCCGCCATCAACGCTGAAGCGCAGAATATGCGAAACCAAGTCGCGTCGGGCGAAATCTACAAATCGTCGGCGAATATTCCGATACCAGAGGATTTGAAAAACGTCTTGATCGACCATGGCGTACAGGATGGTTATCGTGAAGGTCGAAAGATTCCGGTTCACATCGTTAGTTTCAAAGATTACCCGAATCTGAAAGTCAACGTCCGGATCGCCCGCGTGGTTCACCTGATGCTACAGGACATGGAGTCGCGCGGGTTCAAACCGTCGTGGAATTCAAGCTTCCGTACGTTTGATGAGCAGAGAGCTGAATACGAAAAAGATAATAACAACGCGGTTCCAGCTGGCTGGTCAAACCACCAACTTGGTTTGGCGATCGATTGGCAGACCAAAAATAACGACGGCAGTGATACGCCCGTTTACAAATACATGACGAACAAAAGCTCCAACCCAGCTTTTCTCGTCAACCAGGGGGAGCGCTGGCATTGGTCGCCAACGGGTAATTAATTATGAAACGAACCAACACCAAACAATTTGCCCAGTTGACGCAACCGCTGCATTGCGGCGATAATGGAGATAAGCATGAGTAAAAAACATAATACTGCATCACGAGAACCGCGATCGCCGGAGACCGAATCACCGGAGACTTTTGAGTTGCCGAAGATTCCTGGGTTGACACCCGAGTTGCTTGCTAAAATTACTGCTGCTGTCGATAAAAAATTCGCGGAAGATGCAGGAGAAGCCGCTCGCGCACAACACGACCAATCGCTCTATGACGAAATACTTGGCATGAACGAACAACCACCCGCCAAACCCGACCAAGAAGCATCCACCACAATTGACACGCCGCCCAAAACTCCGCCTACCGTCGACATATTGCCGACTGAAACCGTTGCGGAAATGCCACCATCGTTCGCCGACAAAACTATCGAAATTCCTGTGACTGGAATCGACGAACCTGACAAACAAACTGTCGTGTTGCTGCCGCCCGAAACCTTAATTGAAACCGATGATGATCCGGGCCACGTGACAGATGAAAAAGAGCGCGACGAGCTGTCCGCGAAAATTGACGAAATCACTGCGAATGGCGATTTGACAATGGACGAAAAATTGGAAGCGATCGAAGCGCTGTTTGATGACATTGATACGATCAAGGATCCGGATGCGCTCAATCTATATCAAAAAGCCCGCGAAACGGTGCAGCAAAAACCCGAAAAATCGCCAACCAAGCCTACCGAAACAGACAACGAAGCGACAGCTCTGTTGCCGCCGCCAGATCTCAGTCTGCAGCTGAAACGCACCGATCAACCGGTCGAAAAAACGCCGGAAATACCAGCAACAAAACCTGCAGAATTAGGTGTCGCCGAAACTTCGCCGGAATCGAACACACCATACGATGCAAAGGTTGAGCTGGAAAAACTTCGCGCTCTGCTGTCGGGCGAAAATCCCGGCAGTAGTTCTGCGGAAACCGAAAATCCCAGCGATGATCCCGCCAAAGCCGAAAAAGCTGAACCGAACAC
The DNA here is from genome assembly GCA_031548885.1 of Saccharimonadaceae bacterium (SeqCode). Classification (GTDB taxonomy): domain Bacteria; phylum Patescibacteriota; class Saccharimonadia; order Saccharimonadales; family Saccharimonadaceae; genus JAVBQO01. The sequence goes on from JAVBQO010000006.1 coordinate 115,956, forward strand.
TCAGCCCGAAACTCCGAAGTTTGAACAACTGAAATTGCGCGACCGACCGCTTCATGCGTTGACGAAGTTTTCGCTGTGGATCGATCGCGCCAATCAGCGCCGCGAAAACTACATCAACAGAGGCAAAAATCCAGAACGCCGCCGAAGAGCATTGTTCGCGGCGGAAATTGGTGGCGTCGCTGTGGCGGTTATTGCGGGTGCGTATATGCTTACAAGATACGGCGCGAGTATTGGCGCACCGAAATCCGCCGACGCAGAGCCCGCTCGTGCTACCGTGGACAACTTGAACGGCAGCAACGCTCCGGCTGTGAAAGTCCCAGACAGTTCTGCATTCAACGTCGACGCCGCTCCGACCGTTGTTCCGGCGGCCAACAAATTGCCCGAACCGCACGGCCAATATCCGTGGCAATGGGCAGCCGAAGCGTTTGGCCGCAACAGCGCCAGCCAGAAATTGCATGAAGGCGTCAAATTGCTGAACGAAAGCGGTCGCCACGCCGAAATCGTCAATATCGGCGCACCGAACGAATTCATCCGTGTCGACGGCCGTGACGATCCGACGTTCGTGGCCAATGCGCTGCGTGACGTTCTGGGCTAAGCTTTGTACAGTTTGATCAATTCATCGGCGACATTTCGCACATCGAATTGTTCGACGTGATTTTGCTGCCACGTGTGCGTTTTCGCAATGAATTTTTCGTCGGTTAGCGCCCGCGATAACGCTTTCGCAAATATTTTTGGGTCGATTGGATCAAACAAAACGTCGTCATAATTCGCCATCGTCGATCGATATCCCGGATTGTCGCCGGCCAAAACGACGCCTGCGCCCGCCGCCATCGCCTCTGTTAGAACGATGCCGAAGCTTTCGCCGCCGGTTGATGGAAAGACCGCCACATCGGCGTGCGTCAACAATTCCGGCTTGTCGGTTTCGTCGATGAAGCCGCGAAATTCGATTGGCGTTTTCAAACTTTTCGCAAACTTTTCCAATTCGCCACGCAACGGTCCGTCGCCAGCCACGACGATTTTCGCTGGGATTTCGACGCCGGATTTTTCGGCGAAATCGACGGCATTTAGCAAATATTGACAACCTTTTCGTTCGACCAGACGGCCGAGAAACAGAATTGTTTTCGCATTGTTTGATTGCCGCGATTTCGCGGCCTTGGCGAAACGATCCAATTCAACCGGATTCGGCACCACGATCGAATCGACACCGAACGACTTTTTCGCAAAAGTTTTCGCTACATCTGAAACCGACGTCATGACGTCAAAACGCTTCAATTCACGCGCCGTCAAAACGCCCAGAGCGCGATTTCCGGCCGAAACTATCCGCGAATGTGGCGCGATATGAAATGTGCCGACGATTTTGGTTTTCGCGGGCGCGTTCAAAATAACTTTTGATGCCAACATCGGTGAAAAGGGAACTTGGACATGCAAAACATCGAATTTTTCGCGGCTCAAAATATCGCGGATTTTCGCAGAATTTGCCAGCAAAGGAATCCGCATGCGATTTTGGTTGAACTTGACACCAAAATTTTTTGCTAGCGAATGAACGTTGTCGATATCACTACGATGTGTTTCGCCAACCAAAAAATGCACATTGATACCGCGCCGCACGTATTCGCGGCTGAGCGTCAAAATGTATTGTTGCACGCCGTCGGGCGCGTCCAGCGAATCGTCGAAAACGAAGGCGACTTTCATGGGAATATTATAGCCTAGATTTCGTACGTTTTCGCGTACAAGTCGGCGACGCGTTCATACGAATATTGGCCGATTTCGGCGTCGGCCCAATCGAGCCAAACTTTTCGCAGCGCCGGTTCACGTAGCAAAATTTCCAAACGACGGGCGAAATCGTCGACGTGGCGCGGATTGACCAGCGAAATCTCGCCGATGCCGCGCATGACGTCGGCGTAACCGTCGTTGTCGCCGGCGACGGTCGGGATGCCGCAGGCCATGGCTTCTAGTAGGACGATGCCGAAACTTTCGCCGTACAGAGCGGGTGCGCAGAACACGTCGCAGGTTTGTAGCAATTCGATTTTGCGTTCGTCGCTGATAAAGCCGAGAAATTCGACGTTCGGGATTTTTTCGGATTCGACGATTTGTTCTAGTTTGGTGCGGTCAACGCCCGATCCGGCCAGCAACAATTTGGCGTCGGGGTTTTTGGCGACAATTTTCGCGAACGCGCGGATCAGTTGTTTGACGCCTTTGCGGCCTTCGAGCCGGCCGACGTATAGGATTGTTGGTGCGGCGGACTTTTCCTGATTTTTCAATTTTTTGAATGTGACCAGATCGACGCCGTTTGGAATGATCGTGATTTCGCGATCGGTAAGTTTCGTCAACATGTCCGATGCCGCCGGGCTGACCGCTGTCAAAACGTCGATGTGCTTCAGGATCGGTTTGGTGTACGGCCGCGCCACGCCGGACAGCGTTCGCGCCCGGAGGTTTTCGGGCAATTTGGCGTGGAATGTTGCGACGGTTTTGGCGGGATGCTCGCGGCGGGCGTTTTCTTGCAAAATCTGCGCCGACAAAAACGGCACCCACGGTTCGTGAAAATGCAACACGTCGAAGTTTTCGCGTACCAAAACGGCGCGAATTTCGTCACGTTCGGCGCCAGAAATTTGCCCGGTCGTTTTGAGCGATTTCAGCGTGATGTCGTTGCCGCGACCGACGAAAATGAACGGTTGATTGGCGGCGGTAAATTTGCGATTTGGGAAAACTTCGTGCGCCAGGCTGATTTCGTCGCCTTCGAAATCTTTGGGTCGTGGCGTGATGATTTTGACGGTGTGGTTTTGCGACAGACGCGGCCACAGTGCGTAAATGACCTCTTGGACGCCGCCGCGCCGCGCAACCGAATAGGGACAGATCAGGGCGAGTTTCATGATATTTGTATTATACCGTCAAATGGCGAAATTGCGAAAGTTGGTTGCACCGACTAAAATGAGTTTAGAGATTGTCAGTTGGTTCTAGCGTGATGATAGGATCGCCCGCAACTAGTCTCGCTGCCGTTTCTGGGTCAAAAAAGGGTTCGCCCAAGATTAGCAGTGTTGCCGTTTCGCCGACTGCTCTGGCTTGTTCTTCTTCTGAAAGGCCGCCGAGATAATCAATTGCTGCGGCAACTACTTCGTCAGCGTCCGGCTGCGGCGATTCAGCATAGTTCACTTTTATTCGCGCAGGCTCTCCACGGTTTTCCACGGTGTTCTCCTTTTCGTTAAAATCTCATTGGAACTGAATTTGATTATGCAACCAATCCCTACAAAAGTCAAATATCATCGCAACAAATCATGCAATTCGCGCGGTACAAAATCCGTCGCCGCATCTGCATCGGCGATGACTGACGGCGCGTGGTTGTTGGCACGGACGCGAATCGTTGCGAAATCGGTGAAAACTTTTCGCATGCTGGTTTCGACCTGCGAATTGTCGAAATATCGATCGGCGGCCATTTCGATGTGCGTGACGGGCAAGGGAACTTTTCGCAGATCGTCCAATCGAAACATTTCGTTAATCGTCCGCATGTATGTGCGCACGTCGTTTTGCTGCCACAGCGAAACTTCCATGTCCAGCGTCGAATCGAAATCGACGTTTTCGAATTTTTCGTTTTTGGTGTGGCCGTAGACCAATCGCAACGCTGGTCGCGTGCAAAATGTGTGGCGCATGAACCACGCGAACGGCGCGCGTTCGAATAGCCATGTCAGTTCGATGATTGCGCGGCGCTTCCACGACTTCATCCGAAAATCGCGATAATTCGCAAAACCGACGTAGCTGACCAAGTTGCGAATGCGCGGAATAATGTCGGGATTTCGTTGCAACATGCGCGTCACGATTGCGAAACCGAGGCTCATGCCAATCAGATCGATTTTGGTTTTTTTGTCGTAATTTTCGCGAATAAACCACGCGACGTAATCGCCCAGTTCGTCGAACGTCGCGGCGTGACGCGGCTGCAGAGCTTTTCGCGGCAAGCGGTATAGCGATGTCATGCCGCCGAAACCGGGCAAATCTGGCACGGTAATATTCGCGGATTGCGCCAAGTTTTTCGCAACGCCAACGATCCGTTCCAGCGATGCGTGCGAACCGTAGATGAATAAAACTTCAGATTTGGTTTTTTTCGCAGCGGGGATTCGCAGGACGCGGCCGCGCAGGTTGTGGTATTTGAGTGGCTGGATGTTTTGCGAAAAGCTTTTCAACATGACGATATTGTATCAAATTTGGATATCGAGACTGTTCGAGTAGAAAGTAAGGAGGAATTGACTGGGGCGGCCGCGAAACGCACATGGCGAATCGCGGCCGCCATGATGCGGTCAGAAGCGCACGACGGCAATGATGATATCGCGCGATCCGTCTGGGCGCAGCCTAATGGCTGCACCGCCGCCACCCGGGAGAACCTCTCGTGCTTGCGGATCATCGCCGAGTGTTCCCGCGCTATATGTGACGCGGATTGTGCCAGCCCTGAGGGCGGAGTCAACAAAATTGCGGATGGCGGCATCTTCAGCTTCTTTGCTCACAATTCCTCCTGTGAAATCAGACCCAGCGGCGTCGCGAAATTTTCGCAGCGCTTTTCGTTCAAAAATCACGCGGGCTGCGCGACCGTTACGAACGAAAAGGTCTTGAGTACTTTGTATCATTTTCGCAGCATTCTGTCAAAACACGTGTCGCGAAATTTCGCAAATCGACAAAATCGCTGTTTTGATTGAAATGCTTATGATATAATTGTCTACATGAAATTGGGCAAAGTGGTGGGCGACTTTTTCGCACTGGATATTGGTACGACCGCGGTCCGGGCGATTGAACTTAACAAATCCGGCAAAGGCTGGAATTTACAGCGGTATGGTTACGCGCCGATCGACATTCAATTGTCAGAATCGACGGCAACAAAAGACGTGAAACGATTGGGCGAAGTCATCACGACGGTAATCGGCCAGTCGGGCATTCGCACCAAAAATGTGGCGATCGGTATTCCGTCGTCGAAAATGTTCGCAACGGTGGTGGAATTGCCAAATGTGCCGAAAGCCGAATTGCAATCGACGATCAAATACCAGGCCGAAAATTATGTGCCAATGAGTTCCGACGAAGCCAAAATCGACTGGGCTGTCATCGGCGAATCGCCCAAAGACAAAACCAAAATCGAAGTTTTGATGGCTAGCGTGCTGAATACTTTTACCGAGGCGCGATTGGATTTGTTGGAAAGTTTGGGGCTGAACGTCGTGGCGATCGAACCGGACAGCATCGCGTTGGTGCGCTCGCTGTTGCCGGACAATGTCCAGGACGGCCGATTGATTATCGACGTCGGCGATTTCTCGACTGATTTGGTTATGACACTGGGCGATGCGCCGCGGCTGATTCGCAGTATTCCGACGGGAATGCAGACTTTTATCAAATCGGCGCAGTCCAATTTGAATATCGAAGCCCAGCAGGCTCAGCAATTTTTGCTCAAATTCGGTCTGCAACCGGATAAGTTGGAAGGCCAAATTGTCCGCGCTGTTAGTTCGACGGTCGATCAATTCGCCGCCGAAGTCGCGAAATCGATCAAATTTTTCCAAGCCAAATATCCCGGCATCGGTATCGGCGCGTTGCTGGTTTCTGGCTACGGCGCTACTATGCCGGGCTTTGTCGAATCAATGAGCCAACACACCGGCATCGCTGGCCAGATGGCAACGCCGTGGCAACACGTGTCGGTGCCACAGGCTGACCAGCAAAAACTCGGGCCGATGTCGTCGCAATTCGGCGTGGCGGTTGGTTTGGCGGAAAGGACGGGAATGTGATGCTGCAATTGAACCTCTTGCCCGATGTCAAAAAAGAATTCCTGAAAGCCCAACGTACGCGAAATTCAGTGATTTCAATCTGCATTGTTGTGTCGATTATATTCGTGGGGATTTTGGTAGTTCTGGGGTTGCTGATGGGCGGCCAGACGATTCAGAAAAACCTCGTTACAAGCGACATCAAAAAAAATGCCGCTACAATTCAGAACACGGCTGAAATCAACCAGTACCTGACGGTGCAAAACCAACTTTCGCAAATTGACACGCTGAAGGCTGACCAGCCGACCTATTCGCGACTGTTTGATTATTTGCAAAAATTGAATCCAGCCAGCCCGAACAACGTCGAACTGACATCGGTCAAAGTTTCCAGCACCGGCACAACCGGCACGCCGGATTCAATCGAATTGCAAGGCTCGACCAAAGATTTCGCATCGCTGGACGTGTTCAAAACCACACTGCAGAGCGCAACGATTTCTTATACAAAATCGGACGGCGAAAAAGTCAAAGACGCACCGCTGTTTACCGAAGTTGTCGTCCGCGAAGCGTCGATTTCGCGCTCGACGGATAGTGGCCGCGTGAATTTCACAATCGAGGTAGCGTACAATCCGGACGCGTTTGACAGCAGCGCCAAAAGCATCACGCTGACCGTGCCGAACAAAACCACGTCCGACGCTGATCGCAACGCGCCGACCAACGTGTTTGGCGGCGACTCGAACAGTTCTAACACATCGGGAGGCAATCAATAATGGACGACAACGCAAAGACGCTGACCGCTGTTCGCAAGCGTCAACAAATCCAAAACGCCAACCGCACAATGTTGATTTGGGTGGCGCTGGCGTCGGCGGTCGTGACGATTTGTCTGGTACTGGGCTACAACTTTGTGCAGACGATCATGTACAACAACAAAGTGATTTCTGCGAAAAACGCCACGAACAAAGTTTTGAAAGAAAATATCGCGGCGATCGACACGCTGAAACAAAACGTCAACGCGCTGCAGGCGGACAAAGCTTTGATCGCGCTGAAAGCTGACACGAACGACACAGCTTTCCAAGTTGTCATCGACGCGCTGCCGACGGTTGACGATCGCACGGCGCTGGCGGCATCGTTGCAGCAGAAAATTTTGGCGCAGTCCGGCGTGACGATTGAACAAGTCACAGTAACGGATACTAGCGCGGCTCTGTCATCTGGCGCGACGGCGGCGGGTAGCGTGGCGTCGCAGGTGCAGCAGATCAATTTTAGCTTTACCATTGACGGCGATTACGCCAGCATCAACAAAGCCATCCAGGACATCGAGCGCACAATTCGTCCGATCAGCATCGATTCGGTAACGCTGCAGGGCACGGCTAATCAATTGCAGGCAACGGTAGCGGCGACGACGTATTATCTGCCGAGCGTGAATTATCAATTGGGTTCACAGGAGGTGCAGCCGTGAAAAAATCAGATTGGGCATTGATTGTTTTGATTGTAGCGGTTGTCGGTATCGCGGCATATTTTATCGTCAACGCGTTGGTGCCGCCGCCAACCAAAGACCTGCAAAAAGCCGAAACAGCCACGTCGATTACCACTGTTGTAGCCGAACCGAGCGATCAGATATTTAATTCCAACGCAATCAATCCAACAGTGAAAGTGAAAATTGGCGACCAGGGCGGCCAGCAGCCGTTTACATTGGGACAATAACAATAAGGAAATAACGGGTGGCAGTCTTAACCGATGACGTACAGAAAAAAATCGAAGGCGATTTGACCGATCGCGGTTTGCTGGCGCCCGAAAAATTAGCCGAATACCGTGCGAAATCCAAATCTGGCGACAAGCCGCTGTTTTCGCTATTGGTTTCCGATGGCGTTCTCAGCGAAGAGCAACTGACCGAAGCCATCGCCAAGGCGTCTGGCGTGCCGTATGTCAATCTGGCCAAAGCTCACGTTTTGCCCGAAGTGTTGGATCTGTTGCCGCGCGATATCGCCGAACGTTTCATGGCGGTGCCGCTGGGGGAACTTGGCGATGGCAGCACGGCGAAACGATTGGCGGTGGCGATGTTGGATGCGAATAATGTCCAAGCAGTTGACTTTTTGGCCAACAAAATCCAGCGACCGCTGAAAGTCTACATGGCCAGCGAAACGGGCATTCGCAACATTTTGGACCAATACCACATTGATTTGGACAAAGGCGTCGGCAACGCGTTGCAGGGTGCCGAAGAAAACGCTGCCGTCAAAACTGACGACCAGCGGGATGTCAAAATCATCGTCCAGGATTCGCCGATTTCGAAAATCTTGAACCAATTGCTAGAATACGCCGTGCGGGTTCGGGCGTCTGACATTCACATCGAACCACTAGAGGATGTGGTCAAAGTCCGCTGCCGTATCGACGGCGTGCTGCGCGAAATTATGCGCTTGCCAAAATCGATCGAACCGGCGTTGATTTCGCGTGTGAAAATCTTGTCCAATTTGAAAATCGACGAACACCGTAAACCGCAGGACGGCCAGTTTACGGTAATGGTCGGCGACCGCGAGGTCGACCTCCGTATTGCCATTTCGCCGGTTGTATGGGGCGAGCAAGTGATTATTCGTTTGCTCGACAAATCCGGTTCGTCGTTCAAACTAGAGGAAATGGGTTACGCTGGCCGGGCGCTACGCGACATCCGAAAAGGCATCCGCAAACCAAACGGCATGGTTTTGACCTCTGGGCCAACTGGTTCGGGTAAATCGACCAGTTTGTACGCGCTGATTCAGGAAATTTTTAGCGACGAAATCAACATCGTTACGCTGGAGGATCCGGTCGAATACAAAATGCCTGGCGTCAACCAGATTCAGGTAAACACCGCAGTTGGCTTGACGTTTTCTAGCGGGCTGCGGTCGATTCTGCGCCAAGACCCGGACGTCGTGATGGTCGGGGAGATTCGCGACAACGAGACGGCCAATTTAGCGGTGCAAGCGGCGCTGACGGGGCACTTGGTGTTTTCGACTTTGCACACCAATTCGGCGGCTGGCGTTTTGCCGCGTTTGCTGGACATGGGGATTGAGCCGTTTCTGATCGCGTCGACGGTCAATACGGTCATCGGTCAGCGTTTGGTGCGCCGCATTTCCGACGATCATGAAACGTATCAGTCGAACGATATCGAAACTCAGTCGATTCACGAAACGTTGGATCCGTGGCTGCCCAAAACGCCCGATCAAGTCGCGCTGTATTCGGAGGATCTGGGCTACAAAGACTTACCCCTGGCTGGTGCGAAATCTTACACATTGGTCAAAGGCAAAGACACGCCGCAAACGCCGGGCGGCTACAAAGGCCGCATGGGACTGTACGAAGTCATGGACATCACCGAGCAAATCCAGGAACTGATCGTCAAACACGCCACCTCGAGCGAAATCCAGCGCATGGCGATTTCGCAGGGCATGGTGCCGATGCGCCAGGACGGCTACATGAAAGCGCTGAATGGATTGACAACACTAGAGGAAGTTAACCGCGTGGCGGCGAATATGGCTTAACGCGAAAAGGAGTAAAGATGCAAAATATTCGAATCGAAGTTTTACTAGAAGAAGTCATTCGCCAGCGCGCGAGCGACTTGCACTTACAGGTTGGTTTGCCGCCGATGCTGCGCGTCGATGGATCGCTAGCGCCGATTGCCAATACCGACGTTCTGAACGAAGAAGCTGTCGAGGCGTTGGTTTTCGCGATTTTGGATCAGGATCAGCAGCAGATTTTGTTGAAAGACAAGGAGTTCGATTTCAGTTTCGCGTTCGGCGATTTGGGGCGATTTCGCGTCAATGCTTTTCATGAACGGGGAAATTTGGCGGCGGCGTTGCGGTTGATTCCGAACGATATTCAGACGATCGCGGAACTGGGCTTGCCGCAGATTGTCAATACGTTTTCGAATTTTCCGCGCGGTTTGGTGCTGGTGACCGGCCCGACTGGTTCCGGAAAATCGACAACACTGGCGGCGCTGGTCGACCAAATTAATTCCGAAAAAGCCCAACACATTATTACCATCGAGGACCCGATCGAGTTCACGCACAAATCGAAACGCTCGGTTGTCGTCCAGCGCGAAGTTCACTACGACACGTATTCGTTCAACGCGGCGCTGCGTTCGTCACTTCGCCAAGATCCGGACGTCGTGTTGATCGGCGAGATGCGCGATTTGGAAACGATTTCAGCGGCGATTACGATTGCCGAAACGGGGCACTTGGTTTTCGCAACGCTACACACCAACTCGGCGGCGCAGTCGATCGACCGCATGATCAACGTTTTTCCACCGCACCAGCAGCCGCAAATTCGCGCTCAGTTGGCCAATATTTTGCAAGCCATCGTGTCGCAGCGCTTGATCCCGTCGATCGGTGGCGGACGCATCGCGGCAGCGGAAATCCTGATCGCCAATCCGGCAGTGCGCAACATCATTCGCGAAGGCAAATCGCATCAACTCGACGCCGTCATCCAAACCAGCGCCGACGCCGGCATGCAATCGATGGACCGCACGCTAGTGCAATTGGTGCAATCGGGGCAAATTACCTTTGACGAAGCCAAAAACTACGCCGTCGATTTGACAGAATTCGAAAGGCTAATGAGAGGTTAGGGTGCGAAAATGCTAACATTCAACTACACCGCGCGCGACACAGCCGCCAACAAAGTCATCAAATCCACCGTCCAGGCCGACAGCGAAAAAGAAGCTGCCAAATTGTTGATGGCGCAGGGCATCGTGCCGCTAGAAATTCGCGAAGAATCCAAGAAAAAAGGCATTTTCGCAAGTTTGTCGGGCCGCATTACCGCCAAAGACCGCGTCATTTTCACGCGGCAATTGGCGACGCTGATCAATGCTGGTCTGCCGCTGTCACAATCGCTGGTCACGGTCGAGGAACAAACCGCCAACAAATCGCTCAAAACGATTATTCGCGGTATCATTACCAGCGTCGAAGGCGGCGCGTCGATGGCTGATTCGTTTGCGAAATATCCGAAAACGTTCAACCAAGTTTTCATTGCGTTGGTGCGTGCCGGCGAAACGTCGGGAACGTTGGACAAATCGTTGGAACGCTTGGCTGATCAGCAGGAAAAAGACGCCGAAATCATGTCCAAAATCAAAGGTGCGCTGGCGTATCCGGCCATCGTTTTGGTGGTCATCGTCGGCGTGATTGGGTTCATGCTGCTGACCGTGATTCCGCAGGTGAAAGTTCTGTACGCTGATATGGGCAAATCGCTACCGTTTTTGACGCAGATTATGGTCAGCACGGCGGACTTTTTCATCAAGTTCTGGTGGCTGGTTTTGCTGATTCTGATTGGCGCGGTATTTCTGCTGCGTCGCTACGTCAAAACTGACGCCGGTCGCAAAATGTGGGATACGTTCAAGTTGAATGTGCCGCTGTTTGGTACGCTGTTTCGCAAACTATATATGGCAAGGTTCACGCGCACAGCCGAAACGTTGCTGGCGACCGGTGTGCCGATGCTTGAGGTCATGAAAATCTGTGCCGAGGCCGTCAACAACACCGTTGTTGCCCAGGAAATCCTGCGTGCGGCCGACCGCGTCAAAGGCGGCAAGCCGCTATCGCAGGCGCTGAAAGGCGAGGATTATATCTTGCCGTTCGTGTCGCAAATGGTATCGATCGGTGAACAATCTGGCGGTATCGACCAAATGTTGGCGAAAACCGCCACGTTCTACGAAAACGAAATCGACGCCGCGATCAAAACGATTTCGACGGCGATCGAGCCGGTGTTGATGGTGGCGTTGGCTGCGGTGGCGGGGTTGATGGTCGGGGCGATTTTGATTCCGATCTACGGGCTGGCGAACGGAACATCATTGTAGGCTGATTTTTCGCTGAAATTTGCGAATTATGCTTGTGCTTTTCGCAAAAAATGTGTAGACTAGTTTCATAAAATATAAGTTTTCCAGAAAGGGTGGGAAATGATTCGAAAAAATAAAGAAAAAGGTTTTACGATTATCGAAGTCGTGTTGGTGCTTGCCATCGCCGGCTTGATCTTCTTGGTGGTGTTTTTGGCGCTGCCGGCTTTGCAGCGGAATCAGCGTGATACGCAACGTAAAAACGACATTGGACGCGTTATTACAGAAGTTAATAACTTCCAATCGAATTCAAAAGGAACAATTCCAAGCGATACCACTATGAGTACTTTTGTGGACAAGTACCTGAAGGCCAACGGGCAGCGATTCTTTGACCCGGCTACCAAAAATGATTACGATGTCAAGATAGGTACAGTCGGCAGTACTCCGACAAAAGGTCAGATATTAATAGTTCCAGGTGCAGAGTGTGACGGAACTACCACAAAAGCTGCAACAGAAAATACCAGACAATATGCAGTTATTGGTTTCATGGAGGGCAGCGGCGGCGTGTATTGTCAAGACGTATAATCTAAATACGCTTTAGGACAAAGCTCGGTTACAAGCCGAGCTTTTTCTATTTTGTAAATCTTTATGTCATAAATCCGCTGAATAAAAAGTCTATAAAATACTTATGTTTATTGATATAATTTTATAGTTCTTCGGTCGGTAGGGCGCGTCAACATGATGCGTTCGCCGAAGTACATTCACATTTCGGAAGGATGTGATGGGAAATGCGAACGCGTTTCCGATTGCGACGAGGATGGGTCGCGGCGGTAATCGCCGCGCTGTTTGTGGCAATCCTGGTGCCTGTTTCGGCAGAGGCAGGTGAAACAGACTTCGACCATAATCCTGGCGGCGAGATGTATAGCCTCCTGACTGGCGATGTGGCTCTGACGGAGTCCGACACGGCTCGCCACGGAGCTGGCGCATACATCATGGGCGCCAACGGTGCTGAGAAGTGGCGCTATACGTTGCCGGAAGGCAAAGAGGCGTGGCAGGGTTATCACCCAAAGCGGATGGTGTTCGGGTCAGACGGAACTATTTATAGTTACGTCGAAAAGCGTGAAGGTAACAACCTGCGAGTAACGGAACGCACTATTCAAGCATACCGCAACGGTGAGTTGCTATGGGAAATTCCGCCGCCAGCTATCTGCGCGCCAACGAATCCGGGCCCAGAAGGACAGATCATCGTCGGTGGCGATAATCTGTACGTAATCCAAACCGAGCACGGATGCGGATCTACGGGAGGCAGTATGCAGCATGCGGTTCGCCTCGATATGGCTACTGGTGAGGTCCTGTCGTCGCATCGATTGGCGGCGACTGGCAGGATTCTTCTGGAACCGTATTCGGAAGGTTTTGCATACTGGGAACCGGTAGGCAATCGCATCTATCGTTTCTCGAACGCAACGGGAGAATCCGAGGAATTCTACACACGTGAAATCAGTCCGGGCTTCGTGGTCAATAACGACTACAAAGTTGATCATGACGGATCGATAGTATTCACGCTTTCTAGGAGAGGAGTTGAGGCAGTCGGCAAGATCGATCTTGCTGGCGTGTACTCTCAGTATGGTGTAGAACAGGTTAATCCTGATAGGTGGCAGCTTTTCGGGGCCTCAGTGAGTTTCGCACCGAATGGGAACATTGTTCTCTTCGAAAGTAGCAGTGCTGACGGTTGGAGCAGAATTACCGTACTAGATTCCGACATGAGGGAAGTTGCGCAGAGCAAGATTGAAAGTGTCTCATACCCAGACGGTAAAGACATCGAAGGCTCCGTATGGTATGGAATGGGCCATCCTGAGTACGTTAGGATTGATACGAATGGCAATATAGTTGCTATAGCTAATGGTTGGTGGTGTGATACGCGTGGCTGTTGGAGTAGAAACCAAGGTCGTGTAATCATTGTTTATGATCGCACCCTAAACGCGGTGGCTGAGCACTACATTGGCCGGGTTTTTGTATCTGATGAAACTTCGGTTCGTGTCTTTGCGCCATCTAGCGGAAAGCTGTACTACCTTGCGTCGGGCAGATATAACAGTGATAGCAACAACCGTGTTATTACTGTGCCAATCCCGCGACTTGGCTACGACTACAACGACACCAAGATGTTCACGAATGTGCCGCCTCCATCTGAACCGCTGAACTACGTCGCCCTCGGTAATTCCTACTCCAGCGGCGAAGGTGCTGGCGACGCTAACGAAACCTACTACGAGGCAACCGATCGGCCAGGTATCAACGAATGCCACCGTAGCCGCGTGGCGTATCCGGTGCTTCTGGCAACAAAACGATTCCAGGATGACAGACAGCGCAAAATCGGTTACGATTAAACAAATGGAAATTATCATGTATGTGTTTTTGGCCGTGGCCGGCGCGGCGATGGGCAGTTTTGTCGGGGCGTTGACGTGGCGGATTCATGCGAAAAAAAATTTCGTTAGCGATCGCAGCGAATGCGAAACGTGCCATCACAAGCTGAACGGCACGGATTTGATCCCGATTTTCAGCTGGCTGCTCCGACGCGGCAAATGTTGCTATTGCGGTGCGAAAATCGGTCAATTAACCCTGTGGCTGGAAATTGGCATGGCGGCGCTTTTCGTGGCGAGTTACGCGTTTTGGCCACTGGGCACGATTGATAATCCGACGCAAATTATGCTTTTTGTAATCTGGTTGATTATCGTCGTCATGATGGCGGCGTTGGCGTTGTACGACGCGCGTTGGTCGCTATTGCCAAACAAAATCATGTTCCCGCTGATTGCGGCCGCCGCGATTTTCGGAATCGCGGTTGGGTTTGCGGTCGAAAATCTGACGTTTTCGCAACTTTTCGCAAAAATAATTCTGGCAATGATTCCGGTGGCTGGTGTTTACGGTGCGCTGTACGTGTTTTCGCGGGGCAAATGGGTCGGGTTTGGCGACGTCAAATTTGGCGTGGCGGTCGGGTTTTTGGTTGATTGGCAAGCCGCGCTGCTCGTGCTGATCTTGGCAAATATCATTGGGACGATCGTCATCGCGCCGCTGCTGGCTGCGAAAAAATTACGCAAAAACAGCAAAATCCCATTTGGCCCGATGTTGATCGTGGCGGCGTTCGTGGCGTTTTTGTGGGGGCAAACGATGATTGATTGGTTTGCAAAAACCTTTTTCTGATGTAGCGCGGTCGGTTGATGCGGCGAATTTGGTGGAAAATATCGCGCTTGTGGTTTATAATGGTAGCGATGCGTGGGGCAAACAAACAGCGTGGGTTTACTATTATTGAAGTCAGTTTGTTTCTGGCGATTACTGGTTTGATGATCGCGACGTTGGTTTTTGGCATGCAGCGGATGATTTCGCAGGTGCGGTTCAATGACTCGATCAATTCGCTGACCGCGTACATGCAATCCCAGTACGAAGAAGTTCGTTCTGGTATCAATCCGCGCGATGTTGGCGTGAATATTTGCAATACGAGCTCGACCGAATCGGCACCCGGCAGCACAAACTGTTTGTTAATTGGCAAAGTTCTGCATTTCAATCAGAGCAGCAGCGTCGTCGAAACAGCCTATGTGGTTGCGAAAAATGTGCCCGCACTGGAGGAGCTGAGCGGTTTGAGTGACCAAGCAGCGCTGCTCAAAACAACGCTGGTTGCCGAGACCAGCGAAACCACTCAGGATATCCAGTGGGGCGCGACGTTCGAACGCGGCACGACGTACGGTTCGGCGGCGAGCTTTAGCCCGACCGATGTCAATACGCTGGCGATCATGCGCAGCCCGATCAGTTCGCAGGTCATGGTTTTCGCGTTCAATGCACCGGACGATAGCGCGTTCAATGATTTGAAGGCGAAGTTGGCTGGCGCTGGCGACGCTGTCGATACGCTCAATCAATCGTCGGTGTATTTGATCAAAAGTCCAGAAGCCTACGGCCTGCGTTCGGCCGGAATTTGTGTCGAGCCGGGCAGCGTCGGCAGCAGCGTACATTCGGTGATGCCGCTGGGTTTGACGGCGAATAATGCGGAGATTGTGGCGGCATGCGGCAAATAAACTTTTCGCAAAAATGTAGCCAACGCGGCGACACGTTGGTGGAAGTCATGGTGGCGATTTCGGTGTTGGGTATGGTGGTGGTTGGCTGCATGGCGATCATGAACAGGTCGTTGTCGAACATGATGAACACGATTGAGCGAACAGAGGTGCGTACTGATATTAATTCGCAAACCGAAATGTTGAATTATATTCGCGATTCGTATTTGCAATCCAAGCAGGGTGGTGCTGTGACGACCTACGTGACGATGTGGGCTGACATTCAGCAACTAACGGCAACCGAGGGCACGTCGTTGGGCGGCCAATGTGACGTCAACCCGAGTGGCAGTTTGGCGCCGGGTTCGACGCGGCCGGGCAGTTTTTATATTTCGCGCGACGCGACAGATGGGCTGAGCGTCAACCTGGTAACGACGGGCAGAGCTGATGGCGGCCGGGCGACGCCAGGCGACGGATTGTGGGTCGACGCGGTGCGCGGCGGTTCGGGTGCTGGACAGGTTCCGTACACGGATTTCTATGTCAAAGCATGTTGGGCGGCAATCAACGGCGGCGTTGATCAACAAACTTCAACAGTAGTGAGGTTGTATGACAAATAAACCTGCGAAAAGCCTGCGAAAAAATGATGCCGGATTTACGTTGATTGAATTGCTGCTGGCGATGACGTTCGTGGCGTTTATTATGCTATTCGTCGTTTTGGTGTTGATCCAAACTATGGCGATTTACAACAAAGGCATGGCGATGCGCCAAATCAACGAAGCTGGCCGCCAAATCGGCGAAGACGTAACGCGGCAGATGCGCTACACCAACGCGTCGGCATTGCAATATTCGCCGGAAGCGCAGCGGTTGTGCGTTGGCACGGTTACGTATGTATGGAATCTGGGCGATGTCGATTCGTCAAATATTTCAACTGCGAAAAACAAATTTGCGACGCCGGATGACGGGCGTGCGCTGAAAATGGTGCGCGTTAGTGATCCGACACAAAAATACTGCGCCAACACCAATTTGCCGATCGAGTTGGACCAATCAGTCACGACGCTGGCTGGGACGCAGGTAATCGTGCAGCAAGTTTCAGTCGACACGCACGATGCTGATGTGAAACCGACGCCGGGCTTGGTTGATATCAACATGGTTTTCACGACGACCGGCGACAACAAACCGCAATTGATTGACGGACATTGGCAGTGCTTTTTCGAAGGAAAGACGAATCAGTTTTGCGCGTTTGGCGAGTTTACTAACACGGTTTATATGAGGGGGAATTGATGCGTTGGTTTGCGAAATATGACGGAAAAGTTGCGAAAAACTCGGACAGTGAATCCGGCGCGGTGGCGATTTTGTCAGTGATATTTTTCATGATTTTGTTGTCGGTTTTGGTGGTTAGTTTCGTGCGCATCGTCACAAACGAAGTTCAACAAACTCGCGATAACGAACTGAGTGCCAGCGCATTGGCGGCGGCGCAGGGCGGTGTCGAGGATGCCAAACGGGTGTTAGTATATTGCGCGACAACCACTGATAGTGATGGCAAAAATGCTTGCGAAAAAGCGTTGAACAACACGAGCGACTGCAACGTCGTGACGGGCGATTCGGCGCTGACATCGCGTGTGCCGATTGTCGTCGAACCGCGTGGCGACATATTCGAAGGTGTGATTGACGATCCGTCGAATCAATATCAGCAGCGGTATTCGTGCTTGCAAATCAGTACGTTGACATCGACCATTGACGACATTGTGGTCAACCCAGGACAGAGCGAAATCATTCCGCTGAAATTTGCGGGCGACGCTGGATCGCCGATGACGCTGAATTGGCACGCTGTTTCGAATGATCTGGATCAAGTTCCGGCGAACAAAACGACGGCGTACGCGCCAGGATCGAGCGGATTTTTGAAAGACACGCAGTGGATGGTTGCGAATTATCCGGCGGTAATGCGCGTGGAACTTGTTACGGTGCCGAAGGGCGGATTTTCGCTGGACGACGTAGCCAGCCAGGATCGGGCGGTAACGTTGGTGCCATATAATAACGCGTCGACAGCGGCGTTTGATATGAATGCCGTGACAGCGAACACGCAGCCGAATGCGACGGTAGCGCCGGTGCGCGATGCGTCGTGCCAGAATACGCGGTCGCCGTTTGCGTGTACGTTCAAATTTTCGCGCGGCGGTGGATTTGATACGGCCAACAACGATTATTATCTAAAGATTTCGGCGACGTATCGGCCGACGCACATCCAATTGGTCGCACCCAAAGACGCGAAATTTGATAATGTTCAACCGAGCATCGATGTGACGGGGCGCGTTAACGATGCATTTCGTCGAGTGCAAGCTCGGGTGCGATCGAATTCGCAGTTGACGCAGTTCTTTCCGGAATATGCCGTCGAAAGTGGCAGTAAAGTTTGCAAAAACATGTTCGTGACAAACGATGCGAGCACGTCGACTGACAAATGTACTGACTATTTGAATAACTAAATTGTTCAGTAGCAACCGATTGAATCTTGAGATTATTCGATATTCGTTACATCGCCGGTGTGAAATTTGGTGTGGACTTCTTTGAGATGCTGATCGGTCACGTGGGTGTAGACCTGGGTGGTGGAAATGTTGCTGTGCCCGAGCATTGACTGTACGCTACGCAGATCCGCGCCGTTCATCAGCAGATCGGTCGCGAAACTGTGGCGCAATGTGTGTGGCGAAACGTGTTTGGTGATGCCAGCCAATTTGGCATAATTCGATACAATGCGCTGAACCGACCGTGGTGTCAGGCGTTTGAATTCGCCATTTTCGTCGCCGTTTTTCGTACCGGAATAACTGATGAATAGAGGTTTGGCGGTGTCTTTGCGAGTTTCCAAATATTTCGCTAACGTTTCGGTGGCTTCGGGGCTGACGAAAACTGGACGGTCTTTCTGGCCTTTGCCGCGCACCATGAATTCGCCGCGTTCCAGATTGATATGATCGCGGTTCAGATTGGTAAGTTCCGAAACGCGCAGGCCCGAACTAAATAACAATTCCAAAATCGCTCGGTCGCGTAGACCGGCGTTTTTTGATGTATCAATCACATCGAACAAGTTTTTTAATTCTTCGGGCGTCAGGAACGAAACCTGTTTCCGTGCAACTTTTTGTAGTTCGACGCGGTCGGGCGACAACGTTTCGATGTCACGTTTTGAACAATATTTCAAAAAACTACGTAGAGCGATCAGGTGGTAGCTCTGGGTTATCCTGCTCAGGTTGTCGCCATTTTCGTTGGCATAACGGTTCAGCCACAATCGCCATTTTCGCACGAATTCGTCAGTGATTGAACTAACTTTTTGATCACCGCCAAATTCGATTAGCCGATCCAAATACAACTTGTAATTCTCGGCGGTTTTTTGCGAACGGCCACGTTCGACCTCCAAATATTCGATGAAATCCATGATCATTTCGGAAATGTGGGGATTTTTGCTCATGCCTATATTCTATCATTTTCGCGCAAATGTTCATGGTAAAATAGAACAGATGAGTTTTGTCGAATCGATAACTATGGGTCTGGTCCAGGGAATTACGGAGTTTATTCCGGTGTCGTCTAGCGGCCATCTGGTTTTGACGCAGGAACTGTTCGGGCACGACGCTGACCACGTGTTTATTCAGGCGCTCGATATTGGCACGCTGTTGGCGCTGATTATCTTTTTCTGGCCAAAGCTGTGGAATTTGGCGACGGAGGTTTTCGTCAAACACAATTTTCGGCTGCTGCGAAACATCATTTTGACGGCGCTTCCGGTGGCGTTGGTTGGGCTTTTCGCTAGCAGAATGATCGAAAATAACACCGTCATCACGAGTCCGATTGTGGTGTCGATCATGTTGGCGGCAGTCGGTGTGCTGATGATTGTGCTGGAAAAGTTGCCGAAATTGTCGGCGACCCGTGACGGCGAAAACTTGAAATGGAAACGTGCGCTAGGTATCGGTTTTGCGCAAATGTGCGCGTTGATTCCCGGCGTATCGCGCAGTGGCTCGACAATTATCGCCGGTCGAATTGCCGGATTGAAACCAAAACAAGCCGCGGAATACAGTTTTTTGGTGTCGATTCCGATTATGGTGGGGTTGGTTGGCAAGCTTTTCATATCTGATTATGATTATATCGTGGCCAATTGGCAACCGATTTTGGTTGGAAATATCGCGGCGTTCGTGGCCGGAATTTTGGCGGTAAAATTTATGATCGGCTATTTGTCGAAACACAGTTTGGCGGCGTTTGGCTGGTATCGCATCGGCGTAGCGGCCGTCGCGCTTATCCTGATAGCGGTCGGTGTGCTACAATAAGTCCATATAACAGGAGAAATGCATGGCTCAAACTAACGACCGTGACGCCGAATTGGCGCCCGTGATTTACAACATCAAACACCAACGAACGTTTTGTATGATCAAGCCCGACGGCGTTAAACGTGGATTGATTGGCGAAATTGTTCATCGCATCGAAAAAGCCGGCATGAAAGTCGTCGCGATGAAAATGCTGGTTCCGGACGAGGAAATGATTCGCAAACATTACCCGATGAGCGATGAGGCTTGGGTGCAGCGGCTGGGCGACAAAGCACTGAGTGGGCTAGAGGGGCTGCCACTGTCCGCTGAAGAGGCGTACGGCACTGATGACAAGCAGAAATTGGGCGACGAAGTCGTACAAAGTTTGATTCAATATATGCAATCTGGCCCCGTTGTGCCGATGGTTGTCGAAGGGATTCAATCGATCGAGATGGTGCGAAAACTGGCTGGCCACACGTTGCCGTTCAAGGCCGACATCGGCACGATTCGCGGTGATTTTTCGGTAGACAGCCCGATCGTGGCCAATGTCGAAAAACGTTCGATCCACAACTTGTTTCACGCTAGCGAAAATGTCGAGGAAGCCGAAAATGAAATCAAACTGTGGTTTGGCGGCGAAACGATTTGCAATTATGCGCTCGGTAACGACGACATAATGTATTGCAAAAACTACTAAAAATCATATCATTGAACAAATAACTTATGCGCTGCGGCCGCTGTAAATAGTCGCAAATCTGCCTCGGTAGCTCAATTGGATAGAGCAGATCCGTCCTAAGGATAAGGTTGTAGGTTCGATTCCTATCCGGGGTACCAAAAACCACAACCAAAATGCTATAATATCACCAATGAAACAGCAATTTTCCGGCCAACATAACGGCGAAAAAGTCCTGTTCGTTTTTCGCAGGCATATTATCGCGCTGCGAAAAGGTTTTTACGGCCTGTTGATCCCGTTCGCGCTCGGTTCAATTCCTTTCATCATTTTCCCAGATAACGTTGCTTTACTATGGGTGAGTCTAGGCGGTTTAGTGCTGGGCATCTGCATATTTTTCTATCACTGGGTTGGCTGGTATTTCACGGTTTTTATTGTGACCGACCAGCGAATTCGCCAGTCCAGCCAGCACGGTTTGTTTGGCAAATCGGTAATCGATCTAGGGCTCGCGAAAATTCAGAACATAAGCTATAATATTCCCGGATTCACCGGCGAAGTTTTCGGTTTCGGCACGATCGTGCTGCAAACTTTCGTCGGGGATTTGGTTATTGACCGTGTCGCTCACACCGACAAAATTTATAATGCGCTGCAGGCGGCGATTCACGCGGCCGGTGGCGGACAAGGAATGATTGATGAAGAAATTGAAGTTCAAGAAGCCTAAATCCGACGAACCGACCAAAAAATCGAGTTCAGCGCGGATTACTAATGACACTATTGCCGAACATCGCGAAAAGATTTTGGCGGGCGGCCGCAAATTTAAATATCCGGTGCAATATTCGCGCCACAAAATTTTGATTAATACGCTAATAATTTTCGTCGTTGTCGCACTGTTGTTTTTCGGATTTGGTTGGTGGATGCTGTACAAACAGCAGGTAACGGATGACTTTTTCTATAACGCCACCAAAGTCGCGCCGGTGCCGGTGGCCAGTGTCGATGGCACGCAGGTTCGTTACAGCGATTACTTGCGGCGATTGCGCAGCTCGATGACTTATTTACAACGTAGTAACGAAATCAGCGCCAACAAATCCGAGGCCGATCGTCAAATCGAGTTTTTGAAACGACAGGAATTGGATGAAGTCGAGAAGGACGCTTATGCGAATTCGCTAGCGGCGGCCAACGGAGTCGAGGTAACCGATGAACAAGTGAACGATTTCATTACGCGGGAACGCGAATCGGCCAAATCTAGCCTCAGCGAATCGGCTTTTGAAAAAGCAGTTTTGCAAGATTTTTATGGCTGGACATTGGATGATTACCGCAAAATTGTCAAAGACCGTTTGACTCGTCGCCAGGTTGCGTTCGTGATCGACCAGCCAGCCGAACAAAAAGCCAAACAGATCAAACAATGGCTGGACGGCGGCTCGGACTTCGCCGAAATTGCCAAACAGCATTCCGACGACGACACCACCAAAATGACCGGCGGCAAAGCCGGCAGCATCAAAACCAACACGTTGGATTCGAATGGTTTGATTGCTGCGGCCAAAAAATTGGAACCCGGTCAGGTTTCGCCGATTATCCAAGGCGTCGACGGCTACTACATCATCAAATTGAACAGCAAAACCGACAGCGCGGTAAATTATTCGCTGATCAAAGTCGATCTGAATGAGTTCGATCGTCAGTTCGAGCAACTGCGTAGCGACGGCAAGGTCAAGGAATTTATCAAGATCGACGCTTCGGCGGGTCAGACGCAGACGCAGGGGAAGTAGAGGTGGGATCGATATGCGACCGCGTGTCGTGATGAATCGCTTCTGCCGCCCTTGGTTTATTGAGAATGAGATTAGCCGGATATAAAGCGCCACTACTTGTCCTGCCAAAAGCAAGCTTTCGCAGAACTGCGCGAGCGGTTTGCGCACCGGCGTTTACGCGAAATAAATTCGCGCCGCCGGTTCGAATCCGGTCGGGCGCTATTAAAAAATAAAAAACAACCCTTTAGGGTGTTTTTCGTCTTTGCGCGCCCGACCGGATTAGAAACGGCGATCTCCACCGTGACAAGGAGGCGTGATGGGCCAACTTAACAAAGAACGCAAATGAAAA